>NZ_LMCF01000012.1 GCF_001623075.1 Pseudovibrio sp. Ad37
GGTGCATGGTTTTTATTCCTCCCACCTTACAGTCCGGATCTCAATCCCATCGAGATGGCATTTTCCAAACTCAAGGCCTTGATCCGCAAGGCCGCAGCAAGAAGTTATCAAGCACTGTGGCAGGCCGTAGGCCAAGTCTGCGACCTCTTCACAAAGCAAGAGTGCAACAACTTCTTCAAAACAGCTGGATACATGACCGATTAAACGCGACAAGCTCTAGGCACTTTGAGTCGGAAGCCTGATGGTGCGTGCAGCACGTGTGATATCCGCATAATTCACAAGAATGTGTAGGTAGATATCCTAAAGTAATACGAGCCAAATAAGGCAAATAAGGCACCTTAAACGCCAATAAAATACCAAAGATCTTTCTAAATCTATAGAATCGTTAAGCCGCGGAAATACTGAGAGAAAACAGAAACGTCAGATTCTAAAAACGGTATTCTGTGATGTAAAACATTGATTCGCAGAGATTTTTTTAAAATCGTCTGTAATAAATACTCCATTTTTCTTTCGAAATTTGGCCCCAATTTCCAGAAAAATCAGCCTCGTCGAACGCGGAAGCGATCAGATGCACTGCAAACAATGCGCTGTTGGAAACGCAAAGAACAAAATTGCAGTCAGATCGCATCAGCGTTCGTTTTTAACGAGAGCGGCTCGGTGAGCCTTCCGGACCTTAGCAATTCGGCTTGCTCCATTAATTTCGGAGTTGTCTGGAACCTCTCAATAAAAATTGAGGGAATACAATGGACTATCGTGGCACATATGACGAATTCCGTGACGCATTGCGGGCTTTCGAATCCGGTTGGGATCGCGAAAGATACAACGACGGCAGAATTCAGGATTGGCAGCTCAACGAATGGGCAGGCGGTCCGGTGCAAGACTTCTTTCCAGAGTATGATAGTTGGGGGGATCTGAACGACGACCAATGGAGTGCGATGTCTTATCGCTCCACCAACTCTCTTGGGTTCGTCGGCTACCAGTTCGGTGAAGCTCTGCTTATCGATCTGGGTTACTATGATGATGACGTCTTTTACGGCAACGGCGCAGCCACCAACACTTGGGATGGCACCTGGACCGGCAAAAATGGCGTCGACTCACTAGAAGAGTTTATGACTCCTGAAGCACAGGAAGTTGCTATTCAAGAAGCATTTGGCTTCAATCTCCAGATTATTGAAAATGGATTGTCCAACAGCGGCCAGTCACTGGACGACTTTATTGGACAAGACTTCACCTACGAGCAGAAGGGTCAGGATGTCAGCGTAACCCTCACACTGACGGGTATTTTGGCTGCTGCCCACTTGCGTGGCGCTTACGGTACACTTGCTCTCCTGCAGGGCGGCAACGTTTCGCAGGACGAATACGGTACCTCTATTCTGCAGTATGTTGAGCAGTTTGGCGGCTTTGAAAGCCCAACTGTTGATGAAGCAATCGACTACTTCCAGGATCGTCTGACTGGCGAAGAAGGCCTGAACGGCCCTCTGCCAGGCGTTGGCGTTCCAAAAGAAGATGCTGATGTGGTGGTCACATGGTCATATGGTGAACAGGAAGTCGTCAACGACTTTGACACTGAAGACGGCGTGATCTTCGTTGACTGGATCAGTGCAGACCAACTTGAAGTGACCGAGACACCAGACGGCGTACTCTTCTCTATTCCGTCCAATGGCGGGCAGACGCTGCTCCTGGCCGGGGTTGCACTTGCTGACCTGACACTGGCAAACTTCTCCATTCAGGATGCATCAGCAGCTGAATTGATCAGAGACCTTGTTGGCGGAAACACTCAGCCTGAAGAACCAACCGATCCTGTTGATCCGGTTGATCCCGTTGACCCGGTAGATCCAGGTGATGGTGACGATGGTCATGGTCATCCAGGCGATGGCGATGATGGGCATGGTGGCCATACTGGCGACATGTATATGCTCGGTCTGGACAGTGAGTCTCAGGTCATTGCAGACTTCGATCCATCTTCTGACATGATCCATATTCTGGAAGGTGTGACTGGCGAACAATTCGAGATCTTCGAGGAAAGCGGTGACGCACTCGGACAAACAGTCCGCATCGTGATCACTGATCAGTTCGGTAACATCATGTCCACCACCATCTTCCAGGGTGTGACACTCTCCGATCTGTCTCTGGCAAACTTCTCTGTCGCAGAACAGTCTGCGTTCAACGAAGTTGTCTCTGCCATTGGCGAGACCGTTGAAGTGCCGGACCCAAGTCAGGGTGGCGGATACGAGCTTGTTTATGACAACGACGGTTCAAACCCACCAACAGTCACCGGCACGACCGATGAAGGTGGTTCCAAGTTCCGCGCTGACGTAAACGCAGACGATATCGTTGGCTTTGATCCTGATAGGGACGAGCTGGACTTCGGCGGAACATCTGTTCACGGCCTCATCGTGACCAAGTCTCCTGCTGGTGAAATTGTTCTCGACAGCCCGTGGAGCTCTTCTGCACAAATTGTGCAGGGCGTCACCTATCAGGATGTCGACATCTCAGACTTCGGAGTGGTTGGCAATGAACACCTCCGTCAAGATCTTGGTGGCGTGGTCTCTTGGGAACAAGGCGTGGGCCCTCGCGAAGACGACACAGTCTACATCCGGTCTCATGAGTACGGCGTACACGAAGTTATCTCTGACTTTGACCCATCATCCATGAAGATCAGCTTCCTGTACTACGGTACACGTGAGCGTCTGAGCGTTGAAGAAACTGACGACGGCCTGCTGATCTCTACTCTGCCAAGTGGTCAGAGCTTCCTGTTCGAAGGCATTTCCCTTGATGATCTGGTCCCAGGTCAGCTGGAATTCCACTTCGATCAGGTCATGGAAGATAACCTTGAAGTTCCATTTGGCTTTGATCAGGATGATGTGACCCTCGTCAGCCGTGAAGACCTGTTGACTCCGGAAGCACCAGCTGGCGACACAACGGATGGCCACCAGACCAGACCGGGTGACTTCGGTCCAACTGATCCGGTTGAGCCAGTCGACCCAACTGATCCAGATCCGGACCCAGTTGATCCGGGTACAGGCACTCCGGGTCAGGTTCCTGGTGATGGTGTGGTCGTGTTCACATGGGCTTGGGGTGAAAACAGCGTTATCACCGACTTCAACCCAGCGGATCATAAGATCAGTATTGGTTGGATCAGTTCAGACCAGATCAGCTTCACAGAATCTGAAGACGGTCTTGTGATCTCCCTGCCATCAAATGGTGGACAGACCCTTCTGCTCGAAGGTGTGTTCCTTGAGGATCTGAATGCCGATAACTTCGACATCAAAGATCCATCTACATTGCAGGAAATCCTTGATCTGCTCAGCGGTGAAGGTTCACAGCCACCTGTCGACCCAACTCCGGACCCAGACCCAACCCCAGATCCTGACTCGGTCGACCCTGTAGATCCAGTGGATCCGGTTGACCCAGTTGATCCGGGCGATGGTTCACCTCGTGAGTTCACACTGGATTGGCAGTGGGGCAAGCAGGAAGAAGTTGCAAACTTCAACCCGGAACAGGATACCGTGAACATCGGTTGGATTGGCGGCGACCAGTTCGAAGTGGAACAGACCGACAATGGTGTGTTGTTCACTCTGCCGGGTAACGGTGGTCGGTTACTTCTGCTGGTTGGTATTGTCGTAGCCGATCTGACAGCAAACAGCATCATCGCAAATGATGCAGCTGCTCAGGCTAAGATTGATGACTTCCTGTCAAATGCTGAAAATCTGGCAGATGTGGGAACTCAGTCCGAAGCTGAAAGTGTAGACTCTACCTACATTCCAGAGGCTCCTGAAGCATCAACCACTGCACAGGAAGCAGCTGCTTCCAATGACAGAGATGATGATGCGGTTGCCGCTCCTGCTCAGGAAGCTGAACAGGAAACTGGTCCTCGTGAGGCTCAGAATGCTCCTGAATCAGCTCTTGCAGCTGCGGCCAACGGCAATGGAGCAATCGGAGGCGATACCGTTGAGATCAATTGGGATTGGGCATCAGAAGAAGTCATCACAAACTTCGACCCTGCAACCGACACCATTGATTTTGGTAATCTGAATGCATCACAGGTTCAGATCACGGAAGAGAACAACAGTGTTGTGATCGAGGTTTTGGACAATGGTGGCCACACCTACACCTTGAACGGCATTAACGTGGAAGACCTCACTGCGGAGAACTTCGAAGCTGACGACTTCAACACCATAGTAACTGAAGACGGCGGAGTTGTAGATCAGATGCATTCGATTAATCAGGATGATAGCCTGATCTGATTGATGAGCTAATCAAAAGAACGGCTCCCTCCCGGTGAATACCGGGAGGGAGTTTCTTGCTTTAATTCCCAAAGCAATTGAGAGAAAGCTTATGCCCGACAGCCAAAGACAGAAAGAATCTGTAATCACCAGTGCATTCAGATCTCTAAGGTCCGCACTGGTTGGAATTGGTGGCGTCAGCATGCTGTTGAATATTTTGATGCTGACAGGACCACTCTTTATGCTGCAGGTCTATGACCGCGTGCTGGCAAGTGGATCGGTTCCAACGCTCGTCGTTTTGGCAACTCTTGTTGGTGTCCTTTTTCTTTTCTATGGAATTCTGGAAACACTCCGCAGTCGTGTTTTGTCCCGTCTTGGGCAACGTGTAGATGCCCAGCTCTCTGGCGTTTCCTACGAGATCTCAACGAGCCTACCACTTATTCTCGGCCCCAAAGGTGCAAAGATGCGCCCGGTTCAGGACCTGGATCAGGTGCGCAGTTTCCTTTCAGGCCCAGGCCCTGCCGCCATCTTCGACTTGCCGTGGATGCCACTCTATTTCGGTATCGTGTACCTCTTCCATCCCTATCTTGGCATGATGGCAATCGGTGGTGCGTTGGTCATTTGTGCGCTGGTTGGGTTGAATGAACTTACCTCCCGCAGACCTTCGAGTGAGGCTGCAGCTGAAACAAACCGCCGCTCTGCTATTGTTGAAGCCAGTCGTTCCAATGCTGAAGTCATTCAGGCAATGGGCATGATGGAGACGATGAAGAACAGATGGCACAAGGGCAATGATGCCTACTTGGTCAAGCAACGCAAAGCAGGTGACCGAGCTGCCTTTTTCGCAACAGCCGTCAAAACCTTCCGCTTCATTTTGCAGTCCGCCATGCTTGGCATGGGCGCATGGTTGGTCATCCAGCAAGAGGTCACCTCTGGTGTCATGATTGCCTCTTCAATCATGTCTTCCCGTGCTTTAGCTCCCGTTGAGCAAGCTGTTTCCCAATGGAAAGGTTTTCTGGCAGCCCGACAAGGCCTCGCCCGTTTGCGCAAGGTAGTCGAAAATAAAGAAGACACCAACAACGTGATGGAACTACCCCTTCCGCATCAGAAGATTGATCTGGACGGTGTGGCATGTGGTCCGGTTGGTATCCGTCAGCCAATCGTGCAAGGCATCTCGTTTAGTCTTGCGGCTGGCGAAGGTCTTGGCGTTATTGGCAAGTCCGGTTCTGGCAAATCAACCTTGTCTCGCTCGATTGTCGGCATCACCAATGCTCTGACAGGATCAATCCGGTTTGATGGCTCAGAGCTTGATCAATGGACGTCGGAGCGCATCGGTGAATTTGTTGGCTTCTTGCCGCAGGACATTCAATTGTTTGATGGCACGGTTGCGGAGAATATTTCCCGGTTCAAGGAAGACGCAAACCCTGATGACGTCATTGAAGCCGCGAAAATTGCCAGTATCCATGAGTTCATCACAAGCCTGCCGGACGGTTACAACACGATTATTGGTAGTGGTGGTTATGCCTTATCTGGCGGCCAACGTCAGCGTATCGCCCTCGCCCGTGCCATGTATGGTGAGCCTTTCCTCATCGTTCTGGATGAGCCCAACTCCAATCTGGATTCTGAAGGCGAAGCCTGTCTGAGCCATGCGATCAAGCTGATGCGGGGCCGAGGAAAGATCGTCATCGTGATTGCCCACCGCCCAAGTGCGATAGCAGCGGTTAATAAGGTGCTTGTGCTCAACGATGGCCGACAAGCCGCTTTTGGTCCGCGTGATGAAGTTATGAAGCAACTTGTGACACCGGTTCAAACCCAGCAAGTCCCGCAAAAAGCAGCAATTAAAGCTCCGATCAAACGAGGAGCAGCATAATGTATAATCATTCTGAAAGTGACAAACAGATTAAGGGCAGTATCAGGTTTCATCTGGTCTGCGCTGGTCTTCTGGTTGTTATCCTTGTCGGAGGCGTAGGTCTTTGGGGCGGCCTGATGGAAATTCGCGGTGCAATCATCGCTCCCGGTACCATTGTCGTTGAGACCAACACCAAGAATGTGCAGCACATGGAAGGCGGCATTGTCCGCTCCATCATGGTGACTGATGGGGATACCGTTGATGCGGGAGACACCCTGCTCCGCCTTGATGACACGGTGACCCGAGCCAACCTTGCTGTTGTGACCAAACAGCTCGACAACCTCTATTCGCAGGAAGCTCGCTTGATAGCTGAGCGTGATGGAGAGGAAGAAATTCTCTTCCCAACACGAGCCACAGATGATGCACATTCTCAGGTTCTGAATACCATTCAGGAAGGGCAACGTCGAATGATGGTCGCGAAGACCAAGAACCTTCGTGGCCGACAGGATCAGATGCGTGCTCAGATTCAGCAGTATAAAAAGCAGATAGATGGACTGTCTCAGCAAAGAGATGCCAAAGAAATTGAAATCAGCTTGATAGATGGCGAACTGGAAGACCTCAACAAGCTGCTGGCCAAAAGACTGGTCACAGAGTCCCGTGTCACAGCCCTCAAACGGGAGAAAACCAAGCTTCAGGGTGAATATGGTGACTTCATAGCCCAGATTGCCAAGACAGAAGAAGCCATCGCAGAGCGCAATATTCAGATCATGCAGATCGAAGAAGATGTGCTGACAAAGACACTGGAACAGCTTCAGCAAGTCCGGGCAGAGGTTGCCCAGCTTGAAGAAAAGAAGATCGCTGCACAGGACCAGCTGATGCGCATGGAAATCAAATCACCTCAGTCTGGCACAGTGCACGACCTGACCATTCACACCATCGGCGGTGTTATCGCTCCCGGTGAGGTGTTGATGCAAGTTGTGCCACGTGAAGACGTTCTGGTGATTGAAGCGCAGGTGCAGCCAATCGATGTAGATCAGTTGACACCCAATCAGGAAGCAACGATCCGCCTGCCAAGCTTTGATCAACGCACAACACCTGAGTTGATAGCAGAGGTGAAGACGATCTCACCTGATCTTTTGGAAGACCCCAAAACCGGTCTCAGCTTCTATATGGCTGAGCTGACAATCTCAGAAGATCAGCTGGATAAACTGGGTGGTAAAAATCTGGTGCCAGGTATGCCGGTTGAGGCGTTCATTCAGACAGAAAACCGCACGGTGATCTCATACATCATGAAGCCAATGGTCGATCAGATCGCCCACGCAATGCGTGAGTAGGGACGCCGTGTATCGCCGAAAAGTGGAAACCGGTTTTCGGATAAAGATACGCGAGCAAAAGCCCCTACTCTGCTCATTCACATTGATGGTTGAGGCTGTTTACCAGCCAGCCTCAACATCACCCATCTCTACATAGATGCTCTTAACCTGAGAGTATTGATCCAGCGCCCACTGACCATTCTCGCGGCCAATGCCGGAGTTCTTGAAGCCACCGAATGGCATCTCGACCGGGGTCAGGTTGTAGTTGTTGATCCAGCAAGTGCCAGCTTCCAACTGATCAATCACACGGTAGGCACGCTGAATATCTTTCGTGAACACAGCAGCAGCCAAACCAAACTCGGTGTTGTTGGCGCGGCGGATCACATCAGCTTCATCATCAAAGTCCAGCACACACATCACAGGACCAAAGATCTCTTCGCAAGCAATGCGCATGTCGTCTTTGACTTCAGTGAAGATGGTTGGCTCAACAAACAGGCCGCGACCAAGGCCGGCCACCTGCGGACGTCCACCACCAGCATAGAGAACCGCACCTTCGCTCTGGCCAATCGCGATGTAGTCCATCACTTTCTCAAGCTGAGCTTTGGAGACAAGCGGGCCAAGTTGTGTGTCTTCATTCAGCGGATCACCAATAAGGATCTTCTCGGTCCGCTCTTTCAGACGCTTCAGGAACTCATCTTTGATGGAAGAATGCACGAACACGCGTGTGCCGTTGGAGCAAATCTGACCGGTGGAATAGAAGTTAGCATTCATCGCCGCAGCAACGGCATTGTCGATGTCACTGTCTTCAAAGATCACGATCGGAGACTTGCCGCCCAGCTCAAGGCTCATGTGCTTCAGCTGAGAAGCTGCTTTTTCAGCAACCTTCATACCTGTTGGCACGGAACCTGTCAGGGAAACCTTGGCAATTTCAGGATGGGATACCAGAGAAGCAGCCGCTTCACGGTATGCCTGCACCACGTTGAATACACCATCCGGCAGGCCAGCTTCACGGAAGATCTCAGCAAGCTTGAGCGCAGACAGGCAAGTCACTTCAGATGGTTTGAAGATCATCGCATTACCAGCAGCCAGCGCCGGAGCAGCTTTCCATGCAGCAATCTGGATTGGGTAGTTCCAAGCGCCAATGCCAAGGCAAATGCCCAGTGGCTCGCGCTTGGTCAAGGCATAAGAGCCACCCAGATCGATGTGTTCGCCGTTGGAGGTTGCCGCAACGCTTGCAAAGTATTCCAGCGCTTCAGCACCGGAAGCAGCATCAGCCACCAGAGTTTCCTGCAGCGGCTTACCCGTATCAAGCGTTTCCAGCTCGGAAAGCTCACGGTTACGCTCGCGCATCAGGTCGGCAGCCTTACGCAGAACGCGGGAGCGCTCAGCAGGTGCCATGGAGCGCCAGATCGCAAAGCCAGTCCGTGCGGATGCAACAGCTTTGGTGATGATTGCCGGTGTTGCGGAGTGAACCCGCGCAATCACTTCCTGTGTTGCTGGATAAAGGCTGAGGATCTCCTCACCCATCGTATCTTCAACGTAAGTGCCGCCAATAAAGTGAGAGCCACCAGGCTGCGCACGCTGGGATGCATTTGTCAGGTTATCTGTTTTCGTCATTTCTTAATCCAACACTTACCGTTGTTCGTTCTGCCAGTTAGGGTGAACCCACGCCTGCTTATCACTGGCAGGAAGCATACCTTTTCCGAGAATATGGTCTGCAGCCTTCTCACCAACCATAATGGAAGGCGCATTGAGGTTTCCGTTCGTAATCTGCGGGAAGATGGAGCTATCCGCAACGCGCAAACCGTCAACACCAATCACACGACATTCGCTGTCAACCACAGTACTTTCGTCATTCGCGTCACCCATCTTACAGGTGCCACACGGATGGAACGCGCTCTCGACATGTTCTTTGATGAAAGCATTCAGTTGATCGTCGCTTTCAACGTCTTTGCCTGGTTGAATTTCCTTGCCGCGGAATGGATCAAACGCCCGCTGAGCAAAGAGCTCACGTGTCAGGCGAATGCACTGGCGGAAATCTTCCCAATCGTCTTCATGGCTCATGTAGTTGAACAGCACATTCGGCTTGTCCATTGGGTCCGCAGATTGCAGCGTTACTGCACCACGAGACTTGGAGCGCATCGGGCCAACATGAACCTGATAGCCATGGCCTTCAGCTGCCGCCTGCCCGTCATAGCGAACCGCAAATGGTAGGAAGTGGAACTGAATGTCAGGGTACATCACGCCCGCTTTGGAGCGAATAAAGCCGCAGGTCTCAAAGTGGTTTGTGGTGCCTAGACCAGATTTTGCCAGCTGCCACTGAGCTCCAATCACGCCTTTGGAGATCAGATTCCAGTGCTTGTAGAGCGTAATCGGCTGAGTACAGGCCTGCTGAATATAGAGCTCCAGATGATCCTGAAGGTTCGCACCAACGCCCTTACGATCTGCAATCACATCAATGCCCAGAGCAGACAGAGCCGCCGCATCACCGATGCCGGAATGCATCAGCAGCTTTGGTGAGTTGATGGAAGACGCAGAAACGACAACTTCGCGGGAGCATTTGACCTGATACACCTGCCCGCCGCGCATATACTCAACACCAACAGCACGTTTGCCTTCCATAAGAATGCGATTGACGTGCGCGCCGGAGATAATCTCCAGATTTTCGCGGCCTTTGATGGGCCAGAGATAAGCGTTGGAGGCGGACCAGCGACGGCCATTGTGCACCGTCATCTCCATATCGCCAAAGCCTTCCTGACGATAACCGTTGTAGTCGTCAGTTTTAGCGTAACCAGCCTCTTCACCAGCCTGCACAAAGGCATCGTAAAGCGGGCTCCAGCGTGTACCGCGAGAGACGTAGAGTGGGCCGGACTTTCCGCGCCAGTCCCCTTCTACTTCGGTGTTCTCAAGGCGCTGGAAGTAAGGCAAAACGTCTTGATAACCCCAGCCTTTCGCCCCCATTTCCTCCCAGCTGTCAAAGTCGCAGGCATTGCCGCGCACATAGACCATGCCGTTGATGGAGGAAGAGCCGCCAATCACCTTACCACGTGGCAAAGCAAGCTTACGCCCATCCAGATGCGGCTCAGGCGCACTCTCATAGCCCCAGTCATAACGGGACATGTTCATGGGATAGGACAAGGCAGCAGGCATCTGAATAAACGGACCAATATCCGAACCACCAAACTCCAGCAAAACCACCTTGTTTTGGGGATCTTCAGAAAGACGGTTTGCCAGGGCGCATCCAGCAGAGCCGGCGCCTACAATAATGAAATCTGCAGTCATTGTATTCTCTTGGGCTTGAAGCCGTATTCCAGTTATTATTGTGTCGTTTCTGTCGTTTCAAAACTGTCGAAACATTTCTTCACGTAGTCCTGAACCAGCATTGTTGCCGGTGACCCGTCAGGTCGGTTTGTCGTTAGCACGCATTGCAGCCAGAGCCCGTCAATCATCGCAGCTGTACCTTCTGCCGCTGTAATCGCCGTCTCACGATCTGTGACGCGGTGGTATTCCGCAGTCAGGTTCGAGATCAGCCGTCGGTGGTAGATCTGAAGCAACCGGCGTGTTCCGGGTTCAGTCCGTGCCACCACATAAAACGCAAACCACGCCGAGATAACGGAGGGCTGAAACTGCTCATCGCTGAAGTTGGTATGGATGATCGCATCGATCCGCTCCATAGGGGTTTTCGTCTTCAGCAAGCGCTTGCGGGATTGCTTGCTCAAGTCCGTCAGCAAAAAGCTTATGGTTGCGTTGAAGACAGCTGCCTTCGAGCCAAAGTAGTGATGTGGCAGGCCCGTCGAAACGCCGGCATTCTTGGCAATATCTGCCATTGTTGTCGCTGCGTACCCCTTTTCATGGATCGCTTTGATCGTTGCCATAATTATCGAGGTTTTGCGTTCCTTTTCCATTCCGACCTTAGGCATTTGTGCCGAACTCACTCCAAGCTTATTTTTATTGAACGTTCAATCAATAAAAATAGTTATTAGAACATTTCGGAGCTTTTGAAAAGTATTGCACTCAGATTTATCGTAATTAATATCTGACGGAGAGGTTGCCTTTAGTCCATCGGGTGTTTATTAGCTTTAGTGAACGAAGGAATTTGAAAATTTAATTGTCGTCTAGGTATTGTTGAGGACATGTTTTCTGCACAATTCTACGGCTCTATTAAATAAATATAGAAATTGGGGAGATTTACATGAGTGTTGCTAGTGGCCTGATAAAGAAACTTTCTACTTCTGCTTCAGTACTATTACTAATCACTGGGTCAGCTCTCGCCGCAGAAGCGGAAGCCTGTAAAACCGTACGCTTCTCCGACGTGGGCTGGACAGACATCACCGCAACCACCGCCACAGCAACGTCTGTGCTGGACGCGCTCGGTTACGAAACAGACGTAAAAGTACTTTCCGTTCCAGTCACTTATGCGTCTCTCGCAAACAACGATATTGATGTATTCCTCGGCAACTGGATGCCGACAATGGAAGCTGATATCGCGAAATATCGTGAAGCTGGCACCGTTGATACTGTTCAAACCAACCTGACTGGCGCCAAGTATACTTTGGCTGTTCCTAAGTATACCTATGACAAGGGTTTGAAGGACTTTGCGGACATCGCAAAATTCTCTGGAGACCTTGATGGCGAGATCTACGGCATTGAAGCAGGCAACGACGGTAACCGTCTGATCCTCGATATGATCGAGAAAAACGCGTTCGGTCTCAACAAAATCGACCTCGTCGAATCATCTGAAGCTGGCATGCTGTCCCAGGTCGCGCGTAAAACTCGCAAGAACCAGGACATCGTCTTCCTCGGTTGGGCTCCGCACCCAATGAACTCCAATTTTGAGCTGGAGTACCTCACCGGTGGTGACGAGTTCTTCGGTCCAAACTTCGGTGGCGCTGACGTTCTGACCAACACCCGCGCAGGTTACTCTGCTGAGTGTGCGAACATGGGCAAATTCCTTCAGAACCTCACCTTCTCCCTGCAGATGGAGAACGAGATCATGAACGGTATTCTGAACGATGGTGAAGAGCCAACAGACGCAGCAAAAGCATGGATCAAGAAGAACCCTGAGGCTCTTGATAAATGGCTTGCTGGCGTAACTACTTTTGACGGTAAAGATGGTCTTGCTGCTGCAAAGACTGCATTCGGCCTCTAAGGGTCATTACCGAGCATGAATTGAGAGGCGGATGCGATACACTCGCAGTCCGCCTCTTAGCGCATTATTCCAGAACACTCCGACAGCTGGAATAGCGATTGCGCAACTGGGGCAAGCTGCTTGTCGGTACCAACTATTTTGTATCCTGCCCTACAAATGAAATGACGCTTATGCGTTGATATACAATAACAAAATCTGAGGTTTCCCGTGGAGTGGCTAACAGAGCACAAACTACCCATCGGCAAATGGGCCAAGTGGGGAGTTGACTGGCTCACCGACAATGCAAGTGGCTTTTTCGATGCGATTTCCGTTGCAATCGAATGGCTCATCGACAGTGTACTATGGCTTTTACAAGCCCCTCACCCGCTCGGCATTGTGGTCATTGCCACAGCTTTGGCCTTCGTGGTCAGAAGATCCTTCGTCTTTTCAGCCTTTGTTGCGGTGAGCCTGCTGCTTATCATCAACCAGGGTTATTGGGATGAAACCACAGAAACGCTGGCGCTGATCCTCAGCTCCACCTTTATCTGTATGTTGATTGGTATTCCTGTCGGCGTTTACTCCGCGCATCACCCTAAGTTCTTCTCATGGGTACGGCCTGTGCTGGATTTGATGCAGACAATTCCAACGTTTGTTTACCTTATCCCTGCCCTGATCCTGTTCGGTCTGGGTGTAGTTCCAGGTCTGATTTCAACAGTCGTCTTTGCCCTGCCAGCATCCATTCGCCTCACCCAGATTGGTGTTGCATCCACGCCGCAGCATCTGCTGGAAGCCGGTGAAGCTTTTGGCGCGACCTATTGGCAGAAGCTCTTTAAGATTGAGCTGCCATATGCGCTGCCAAACATCATGGCTGGCTTGACGCAAACCATCATGTTGTCACTGTCCATGGTTGTGATCGCTGCCCTTGTTGGCGCGGATGGCCTTGGTGTTCCAACACTTCGTGCGTTGAACACAGTGAACATCGCTAAAGGATTTGAGGTTGGTATTGCAATCGTGCTGATTGCTATTGTGCTTGACCGTTTCTTCAAGAGCTCAGAAGAAAAGGGCAGCAAAAAATGACGAATCCTGTTGTTTCCTTCAAAAACCTTTCCATTGTTTTCGGAGATCAGCCCGACGCTGCCCTACCCTTAATTGATGCCGGCAAAACCCGCGCTGAAATTCAGGACCAAACCGGCCAGTTGGTTGGCGTTGCCAACGCGACCTTCGACATCCAGCAGGGCGAGCTTCTCGTTCTCATGGGCCTGTCCGGTTCTGGCAAGTCCACCCTGCTCCGCGCCATCAACGGCCTGAACAAGGTTTGCCGCGGCGAAGTGCTCGTTGCTGATGATGGCGAGCAGGTCAACCCAACCACCTGCTCTACCTCGCGCCTGCGTAAACTGCGCCGCGAACGTGTTGCCATGGTGTTCCAGCAATTCGGCTTGCTGCCTTGGCGTACAGTCCGAGACAACGTTGGCTTCGGCTTGGAGCTCTCCGGTATTCCTAAGACTCAGCGTCTGGAACGTGTCGAAGAACAGCTGGAACTTGTCGGTCTTGGCGGCTGGAGTGATAAATACGTGCATGAGCTTTCTGGCGGCATGCAGCAGCGTGTTGGTCTGGCGCGTGCATTCGCAACAGATGCTCCAATCCTGCTGATGGATGAGCCGTTCTCTGCACTCGATCCTCTCATTCGCAGCCGTTTGCAGGATGAGCTGCTGGAACTGCAGGAAAGATTGCACAGAACCATCGTGTTCGTGAGCCATGATCTCGACGAAGCCGCCAAAATCGGCAACCGCATCGCCATCATGGAAGGCGGTCATGTGGTGCAGATCGGTACTCCGCAGGAAATCGTGAAGAAACCAGCGGATGAGTACGTTGAGTCCTTCGTTGCGCACATGAACCCGCTCAATGTTCTGCACGCTGAAGACATCATGACTGATCTCTCGCAGATGAGTGCTGATGTGATCGTGAGCGTTGAAGAGATGCCAAAGTGCACAGCAAAGCAGATGATCCGAGAAGTGATTGAAATGAAACGCCACAGCGCAGGTCCAATCGCGGTTTATCGCGGAGACCGCCCGGTCGGCATCATTCGCGAACAGGAAATCATGGACTGTTTCGTTTAGGACGAAGAACATTCATCGATTCTAAACAGGCGCATCTGCAAAGATGCGCCTGTTTTCGTTAACCTAAGAAATCCTCAGGCATTTGCGGCCTAATAGTTGCTTTAGAAGAATAGTGCTCACTCAGCTTTCGAGTGTTTGCATAATTTGACGAGTGGAATTACAGAGAAAGACGTTTTTATTTAAAAAATTTGGATCGTGCCATGACTATTGACATTGCTCAGGAAAATCCGGGTTCAACAAAGCGGAGTTATATCCTCTTTTCTGGCGGTTCGTTCTTCGGGCGTATTATGACATGGGTCACTTTGACGATTGCTACATTGGGTATCTACCGTTTCTGGGCCATGACGGGCCTGCGTAGATCTCTTTGGTCCGCGACCCATCTGGAAGGCGATCATCTTCGCTACCATGGCACGGGCAAAGAGCTTTTCATTGGTTTCCTGATTGCTCTGGCAATCCTAATTCCATTCTACGCGCTTGGCTTTGGCCTCCAGTTCATGGGGCCGATTGCAACAATCGTTGGTTTCGGCATCATGTTTGTTGTTGGTTTTCTGCTGACACCCTACGCCTTGTTCCGCCGCCGCAGATACCTGCTAACCCGCACAAGCTGGCGCGGCATTCGCTTCCACATGCAAGGCTCTGCCTGGCGTTATGTGGGCGCATGGCTCTTCTGGACCATCCTCTCAGTCCTCACCCTCGGCATTGCTCTGCCATGGCGCATGGCAAAGCTGGACAGAATGTTGGCAGAAGCCAGCTACTTTGGGAACCAGCGGTTCAGTTATTCTGCGACAGCGAAGGATTACTTCCGGGCATTGGTACTTGTTTTTGTGATTTTGTTTTTCCCGGGCATCATTGCGTTGTTAGCAGCAATATTCACGCAAGGTAAATCACTTGCCCTGCTGCCTATTGTTCTAGTCCTCGCAGTATTCTTAATGCCTCTTGCTATGGCTAGTATTTTCCGCCTGCAAGTCAACTCCACAAAGATTGGCGATGCTAGCTTTGAGAGCCATATCGGGGCCTCCAAGTTCTACGGCGCCTATATCATTCATGGTGTGATTGTTGGCGTTGGTATCTCAATTGTAGGTGCGGTTGGCACTCTGCTGGCTGTAACCGTTGGAGTCCAGCTAGAGCCACAGAGTGGCTTTTTCAGTCTGGCTTTCTTGCCAGTTTTTGCTCTTTATTACGGTGTGCTTCTGTTCGCCAACATGATGGTCCTTCAAGTCATGTTGTTTGAGTGGAAGATGAGCAGCATGGTGGTCATCAACGCCCACAGCGTAAAGGACGCAATTGCTGCTGGTGATTTGGAAAATGCAGTCGGTATGGGGCTCGCTGATACACTTGATGCAGGATTTGAAGTGATCTGACCATGAAGCTACTGCTTGGAAACGCTGAGTTTTTTGACGGCACTTCTGCCGCTGTACGCAACTGTCAGATCTGGTTTGACTACGATGAGATGATCCTGACAGATCTGGCGGGCGATCAGGAGTATACGCGATGGTCTGCAGCGAAGCTGCTCTGCGACTGGACATCTCCATCCGTTATGGTCGTGGAGGTGAATAAGCCCACCAGCACCGCTTACGTCAAAATCACGGATGTAGAGACTGCAAAATCCGTTGAACGCAAAATTCGTTTGGTAGCAGGGCTTCCCAAACGTGAAAACACAAAGAAAATTGTATTCGGAAGTTTGACATCCATTGCCCTAATCGCGGTCGCTCTGATCTTTTTCCTGCCTGCCTTCTCAAAATACGCGGTTCACAACGTGCCAAAGTCCTGGGAAGCAGAGCTTGGTAAGAGCGTTGAAGCAACACTGATCCCGGCTCTGAGTGAAGAGAAGATCTGTAAGGCATCAACGGGTCAGGCCGCTTTGGAGCAAATGGCAAAACGCCTCACAAAGGGCATGGATTTGCCGTTTGATCCGGTGTTGACGGTGGTTGAAAGCAAGATACCTAACGCCTTCGCCCTTCCCGGCGGCAGGATCACTATTCTCTCCAACACATTGGAAGTGGTTGATAGTCCTGATGAACTGGCAGCTGTGCTGGCGCATGAGCTTGGCCATGTCAAACACCGTCACTCCATGCAGCAGCTCATCAATGTGGCTGGTACGGGTATTGTCTTTTCCATGTTCATCGGAGACTTCACCGGCGGCAGCATCATCGCCAGTGTGGGTGAAGCTATGCTCGACAGTTCTTATTCCAGAGATATGGAGCGCGAAGCTGACTTGTTTGCGGTCCAGATGCTGGAAAATGCAGGTGTAGACCCAACCGGATTGGCCAGTTTCCTCGAGAAAATCTCGAAAGAGCATCACGATGAGAATGCCATCTCACAGGCTTTGGGCTTCCTCTCCAGCCATCCACCGACGAAAGAGCGCGTGGATACGCTGAACGAGATTGCTGATCCGGAAGCACCAAAAAATCCGGTCCTCAACAAGTGGCAGTGGGAAAGCTTGAAAAACATCTGCTCTGAAACAGCAGAGTTGAGCGCATAAGATTAAGTGGCTGGGAACCAAACCCCCAGCCATAAAGCGACATTAATCCAACAGCTTGCCCAACCTCACGGCAGTCTTGCCAACCAGCAGGCGACGACTTGGCATAATCAGCACGCAGTTGTCGTGTGGTGTTGTAACTGGCGTGTCCCCATCCATCGCGATCACTGTTCCTTTCTCGGCAATCACCTCCATCCCGAGGTAATCTTCGCTGAAACGGAAGCTCTCATTTTGAACCGTAACAGGGGCCACGATTTCTATCGTCTTTTGCGGAACCAGCGGTGGCTGCTCAGCAAGAAATGCCTCGCCAAAATCAGCTGACACGCATTCTGTTGCGCGCAGGAACCGTATAGACGCCGCAATAGCACGAGGCCCAGCCGCAGCTTCCCAATGTTGCCCTGCTTCCAGCAACAGCGCAGCCTTGGGGCTCATTGCGTCGCCAAACCCATCATAATCACGCAGCCGCTTGCCTTCCTCATGGCCGGAATCGCAGATAATCCACTCAGGATCAGCCACTTGCTTGGCTAACGCACGGCCTTTTTCCTGATCCCCAGCCAGCATAAGCGGCGGATTCTTGTGCTGCATGCTATGCAAATCCAGCAGGTAATCTACGGTATCGACAACAGGCCGCACTTCGCGTGCTCGTTCCAGCTCGCGCGTCACTTCCGGGCCATTCAGCGAGCAATTTTGCCAAATGCGGTTGAAATCCTGATCCAGATACCGCGAAGCAGTTGGGTCATTCCGGTCAAACGAGTTGTAAGCCGCTACATTCATAAAAGCGAAGCTCAGCTTGCCACGCACAGGGCGAACTTCCTGCTTGAACAACCAATCCAAAGCAACAGCGCCACACGGCTCATTGCCATGCACCAGCGCAGAAATCATCACATGCGGGCCAGCAGTGCCGGAATCAAATGTGGTGATCCAGTCCACTCCGGTATTGCCGACTTTGTAGGCCAGGATATCGGGAAAATCGATTTCGATAGGGTAAGCTGTACTTTCAATAATCATGGCAATGGTCCTTGAAAAGTATAGGTCACACCAGCCAAACAACCATATCTAGGCCGGTGTCGAATATGGGTCCTCAATCTCAAAGGCGCGCGTGAACTCAATGAATTTTCTGGCGATTGGCGTGCTTGGTGTCGTTGCAGGCAATATGAAGGCGTTGAGGTAGGAGATACGCGGCTTAAACGGCAGAAAAACCAGTGTTTCTGGATGGTTTCGCGCCACAGGAAACGGGTTGAGGACGCTGACACCAACACCTGCATGCACCAGCTCACTCACGGAGACGGCGGTAGAAGATTCGGCAACAATATTAGGCCGAATTCCCCGTTCCGCAAACATGCGCTCCAAAATCGCTCGCACGGGAAACCTTCGTGTGAGGGCGACGAAATCTTGCCCATCGAAGTCCTCAGGCTCAATAAATGCTTTGCTGGCAAGAGGATGATCCCGATGCAAAACCGCATGTGCAATGGCAGAGCGCAGCGGTTCCAGGGTCAATCCAGCGTGCTTGGATAACCCGTCGGTAATCCCCAGATCGGCATGCCCTTCGGCCACATGATTGCGAACGTCCGAGGATGTACCAATCTCCAACTCAACCTTCTGCCCCGGATAAGCCTTGATGAAAGCAGCCATCACACCCAGCAGAAAACGGTGTGAGATCGTTGGCGGCGCAGCAAGGCGCAGCGGCTTGCTACTGTGCTGAGAAACGAAGGTCTCGTTCTCAATCCCCGCCAGCATCTCAAAAACAGGCTCTAGCTTCTCATTCAGAGCCAAAGCATCAGAGGTTGGCACAAGCCGACCACTTTCCCGATTAAACAGCGTTTTACCAAGACGTTCCTCAAGATGCTTGATCGCGCGGCTCACCGCAGGCTGCGAAATACCAAGGCGTGCAGCGGCGGCAGTTGTTTTCCGAACGCTGATGACAGCGCGTAAAACTTCAAACTCTCGAAGGCTGAGACGGGGGCGTGTAGGGGTATTTGACATAGTTCTATGCGTTTTGATTATAAAATTTTGAATGACAATGTTGAAAACACATACTACGGTTTAAGTCAACCGCCAAGCTCTACCGGTGATTTGCCCGTTTTGGCAGAAGCACACTCATATAAAGAAGCAGCGGCATTGTTACTGGGCGAATGAATTTTAATCGCCAGAGGGAACGAAAATTTTGAGGGGGGAGCAGCAATGATTAAGCTGCACAAATGGCTTGCTGGAACAGCAAGTGCCATGTTGCTTATGGGTGGAATAGCGTCTGCTGAAGACCTGACAATCGGCTTGTCTTCAGAGCCAAGCGCGATTGACCCGCACTACCATAATCTGGGTCCGAACAATATGATTGCCTATCATATGTTTGACCGGCTTATTCACCAAAACGAAAAACAGCAGCTACAGCCTGGTCTCGCAACCAGCTGGAAGCCAATTAACGCCACCACATGGGAACTGAAACTGCGTGAGGGCGTGGTGTTCCATGATGGTAATCCGTTCAATGCGGATGACGTGGTGTTCTCATTTGAGCGCGCACCAAATGTGCCAAACTCACCATCCAGCTTTGCCACATACACCAAAGGCAAAACGGTCAAAAAGATTGATGACTACACAGTCCATATCACAACTGAAAAGCCTTATCCGCTTGTTCCTAATGACATTTCAACCGTCAGCATCATCTCTGTAGAAGCCGGAACGGACGCGACAACCGAGATGTACAACTCCGGCAAGGCAACTGTTGGCTCCGGCCCGTACAAATATGCTGAGTACGTACCAGGTGACCGCATTGTTTTGGAAGCAAACCCTGATTACTGGGGCGCAAAGCCGAAATGGGACAAGGTAACCTTCAAGCCAATCAAATCCGGCCCATCTCGTGTGGCTGCTTTGTTGGCGGGTGATGTTGATCTGATCAACGGCGTCCCAACAACAGACATTGAAGTGCTAAGCAGCAACGACAAAGTCTCCTTGTGGCAGGGCCCATCCAACCGCGTCATCTACTTGCATCTGGATCATGACCGCGATGACAGCCCATTCGTGAAAGCCATGGGCGGCGGGGCCATCAAAAACCCGCTGAAGGATCAGCGTGTTCGTGAAGCGATCTCCAAGGCCATCAGCCGCGATCTGATTGTTGAACGTGTGATGGAAGGTGTCGCCGTCAAAGCAGGCCAGCTTCTGCCAGATGGCTTCTTTGGGGTCAGCGAAAACCTGAAACCGGTTGAATACGACGCAAAGGGCGCGAAAGAGCTGCTTGCAGCTGCCGGTGTTGGTGATGGCTTCGAACTGCGCATCCACGGCCCGAATGACCGTTACATCAACGATGCCAAGATCGTGGAAGCTATCGCACAGATGCTCAACCGCGTTGGCATCAAAACCGATGTGGAGACCATGCCGCGGTCTGTTTACTTCAAGCGCGCATCTCGTGGTGGTCCAAACAACACGCCCGAGTTCTCAATGGTTCTCGTGGGGTGGGGCGCTGGTTCTGGCGAAGCATCGTCACCACTGCGCTCTCTCATCCACACCTACGACAAGAGCCAGGGCTTCGGCTCTTCCAACCGTGGCCGCTACTCCAATGCTGAAGTGGATGCCATGATTGAAGAAGCTCTGGCAACTGTCGATGATGAAAAGCGTCAGGACCTGCTCGCAAAAGCAACTGAAATCGCCATCAACGATCAGGCGATCATTCCGCTGCACTATCAGGTGAATACGTGGGCGACCCGCAAGGGCCTCGAGTACCTGCCTCGCACAGATGAATACACCCTGTCCTGGGGCGTATCCGCTGAGTAATCGCATGCAAACAAAAGACCGGCATAGCGCTTATGCCGGTCTTTTTCTTTTCTAAGGCCAAAACTCACCTCTATTATTTCAATGGGTTGGCTTTACCTGCGAAAGATTTAAAGACATGTCTGTCTTCGTTCTCAGACGCCTGATGCAAAGTGGCATAGTCATGATTGCTATGTCCGTCATTGTGTTCTTTGGCGTGAATGTGGTGGGGGACCCCATCGATATGCTGGTCGCACCGGATGCGGATCAGGCCGAGATTGAGCGCGTCATCCGCGACTTCGGCCTCGATAAGCCCGTGTGGCAGCAATATACGGTCTTCGTCAGCAACGCCTTCAAAGGAGATCTCGGTACCTCCTTTATCTTTGGTGAGTCAGCGCTCAAGCTCATTGTGGAGCGGATGCCCGCCACACTGGAGCTCGCCTTCATGGCGCTTCTCATGGCGATTGTCATTGGCATTCCGTTAGGTCTTTACGCGGGTCTACGCCCCAACGCCATCTCCTCGCGTCTCATCATGAGTGGCTCAATTTTGGGTTTTTCACTGCCCACATTTTGGGTTGGCATCATGATGATTATGCTCTTTGCCGTGATGCTCGACTGGGTGCCCGCCACAGGGCGTGGAGACACCATCTCGGTGCTCGGCATGCAGGTCTCGTTCCTCACCGCAGATGGCTTCTCTCACATTGTTCTCCCGGCTCTCAATCTCGCGCTCTTAAAAATCTCGCTGGTGATCCGCCTGACACGGGCAGGGGTGAGGGAGGTCATGCATATGGACTTCATCAAGTTTGCCCGCGCCAAAGGCCTATCCTCCAGCCGTATTGTCATGGTGCACCTGTTCAAGAACATCATGATCCCCGTGGTCACGGTCCTCGGCTTGGAGTTTGGTTCACTCATTGCCTTTTCAGTCGTAACGGAAACAATCTTCGCATGGCCCGGCATGGGTAAACTGCTCATTGATGCCATTCAGCAGCTCGATCGCCCGATCATCGTAGCCTACCTGATGATCATCGTGGTGCTCTTCGTCGTCATCAACCTGATTGTTGACATCCTTTATTCCATTTTGGACCCGCGCGTGCGGCTTCAGGATGCGGCGAACTAAGGGGCATCTCATGACCATCGAAACAAGCCTCAAACCACCGCGAAAGCAGCTTTTCTCTGGCGATACTCCTATGAGCCGCTTTCTCTCGGAGTTTGTGGAGAGCAAAGTCGCTGTCGCCGCTGCGCTCCTGCTGTTCACAATCATCATGGCAGCACTGTTCGCCCCATGGATCACCCCGCAAAACCCTTACGACCTGGCGCAAGTCAGCGTGCTGGATGCCCGCATGGAGCCGGGAGAGCAAAGCTTTGACGGATACACCTTCTGGCTTGGCACAGATGGGGCAGGGCGCGATCTGTTCTCTGCAATCCTCTACGGCCTGCGCATCTCGCTCTCCGTCGGGGTGACAAGTGGCATCATCGCTCTTGTCATCGGCATGTCCGTCGGCCTGATCGCAGCTTATGTTGGAGGCCGTACAGAAACCTTCATCATGCGCATTGTGGACCTGCAGCTCTCCTTCCCAGCCTCTCTGGTTGCTTTGATGTTGCTGGCACTGATGGGCAAAGGCGTCGACAAAATCATCCTCGCCCTCGTTGTCGCGCAATGGGCCTATTACGCCCGAACGGTGAGGGGAACAGCCCTTGTTGAGCGTGGCAAAGAGTACGTGGAAGCTGTCACGTGCCTTGGCCTCAGTCATGCCCGCGTGCTCTTCCTGCACATCATGCCAAACTGCCTGCCGCCACTCATTGTGGTAGGAACGGTTCAGACCGCCCATGCCATCGCGCTGGAAGCAACCCTGTCGTTCCTCGGCGTTGGCCTGCCACAAACAGAACCATCTCTCGGCCTGCTCATTGCCAATGGCTTTGAGTATGTGATCAGTGGCAAATACTGGATCTCAATCTTCCCCGGCATAGCCCTGCTCATCACTGTGGTTTCAATCAATCTGGTGGGTGATCAGCTGCGTGATGTCCTCAACCCGCGCCTGAGGAAGTGAGGACAATATGAACACGCCAAACACACTCACAGTCAAAAACCTCAAAACCCACTTCTTCACAAAGGCAGGTGTGGTCAAAGCCGTTGATGATGTCAGCTTCTCTGTCAAACCCGGCGAAATCCTGGGCCTCGTTGGTGAAAGCGGCTCCGGTAAAACCGTCACGGGTTTCTCGCTCATCGGTCTGGTGGATGAGCCGGGCAGGGTGATCGGCGGCTCAATCCTCCTCAATGGGGATGATCTCGCCAGAAAGAATGAAAAACAGTGGCGCGAGCTGCGGGGCAAGAAGATCGCTATGATCTTTCAGGACCCCATGATGACCCTCAACCCCGTCCTGCGCATCGATACGCAGATGATTGAGGCCATTCAGGCCCACGAGGACATCTCAAAACAAGCTGCACGACAGCGTTGCCGAGAGGCACTGGTTCGTGTCGGCATCGCTTCTCCGGATGAGCGCCTCGCGTCCTACCCGCACCAGTTCTCAGGCGGCATGCGCCAACGTGTTGCCATTGCCATCGCATTGCTGCACGAGCCGGATCTGATCATTGCAGATGAACCAACAACAGCGCTGGACGTCACCATTCAGGCACAGATCCTCTACGAGGTTCGCAAGCTGTGTTCCGAGACCGGCATGTCCCTCATCTGGATCACGCATGATCTGGCTGTCATCAGCGGTTTGGCAGACAGGATCGCCGTTATGTACGCTGGGCGGATTGTGGAGCAGGGCAGCATTGATGAAGTGCTGGACACACCGCTGCACCCCTACACCAAGGGCCTCATTGAATCCGTCCCAAGCCGCAACAAACGCGGCGCCAAGCTCTACCAGATCCCCGGCATGACACCCTCTTTGCTCAACCTGCCCGCTGGTTGCGCCTTTTCCAGTCGTTGCTCGGCAAAGCAGAGTGACTGTCTGGTTGCTACGCCAGAAATCACGCAGTTAGGAGAGGAAAGGCAAGTCCGTTGCTTCCATCCTGTAAAGCAGGAGGAAATGGCATGACACTTCTGGAAACTCCGGTCATCGAGCTGCAAGGCGTCTCCAAGCGCTTCACCAAAAAACTGGACCTTGCTGAAAAAACACTTCGTTTCTTCGGCTCCAACCTCAAAGAGCAGGTGGTCCACGCCGTTGATGACGTCTCGCTCAGCATTGCACCGGGCGAAGTGGTTGGTCTTGTTGGTGAAAGCGGCTGCGGAAAATCCACGTTGGGCCGCGTCGTGGCAGGCATCCATGAGGCCAGCAACGGCACCGTTCAGTTCCACGGAGACAACGTGAAACAGCTCTCCGGTGCGGATGCCAAAAACGCCCAGCTGAAGGTGCAAATGATCTTTCAGGACCCCATGTCCTCTCTCAACCCACGCAAACGGGTGAATGAGATCATCGGGGAAGCCCCGCGTGTCCATGGCTTGGTCTCAAAGGCAGAGATCTCCGACTATGTGGACCAGATGCTGCTGCGTGTGGGGCTCGATCCGGATTTCAAAACCCGCTATCCGCATCAGTTCTCCGGCGGGCAGCGACAGCGTATCGGCATTGCCCGCGCTTTGGCGGTGAATCCGGAGTTCCTCGTCTGTGACGAGTCCATTGCAGCGCTGGATGTGTCCATTCAGGCGCAAGTCATCAACCTTTTCATGGACTTGCGGGCACAACTCGGGCTCACCTATCTGTTCATCAGTCATGACCTTGGCGTGGTGGAGCACCTTTCCGACCGTGTGGTGATCATGTATCTGGGCCGCGTGGTTGAGATTGCTAAAACAGACGAGCTTTTCGCTAGACCCAATCACCCCTACACACAGGCCCTGCTGCGTGAAGTCCCGCGTATTGATGCCCGCAAACAGGTGTATGAGCCGATCAAAGGCGAAATCCCGTCACCTCTTGCACCACCAGGCGGATGTCATTTCCATCCGCGCTGTCCATTTGCCACCAAACGATGCTCAGAGCAGCAACCAACCTTGAGGGAAATTGCTCCCGGCCATGTCTCTGCCTGTCACCTTAATGATGCCTAGTTAAACCAAAAACATTTGAGAGAAACACATTGCCCCAATCCATCGAAAACGTGCTGAACATCCATCGACCCATAGAGCTGACCAACCCGCTGGTGGTAGACTCTCCTCATTCCGGAGAGATCTACCCGGCGGACTTCCGCCCCTGTGTGCCCGCCAGCCGCTATAAATGCGCAGAAGACAGATACGTCCACGAACTCTTTGAAAAAGCAGCTGAAACCGGCGGTGTCTACCTCGAGGCGCTCTTCCCTCGCATCTACATCGACCCAAACCGCCGCGCAGACAACATTGACCCGGCCACCATCAAAGGCTGGACACGAGCAGCGAAGCCCGATTTCCGCAGTGACCTCGGCAAAGGCCTCATCTGGACAGAAGCCCCACCCACCAGCGGCCCGCTTTATGATCGTGAGTTGAGCGTTGCGGAGATCGAAAACCGCATAGACGCCTATTACACGCCCTACTACGGCGCCCTCACTCGCCTCATGGAACAAGCCCATGCCCGCTTCGGTGTGGCCTATCATCTGGACTGCCACAGCATGCAGGCGGTCTCCACCGTTATGCACGAAACTGGAGCAGGCGAGAAGCGGCCAGACATCACCCTCAGTGATCGGGATGGTACCACCTGCGACCGCGAATACATCTACACAGCTTGGGAAATCCTCACGAACCTTGGCTATGAGGTGAAGATCAATGATCCCTACAAAGGCGCAGAACTGGTCATTCACACAGGCCGTCCCGCCCAGAACTGGCACTCAATCCAGATCGAAGTCAGCCGCGGCCTCTACATGAGCGAAGTGACACTCGAAAAATACCCAAACTTCATCACTCTCCAACAAGACCTGGGAACCTTCCTGAATCGCCTCTCCGAGTTCACAAAACAAAAAATCCAGCAGCCCGTTTAACTTAACAAACTTTGTAGAGCGGAACTAAGAGATATAGCGCGGCAATCATAATGGAAAAATATGGTGCACCCGATAGGATTCGAACCTATGGCCTCTGCCTTCGGAGGGCAGCGCTCTATCCAACTGAGCTACGGGTGCATATTGCCAGACAAGGATGCCCTTGAGATTTTTAGTCTTTACCTGATCCTTGACCGTGCTGCAATGCGCCAAATTCTTAGAGCACTCTTAAATGTGGAAAGTCCTTTGGGGAACTCCATAAATAGCGTCATCATCAGATTGATCTATCATACACGCTCATTTGATTATTTAGGAATTTAAGTAATTTTTAAAATATATTAAGTTGGAAAGACGTAAAATAATCCAAATAGTAGATTGTACTTGTGATGAATTCGAACTACGAAAGTAAAATATAAGAAATGCTGTATAAATAAAGGGTGATTAGCTTATTTTCTTGTTTTGCGCATGATGATACATAAAGAGAAGAATTAAAAGAGTGATTAACTTGAATAATAAATTACTTGCAGCAGCCTCAATTGTTGTTGCAGGTATGTCAGTTTCAGCATTTGCTGGTGATATTGATGTTGTTGCAGACCAAGTTTGGTCCGGTGATATTGGAGCTGTAAAAACAGCAATTGAAGCTGATCGCACGCTTGTAACCGCTCATAACAGCGGTAACAGCTTTACGCTGCTTCATCTGAGCGCAATGAACGGTAACTTGGAAATTGCGACATATCTGCTTGAAAACGGTGCCGAAGTGAATGCGGTCGACGCAGACAATCTCACAGCTTTGCATCGCGCGTCTGCCAACAAAAACCAGAAAATTGTTGACCTGCTTAAAAAGCATGGCGCCACTCAGTAAGTTACTGGAGACGTGGACCTTTTTATAAAAAACAACCTATACTCAACCGTGTGGAGTATAGGTTGTTGGGAGGCGATTATTCAAAGGTTGATCCTATTCAATCAGATGAACCGTGTTCTAGCTGCTTTTTAGGATACCCAGTGGTGTCAGGTGGTTATCCCAGCTGACGCCAGCGCTCTGGCTGATAATCTGAGCCACACCATCCTCGGTTCCGCCAAAGCTGATTGCGCCGTTTCCGTCAGTAATCGCAAAGCTTTCCTCGTCCAGCGGAGCCACACCACAGCCATCTGCAACCTGGTGGAACCCGATGAAGGATCGCTGCGCCACATCCCAGTACAGGATTTTGCCGCCACGCGGGCAGGAGGCAGCTATCACATTGCCGGATCGGTTCATCTCCACGCTGCCAACATAGTTCTGCAGGCCCTTTGTAAGCTCCAGAGGCATCTCCAGCGTCGTGGCAGCCTTATCAAGCCCCAGATGCACCATCAGCGGAGGCGTTGCATCCTTCGCGCCCTGAAACTGTCCACCAACCCACACATCACCATTGCCGTCAAAGCTCATGTGGCGCAGGGAAAGCTGGTGCAAGTCAGAACCCAAGGCCTGCTTGGCAAGCAAATCACCTGTTGCGGTGTCAATGAAAGCCACATTCGGCGTCATCGTGTCCAGGTTCAGCTTCTCGCGCCCCATGTCAGGATGGGTTTCAATCCCACCATTGGCGACAACAAGCTGCGACCCATCGGGAGACATCAGCAGATCATGCGGACCAACGCCATAGCTCTCGAACTCGCCAACCTGCTTTGGCTGGTCACCGGAAACATCATAAACGCCGATAACACCGCGCACGTTTGCAAAGTCATTTTCCGGCGCGTAGGCGAGGCGACCATCAGGCGAGAACACGCCATGGCCATAGAAGTGGCGATCTTCTGGAGATGTGAAAACAACCGGCTCTCGTGCACCTGTCAGGTCTGCAAGCACCGCGAAGGTCTCAGGCCGCCGTGCAAACGAAAGTAGGCGCATAGAGTTGCGGTCAAAGGAAATGGCATGCCCGCGATCCGGCAACGCTGTCTGGAACAGCACCTCGCCATCTTCGCTAAACACAGCAAGAGCATAACTGCCCGTTGGTGTACGCAAAGCGCTGGCGAACAGTTGCAGGTCTGCGGCCTCAGTAAAAGGCAGGCCATTGGCGAAAGCCAGAGAACTGCTGGCGCTTAAAGCAACACCAGAAGCAGCAAGACCCGTTAAAAACTGCCGTCTGCTCAGAGCAAGGGGCTTAGTCGCCATCAAGCGCATTAAAGCCTCCTGCAAGGCCAACATAGCCAGCAAGGTCTTCTGCCATCACCACCTTGATGCCATCGATAATGGTGATGAGATAACGCAGTTGCTCGCGCACTTCTGGCTCTTTGCCAGTGTCCTGAAGTGGTTTTGGCAGGTTAGCAAGCACACGCTGCGCATTGGAAAATTCAAAGTTCAGCGAGCTTTCCACCCAGTCCTGCTCGTCTTCCAACACCTTTGCGTAGCCACCTGCATTCAAAGCACCTTGCAAACCTGCAAGGCTGGCTGAAAGGTAAGTGACAGCATTACCGCTGCGGGCAAATGGGGCCTTCTTTGGATTGGCCTTCTTCTCAGTCTTGCCAAGCACAACAAGCAGATACTGGTCTTTGTCGACAATCAGGCCTGTGGTGATGGCATTGAACACCAGCTCCGCAGCTTCTTTGTGGGTATGTACGACACCGCCGCCTTTGGTTGGCTCCAGAAGCACCTTGGAAAAACCGTCAGGATCAGCCCATTCGGCTTCAAGTTCCAATCCGGCACCAACCAGATTGATGCTGATGCTCTCGGCATAATCGCATAGATAAACAGCGTCCTTGCCAGAACCAAGCGTCAACGTGCCATCACTGGCGTAAGAGATGCGCTCAAGAGCAGTCAGCCCTTGCAAGGCGACGCTTTTGACAGACAGGGAAGCGGGATCGCGAACGGTAGGGTCCTGCTTGGCAACCACCTTATTGATCTGGCGGCGAACCACACCGCGACTGTCCGGCAAAAAGGCGAGGCGCTGAGCAAGGTTGTCCTGCGCCATCGGCCCATAGCGTAAAAAGTCAACACCAGCGAGTGCAGCAACGGATTTGCTGAAGGCCTCGTTAAAGGCAGTGGTACTTTCAGTCGTGGAACTGGTGCACAAATCACCAGTCCGTTTCTCAAGATCGGTCAACGCGCTGACAAGCTGTTTGGTCGCCGGGCGAATATACTGCTCTACGCTGGAGCGCGGGAACTGAGCATAGTCAGTGGTATCTGCCGCAAAAGAGGGCGTAGAGACAACAATTGCCGAGGCAACGGCCAGGCTGAGAGTGACAGCACGCTTAAACTGCATCAAAGAGACTCCAGGAACCGGATCAGATTAGCTCGATCCTTAGCAGGCATTTCAACTACACGGGTTTTGGCAGCTTCTGCTTCACCGCCGTGCCACAGCACAGCTTCCAGCAGGCCACGTGCACGTCCATCGTGCAGGAAGAACCTGTGATTATTGACAGTTTCAGTCAGTCCAATACCCCAAAGCGGCGGTGTTTTCCATTCATTTCCGCTGGCAGAACCTGTTGGACGACCATCAGACAAACCTTCGCCCATATCGTGCAACAACAGGTCTGTATAAGGCCAGATCAGTTGGAACTGATGCTCCGGGTTTTCAGCCGTGCGGCTGGTGACATATTTAGGCGTATGGCAGCTTGCACAGCCTGTCTCGTAAAATACCTTTTTACCAGCAAGCACTTGGGTGTCATTCGCATCACGACGCGCTGGCACGGCAAGGTTTTGAGAATAGAACACCACAAGGTCCAGAACCGGGTCAGGCGCCTCAGAAACACCAAGATGCGCCTGCTCGCCATGGGCCTGCTCAAAGCAGGCCGTCTGGGCTTCGGTGCAGTCGCCATAATTGCGCAGGTCATACGGTGTTGAAATGCCGATATCGCCTGCAAATGCGCCGGCAGATTGAGATTGCACGGTGGCGTTCAGGGCTTTCCAACCAAAGCGGCCAACCTGCTTTGCGTCAGGGTCAGCAGGGTTTATCCAGCTCACACGGCCAGAGATGCCATCACTGTCAGCGTCATCCGGGTCTGCTTGCGAGGTGATGTCGGTTTCTGCAATCGCTTCCAGCAGGCCAAGGCCAATCATTGGCGGCGCAACACGAGCAGAAATCAGCGCATGCTCAGACATCGGTCCATAAGCTAGATTTTCAATAGTGTAGGTCGGTTTGCGTAAAGAGGCTGTCTCACCTTCAGAAAGATCAATCTTGATCTCTTCATAAGTGATCTTCATCTCACCTTCACCCGGAACACCCGGCACGCCAAAGTTCTGCAACTGGCCACCATAGGTCGGTTCGGGAAGGAGAGGCACTTCACCGCTCTCAATCAGAGCCCGCTCTTCCGGCGTGGAAGGGGCAACTGAGAGGCGCATGAAGATGGAAACTGGGCGTTCGTCATCAACCGGCGGGCGACCACGCCCTGCTTTCGGGTGACAGCTTTCGCAGGCGCGGGCGTTAAACAGAGGGCCAAGACCGTCAGAGGCGCGCGTAGAACTTGGGGTCGACACCCAGAACTTTTGGAACAGGCTCTCACCCAGACGGAAGTCCTGATGCTGCTCGAAAGGGAGGTTGGCACTTGGGTAGGTAAAGACAGCGCGATTGAGAGGCTTCCGGGTCGTTGTTTTCCCCGCTTGCATCAACTCAAAATTTTCAGCTTTGGAAAAATCAGTCGGCGCCTTCAAAACCCGGCTGACTTTCGCTTTATCCCCGTCACTGAGATCGGTTCGCTGGTTCAGATCAACAGCAGAAGCGGCGGGAATGAGGAAGCTGGTAAAAGCGGTGGTAGTGGCTATCACTCCTGCACGACGGCGAAGTGTGGCTGGAACCATTCCTGGCATAACGGGTGCCTGTATTTACATAGGCCTTCGCAAAAACGCTAAAACACGCAAATGAACGCACATAACAACGCAAACAAAAGGCGAGGGGGATAAGTCCCGCACGAGGTGTCTCGTGCGGGACTGGATATCTTATTCGAATACTGCAGAAGGGTTGTCGAGGCTGTCGGAGCCTTCGAATGCAATATTTTCCAGCTTCAGCACCTGAACAGCACGCTGAATGGAAGATGTCTGGTCAACCAGGCTATCGATAGCAGCCTGTACCACTGCGTTACCCTCTGTGTTTCCTTCACCAATCATCTGGTCGTAGGATTCAGTGGTTTCAGCGTGGGTTTTCATGGCTGTAAAGGTGCCGAGGGAAGCATTCAGCTTGCCTTCCAGCTCAGTTGAAACAGCGGAATCTGCCTTTGCAAGCAAGTCCTTAAGGGAAGCACCCTCAACAACAGAACCGTCAACGCGGGTGTATTTACCCTGGAATACGTTGTTGATGCCAACCACGTCGTTGTAGTGGGACATATGGGTGTTGTCAGAGAAGCAGTCATGCTCTTCTTCAGGATCGTTCAGCATCAGGCCGAGCTTCATGCGCTCACCAGCCAGTTCACCGTAAGACAGGGAACCCATGCCGGTCAGGATGGTTGCGATGCCTGCAGCTTCGCCTTTGTCAGCCAGCTCTTTACGTGCTGCGCCGTCGGCTTTCCATGCTGCGACCATCTCTTCCAGATCGGTGATAAGCAGCTTCGTTGCAGCCTGAAGGTAGTCAGCACGGCGCTCACAATTGCCACCGGTGCAATTTGCAGTGTCGAAATCAGAAGCAGGACGGTTGCCAGCACCTTTCCCCGTTCCGTTCAAATCTTGTCCCCACAGCAGGAATTCAATTGCGTGGTAACCGGTCGCAACGTTTGCTTCCACTTCACCAGCTTCCTGAAGCTGTTCAGCAAGCAGCGCAGGGGTGATTTCAGTGGCGTCGATTTCTTCGCCAGCAACAGTCAATTTAGTGTTTGCAATGATGTTCGCTGCGTAAAACGGGTTCTCTTCGGACTCATTGCCGTAAGCACCATCAACGTAGTCGATCAGACCCTCGTCAAGCGGCCAGGCGTTGACCTTGCCTTCCCAGTCATCAACGATCGCATTACCAAAGCGGTAAACTTCTGTCTGCTGGTATGGGTTACGAGCTGCAATCCATGCGCGGCGTGCGGCTTTCAGGTTGTCTTCAGTTGGCTCTGCGACAAGCGCGTCCACTGCACCCTGAAGGGTCTTCGCAGTTGTCAGAGAGTCTTCAAACGCTGCCTGGGCGATGTCGCCGTAGGTTGCAAGAACGTCAGAAGGAGTTGCAGCGACAGCAACAGTAGAAAGGCTGCCGAGTGCTACAGTGCCGAGCAAAGCGCCACGGATAAAGCTCATTGTAATCCCCTTAAATGTGCAGTGAATTCGCCTCGCGCTGCGAGCGGAAAATCCGGGCTGCACGAATTCAGTTTGCCAAATGTTGTCATGCCCTAAAGCGTGAGAAAACTGCGGCTATTTCATATTCCTGACTATTGTTGTCAAGTTTAAAAACGTGCACTTTCAGTAGTTTAGAGTATTTCTAAATATGAGTTTCAGTTGCAACTTATTGTCATTAAAAGCTTTTCCGTACTTTTGCAGTTGCAAATCATTCGCATAAATAAATGGGATAATATTGGGAAAATACGCGAATCCCCCGCTCAACTGTTACCGTTTGTTTGGCATATCTTGACTTCGCAGCACCTATGCGCTCTTACGGAACCTTCTTCAGGTACATTGCATTTAATTGGCATCAATCAGCCAGTCTGTCTGCACCAACAACGATAAGAACAGGGTATGGCAGCTCGATTAAACACGCTTGCTCAATTGATACTTCGTGGCTGGAAAGCAAACGCATTTCGCTTGCTGCTGGTTCACTATGCCTTCGTTTTTCTCGGTGCAGTTGCAATCACACCTATTGTTGCTGGTATCGGCAACTTCGTTATTGGCCTTTCCGGCAATGCGGTGCTGGCCGATTATGAGATCGCGTCTTTCTTTCTGTCGCCGATTGGACTGCTCGGTGCATTCTTCTTTGTCGTCGTCTTCATCGCCATGGCACTGCTTGAGCAGGTCGCTCTGCTCGCGGTGCTGGACAGGCAGGAAAGCGCGTTCCCTGCTGCACGTAATGCCCTGTTTTCAACGCTCAGCATGTTTCCCCGCCTTGGTATGTTTACATGGCGGCTGACACAACGCTTAGTGATGGCAATGATCCCGGGTCTTGTCATTATCGCACTGAGTATACTAATCTTTTTGCAAGAGCATGACTTCAGCTACTACCTTCAGTTTCAACCCGTTGAGTTCTGGATGGCTGCCTTCTTCATCGGAATTGGGGTGGCACTGGTTATCGTTATGCCACTCTACGCCATCCTCGTCTGGGGGCTGTCTTTGCCGCTCGTGGTGCTGAGAGATCATCCTGTTGGCTCCGCCTTTTCGCGGGCCCGGTTCCTCTCGCGTGGCCTCCGTCCTGTCTTTGCAGGTGCCGTCTCGCTGTGGTTGCTTCTGGACATCCTCATCCATGCGTTCTTCCTGATCTCGCTGGAACTGATCGGCTCCTACGCCATTTCGTTTGGGGAGAATTCCCCCGAGACATTGGCAGCGATCCTGGGCAGCCTCGTCGTGCTTCTGTTGGTGGGCAACACGCTGATCAGTGGCGTCATGTCTGGCACTATGGCATTGCTTTTCAAGGCAGCTTTGTTCGTTGCCGATGGAAAAGGGCACACGTTTTCCGAGGTGCCACATACGCCAAAGCTGGAGAGTAAGTGGGCCAACCCACTGACACCGATGCGCCTTGCCGCTCTCATTGGAGTGGTCGGAACCATCGTGGTGCTGACAGGGACGTATTGGGTCTCAGCCGATCTGCCGCAAAAAGATGTCCTGATCATCGCCCACCGCGGTGCCTCCGCGCACGCGCCGGAAAACACCATAGCCTCGCTGGAGCGAGCAATTGAGGACAAAGCCGACTGGATTGAGGTCGATGTTCAGGAAGCCGCAGACGGCTCTGTGGTTATCGCCCACGACAGCGACTTCATGCGCCTCATCAGCAAGCCAGCCAATGTCTGGGACCTGACACTGGAGGAAATCCAGTCTCTCGATGTGGGCGGATGGTTCGGGATGGAGTTCCAGGGTGAACGCGTTCCAACGCTTCGCGAGGCGCTTGAGATTGTGAGGGGGAAAGCAGTTCTCCTCATCGAGCTCAAATATTATCCCCGCAGCCGCAACGAACATCTAGAAAACGAGGTCGCCCGCATCATCACGCAGGCTGAAATGGAAAACGACATAGCAATCATGTCGTTAGAGCGATCAGCTCTCTCAAGAATGCGAAAATTAGAACCAAATTGGAACATCGGCCTTCTTACCGCCACATCTATCGGTAATTTCTCCGAACTCAAAGGAAACTTCGTAGCAGTCTCCTCCGCCTCCGCCTCTCTGAACTTCATTAGAAGAACACAAGAGACCGGTAAGCAGGTTTTCGTCTGGACGGTTAACAATCCGTCTACCATGTTGCGCTACATCTCCATGGGCGTAGATGGAATTATCACGGATGATCCTGCACAGGCGCGTAACACCTTGGAAGAATATAAAGAAATGAACCAGTTCGAGCGGTTATTACTTCATACTTCTGTCCTGTATAATCTGAGCTTGAACTGACACTTAGACCGTAAGAATCTAGTATATGCCGTATCTTCTAGTAGTGTTTATGGGCGCGTTGCTGACTGCCCTCTCGATGACCAATTCTGCGACTTCCAAGCCGCCAGTATTGCTGCTGGGAGACCGCGACACTGTCAATGCGATTGTTGCCGAGGTTAATCTCCCCGACGACCGTCGCGGACTCGTGCATGTCATTTTGGAAGATGCTCGCGTCAAAGCAGAGCGCCTGGATAGCCCAATTCTGCCGATTTCTGCCAGTTCTGAACCTCTCGTAGAGCTTCCTGCAGAGAAATTTACACTTGAGCAGCTGGATGTAGAAACGCGCAGTGAACTTGTTGAAGTCCTCGACGAAGACCAAATGTCCGAGTTGCACCGCGCAATAGAAGTGGTTTTGGCGAGCACTGAAACCGTTAGCGTAGATTGATCTGAAATACTAGGCTATCCATTTGAAGTAACAGGCTTATTACTCATCATCTTCGTTATCGTCCGGAATAGCAAGATTCACTGCTCCTCCTACGACACTTGTTCCAACTTTCGCAGTTGTTGTTACTGCAGTTGTAGCAACAGAGACCGCAGCTCCCCCGACTGAAACCACGGCACACCCAGAAATTCCGAGTAATACTGCAAAGATACTGACTGTTATCGCGGTAAGTTTCATTCATTCCCCTCAAAAACTGTCGTGAACCTCTTCAAAGGTCACCTATTTCACTTAAATTTGAGGGGTAAGAATTACGATTTCCCTACTTAATTCCTGCCCGCATGAAGCTCTGCACAAATTGTCTCTGAAACAGCAGGAACGCGATCAACAGCGGACCTGATGTCATGAGCGTTGCTGCGTTGATAACGCTCCACTCCACACCACCATCAACTGCAGCAAAGATAGAAAGCCCAACAGTGACGGGACGCGTCTCTACCGAATTGGTGATAATCAGAGGCCAGAGGAAATTGTTCCAGTGGTGGCTGACCGAAACAAGCCCGTAAGCGAGGTAGGTCGGAATTGCCAGCGGCACGTAAACCTTCCAGAGCACATGCAATGGTCCGGCACCTTCTACCCGAGCAGCCTCGTCCAACTCACGTGGAATGGTCTTAAACGTCTGGCGTAGCAAGAAGATCCCAAATCCAGACGCCATATAGGGCAAGCCAATTGCTACGATTGTGTCTATCAGGCCAAGATTTCGGATCATCTTGTAGTTCTCGACAATCAGTATTTCCGGCATCACAAGCAGCTGTAAAAGCACCAGAGTGAACAGGATATTCGAGCCGGGGAACTCGAAGCGCGCAAAGGCATAAGCTGCCAGAGTGCCCAAGACAAACTGTGCAATCAAAATGATCGTCACCAGCATGATCGTGTTCAGGAAGTACTGAGCAAATGGAGCTGCTGACCAGGCTTTGGTGAAGTTCTCCAAAGTGAGCGGTGCAAACAACTCGAAATTGGCTTCATAAGCCGCAGGATGGAATGCAGTCCAGATCGCATAGAGCAGAGGCAGGGCCCATAAGATCGCCAGTGTCCACGCCCCGAACGTATTGAGAGCACGATCAAAATCGAACTGGCGTGGACGGGCTGGTTCAACAGTGTTGGAAAGAGATAAGTCGCTCATCTGTAGTGCACCCGACGATCCATAAAGAAGAATTGACCGATCGCAATGATCGAAAGAAGTGCCAGCATCACGACAGTCAGCGTGGCGGCATAAGAGGTTTGCCAGTACTTGAAGGCGACCTCATAAATATAAAAGAGCAGCAAAGACGAAGCGTTATCTGGCCCTCCGCCTGTCATGGTGAAGATGTGGTCCACCAGGCGGAAAGAATTGATAACAGCATTGATAGATACGAACAAAGTTGTTGGCATAAGCAAAGGCCATGTGATTTTCCAGAAGAAGGTCCAACGGCTCGCCCCTTCAATATCAGCAGCTTCTTTGTAGGAGGGTGGAATGGCTTGTAGTGCTGCCAGATAGAAGATCATGAAGAACCCGGCTTCTTTCCAGATAGTTACAACCATCATGCAAATCAGCACTGTTTCCTGCTGGCCCAGCCATGAGTTCTCGGGGAGCCCGAAGACGCCCATGCGGATCTGATCGATCAGCCCAAAGCCCGGCGTATAAAAGAACAGCCAGATATTTGCGACCGCGATCAAAGGCAACACAGTCGGTGCAAAGAACGACATGCGTACAAGGCTACGTCCCTTGAGCTTGTCATTCACCCAGATGGCCATCAGCAGAGAGATACCGATAGAAGCTGGAATGGTTGCCATCGCGTACCAAAGGTTATTGACCAGCACTTTCCAGAAGGTTGGGTCCGCCATCAACTCCTCATAGTTCTGCAATCCAACAAACTTGGCTGGCCTGCGCCCACGCGGAGTGGAGAAGAAGCTATTGATTATAGTGGTGATGGCCGGGAAGTGGGTAAACGCGAACAACATCACCATTGCTGGAGTGAGCAACAGCCACGCGTAAATCCACTGCATACGTCTGGTCATCGGGCAACCTCTTGGAAAATGCTGGAGCGAGGCACACAGCAGCTGCGCCTCGCCAGATCACGTGAAATTAAAAAGGCTTAGCGGTATTCAGAAAGAATACGGTCCGTTTCTGCCTGCGCACTTTTCAGTGCTTCTTCCGGTGTTTTCTTGCCGGTGATTGCAGCATGCAGGGCGTCGTTGAAGACACGGGTCACGCGCTGGTTCTGGTACGTGGAGAGTTCTGCAACGGCGTGCTTCAGCTGCTCACGAGCAACGAGTGCTGGCGGGAAGTCAGCTGCATAAGCCTTCATCTCGTCAGTCTCCCAAGCTGCTGGAGATGGCGCAACGTAGCCAGTCGCCATAGACCACTTTGCAGCCTGTTTCGGAGCAGTGATCCACTTCACGAAGTCTACAGAGGCTTTTTTCTGCTCATCGCTGGAATCTTTGAAGATGTAGAAGTTACCGCCACCGGTCGGTGCGCCGCGACGCTTGTTTGCCGGCAACATAGCAACGCCGAAATCGAACGGAGCGTTGTTGCGCACGTTGGTCAGGTTACCAGTCGAGGTCCACATCATAGCGGTATTACCTTCAAAGAAGGCCTTCGGAGTAGCACCCCACTCGATGATGCCTGGAGCCATCACACCATGCTTGCCAGAAAGGTCGACAAGGTACTGCAGAGCTTCAACAACCTTTGGATCGTCAAAGTTGGTCTTGTTCCCTTCAGCGTTCGCCAGAATAGCGTCATTCTCGGTGGTCAGGCCCTGGAACAGCCAGTATGGGAAACCAGAGGAAGGAATGCGCACGCCCCACTGGGTCACGTTGCCGGAAGCGTCTTTCTTGATCAGCTTCTGGCTCATAGAAACCATTTCTTCCCATGTTGCAGGTGCTTTTTCAGGATCCAGCCCCGCCGCTTTAAAGGCTTCCTTGTTCCAGTAGAGAACTGGTGTCGAGCGCTGGAATGGAATACCGTAAGTCTTTCCACCAGTCTGCGAATTTTCCATGAAGGCAGGATAGAAGCTATTCAACCACGTCTTGTCTTCGTCAGAGTTTGCCACATCATCAAACGCAATGATCACGTCTTCATCGATCAAAGTGAACATGTCGACTGACAGAATTACAGAGAGCTGCGGAGGGTTGCCGCCACGCGCTGCGGTCAAAGCTTTGGAAACAGTATCCTGATAAGAACCGGCATAAACAGCATCGATATTCACGTCAGGATGAGCAGCCGCATATTCTGCTGTATGTTCTTCAATTGTTGTCGCGGCTGTACCGCCAACAGCCACAGGAAAATAGAATTGCAGATCAACCGCATGAGCGCTGATCGCAGTACCAAGGGATAGAGCAGCAACAGAAGCTGCCAGACCTAAAGACTTGAAAATGGATTTCATAGGTTTATATCCTCAAATTGCCCTAGTAATTGGGGCACTCCAATGCGCTGATGCGCGTTTTTCAAGCCGGCTCGAATTGCACCTCGACCGGCTTGAATTCTTCCCGGCGCTTGCCGGTATCTCTCTGAAAGCTTGCGGGAATTTTATCATCCCAGGCTAGGCCAATGTTCTGCCCTGGGCTCAATTCGGTGCTGCCTTTCACGCGAACAAGCAGCTTTTCACCGCCAACAGAACAATTAGCCAGCGTATCTGCCCCCATGTATTCAAGGCTTATCACCTGGGCCGGAACGCCGTTTTCACCAGTTAATCTGATGTCTTCCGGGCGCAGGCCCAGCAAACATCCTTTTGGTGCGTCAGGCAGCAGGGATTGAGCTGTGACAGGGGTGACAGAACGAACCTTGTCCAGCTCCACAATGTTCATCGGCGGAGTACCAATGAAGCGTGCTGTAAACACGCTGGCAGGGCGCTCATAGATTACTTTTGGCGTTGCAACCTGCTCAACCTCACCTTTGTTCATCAGCACTACCTGATCGGCCATGGTGATGGCTTCTGTCTGGTCATGGGTTACATAAACCATTGTCAGCCCAAGCTGCTGCTGTAGTGCTCTCAACTCTACGCGCATCTCCTGACGAAGCTTTGCATCAAGGTTGGAGAGGGGCTCATCCATCAGGCAAACAGGCTTTTGAGAAACGATGGCGCGACCTAGAGCAACCCGTTGTTGCTGCCCTCCAGAGAGCTGGGATGGCTTCCGGTCCAACAACTGAGAAATCCCGAGAAGATCAGCTGCAGTCTTCAGCCGCTCATCCCGCTCCGCTCTGCCTACTTTGCGCACTTTGAGCCCAAACAGAATGTTTTCAGCCACAGAGATATGCGGAAAGAGCGCATAGTTTTGAAACACCATAGAGATATCGCGCTGGGCGGGGGAATGGTACGTCACATCTCTCCCGCCTATTGTAATTTGCCCGGAAGTCGCTTCTTCCAACCCGGCAATCAAGCGCAACGTCGTGGATTTGCCGCATCCACTGGGCCCTAACAAAACCGTAAAACTTCCACCATCCACGGACAGGTTGACATTGTTGACTGCCGTTGAATCTCCCCAGGACTTGGTCAGATTTGAAAGTTCTAGGCGAGCTGGATGGTTCAGGTTGCTCATAAAGTAGGCTCCTGTTTGCAGATCACGAGCTCTGCAGATGACTTCTCAATTATTGAAAGGATTGAAGCTGGCGGGGTTTCTTCGCAAAAGATCTTCGAAACATCAGTCAGGAAGCCAGCGCGAACATGGGCGAGGCGACCGAACTTGGAATGGTCCAGAACAAGAAACGATTGACGGCAGTTCGCCAAAATAGCCTGACGGGCAGTGGCTTCATCCTCGTTGAAGTCCAGAAGAGTGCCATCGCTATCCACGCCAGCAACGCCGAAGATGCCGACGTCGAACTTGTAGTTTTTGAAAAAACCTTCTGCGCTTGAACCAAGAACGTCCAGATCGCCATGACGCAATCGGCCTCCTGCAATCGTAACTTCGCTGGAAGTGTTCCGTAGCGCTGCAATGGCTACGTTCATGTTGTTTGTGAAGATCTTCAGTCCCTCATGGGTATCAAGTGCTTCTGCAACAATCTCAGGTGTCGTGCCGATGGAAAAAGCAAGTGTTGCACCATCGTCGATGTACTCCGCAACAGAGTTCCCAATCGCGTTCTTTGCTTCAAAATTGAGGATCTTTCGGGCTTTGTAGGTGATGTTGCCCCGGTTTGCCGGAACCTCGACGCCACCATGAACCCGTCTCAAAAGCCCCAGTTCGCTCAAGCGGTTTATGTCTCGGCGGATCGTCTGGGTGGTAACCGTAAACTGCTCCGACAACGAGTCTACGCTCGCGAAACCATTGGACCGCACGAGAGAGATGATCTCTGATTGTCTTGTACTGAGCGCTGTTTCCATCACAAAAGTCTGCTTCAATCTGCAAAAATGCTGTTCATATGAACGTCTACTATGTTCATATGAAACTTATGTGATATCTCAGACTAATAAAAGTGAAGCTTGTTTTGGCTGGTTTTCTAGGTACTTATACCGACTCACTTAAACAAAAAAGCGCGCCCTGTTAGCAGAACGCGCTTCAAATCATCCAGATTTTGACAAGACTCAGGTGAGTTGAGTAAAGAATTTTAAGCGAGCCTTATGGGCTTCTGCGATGTGGTGACGTGCAGCTTTGTCAGCACGGTCACAATCCCGCTTGGAAATTGCATCCACAATCTCTGCATGCTCTTCAATCGCCAGACGACGACGATCATCATCGGTCAAGGTTGTGCCTGCCAGCAGCAGCAAAGATAGGCGCATATGATCAATTTGCTCAACCAGATAGCGGTTGTGGGAAGCGAGATAGAAGCGGCGATGGAACTCACGGTTGGTCTTGATCAGGCGCTCTGCATCCGCAAGGTTCTGCATGTCGGATTCGACCATTTCCTGCAGAATTTCGATCTCAGCGCTTGAGGCGTGCTGCGCAGCAAGTCGACCAGCAGTTCCTTCTAGGACTTCGCGCAGATAGTACAGTTCGCTGATCTGGTTGTGGTCCAGACTAGGAATGACCATGCCGCGGTTTGGTTCATGAACAGCAAGCCCTTGCGCTTCAAGGCGCTTCAGGCCTTCCCGGATAGGTGTGCGACTGACGCCGAATTTCTCTGCCAGTTCAGCTTCTCTCAAGCGACTGCCGGGTTTCAGCTCACGGCTTTCAATCGCTTTAATGAGACGGCGGTAAATCTCAGCTCCATTGGGTGAATTGGCAGTCACATCTTATTCCCGGGATTAGTAAAGGCTTAGTTTGTAGCTTCTACATGCCAGCCTTCTTAAAGACGGGCAGGGCCACATAGGGGTCCTGCCAGTTTCTGTATCAAATTTCAATCAGGTATAGCACAGCCTAGTTAATAACTAGCATGCCCAAGTTGTATCTGGCTTACGCGCCACCAGCAGGCCAAGGGCCATGGAAGCCGGAACCTTCTTTGTCCGTACGTTCAAAACCATGCTGACCGAAAAAGTCCCGCTGACCTTGAATGACGTAGGCCGCAGTCCGCTTCTGACGGATCATGTCAAACGAACCAAGCGCTGCTGAAAGAGCAGGTGTAGGCACGCCGTTGGTGATGCTCAGGCTCAGCATATCGCGCAGACCAGGAACAGCATCTTTCATACGTTCAGCAATAGCAGGAGCCAGATAGAGAGATTTCAGGTCAGGATTTTCATCATATGCCTGCGCAATCTCATCCAGGAAGCGTGAGCGGATAATGCAACCCTGACGCCAGATGCGAGCGATGTCACCCATTGGCAGATCCCAGCCGTTTTCCTTGCCGCCAGCAGCCAGCACAGCAAAGCCTTCAGCGTAGGCTGCAATTTTACCGGCAATCAGAGCGCGTTCACAGGCATCAATGCCTTCCTGCTTGAGTTCCCAAGTCAGCACTGCATCAGACTGCGGATATAGTTCTGCAACTTCCTGACGGAGTGCGCGACTTGCAGACATGCAGCGAGCTGCAACAGCTGCATCGATACCAGTTGCCGGAACGCCAAGCAGATGCGCTTCGACAGCAGACCAGCGACCGGTGCCTTTTTGACCAGCAGTATCCAGAATAACATCCAAAATTGGCTTGCCGCTCTCTTCATCAATCACACTCATAACGTTTGCGGTGATCTCAATGAGGTAAGACGCCAACGGGCCTTCATTCCACTTGGAGAAGATCTCGGCTTGTTCCTGAATGCTCAGGTGAAGGGTCTCGGTGAGAACTTCGTGCACTTCAGCAATCATCTGCATGTCGGCATACTCAATGCCGTTGTGCAGGGTTTTCACAAAGTGGCCAGCGCCTTCAGCGCCCATCAAAGCAACGCAAGGTTCGTCATTGTGCTTTGCTGAGATCGCTTTCAGGATAGGCTCGATACGCCCGTAAGCGGCTTCAGAAGCACCAACCATGATGGATGGACCGAAGCGAGCGCCTTCTGCACCACCAGAAACGCCCATGCCAACAAAGGTGAATGGCGTGTCGGCCAGTTCTTTGTAGCGGCGATTACTGTCGTGGAAGTCGCTGTTGCCTGCATCAATCAGAATGTCACCGTCTTTCAGGTGGTCTTTCAGAACAGAAATTTGCTGATCAACTGGCTCGCCTGCCGGAACCATCAAAATGATAGGACGAGGGGCTTTGATGTTCGCTACCAGCTCTTCTGTGCTGTAGCAGGGAATAAACATGTCTTTGAGGTGTCCAGCCTTCTCCATGAAAGCTTGGGTTCCCTCTGCAGTACGGTTGAACACCGCTACTTTGTAGCCATTGTCTGCGATATTAAGAGCCAGATTGGCTCCCATGACGCCTAGTCCAACAAGGCCGATATCCGCCTGTGTCATCAATACTCTCCGCGCTGCAAGTGGTGCACAGACGCGCGCAACAAACCTAATCCAATAGCTAACTTGGCGATTGTATGCGCTTGTGCATCAGAAACTAGGTCTGTGGCATAGGTGAAAAACAGGTTTTTGCCAAGGTGAGAATAAGAAAATTCCGCAAAAGCCTAATAAAACTGCCGAAATAAAGCTTTCGCGGGATCTACACTATTTCAGGTGCTTGGAAAGTACTTCTTTTGCCGCTGTTTCCAACGCCACTGCGGACGCTTGCAGCTGACTACGTTCCAACTCATCCATACTAGGGAAGAGGGTAGCTTCAATACCATCAGCACCCAGCACCCGCGGTACCGAAAGGGCTGTATCCCTCACGCCAACGATCTCTTCATTGACGATGGAAAGGCTGATGACAGCATGTTCATTTGTCACAATAGCCTTCACAATGCGGGAGAGCCCTGCGCCAATGCCGTAGTTGGTTGCCCCTTTGCCTTCGATGATCGAATAGGCAGCGTAACGAACACCATGGTCAATGCGGTCACGAACATCTTGAGTGATTGGCTTGTTGATCTGCTCGGCAAAAGTAAACAACGGCGTGTTGCCTGCCTTCGCGCCAGACCAGATAAGCACTTCACTATCACCGTGCTCACCAAGTACATCTGCATGCACAGAGGTTGGCGTAATGCCCAGATGTTTACCCAATAAAGTACGGAAACGCGCAGTATCCAGAATTGTACCTGAGCCGATAACGCGATTGCGCGGCAAGCCAGAAATTTCAGTCGCAACCTGAGTCATGATATCAACCGGATTGGTTGCGATGATCAGGATCGCATTTGGTGCATATTTCAGCACCTCAGGAATGACTTTTGCAAACACGCCAGCATTGCGTGCCAACAGCTCAATCCGGGTCTCACCCGGTTGCTGGTTGACACCAGCTGCAATCACGACGACTGCTGCATCCTTCAAGTCACTGTAATCGCCACCAATAACACTCATTGGGCGCGCAAACGGGGTTGCGTGAAGAATGTCTTCTGCCTGAGCAATAGCGAGTTTCGGATTGTAATCGACGAGTACAATTTCATTGCCCACACCGTTCATGGCCATGGCGTAGGCTGCAGTACTTCCAACAGCGCCAACACCAACTACACCGATTTTCATAGGGCCATCCTTTTCTCGCAGTCTACAAGGCATCCTGCTGGCTTTTTAATATTATGCCTGTCTCCTAGACAGTTGCTTTAGGGAATGCAATTCCCTCAAGCGTGACATATCAGCTCGCATGCTTACTTCTGGCATCTTGGACAAAAGAATGTTGAACGCCCATTTTGGACCTTCCGCTCAATGACGCCAGCACACTTAGGTGTTCGGCAAGCTTCCCCCTCGCGATCATAGACAGAGAAGTTGTGCTGGAAATATCCGAGAGAACCATCCGCTTGTCGGTGATCCTTCAGCGAAGAACCGCCGGATTTTATCGCTTCCTGCAGGACTTCCCGAATGTGCTTGGAAAGCTCATCGGCCTTTTTGAGCGGCTTACCGGATTTGCTTGCAAGTGTGGATGCGCTGTTGAAGGGACTTAACCCCGTTCTCCAGAGTGCTTCACACACATAAATGTTACCCAGTCCTGCAATGAACTTCTGATTGAGCAAAGCTGCTTTAAGAGAGGTCTTCCGGTTCTCAAACAGCTTGGCGAGGTAGGCTCCATCCAGCTCATTGCCGAGTGGTTCGATCCCCATATCGACAAACATTGGGTGTGTCGTCAGCTCGCTGCGAGGAATGAGCACCATAAATCCAAACCGACGCGGATCATTGTAAATGATCTTTACGATCGTTTCCTGATCAGAAGACCGAACATGGAAGATGACATGGTCATGCTGAGGGTGTTTACCTTTTGCATGATACATTTCAACGGTTTGTGTTGGTTCTTGATCATCAGTCTCGATCCAGCGGAACGAACCCGACATGCCAAGGTGCATCACCAATACATCTCCGCTGTCCAGATCAAGCAGCAGATATTTAGCACGGCGGCTGAAGGAAACAACTCTGCGACTTTCCAGGCGATCTACGAAATCATCGCCAAAAGGAAAACGAAGATCAGGTCGGCGTTGTTCAACTCTGCAAATTGTTGCATTGTCAAAAAAAGGTGCTAGTCCGCGACGGACTGTTTCAACCTCCGGTAATTCAGGCATAAGATATCCGTTGGTACAGTGGTTTGCTGCTGGGCAAAGATTACGTTCAACAATAGCGCTTTGTAACAAGCTGTACTATGTTCGCCCGCGAAATGGAGTGATTTGATTATGGCGCGTGAGTTCTCAACCCCTGAGCAGGCATCCGTAACAGACCCGACTGAAATGGCAACTAGCTTCGGGTTTCGCACAGTTCGCGAAGGTGAAAAGCAGGATCTGGTGGATGATGTTTTCCACAAAGTGGCGTCCCGCTATGACCTGATGAACGACCTCATGTCTGGTGGAATGCATCGTCTCTGGAAAGATGCGATGGTTTCCAGCATGAACCCACCAAAGAATGGCGCCCGTGAATGGCGACATCTGGATGTGGCTGGTGGGACTGGAGACATAGCAACCCGCGTTGTTGAGCGTTCTAACCGGACAATCAAATCAACCGTCTGCGATATCAACGGATCGATGCTAGGCGTTGGCAAAGATCGCGCAAGCGCAGCTGGTCTTTCTGAAAACATTGAGTTCATTCAGGGGAACGCAGAAGAGCTGCCTTTCCCGGACAAACACTTCGATGCCTATACCATTGCATTCGGTATCCGTAACGTCCCGCAAATCGAAAAAGCACTGCAAGAGGCTCACCGTGTGCTTAAACGCGGCGGTCGCTTCATGTGCCTTGAGTTCTCACAGGTAGACGTGCCAGCACTCGATAAGGTTTATGACCTGTTTTCCTTCCACGCCATTCCAAAAATCGGACAGGCTGTGACAGGTGATGGAGATCCATACAGTTATCTCGTAGAATCTATACGCAAGTTTCCAAATCAGGAACGTTTTGCGCAGATGATACGTGATGCAGGTTTTGAGCGTGTCACCTATCGAAACTACACCGGCGGTATCGCTGCACTTCACTCCGGCTGGAAAATCTAACCAGTTATGATCGCAAATATTGTGCCATTTATGCGTCTGGTTTTCGCGGGTTATGTTATGGCCCGCGAAGGTGTGTTCGGACTCGTTTCTCTGCCAGATCTCCCTCCCGGACCGCGCTTGGCTATTAGCGTCGCACGTATGGTTGAGCGCCGCGGCATTGAGAAAAAAGACGCAGCAGCACGCCTCACAGATGCGCTGAACCGCCTTGGTCCCTCCTACATTAAGTTGGGGCAGTTTCTTGCGACACGCCCGGATGTGGTTGGTAAGGAAGCCGCAAAGGAGCTGTCTGCACTTCAGGACAATGTTCCGCCATTTCTAACGCAGTACGCACGCAAAACAGTCGAAGAACAGCTCGGTAAAACAGTCGAAGATCACTTTGAAGAGTTTGGTGAACCAGTCGCTGCTGCATCGATTGCACAGGTACACCCTGCGTACTTCCGAAACCGCGATGGCGAACTGGAAAAAGTAGCCGTTAAAGTACTGCGTCCGGGGGTTGAGCGCGGGTTTAAGCGCGACCTGAAGAGCTTTTACCTTGCTGCGCGTCTTGCAGAGCGCTTTAGTCCTGCAAGCCGTCGCCTTCGTCCTCTCATGATGGTTGAGACGTATGAGCACGCTGTCATTTTGGAAATGGACCTGCGCATGGAAGCCGCAGCTCTCTCTGAAATGGGTGAAAACAGCAAGGAAGATAAAGATTTTCGCGTTCCCAGTGTGGATTGGCCACGGACCTCTCGTTCCGTACTCACCATGGAATGGATTGACGGTGTAAAGCTTTCCAATCTTGAAGGTATCGAGGAAGCAGGTCATGACCTGGCGGAGCTGGGCAATAATGTGATCCAGACTTTCTTGCGCCATGCCGTACGTGACGGTTTTTTCCACGCGGATATGCATCAAGGCAATCTCTTCATTGAACCGGACGGGACACTGGTCGCAGTCGATTTAGGGATCACAGGACGTCTGGGACTGTCTGAACGTCGTTTTCTGGCAGAAATTCTCTATGGCTTCATAACTCGCAATTACCTGCGAGTTGCCGAAGTTCATTTTGAAGCTGGGTATGTGCCTGCCGATCAGGACGTGAATATATTCGCGCAAGCAATTCGGGCGATTGGTGAGCCGATCCATGGGCATGATGCCAGTGAAATCTCAATGGCGCGTTTGCTGACACAGCTGTTTGAAGTGACCGAGATGTTCAACATGCACACTCAGCCTCAGTTGATCTTACTGCAGAAAAATATGGTTCTGGCAGAAGGTGTAGCCCGCTCGCTGAACCCACATCTGGATATGTGGAATACGGCTGATCCTGTTGTAACCGGTTGGATTCAGAGAAATCTTGGCCCTATGGGACGCATCACAGACCTAGCAACAGGCGTGACTGTTTTGGGGCGTCTGGCAAGTGATTTACCGATTATTGCTGACCGTGCGAGCAAGTTTTCCAATCAGCTGGAAGCGATGGCAAACAACGGCCTGAGATTCGATGAGGCAACCGCAGATGCGATTGGTAAATCGGAAGCGAAGCATAGCCGTTCTGGACGTGTCGCACTTTGGGTCATAGCAATCGCTCTTTCAGCAATTGCTTACGGCATCTATCTCTAAGATATTCTGAGTTGAAACTATGAAAAACGGGAGTTGTTACGCTCCCGTTTTTTATTGGTTAGCCGGATACAGCTGAAAATTCTAGAAATAATTGGATCATACTAAGTTACTGCATAAAATTATCTAAGTTTTATATAGTCATTGCAATTGATGATATGAATTGTAGGCGGGTTGTTGCTCACTAAAACGTGCTAAAAGCAAGGTAGCTTAAGAGAAGTATTTGAGATTTCTAAGGGTCTACTCAAAACCTTCAGAGAGTGCTCAAAGCAATTGTAAACTATCTTCCTGGAGGTGCCGCTGTGCCAGACAGTTCTGAATTGGGGACCCGTGAACGGTTACTTGATGCAGCAGAACGCTTGCTCGCTGAACATGGTCTTGCGGAAACTTCTGTAAGAATGATCACCGAAAAAGCCGACGCTAATGTTGCAGCAGTCAACTATCACTTTGGCAGCAAAGATGATCTTGTCAGAGCGGTCTTTATGCGCCGCCTTCGCGAAATTGACGATATGCGCATGCAGCGTCTGGATGCGCTGGAAGTTGGCGCGCGCGAGCCCGACCTGGAAGAGATAACCCGCGCATTCATGGAGCCCTTGATTGTACAAGGGATCTCAAGAGATACTGGAAAGCTGGTTCCGTTTGTTGTTCTCATTCGTCAGGTTTTCTCCGACCCAGAGTCCGGCCAGAAGATCATGCACTCATGGGAGCCACCAAGAATTATCCTTCGTATCACGAAGGCTCTGGCGAAAGCCACCAAGAGCGACATTCCAACGGGCCCTCGTGCTCAGTTGCTGATGATGCTCATGCACAGCGCAACGTTAGAGGCGCTTTACGTTGTGACTGGGGCTTCCAAAGGCCCTTACGATGAAGAAATGGATCAGGACGAGATAGTCGAAGGCACTATTCGTTTCGTGTCCAGCGGCATTCGTGCCTTCTTTATGGCTGGCGCGCTCGAAGAGGCCTGATACTCTGACTAAAATGGCGAGATGCGGCGGAGAGTCAGATTCAGTCTGCCTCCGTCCTTAAGGAGGCTCGAACTCCCGCCAAGAATACGGTCAATGCCGTGGTAGCAAAGCCGCGACTCTCCTCCGAGTACAACAACGTCTCCTGAATTAAGCTTGAGTGATTGCGTCGGGCCTCCGCGTTTCACACCGCCGAGCCGAAAAATTGCTGTGTCTCCGAGACTAACCGAAACAACAGGGGCTTCAAATGTCTTTTCGTCCCTGTCTTGATGCATGCCCATTTTAGCTGTTGAAGCATAGTAGTTCACGAGGCAGGCTTCTGGCGCTGCCGAGCAGTCACCAACCTTGTTCCAAAGATCCTGCAGGACCTCAGGGATATCAGGCCAAGCCTGGCCGCTCTCAGGATGTAGAGGTTGGTAGCGATAGCCACCCTTGTCAGACACCCATCCCAATGCACCAAGATTGCTCATCCGAACAGAAAATGGTTTTCCTGTCCGCGGCATCACGGGAGTGAACAACGGAGCTTCTTTGACGAGATATCTGAGCGTATCGACAAGTTCCTTCTGCTCCTCAGAAGAGAAGTATCCGGGCAGGTACTTGAAATCTTTAGGAAAGTCATAGCTTATTTGCATCTCAAGACCTCTTCTAATCTGGACATATTTGCTGAAAAGACCGCTTACAAAAACGGAAAATTTGGAGAGATTTGCCGAAAGTGAATTTAACCCATAATCTTCAAAATAACGGCTCCCAGTTAAGGAGATCCACAAATGCACCCTCTTTCTACGTTACTTTCGACTGTACTAAATATTTTTGCAGCGTTTGTTTCACTCCTGATCTTGATCGCACTTATTACCGCTATCGTTCTTTATGTTGTTGATCGACGCCAACACAAAGATGCCATTCGGCATAACTTCCCTGTCGTGGGTCGATTCCGAGCGCTCTTCTCGCATTTAGGTGAGTTTTTCCGTCAGTACTTCTTCGCTATGGATCGGGAGGAAATGCCGTTCAACCGGGCAGAGCGAACCTGGGTGGATCATGCTTCCAAGGCAGAAGGTAATACAATGGCGTTCGGGTCCACAAAAAACCTCAACTTACCCGGAACGGCACTGTTCGTGAATGCCCCCTTCGCAAAATTGGAGAAGGAAATCGATGAGCCTGAGCCGCTTCTCATCGGTCCTTACGTCGAAAATCCCTATGTGCCTCCCAGTTACTTTAACATCTCTGGCATGAGTTACGGCGCCATTTCCCGACCTGCGGTCCTCGCTCTTTCACGAGGTGCGAAGATGGCAAAGTGCTGGATGAATACTGGAGAAGGTGGCTTATCTCCGTACCATTTAGAAGGTGGTGCTGACATTGTCTTTCAAATGGGGACAGCAAAAAATGGTTGCCGGAATGATGACTCCACGCTCAATGAAGACAAGCTGAAAAAAATAACGGACAACGCTCAGGTCAAATTGGTCGAGATCAAACTCGCTCAAGGCGCAAAACCCGGAAAAGGTGGTCTCTTGCCTGGTGGAAAGGTGACACCTGAGATCGCAGAAATTCGTGGGCTCAAAGTCGGGCAACCATCTCACGCTCCAAATCGTCATCCTGAGATCAGCAATACGGGTGAGCTCTTAGACTTCATCAGCCGCGTCCGCAGCATTGCCAAGAAGCCTGTAGGTTTCAAGACAGTGATCGGCTCAAGCGCTTGGGTGGAAGAGCTCTGTCGTGAAATCAACCATCGTGGGATCGAGCATGCACCTGACTTTATCACCATCGATTCGGCAGATGGTGGTACGGGTGCAGCGCCAATGCCTCTCATGGACAACGTAGGTCTAAGGATCTCTGAGGCACTTCCAATTGTCGATCATGTCTTGCGAAAGCATGATCTGCGTGACCGTATCCGTATCATTGTTTCTGGAAAGCGAATTATCCCGTCCGCCGTTGCCCTAGTGTTATGTTCAGGGGCTGATTTTGTAGTAACTGCTAGGGGCTTCATGTTCGCACTGGGCTGTATCCAAGCAATGCGGTGTAACAAAAATACCTGTCCGACAGGTATCACCACCCATAATAAAGCACTTCAGACTGGTCTTGACCCAACAGAAAAGAGCCACCGAGTCGCTGCTTATTGTCATAGCGTGCGGATGGAGGTTGATATGATTGCTCATGCATGTGGGGTCGATGCTGCAAGGCAGCTTTCACGAGAGCACGTGCGCATCGTCCAGGAAAGTGGACACTCCGTCTCTCTTGAAGAGCTCTATCCACAAACACCCTCTTAGAAATGAGGGTTACGCAGAAAACCGGGATGCAATGGAGGTGTTTTCTGTGGTTTTCCAAAGAAAAGTTCAATTTCTTAACTCAGAAAATGGCTTCGGGTAGATCTTGTGTCGATATATCGGGTCCTGTCCCTTGCAGGGGCAGGGGACCCCTCTTATATAGCCAATTGAAGTTTTCTTGCGTGTTTGCGACAACTCACGCAAGTGCAATGTATTGGGGACCGGTCGGATGCTGATCCGACATTATCCGAAGGCCTTTGGGGTTCGGGCGGTCTGCCGAAAGGAGAGTTAAAAACATGGCAAAGGTCATCGGTATCGACCTCGGCACGACAAATTCGTGCGTATCTGTAATGGACGGCAAGGACGCCAAAGTAATCGAGAACGCAGAAGGTGCGCGTACTACCCCTTCTATGGTTGCGTTTTCTGACGATGGTGAGAAGCTTGTAGGTCAGCCAGCGAAACGCCAGGCTGTAACCAACCCAACAGACACCCTGTTTGCTGTTAAGCGTCTCATTGGTCGTCGCTTTGATGATCCAACAGTCGCAAAAGACAAAAAGCTGGTTCCATACGAGATTGTTGAAGCTGACAACGGCGACGCATGGGTAGAGGCTGAAGGTGAAAAGTACTCCCCATCTCAGGTTTCCGCGTTCATTCTGCAAAAGATGAAAGAAACCGCTGAGAGCTTCTTGGGTGAGACTGTTACTCAGGCTGTTATCACGGTACCTGCATACTTCAACGATGCTCAGCGTCAGGCAACTAAAGATGCTGGTAAGATCGCTGGTCTTGAAGTTCTGCGTATCATCAACGAACCAACCGCCGCTGCTCTTGCATACGGCATGGACAAGAACGACGGTAAAACCATTGCGGTTTACGATCTTGGCGGCGGTACCTTCGACGTTTCCGTACTGGAAATCGGCGATGGCGTATTTGAAGTGAAGTCCACCAACGGTGACACCTTCCTCGGTGGTGAAGATTTTGACATGCGTCTGGTTGACTACCTTGCGAGTGAGTTCAAAAAAGAGCAGGGCATCGACCTTAAGAACGACAAGCTCGCATTGCAGCGCTTGAAAGAAGCAGCTGAAAAAGCAAAAATTGAGCTGTCCTCCGCATCCCAGACCGAAATCAACCTGCCGTTCATCACAGCAGATGCTTCTGGTCCTAAGCACCTTACCCTTAAACTGACCCGCGCTAAGTTTGAGCAACTCGTTGACGATCTGGTTCAGCGTACTGTTGCTCCAATGAAAGCGGCTCTTAAAGACGCAGGCCTTGCAGCTGGTGAACTCGACGAGGTTGTTCTCGTCGGTGGCATGACTCGCATGCCTAAGGTTCAGGAAATTGTTAAGCAATTCTTCGGCAAAGAACCTCATAAGGGCGTAAACCCTGATGAAGTTGTTGCGATGGGTGCAGCAATTCAGGCTGGCGTTCTGCAGGGTGATGTTAAAGACGTTCTGCTTCTCGACGTTACTCCGCTGTCCCTCGGCATCGAAACTCTTGGTGGCGTGTTTACACGTCTGATCGACCGTAACACCACAATCCCAACCAAGAAGGGCCAGGTGTTCTCTACAGCAGAAGACAATCAGACTGCAGTGACCATCCGTGTCTTCCAGGGCGAGCGTGAAATGGCTGCGGACAACAAGATCCTCGGTCAGTTCGATCTGGTTGGCATCCCACCAGCACCTCGCGGCGTCCCACAGGTTGAAGTAGCCTTTGATATTGATGCCAACGGTATCGTGAACGTGTCTGCAACCGATAAAGGCACAGGTAAAGAGCAGCAGATCCGTATTCAGGCATCTGGTGGTCTGTCCGACGCTGACATCGAGCAGATGGTGAAAGACGCAGAATCTCACGCTGAAGACGATAAGAAGCGTAAGGATCTGGTTGAAGCCAAAAACCAGGGTGAAGCACTTCACCATTCAACAGAGAAATCCGTCAAAGAGTACGGCGATAAGGTTTCAGACGAAGACAAGTCTGCAATTGAAGGCGCTTTGGCTGCATTGAAAGTGTCTCTGGAAGGTGAAGATCTGGAAGATATCACTGCGAAAACCCAGTCTCTTGCAGAAGTTTCCATGAAACTTGGCGAAGCTATGTACAAGGACGCTCAGGCAGAAGAAGCCGGAGAGGGGGCTGAAGACGATGGTGAGCCAAAGCCAGTTGACGATGTGGTTGACGCAGACTTCGAAGAAGTTCGCGACGACGACAAAAAGTCCAGCTAACTAATACTTTTACCTCGCAAGCTCCTATGGGCTTGCGAGGTAAACTTTATTCAAGTATTTCCCGACTGTATGGAAGATTTTAGTCGAAGAGAACCTTTTGGGTGCAATTGCATTTGAGAGAGCTGCTTCCTACATATGGGTAGTTGGTAATGTGTGCGCTGCGCTTAAAGCTGCACCTCAATCACCGACTGAACAGTAAACAGTTTTGTTTTGAAGATGAGTGCAGTTCACGAGTGAGTTCGTTGCGAAGCAAGAATTAAACTCGACTGCCCACAGTGACCTCAGACTGAGCTGATGTTCTCCTGAGGCTTCAAAACGCAGATAGACATCACGTCTTTGGAGCTTATTTCATAATGTCTAAACGCGACTACTATGAGGTGCTGGGGGTAGCACGGGAGGTCGACGAAAAGGCACTTAAGAGCGCTTATCGCAAACTCGCGATGAAATTCCATCCTGACCGAAACCCTGGTAATGATGAAGCGGAAGCAAACTTTAAGGAAGTAAGCGAAGCTTACGAAACCCTGAAAGACCCGCAAAAGCGCGCTGCCTACGATCGATTTGGCCATGCAGCCTTTGAAAACGGCGGCTTTGGTGGTGGCGGTGGAGCAGGTCCAGGCGACTTTGCTTCCTCCATGGCAGACATCTTCGATGAGTTCTTTGGCGGCGGTGGTAGCCGTCGTGGTTCTGGCCGTGAACGTGGCGCAGATCTACGCTACAACTTGGAAGTCTCTCTTGAAGAAGCTTACGAAGGTAAGTCCGTCGAGATCGAGGTTCCAACCTCAGTAACATGTGAGCCGTGCAGTGGCTCCGGTGCAAAGTCCGGAACTCGTCCGTCCACCTGTCCAACCTGTGGCGGTGCTGGGCGTGTCAGAGCGGCTCAGGGCTTCTTCACCATGGAACGCACTTGTCCGACTTGTCAGGGTCGTGGCGAGATCATTACAGATCCATGTGACAGCTGTGGCGGTACTGGCCGGACAACGAAAGAGCGCACGCTCTCCGTGAATATTCCGTCAGGCATCGAAGATGGCACCCGTATTCGCTTGTCAGGCGAAGGTGAAGCCGGTGCTCGCGGTGGTCCCGCAGGCGATCTTTACATCTTCCTGTCCATTCGTCCGCATGAGTTCTTCCAGCGTGACGGTGCTGACATCTTCTGCCGCGTGCCGATTTCAATGACAACTGCCGCTCTGGGTGGTCAATTCGAAGTTCCGGCTTTGGATGGCAATACAGCACGCGTGAAAGTTCCTGAGAGCACTCAGACCGGAAAGCAGTTTAGACTGCGCGGTAAAGGCATGCCGATTATGCGGTCAAGCCAGAAGGGCGACATGTATATTCAGGTTGCCGTGGAGACTCCAGCAAATCTTACGAAGAGGCAGAAAGAGCTTCTTTCAGAATTTGAAGGTGAATCCTCTGGAGAAAATCATCCGGAATCTACGGGATTTTTTGCAAAGGCAAAAGATTTTTTGGAGAATTTCAAGGCATAGCTCTTTAAATTGCCACCAATCAGTAATATCTCAATAGTACCCTTTGTTGATGCTACGGAGAGTTGAATGTTTCACGAAACGAGGTCACGGGCAGAAAATGCCTTGAACAAATTTCGTGAGCCTTCCAAATTTCTTCGGGCGTGGGTGGAAGCACCACTCACGACCGGAGCGGTTGCCCCATCAGGCCCTGTTCTCGCTCAGAGAATGGCAGAATTTGTACCCGTTCAGTCGAATAATCCGGTTTTAGAGTTGGGACCTGGCACAGGCCCGGTTACAAAAGCTATTCTGGAAGCAGGTATCTCAAAAGATCGCCTTACCTGTTTGGAGTACAGCACAGACTTTTGCGAGCATCTCAGTGACAAATTTGAAGGATTGAACGTGGTTCAAGGTGATGCTTACAACATGCGTCCCAGCCTTGAGCATATTGCCCCAAACTCGCTGTGCGCTGTGGTTTCGAGCTTGCCGCTTGTGTCCAGGCCGATGGAATTTCGTTTGAAGTGCATTCGTGATGCCTTCGCTCTTATGAGACCTGGTGCTCCTTTTATTCAGTTCTCATATTCTCTAGCGTCTCCGGTATCTCTGAAATCCAAAATGTTCAGTTGGTCGAAAACCGGATGGATCGTGAAGAATATTCCTCCAGCTCGTGTCTGGATATTCCGAAAGCCCTTTTGATTTCTCAAAGACAGGCGTTTAGCGGCCAGTCACTTAAAAACACATATCTTCCATAAACCTTACGCTCGGGCAGTATGAGGTACTCTGCGTGCCGACTTTACCTGAGATCATGCAGCTCTTGGACAAGAGAATGCAGAGCCATGTCGTGAGGATAACCCTATGAAGCCAAAGATACTCGTTTTTTCAGGTTCAACCCGCAAAGGGTCCTACAATAAAATGTTGGCAGAGCTGATGGCGAAACACCTGACGATTGCCAATGCAGAAGTAACCACAATCAGCCTTGCCGACTATCCTCTGCCTATTTACGATGGTGACCTGGAAGATGATACGGGTATCCCTGAGAACGCATTCAAGCTCAGGAAGCTCATTGAGGCCCATCATGGGATCTTCATAGCCAGCCCGGAATACAACTCCTCAATCACCCCATTGCTGAAGAATACATTGGACTGGATCAGTCGCATCCAGTTGCCAGAGGAAGAACCGCTTCAGCTCTTCCACAAGTCGATATATGCTGTCGGCGGGGCTTCTCCCGGTGCGCATGGCTCTTTGAGAGGCCTCATGCACCTGAGAACGATCATGGAAGTGTCTTTAGGATGCCTTGTACTGCCAGAAATGGTCTCTATTAATTTTGCGGGCAAGTCCTTTGATGAAAATGGCGACCTCACAAAAGACCATCAGATCAAGCGATTGCATAAGCTTGTTGACCGCTTCGTCAGTGAGGCAAGTCACGTAAAGCTACAGGATAACTGAGTTTTTTTGGCTTGCCGCATTGGCAATGCGGCAAGGACTACATACATAATACCGCAGACACAAATTTGAAATTGAGTTGCGCGGGAGTTTGCTCCGTTGCCGATAGAACTCTGGAGAAAAATGAATGAGTGAACCTGAACAGTGGCACGGCACAACCATCTTGACTGTGCGCAAAGGCGGCAAAGTCGTAATTGCTGGAGATGGTCAGGTGTCTCTTGGATCAACGGTCATCAAAGGCACAGCACGTAAGGTCCGCCCACTGGCAGGCGGTAAGGTTATTGCCGGTTTTGCAGGCGCTACTGCTGATGCGTTCACGCTGTTTGAGCGCCTTGAAGCCAAGCTTGAGCAATATCCCGACCAGTTGATGCGTGCATGTGTTGAGATGGCGAAAGACTGGCGCACAGACCGCTACCTTCGCCGTCTGGAAGCCATGATGCTGGTTGCCGACAAAAAGCACTCTCTGGTGCTGACAGGTACCGGCGACGTGCTTGAGCCAGAGAACGGCGTCATGGGCATCGGTTCCGGTGGCAACTTCGCGCTGTCCGCAGCACGTGCGCTGGTTGATATGGACCTGACCGCAGAAGAGGTTTGCCGCAAGTCCATGACAATCGCAGCAGACATCTGCGTCTACACAAACAGCAACGTTACCGTTGAAGTGCTCGACGAAGAGTAACTATAGCGAAAAAATACGACTGGAGATCAATAATTTTCGATCTCCAGTTCTGCGTTCAAGACACTTTTAGATCAGCTTAATTTGCTAAGCCAAGGATACTTGAAGCTTTTATTGTTCCATTTTGATTTGACGAGGAACTGATGATATCAAGAGCATCTCTTACCGGAGCCATCTCCGCAGGAATTATCAGCGCAGATCAAGCTGATAAGCTCGTCTCCTATTTATCTCTTCAAGCAGAAAACATTCAGAACCAACAAACGTCTGAGAGCCTTCACGACCCGGAAGAAGTCCGGTTTACTCGTGGCTTTCATGACATTTTCATTAGCCTCGGTATCCTAATTCTTTTTGCTGGCTACGGTATTGGGCTCGGTGAGCCGCTCACTCAAGGCGGTCTTCCTACAGCTGCTGTTGCTGTTGCTGCTGCCATCATCACATGGGTGCTGGCTGAATGGTTCACCAAGATTAAGAATCTCGCTCTTCCTTCAATTCTACTGACAGGATTGTTTGGAGGTTCAATTGCATTTGTTGGATTTGGCCTGTTCACACCAGATGTTCTGAACAACGACTCCGAGGCCACTCAGGTCATTCTGAGTTCCATCTTCGCTTTAGTGGGCGCTTCGTTGTTTTACTGGCGCTTTAAGGTGCCAATCACACTGACCGTCATTGTTGCGGGGATCATGGGCTTGATCGTAGGCGCATTGACACTGGTAACTGACACGAAAATTCTTGATTATCTGTCCTGGGTTTCGCTGGTCTGCGGTCTGTTTGCATTCGCTTGTGCGATGAACTTTGACACCAAAGACACCAAGCGGGAAACACTCAACACAGACAAGGCCTTTTGGCTTCACCTGCTTGCTGCCCCGCTTATCGTTCATTCCATCTTGAGTGGAATGTACTTTGAACAGCAGACAGAAGCTTATGCCTTGGTCTCCATTGCTGTTGTCTTGGCATTTGGTGCGGTTGCTCTCATCATCGACCGTCGTGCAATGCTGGTTGCAGCGCTGAGTTACCTAGGCTTTGCATTAGCCTATTTGCTGGAGTCTGCCGACTTTTCTGCATCGCAGCTAACTGCTATCTCCCTTGTATTGCTTGGGAGTTTTGTTTTGCTACTCGGTTCAGGTTGGAACGTGGCGCGACGGATCGTCATGCGCCCTCTTGCAGGAACCACACTCACTACATATCTGCCACCTATCCGGAACTAGAAAGTAAGAAAATGACAAATTTCTCTCCTCGGGAAATCGTTAGTGAACTTGATCGCTACATCATCGGCCAGCATGACGCGAAACGCGCGGTCGCGATTGCACTGCGCAACAGATGGCGTCGTCAGCAGCTCGATGATGAGTTGCGTGAAGAAGTTCAACCAAAGAACATTCTCATGATCGGCCCGACCGGTGTCGGTAAGACTGAGATCTCTCGTCGCCTAGCAAAGCTTGCGAATGCTCCTTTCACAAAAGTTGAAGCAACCAAGTTTACCGAGGTGGGGTACGTTGGCCGTGATGTAGAGCAGATCGTGCGTGACCTGGTCGAATCCAGCATTGCACTTGTGCGCGAGCAAAGCCGCAAAGAAGTCGAAGCAAAAGCACATGTTCTTGCTGAAGAGCGTGTTCTGGATGCGTTGGTCGGCAACAATGCTAGCCCGGCCACCCGTGATACATTCCGCAAGAAGCTGCGTGAAGGCGACCTTGACGACAAAGAGATTGAAGTTGAGGTGCGTGCCAACCCACAGATGCCAAGCTTCGATATTCCTGGCATGCCAGGGGGCAGCGTCGGTGTCATGAATATCTCTGATATGCTGGGCAAAGCATTTGGTGGTCAGACCAAGCCGAAACGCACAAACGTCAAAGATAGCCACAAGCTGCTTCTGGCAGAGGAGTCCGACAAGCTTCTTGATGAAGAGAAGGTTGTTCAAGAGGCAATTGAGCTGGTTGAAAACTCCGGCATTGTTTTCCTCGATGAGATCGATAAAATCTGCGGGAAAGATGGCCGTAATGGTGGTGATGTTTCCCGCGAAGGCGTTCAACGTGACTTGCTGCCATTGATCGAGGGTACTGTTGTTTCAACAAAACATGGCCCGGTGAAAACAGACCACATTCTGTTCATCGCATCTGGTGCATTCCACGTCTCAAAACCATCAGACCTTCTGCCTGAACTTCAGGGCCGTCTTCCGATCCGTGTTGAGCTGAAAGCGCTGACGAAAGAAGATTTTGTCAAGATCCTGACAGAAACCGAAGCCAGCCTGATCAAGCAGTATGTTGCATTGATGGCAACGGAAAGCGTGAGTATCGAATTTACCGAGGATGCAATCGACGAGATCGCGACAGTTGCTGTTGATTTGAATGCGACGGTCGAAAACATAGGTGCTCGCCGGCTGCAGACTGTGATGGAGCGTGTACTGGATGAGATTTCCTTCGCCGCACCAGACAAGTCTGGTGAGCAGGTCACAATTGATGCAGCCTACGTGAAGTCGAATGTGAGTGAACTGGCCAAGAATGTCGATTTGTCTCAGTTCATCCTCTAACTGACGAAAAAATCAGTCGGAAAAAGAAAACCTAACGGAATGTGGCAAGGAAAAATACTTGCCGCATACCACCTCAAGTGGCAGCATGCCGACATGGTAGCTATTCGCAAAAGTAATGAAGAAGGTCACGACCGAAAGTTTCTGGTTGTAGTCGATGACACTCCAGAATGTGGTCGAGCCATCGTTTATGCCTCAAAGCGTGCGGCCCGTACCGGCGGCGTCGTTCTCTTGCTCTTTGTCATTGCACCCGGAAACTTCCAGCATTGGCTAGGGGTTGAGGACATCATGCGTCAGGAAGCGCGTGATAACGCAGACACCATTTTGGCAAAAGCTGCCGAAAGAGTGAGAGCTGCTGCACGGACAGAACCAGAGTTGGTTGTGCGCGAAGGTCATCAGTCAGATGAGATCATTGACCTGATTGAAGAAGATGCAGATATTGCGATTCTTGTATTGGCAGCAGGAACCAGCAAAGAAGGCCCAGGGCCTCTTGTTTCATCCATTGCGGGCAAATCGGCTGGAACATTCCCGATTCCGACAACCATCGTACCAGGTAATTTGGACGATGATGCACTAGATGCTCTTGCCTGATCAGGTTTACCTATCATATAGAACTTGAAAACAGTCATTGCTGAAGCGTTAAGTAGTGTAAACTGTGCTGCGACTGCTTGCGAAAGCTCTTTGGCATAAAAATCGGAAACAAAACCATGTTCATTCAGACCGAAGCGACACCAAATCCGGCAACTCTCAAGTTTTTGCCTGGCCGCGTAGTCTTGTCGGAAGGCACACGCGATTTTCGCTCGGCAGGAGAAGCCACAATATCACCGCTGGCGGAGAAGCTTTTTACTATTCCAGGCGTTGTTGGCATCTTCTTTGGCCATGACTTTATCACCGTAACCAAGGATGAGACTGATTGGCAGCATATGCGCCCGGCCATTCTTGGTGCGATCATGGAAAACTTCATGGCCAACACCCCGATCCTGAAAGGTGAGGAAGCTGGTGATGGCGATACAGGAGAAGAGTTCTTCGATGCGGAAGACGAAGAGACTGTAAACATGATCAAGGAGCTGCTCGAAACCCGCGTACGCCCTGCAGTTGCTCAAGATGGTGGCGACATAACATTCAGGGGATATCGTGAGGGTATCGTTTATTTGAGTATGCGCGGCGCCTGTGCAGGTTGCCCATCCTCAACGGCAACGCTTAGTCATGGTATTCAGAACCTGATGCGGCATTTCATCCCAGAAGTTCAAGAAGTTAGACAAATGTAGTTTTTGCTAATGTAAATCTTCTGAAACAGGGCAGCACCAGCTGCCCTTTTTGCTGCAAGGCCCCAAAATACTTCGGGTGTTAAACGAATTGGTTGCTCGACAACCAGCTGCCCTAACGATAAGCCGAACTTATGAAGCTGCTTGCTATTGATACCGCACTAAGTACCTGTGCTGCCGCCGTTTTAACCGATGAAGGCGGAGTGCCGGATATTGTCTCCCAATGCGAAGACCTCGGACGAGGTCATGCCGAACGCATTATGGGCATGGTTGCGAGTGTCATGACGGACTCCTCGACAACGTTTAACTCACTGGACCGCATTGTTGTGAATGTTGGTCCGGGCAGTTTTACAGGTCTACGTGTCGGCCTTTCCATTGCGCGTGGCTTTGGTCTCGTTCTCGAAAAGCCTGTTGTTTCGGTCACAACATTGGCCGCAATCGCACACGAATCTTTGGACGCTGCTCCCGTCAGAAAACCAATTCTGGTGGTTCTCGATGCGCGCCGTAATGAAGTCTACTGTCAAAATTTTGATGAAACTGGTGCTCCGATTGGAGAGGCTCGCGTTTCAACCGTCAAGGACCTCGCACACAGTCTCGATGCTGAGACCATTCTGGCAGGCTCTGCTGCACAGGCTGTCGCCAATGCTACAGGCGTAGATAAGTCTCGCGTTTGTAATGATGCCGCTGCTGCATCGATTGACTACATCGCAAAGCTCGGTAAAGGTGCAAAGCGTCAGGATAAAGCTCCGATGCCACTCTACCTTCGGGCTCCTGATGCTATTCCGGGTGAGAAAGGAAAGGTTCGTCGTCAATGAAGTCCTGGTGGACATCAGAAAAGCCGCCGGTTATCGAGTGTGCTGAGAAAGACGACCTGCCTAAACTGGCGAAACTTCATGCCGAGTGCTTCAGGCAGGATTGGGGTACAGCAGAACTTGCCGCAATCTTTGAGCAAAAAGGCGTTTTCTTCCTGTCTGCCCGCACATCTGGTGTGACTGGAAAAGCCGATCTGGGCTTTGTCGTGATCCGTTCGATTGCAGGAGAGGCCGAAGTCTTGACTATTGCAGTCTCCCCGAAGCATCAAAAAAAGGGGATAGGGCGGAAACTTATGGAAGCCGCCATTTTCCAGCTTTACTCTGATCGTTCCGAAGCACTGTTCTTGGAAGTGGATGACACGAACAGCTCCGCGCTGAAGCTTTATAAAAACTTGGGCTTCAAGCAGGTTGGAGAAAGAAAAGCGTATTATGCGGCTAGCGAAGGCAGTGGAACAGCGCTTGTTATGCGTTGCGATCTCGTTTAAGCGACACTACGCATGTGAGATGAGGCTTTTAGCTCACGCTCAAACCGCGTTACAGTGAAACTGGTTCTTTTCTCTCACAGTTTTGAGGGCTAGGATACCAACGCAGACTGGAACTGTGGTGCCTGTGTGATTTTGAGGAATTGGGGCAAATGACGGCAGAAGAAAAAATGACGCTGATTGAAATGTGTGCTCATAAGGGTATGCGGATGACAGAACAGCGCCGCGTGATTGCTGATGTAATTCAGTCTGCTGAAGACCACCCAGATGTGGAAGAGCTTTACAGAAGAGCCTCCAAGATCGATCCAAAGATCTCTATCTCAACTGTTTACCGCACAGTGAAGCTTTTCGAAGATTCCGGTATTATTGAACGTCACGATTTCCGCGATGGCCGCTCCAGATACGAAACCGTTTCTGATGAACACCACGATCACCTGATCGATTTGCGCACAGGCGACGTGATTGAGTTCCGCAGCGAAGAAATCGAAAAAATGCAGGAAGAAGTCGCGCGTAAGCTGGGCTTCAAACTGGTTGATCATCGCCTGGAGCTCTACGGTATTCCGTTAGCCGAAAAATAGGGGCCGTGCATGGCAACTGTCAGGGCAGTTTGCATACTTGCCGCACTAACACTCTTAACGCTAACCCTCGTTCCCCCTCAGTGGGTCGCAATGAAGCTAGGTTGGCGCATTCAGCGGCAAATTCCTCTGCTTTGGCACAAAATAGCGTCTCGTCTGATTGGGCTGCGCATCCAGCAGCATGGGGAAATGGCGTTGGAACGCCCTCTTCTCGTAACGTCCAATCATTGCTCCTGGCTGGATATTGTCGTTATCGGATGCACCAAGCCACTGAGCTTTATCGCTAAGTCTGAAGTTGCTGGATGGCCGATATTTGGTCAGTTTGCTAAGCTCCAACGGACAGTCTTTGTCAATCGACAGCGCAGAACTGATACTGGTCGTGTCGCTCAGGAAGTCGCTAAGCGCATGGCTCAAGGCGATGCGATGGTGTTGTTTGCCGAAGGCACATCCAGCAATGGCAATGAAGTACTGCCATTCAGATCTGCACTGGTGGGGGCTGTTCATCACGCAATGAATGTCGGTGAAAAAGATGTTGCTTATGTGCAGCCTCTCTCAATTGCCTATACGCGCCTGCAAGGCATGCCAATGGGACGTTTCTGGCGCGCGCATGTTGCCTGGTACGGCGACATGGTACTCGCTGGCCATCTCTGGTCTGTCATTAAAGAAGGCGGATTAGATGTTGATTTGACATGGGGAACTCCCGTTCCTATCGAAAAAGCAACTAATCGCAAACGCTTAACGCGCGATTTGGAAGAGCAGGTCAGAGGGATGACCATAGAAGCATTGCAGGGAAATGGTCCCAAACAAGAAGAGCAGGCTCAAACCTGAACAAGACAAGGCTTCTCTTTCAGCGTAAAACAGAGTAAAGCTCTCCGAAATTCTAAAAATGACGAGCTGACGTTGCTGATGAAATAGGCAGGTGCGCTCGAATTGCTGGGCATTAGAAAAAGAAGATACTCCGGCAGCAGATCCACTTGAGGATTTAATGGATAACCTAGTAGAAAACGAAAACCTGAGCCAATCCGAAAAAACTGCGGAGGCGCTCGACAAAACCGAAGCGACCCGTAAGGTTTTCATCAAGACCTATGGCTGTCAGATGAACGTCTACGACTCCGATCGTATGAACGACGCGCTGAGCAACGATGGTTACGTTAAAACAGAAAATCCGGATGATGCGGATCTGGTTATCCTGAACACCTGCCACATTCGCGAGAAGGCGGCCGAAAAGGTTTACTCTGAACTTGGCCGTATCCGTAAGTTGAAAGAAGCGAAAGCCAAAGACGGCAAGCAGATGATGGTGTCTGTCGCCGGCTGTGTCGCTCAGGCTGAAGGTGCGGAGATTTCTCGCCGAGCGCCTATTGTTGACCTTGTTGTTGGCCCTCAGTCATACCACCGCCTTCCAGAGTTGCTGAACCGCGCATCCAATGGGTCAAAGGTCGTTGAGACAGAGTTTGATATTCAGGAAAAATTCAAACACCTCGCAACACCTTCCAAGGAAGCAGTCCGCAAGCGTGGTGTCACTGCATTTGTGACCGTTCAGGAAGGTTGCGATAAGTTCTGCACTTTCTGTGTGGTGCCATACACTCGCGGTGCTGAAGTCTCTCGTAAGGTTGAGCAGATTGTCATGGAAACCGAGCGCTTGGCAGCTGCTGGTGTCCGTGAAGTGACATTACTTGGTCAGAACGTCAACGCATGGCACGGTGAAGGTCCAGATGGCCGTGAATGGGGCCTTGGTGAGCTTCTGTTCCGTCTGGCAAAGATCGACGGCATTGAGCGCTTGCGCTACACCACGTCCCACCCAAGGGATATGGAAGACAGCCTGATTGCAGCCCATCGTGATCTTGATACTCTGATGCCTTATCTGCATTTGCCAGTTCAGTCCGGGTCCGATGCGATCCTGAAGGCAATGAGCCGCAAACACACCCGTGATGACTACTTCCGTCTGATCGACCGCATTCGCGAAGCGCGTGATGATATCGCACTCTCCGGCGACTTTATCGTTGGTTTCCCGGGCGAGACTGATCAGGATCACAAAGACACTCTGGATTTGATCCGCCGCGTCACCTATGGCTCTGCATTCTCCTTCAAATATAGCCCGCGCCCGGGTACTCCGGGTGCAACACTGGAAGAGCAGATCGACGAGCGAGTGAAGTCCGAGCGTCTGGCAGAATTGCAAGACCTGCTCAGCACCCAGCAAAAAGACTTCAATGCGTCATTGATTGGCAAAACAATTGATGTACTGTTTGAGAAGGAAGGCCGCAGAGAAGGTCAACTTGCAGGTCGTTCACCTTGGCTCCAGCCAGTTCATGTAAATGCGCCGTTGGACCTGTATGGTGAAATCAGATCAGTAGAAATTGTCGCTGCCAGCGCAAATAGTCTGGAAGGCCGCCTTGTTTAGGTGCATGATGCTCCCAGATTCTCGCGTAAAAGCGAACGGAGGCATTATTTGAAGGGCAGAGCCCAGACAACGTCCGCTTCAAGGACGGCCATGCGCCCCATTGCGGCATCAGATATGATGCATGTGGTATTGGCATTCGAAGACAATAGGCTTGTGAGCGATCTGTTCGGTCAGTTCGACCAGAACCTTGCGCTGATTGAACAGCGGTTAGGTGTTGAGGCAGTCGCACACGGCAATCAGATCACTATTCGCGGTAATAAAACGTCAACAGAGCAGGCTAAGCTTGCTCTCGAGTCGCTTTATACGCGTCTTCAGGGTGGTCACGACATCACGCCTGGCGATGTTGATGGCGCAATCCGTCTGGCAGAAGTTGCTGAAGCGCAGCTTTCTCTGCCAACGATGGAACCCAAGTCTCGCATGGCATTTGCGCAGATCGCAACGCGCCGCAAAACACTGGTTGCCAGAACAGCCGCTCAGGATGCTTATATCCGGGCAATGGATCGTTCTGATTTGACATTTGGCGTTGGCCCTGCTGGTACAGGTAAAACCTTCCTTGCGGTTGCATACGCAGCTGCATTGCTGGAGCGTGGTGAGATTGATCGCATGATCCTGTCCCGCCCAGCTGTTGAAGCTGGCGAACGTCTCGGCTTCTTGCCGGGTGACATGAAGGATAAGGTCGATCCATATTTGCGCCCGCTGTACGATGGCCTCAACGAGATGATGGCACCGGAAAAGCTGGAACGCGGCTTGGAAAGCGGCATGATTGAAGTTGCACCCCTCGCATTCATGCGTGGCCGCACGCTGTCCAACGCGATCGTTATTCTCGATGAAGCCCAGAATACGACGACGATGCAGATGAAGATGTTCCTGACTCGCTTGGGTGAAAACTCAAAGATGATCGTGACAGGAGATCCGAGTCAGGTCGACTTGCCTCCGGGCCAGATGTCCGGGTTACGTGAGGCCATGAAAATTCTGAGTGGCGTCGAAGGTATCTCTCGCGTGGACTTCACAGAGAGTGATGTTGTTCGTCATGAGTTGGTGGCGCGTATCGTAGGCGCTTACGACAATGATAGCCGCCGCCGGTTGGAAGCCAAAGAACGCAGGCAAGCTGAAGAGGCTGCCAAGGCAAACGAAGAGCAAGGCTCTCAGGAATGAACGCAGCTTGCCCGGTACACATCGACCTGCTGATTGAAGCAGGCGATTGGGAGAGTGAAGAATTATTGGAAGTGATTGCTGAAAAAGCAATCGCCGCCGCTTTTGAAACAAGTGAGCTGAGTGTAATAGAAAACACAGAAGTTTCTCTCGTCTTCACCGATGATGCCCATATTCAGGATCTGAATAAGATGTGGCGCGAGAAGGACAAGCCAACGAACGTCTTGTCTTTTCCGGGAGATGATAGCGAAGAGCCACCATTCGGCCCGCTATTAGGTGATATTATTATTGCAAAAGAGACGGTAAAGCGCGAAGCTGTAGAGCTTGAAATTCCATTTGAACACCATCTGATTCATCTTATTGTTCATGGAACCCTTCATCTTTTTGGATTTGATCACCAAATAGATGAGGAAGCGGAAGAAATGGAAGCGGAAGAACGCCTGATTTTGGCGAGCTTACAAATCCCCGATCCATACAAAGATGCGCCATTATCGGCAGATAAATAACCCCTGGTATTCACGGTGAATATGGGGAACAACGAGAGAGAGATGAGCCCGGAACCTCGAAGTACAGAAGGTGCAAGCACCTCCGTTCAGGCCGAAACTGTAGAGCCTGCAAGTAGTACCGGCACAGCTGTTGCCGAAGATACCTCTGAGCCACAAGCGATGAAGCCTGGTGTCCTGACCAGGCTGAAATCAAAACTGAACCCGTTTAGAGGTTTCCGAAGAAGCGCGGCTGTTTCATTGCGCGAAGATTTGGAAGATGAACTCGCCCGCGATAGTGAAGGTGCTGATGCTGCTTTCACTAAGGAAGAGCGGGAGTTGCTGACAAACATCCTCCAAATGCGCGAATCTCGAGTTGAAGATGTCATGATCCCACGGGCCGATATTGAGGCCGTGGAAGATACAACGACAATTGGTCAGGTGATGGCCTTGTTCAGGGCGTCCGGCCACTCTCGTATGCCTGTTTATCATGACAATCTGGATGATCCGCGAGGCATGGTCCACATCAAGGACTTGATGTCCTACTTCGTCGAGTTGGCTGTAAAAGCCAAGAAGACCGATGTGCCTTTGACCTTGGTGAAACCAGAAAAGAACTCCTCCGAGAAATCGACAGAAGAAAAGTCGCTGCTCGATTTGTCTTGTGTTGATCTCTCAACACCATTGAACGCGACAGGCCTGATCCGGCCTCTGCACTTTGTGCCTCCATCCATGTCTTCTTCTGACTTGATGAAGAAGATGCAGGTAACCCGAGTACAGATGGCGCTTGTGATCGATGAATACGGTGGAACCGACGGCCTCGTGTCACTTGAGGATATCGTTGAGACTGTGGTTGGTGACATTGAAGATGAGCATGATAAGGACGAAGAAGAACTTATCATGAATGTCAGCCCGGGTGTTTGGGTAGTTGACCCTAGAATTGATCTGGAAGACCTTCAGAAAGAGCTCGGAGCAGATTTCAAGCTCGTCGAAGAGCAGACAGAAGAAGTGGACACGCTTGGTGGTCTGCTGTTCTCTATTTTGGACAGGGTTCCGGTTCGCGGTGAGTTGATTATAGATAAGACCTTGCCAGCCTTCGAGTTCGAAGTAATTGATGCTGACTTGCGCCGTATCAAACGCCTTCGTATTTCCAAGCGTCGGGTTGATCAACGCGTGGCAGTTCAGAGAATACGCCCACGCAGGCCGGAAGCTGCAGAATAAGCAGCACAAAATTGAATTTTTACCTATGACATTCGGGAGTGGGGAATGGTCTCTGCCATTGATAAGTCTCGAACTCTGATAAGCAGTCTTCGGGAATTATCAGGGTGGAGACACGGACTTTTTGCTTTTGCAGGAGGAGTAGCATCTGCCTTTGCGTTCCCTCCTTACGGGGCTTTTCCTATCCTTTGGGTGACGTTGCCACTACTGATCCTTCTTCTTGATGGAGCAAGGGGTCAAACCGCAGATCGACGGAAAACCCGTTTTTTTGCGTTCTTTCGTGTTTCCTGGGCGTTTTTCTTCGGGTTCTTCCTGATTGGATTGTTCTGGATTGCAGAAGCGTTTCTCGTCGACGCAAAGAGCTACGCTTGGATGATCCCCTTCGCGCTGGTCATACTACCCGGCGGTCTTGCTTTGATCCCGTCATTGGTGTTGGGCGGGGCTTCCTTATTCTGGACGCATGGGGTCTCACGTATTCTGCTTTTTGTGGTTGCTTTAGCTCTTTCCAACTGGCTGCGTGGGCACATGCTGACAGGTTTCCCATGGAATGTGTGGGGCTATGCCTTTGCCGAAAACCTGACGCTGATGCAAAGCTTCTCTGCCTTGGGAATTTACGGTGTTGGTTTTCTTGTGTTGTTCCTGTTTTCGATGCCTGTTGTGCTGATTGACCAGAGGCGTAAGGCTGCTGCTGCCTATATCTCCGCGTGTGTGCTTGTATGGGCCGGCGTGGTTGCATACGGAACGAATAGGTTGCAGGCTCCTCAACAGGCGGTTGAAGGGCTTCAGGTGCTGGTAATACAACCCAATGTACCTCAAGCGGACAAGTGGAAGCCTGAGAACAGACAAAGACTCCTACCGCTCTATCTTCAGCAAACACAGCAAGCGCTTTCCGAGCTGAAACTGGATACCGAGACCCTCATCTTCTGGCCTGAATCAGCTTTTCCATTCCTGCTGGATGAGGAACCAGGGGCTCTGGAGGCCATCGGAGCCATGCTTCCCCAAAATACTATGTTGATTACAGGTGGTATTCGCCGCGAACTGTCCGAGAACGGGAATCTCTTTTTTAACAGTACTTTTGTTGTGTCAGACGAAGGTGCACTCATAGATATCTATGACAAAGTGCGGTTGGTTCCGTTCGGGGAATATTTGCCAAAACGCTGGCTTCTACAATCCATTGGTGTGGAGCGCCTTGTTCCGGCTCCAGCAGATTTTACTGCAGGGACGCGGCACAAAAAAATAGATTTAAAAAATTCACTTAGTTTCCAGCCCCTGATTTGTTATGAGGCAATCTTCCCGCAAACTGTTCTGCCTGTATCTGAGCGACCTAACTTGCTCGTAAATCTAACGAATGACGGATGGTTTGGTGAAACAGCAGGTCCATACCAACATTTAGCACAGGCAAGAATTAGAGCAGTTGAACAAGGCGTGCCGTTGGTGCGAGCTGCAAATACTGGTATTTCCAGTCTAGTAGATTCCAATGGTAGAATACTCGCAGAAGTTGTTCTAAATAAAAAAGGTAGTTTCAATAGGGAATTGCCTAAAATACTAAGACCCACGCCTTACGTGAGGGTGGGTGATTCAATTTTTTGGGGAATTATTCTAGTAGTTGTTAGTCTCCTATTGGTGATGGAGAAATTATTACCTACCCGTAGAGATTGACGAATGCACGCAAATGTCGTCATCTAATACACGTAAAGGTTTTCGTCTGGATCGTCAGATTTGGCCTCAAAAAAACCTTATGGGCCTGCCACCGATGCCTCTGTCAGAGGTTGTTTTGGCAATAGTCGAAATGCAGGTTTGATGAATTGCGTTCTTGCGAGAGTTGCTGAAATGCGCTCTCGTTTAAATAAAAACCCACGGTAAGGCACCGTAAAAAACCAAAGAAGAGGGCCTTTGATAATGCCCAGCAAAAAAGCACCAAACCCTATCGATATTCATGTCGGCAGCCGTGTACGTTTGCGCCGCATGATGCTTGGCATGAGTCAGGAAAAACTTGGCGAAAGCCTTGGTATTACATTCCAGCAAATCCAGAAGTATGAAAAAGGGACCAACCGGATTGGTGCAAGCCGCTTGCAGCACATTGCGACCATTCTGAAAGTGCCTGTCGCCTTTTTCTTCGAAGATGCTCCGGGAACCCCGGATGAGACGCCTGGTGTTGGTGATAATCCACAAACCACATACGTCGTCGACTTTTTGTCATCTTCTGATGGTTTAGCTCTCAACAAGGCTTTCGTTCGTATAGAAAACCCGAAAGTTCGCAAAAAGGTTGTAGAGCTCGTCAAGAGTCTTGCTGGGGATGAAGATTAAGTTTGTGATCCGTAAAATTTCGCAATTCTCCGGTAATTTTGATCTAAATCTCTTGACGTAATCGACATTCCTTGTTTGATGTAACACCAGAAGCGACGGATATGCCGTCGCTTCAATTATATTTTTCTTCCCAGAAGGACGTTTGCCAATGGCTCGTCAGAACTACGTGTTCACGTCGGAATCGGTTTCAGAAGGCCATCCCGACAAAGTCTGCGATCGCGTTTCAGATACGATCGTAGACGCATTTCTAAAGGAAATGCCAGAAGCCCGTGTAGCGTGTGAAACGCTTGCAACAACAAATAAGCTTGTTATTGCAGGTGAGACCCGCGGCCCGGCCTCTCTCACAAAAGAATATTTGGCTCACATTGCCCGCCTTGCTGTAAAGGATATCGGGTATGAGCAAGCCGGCTTTAATTGGAAAGACCTGGATGTTCAGGTTCTTTTGCATGGCCAGTCCGCTGATATTGCTCAGGGCGTAGACGCTGCTGACAACAAGGACGAAGGCGCCGGCGATCAGGGTATTATGTTTGGTTACGCATGTCGCGAAACTGAAGAGCTGATGCCTGCTCCAATCTTATACTCCCATAAGATCCTGCGTTTGCTGGCAGATGCTCGCAAATCTGGCAACGAGCCGATGCTTGGTCCAGATGCGAAGAGTCAGGTTTCCATTCGCTATGAGGATGGTAAGCCTGTAGAGGCAACGTCCATCGTGCTGTCCACTCAGCATCTGGATGAAACCATGACATCTGATGATGTGCGTGCTGTTGTCGAACCGTACATCCGCGCAGCACTGCCGGGTGATTGGGTGACCAGCAACACCATCTGGCACATCAACCCAACCGGCAAGTTCGTTATCGGTGGTCCTGATGGCGATTGTGGACTCACAGGTCGTAAGATCATCGTGGATACATACGGCGGCGCAGCTCCACACGGTGGCGGCGCGTTCTCGGGTAAAGATCCGACGAAGGTTGACCGCTCTGCTGCATACGCTGCTCGCTATCTCGCGAAAAACGTTGTGGCCGCTGATTTGGCAGACAAGTGCACCATTCAGCTGGCTTATGCGATTGGTATCGCTGAACCGCAATCAGTCTTCGTCAACCTGCATGGTACAGGTCGTGTTGATGGCGAACGTGTTGAAGCTGCAATCCGTGAAGTCATGAGCTTGACCCCACGCGGTATTCGCGAGCACCTCAATTTGAACAAGCCAATCTACGCACGTACAGCAGCCTACGGCCACTTTGGCCGCGAAGCTGAAGGTGATGGTGGTTTCTCTTGGGAGAAAATCGACCTTGTCCATAACCTGCGTGATGCTGTAGAGAAAGCCTACGCTTAACCTCTAACGCTAGAGAATGAACAGCTGGCCGGGGCAACCTCTGGCCTGCTTGTGTTTATGAGAACGATGGTAGATCACTACAAAGGCTCTTTTTTCGGCCGCCGCGTCGGAAAACCAGCAAGTCCGCGACAATCGCAGTTGCTTCAGGATGTTATGCCACAAGTGGCGTTGGACCTGACACAAACACCTCCAGAAAATCTGGCAGAGTTATTCCCCGTCCCAGTAAAGAGCGTATGTCTTGAAATTGGCTTTGGGGGATCTGAGCACCTAATTCATCGCGCCAGAGAAAATCCTGAAATCGGATTTATCGGGTGTGAGCCATTTAGCTCTGGCATTATCAAGGCTGTCTCCAGCATTGAAGAACACGGTCTCAAGAATATCCGTTTGTTTGATGATGACGCGGGTAAGTTGCTCGACTGGCTTCTGGCTGCATCATTGGATATGGCTTATCAGCTTTACCCAGATCCATGGCCAAAGAAGAAGCACTGGAAGCGTCGCTTTGTGAACCAGATCAATCTGACGCGCATTGCACGTGCTCTGAAGCCGGGCTGTGAATATCGATTTGCCAGCGATATCGACACCTATGTGGATTGGACGCTGTCCCATTGTCGCAGGCACCCGGCTTTTGAGTGGAGCGCCGAATGTGCTTCTGACTGGCGTACACCATGGAACAATTGGCCAGGTACGCGGTACGAACGCAAGGCACACCGTGAAGGTAGAATTGGCCGTTACCTGACATTTTTACGGGTTCAAGAGACGAAAACCTAAAGGGGACTCGCTTTTGTCTGCGCTCATCTTTGATTTTCTGTTGCATACAGTGGTCAAATGACTATATTGCAGAGCAAGAGTTCTCTATCGGCTCAGTTAAGAGCATTGAGGAGTGGGCCCCGAAAGGACCCGCTCTTTTTTATTAGCTAAGTCGGTAGTGATGCCTGACTGTCGAAATTCAGGTATCCGAAATAACTGCCAAAGACACTAAGCATGTCTTTGCATTAAGACGATAGGTACCAAGTGGACGAAACCGATCCCCGGATTATAAAGGAAAAGGGCCTAGAAGCCCGCGTAGCTGAAATTGTCGAACCGGTCGTTGCTGATCTGGGCTATCGGCTGGTGCGCATCCGTGTAAACGGAAACAATGGCTGCACCCTTCAAATCATGGCAGAGCGCCCGGACGGGACGATGGCTGTTGAAGATTGTGAAGAAATCAGCCACGCAGTTTCCCCGGCGCTGGATGTGGACGATCCAATCTCTGGTGCCTACCATCTCGAAATTTCATCTCCAGGTATTGACCGCCCGCTCGTTCGCGCAGGCGACTTCGAGCGCTGGACCGGACATGTTGCGAAAATCGAAATGTCTGTGCCGCAAGCTGGGCGTAAGAGATATCGTGGACACATCATCGGTGTGGAAGATGGATGCGCGCTTATCAGAATGACCGATGTACAGGAAGGTCAGGATGAGGCAGCTCGTCTTCCGTTGGATGAGATTGGGTCAGCCGTATTGGTTTTGACTGATGAACTGGTCGATGCGGCATTGAAAGCCGATAAAGCCGCAAAAGCAGCCCGTGGGGAGCCTACGGACGACGACAGTTACCTCAATCACTGATTAGCTGTTCTTGTTGCGCAATGGGTTATGGGCGGTTCCGGTTTTAAAGAGCCACCCTTTTGTTTTGATGTTCCTGCTGGTGTGAAGGAAGGCAGGGCGTGGAAGGAGTTGACGAGGAATGGCTATCAGCGCAAACCGTTTGGAGCTGCTGCAGATCGCTGAAGCGGTCGCCCGCGAAAAGTCGATCGACCGTAGCATTGTGATTGCTGCTCTTGAGGATGCAATCCAAAAAGCCGCTCGCTCCCGTTATGGCACCGAGACTGAAGTTCGTGCCGAGATTAATCCGAAAACCGGTGAAATCCGCCTTCAGCGGTTGCTGCAGGTCGTTGATGTTGTCGAGAACATCTCAACTGAAATTGCTCTGGTTGATGCGCAGGAGCGCAACCCGGATGCAACAGTCGGCGATTTCATGGCAGATCCATTGCCGCCGCTCGACTTTGGACGTATTGCTGCTCAGTCCGCTAAGCAGGTCATCGTTCAGAAGGTCCGCGAAGCTGAGCGTGATCAGCAGTACGATGAGTTTAAAGACCGTATTGGTGAAGTGCTCAACGCTGTTGTGAAGCGCGTTGAATATGGCAATGTTGTTGTCGACACCGGTAAGGGTGAAGCAATCGTTCGTCGTGACGAACTGATCCCGCGCGAAATCTTCCGCAATGGTGATCGTATTCGTGCGCTGATCTTTGATGTGCGCCGCGAACAGCGTGGTCCACAGGTCTTCCTGTCTCGTACACATCCTCAGTTCATGGCAAAACTGTTCGCGCAGGAAGTGCCGGAAATCTATGACGGCGTTATCGAGATCAAGGCTGTTGCCCGTGATCCAGGCTCCCGCGCTAAAATCGCAGTCCTGTCTAACGACAGTTCTATTGATCCGGTTGGCGCGTGTGTTGGTATGCGTGGTTCTCGTGTTCAGGCTGTTGTTGGTGAGCTTCAGGGTGAGAAAATCGACATCATTCCTTGGAATGATGATGCGGCAACCTTCATCGTAAATGCACTTCAGCCTGCTGAAGTTGCTAAGGTTGTCCTCGATGAAGACTCCGAGCGCATCGAAGTTGTTGTTCCTAACGATCAGCTGTCTCTGGCAATTGGTCGCCGCGGTCAGAACGTACGTCTTGCTTCTCAGCTCACCGGCTGGGGCATCGACATTATGACGGAAGCGGAAGAGTCCGAGCGTCGTCAGAAGGAATTCCAGGTTCGTTCCGATCTCTTCCAGAATACCTTGAATGTTGACGAGATGGTTTCTCAGCTCCTCGCATCAGAAGGCTTTACTTCTGTAGAAGAAGTCGCGTACGTTGACCTCGACGAAATCTCGTCCATTGAAGGCTTCGACGAAGAAACAGCCGACGAAATCCAAGCTCGTGCACGTGAGTACCTGGAAGAGCAGGAAGCGAAACTCGCAGAAGAGCGTCGTCAGCTTGGTGTTTCCGATGAGCTGGTTCAGGTCCCAGGTCTTACATCCGCAATGCTTGTTGCATTGGGTAAAGACGAAATCAAAACCATGGAAGACCTCGCAGGCTGTGCAGCTGACGATCTTGTTGGCTGGACGGAACGCAAGGATAAAGAAACCATTCGCGTGGAAGGTACTCTGAGCAGTTTCGATCTGTCTCGTGCTGATGCGGAAGCTGTCGTGATGTCAGCGCGTGTTGCTGCTGGATGGATCTCTGCGGAAGACCTTGTGGAAGTCTCTGAAGAAGAGCTGGAAGTCGAAGAAGAAGACTTCGAAGGCGAAACATTTGAAGAGACTGTGGTTGACGCCGACGAGGAATTGGCGCAAGAGAGCGGTGCAGAAGACGCAAAAGGCGAGCAGTCCTCTGAATAATCTGTAGCCGCTTGACTGCAGAAAAAAGTTTTATACGGGGGTGTGTTGAAGTTGCAGCAAAAGGCTGCGGGTTTCTACATCCCCGTAACTGAATGAAAAATAACAACAATAGTAGGGTTGGGAATACGAAGTGCCGAGAAAAAATGAGCCGACAGAACGAACCTGCGCGGTCACGCGTGAAGTTCTACCGGTGACAGACCTTCTCAGATTCGTTATGGCTCCTGACAAAACTGTTATAGTTGATGTGAAAGGCACCCTCCCGGGACGTGGGGTTTGGGTGTCGGCAAAGAAGTCTGTTTTGCAGGAAGCGATAAAAAGGCGCGCTTTCTCGAGAGGCTTTAAGGAGCAGGTAAACGCTGAAGACGGTTTGGCCGACCACACCGACAAACTGCTGGAGCAGGCAGCTCTGGGCGCACTGTCCATGAGCCGAAAAGCTGGCAACCTACATGTTGGCTTTTCGAAAGTCGAGGCAGCTCTCAAAAAGGAGAGTGTTCTTGCTCTGGTGCACGCCACTGAAGCCTCTGAAGATGGTGTGCGTAAGTTGGCGGCCCTAGCCGCTTCTAGATTTGGCAAGGTGGATCGTCTCAGCGTGATCCGCCTGTTTAACTCGGAACAGATGAGTACGCATCTGGATCGGGATAACGTTATACATGCTGTACTGCTGGCCGGCGAGGCAGGCAGAAACTTCGTGAAGCACGCGCAACGCCTTGCGCAATTCCGGGAAGTTTCTGTCATGGCTGACGACGACGGTACAAAGGGTGCAGTGGCGCAGGACTGAAGGCAATATGAGCGATACCAAAGACAACCACGACAATCCCACCGGCGGGGAAAAGAAAACGCTGGGCCTCAAACGCGGAGGCAGTGTTGAGAAGGGCACTGTTAAGCAGAGCTTCTCCCACGGCCGCTCCAAGGCAGTCGTCGTGGAAAAGAAGAAGCGCCGTGTAGTTGTGCCGGGCCAAGAAGGCTCCGCAGCACCTGCACCTGCTGCAGCTTCCTCTTCAACTCCTGCAGCCTCCCAGTCACGCCCGGAAAAGCGTCAGGGACAGCAGCAAGAGCGCGGTCCTCAGCAAGCTCGCCGTGGTGCGGGTGATGCTCAGAAGCGCGGTGAAGGCGGCGGTCGCGGTGGCAACCGTAACAACAATAACAACCAGCGTGGCGGTCAGCGTCGCGGTGGTGGTGGCGGTCAGGGCGGTGGTGCCGTTCTGAAAACCTTGACCAAGGGTGAAGCAGACGCACGTCTCGCAGCGCTTAAAATGGCTAAGGTCCGCGAAGTCGAAGATGCTAAACGCCGCGCTGAAGAAGCAAAGCGTCAGGAAATCTTGGCTGCACAGCGCGCTGTAGAAGCAGAAAAACAACGTGTAGAAGACGAAGCTCGCGCTAAGCGTGAAGCTGAAGAAGCTGCTGTACGTGCTAAGGCCGAAGCTGAAGCGAAAGCGAAGCGTGAAGCTGAAGCGGCTGCAAAAGCTGCTGAAGCTCCAAAGCCAGCACAGCGCGAAGAGCGTCCGGCACGTTCCGGTGATCGTCCTCAGCGCAGTGGCGATCGTGGTCCTCGTCCAGGTGGCGACCGTGGTCCTCGCCCAGCAGGTGATCGTGGTCCACGCCCGGCAGGTGACCGTGGTCCTCGTCCAGGTGGTGACCGTGGTCCACGCCCGGCAGGTGATCGTGGTCCACGCCCGGCAGGTGACCGTGGTCCTCGTCCAGGTGGTGATCGTGGTGGTCGTCCACCAATGCGTGATGGCAAGCCGCCAAATCTGAATGGTCCTCGTCCAGGTGGCGGGCGTCCAGGTGGAATTTCTGCAGCTCCGGCAGAAAGCATGGAAACTGGTAAGGAAGTGAGCAAAAAGGCTCTAAAGCCTGCGCTACGTCCTAAAAAGCCTGTTGTGGCTGCTAAGCCAACACCTAAAGGCAACGATGACCGCCGTAAGTCAAAACTAACGATTACCCGCGCCACCGGTGGTGATGAAAGTCGTAATCGTTCACTGGCATCCATGCGCCGTCGTCGTGAGAAAGAAAAACGTAAGGGTCAAAAGGTTGTTCGTGAGAAGGTCGCGCGTGAAGTTGTGCTTCCGGAAGTGATCACCATTCAGGACCTTGCTCAGCGTATGTCTGAACGTGCTGTTGACGTCATCAAACTGCTGATGAAGCAGGGCCAGATGATGAAAATCAACGACGTGATCGATGCTGATTCCGCTGAACTGATCGCCGCAGAGATGGGTCACACCGTAAAACGTGTGTCTGAAGCTGACGTGGAAGAAGGTCTCTTCACCGTTGAAGACAACGACACTGATCTGTCCAACCGTCCACCGGTTGTTACAATCATGGGTCACGTTGATCATGGTAAGACGTCCCTTCTCGATGCGCTCCGCAAGGAAAACGTTGCTTCCGGTGAAGCTGGCGGCATTACACAGCATATCGGTGCATACCAGGTCGAGCAGAATGGCCAGAAGGTCACCTTCATCGATACCCCTGGTCACGCAGCGTTTACTCAGATGCGTGCTCGTGGTGCTAAGTCCACTGATGTTGTGATCCTCGTGGTTGCTGCTGATGATGGTGTGATGCCACAAACCAAAGAAGCTATTGTTCACGCAAAAGCTGCTGGCGTTCCGCTCATCATCGCGATCAACAAAATGGATAAGCCAGGCGCTGACCCTTCCCGCGTTCGCAACGACCTTCTTCGTGAAGATCTGGTTGTAGAAACCATGGGTGGTGACGTTATCGATGTTGAGGTCTCTGCTAAAGAAGGCACTAACCTTGATAAGTTGATCGAAATGATCCTGCTGCAGGCTGAGGTTCTTGAGCTGAAAGCTAACCCTAACCGTGCCGCTGAAGGTACCGTTATCGAAGCTAAGCTTGACGTAGGTCGCGGTCCAGTTGCTACTGTTCTGGTTCAGAAGGGTACACTCCGGGTTGGTGATGTTGTCATTGCTGGTTCCGAATGGGGTCGTGTTCGTGCGATGCTTGATGAGAATGGCAAGCCAGTTAAGGAAGCTGGTCCTTCCAAACCGGTTGAAGTTCTTGGCTTCCAGGCGACACCATCCGCTGGTGACATGGTTGCAGTTGTAGAAAACGAAGGCCGTGCTCGCGAGATTTCCGAATATCGTCACCGCCAGAAGCGCGACAAGATGGCAGCACGTATTGCTGGGTCTCGTGGTTCTCTGGAAGCGATGATGAAGGGCTTGCAGGAAGAAGGCAAAAAAGAATTCCCGCTCATCATCAAATCCGATGTGCAGGGTTCCGCCGAAGCAATCCAGGGTGCGCTTGAAGAACTTGGCAACGACGAAGTCGGCGCGCGTGTTGTGGCAGCTTCCGTTGGTGGTATCACCGAGAGCGACATCACTCTGGCGATTGCGTCCAAAGCACCAATCATGGCGTTCAACGTTCGTGCAAACAAACAGGCTCAGGAAGCTGCACGTCGCGAAGGCGTCGAGATCCGCTACTACAGCGTGATTTACGACCTCATCGATGATGTGAAGTCCACTATGTCTGGCATGCTTGCTCCAGAACGTCGCGAAACCTTCCTCGGTTACGCAGACATCAAAGAAATCTTCAACATCACCAAAATCGGTCGTGTTGCAGGTTGTCTGGTCACCGAAGGTGTCGTTCAGCGTGGCGCACAGGTTCGCTTGCTGCGTGACAACGTCGTCATCCACGAAGGTGAGCTGGGTACACTTAAGCGCTTCAAAGACGAAGTCAAAGAAGTTGAATCCGGTGTTGAATGCGGCATGAACTTCACAAACTACAAGGATATGCGCGTCGGTGATGTCATCGAGTGCTTCCAGGTAGAAGAGATCGCTCGCTCCCTCTAACAGAGTGAAGAGCTAAACGAGCGAAATGAACATTCAGCAGCGCCGGCGCGGATTTATCCCCGTCGGCGCTCTGTTGTTCCAAACTCAAAGCAAATTGAGAGATAAAAATGGCAAAAGCACGCGATGAATTTGCAGGTCAGCCGTCTCAGCGCCAGTTGCGTGTTGGTGAGATTGTCCGCAAAGAGCTGTCAGACATTCTTACACGTGGCCGGATCACAGATCCTGATCTGGATGGCGTTATTGTTACCGTGCCGGAAGTTCGCATGTCGCCTGACCTGAGATGGGCAGACGTTCTGGTCATGCCTATGGGTGGTCGCGATATTGATGTTGTCCTCGCTGCACTTAAACGCAACGCGAAGTACCTTCGTGGGCAGGTCGCTCGACGCGTCACAATGAAATACACTTGTGATCTACGTTTTGTAGCCGATACGCGTTTTGACGATGATGATCTGATTACTCGACTGCTGCATGAGCCTAGCATCCGTAAGGACTTTGCTGATGGTGGCATCGATGACGATGATGATCAAGATGAAAACCGCGACTAAGCTTTACAAAGCATATTGCTAAAGAAGAAGTCGTGGGTTTCAGGCCAGAGTATGCGCTCAGAAGCGCAACGCATGCAAAGAATTAAGAGCTGAGAAGTATGGCGCGCAAACAGCAGCGACGTAGACCCCGTTTTCCTGTAAACGGATGGCTTGTGTTGGATAAACCTCTAAACCTGACCTCTAATGATGCATTGGGGCAGTTGAAGAGGATTTTTCATCCTGAAAAAGTTGGACACGCAGGAACGCTTGATCCGCTTGCGACCGGCTGCTTGCCTATCGCCTTTGGGGAGGCCACTAAAACGGTTCCATACATCATGGATGGACGAAAGGTTTACCGCTTTGAGGTGACCTGGGGCACGCAAACCACCTCTGATGATGCTGAAGGCGAACCGGTCAAGACCTCCGATGTGCGCCCAACGCAAGATGAGATCCTCGAGGTTCTGCCAGAGTTCCGTGGCGCCATTGAGCAGGTTCCGCCAATTTTCTCCGCAATCAAAGTTGACGGAAACCGTGCTTACGATCTTGCCCGGGAAGGCGAAGACGTAAAGCTGGATGCACGTACGATTGTGGTGCATCGCTTGGATCTGGTCGAGTGTCCAGATGTAAACCGTGCGGTTTTTGAAGCTGAATGCGGCAAGGGAACCTATGTTCGCTCATTGGCCCGTGACCTTGGTGAGCGCCTTGGTACATGTGGCTATGTCACCGATCTGCGCCGGTTGCTGGTAGGACCATTCGGTGAAGAACAGATGGTTACTCTGGATGAACTTCGTGCCGCTAAAGAAACTATGGCGGTAGAAGTAGAAGAAGGTGAAGAGCCACCGGTTCTCGATCCCCACGAAAATTCAGAACTGATCGGACACATCAAGCCAGTTGAAGTCGCACTCCACCAGTTTGCAGAGGTGCCAATCACCTCTGATGCTGCTGCGAAGGTAAAACGCGGTAATCCTGTCTTGCTACGTGGTGCAAATGCACCGATTGGGCCCGAGGAAATCTATGTGGTTTCTGGAGGCAAGCTGATTGCTTTTGGCGAAGTCTCAAAAGGTCAGTTCAAGCCAAAGCGAGTTTTCAATCTCTGATGCCTTTCTGAAAGTGGAGCGCCACACGTGAATGTAAATCATCGCGGGGCGCAATCACTGAAAGGCAAACTGTTCTACTGCGATTTATGGCTGCAAGCCTCTTAAGATTCTTCTGGTTTTTTGAGAGTTTTTCAGTCATAGTCCCGCCGCTGGGAAGCTACTGCTTACCCGGTTATTATGTGTTGGCCTGACCCTGCTAGACGACATCTTGGCACGGCCCGAGCTCAGCACATAGCTCTGTAAAAGAGCGCATGCCTTCTGGGCATTTAATAAGAGGCAGTATGACTGCCATTAGATAAGGAAAAATCGATGTCGATTACGCCTGAAAAAAAAGCTGAACTGATCAAAGAATTTGCGATCAAAGAAGGTGACACTGGCTCTCCGGAAGTACAGGTTGCTATCCTTACGCACCGCATTACAGTTCTGACTGACCACTTCAAGGGTCATAAGAAAGACAACCACTCACGTCGTGGTCTTCTTAAAATGGTTGCACTTCGTCGTAAGCTCCTTGACTACGTTAAGGGTAAAGACGTTGCTCGTTACCAGTCCCTGATTGAGCGTCTGGGCATTCGTCGCTAAGACGAAGAATTCAAAGCGCGGCAGCGAAAGCTCGCCGCGTTTTCCTTACCCTCTCCTATTTCCAAGGTATTTCGGGAAATTGCGAGAGGTATATTCTGGATCAGATCGTTCTCTTCCAGAATGAACGCAGGCGAATGAAGACCTGGCAGGATTGCCAGAAGCTTACAGCGTATCTCCCAAAAGTGGAGACCGGTTTTTGGTCAAAGGTACGCACAATCAAACGAAAGCTTCTCGCTGTCTTGCCTGCAATCGTTCGACCTGAAAAAGGCATCGCGCCCTTGATACTCAAGGAGTTGGTGCGCGCATTGCCGGCAAATGACAGCCTCAAGTTTGATGACGACCATCAGGCACTGAGGCGAACGTTAGGATAAAGATATGTTTGATATACATCGCGTGGAAGTAGATTGGGGCGGACGTCCGCTCATCCTTGAAACCGGCAAGGTTGCCCGTCAGGCAGACGGCGCAGTCATCGCAACATACGGCGAGACAAAAGTTCTCGCGACAGTCGTGTCCGCGAAGACCGCAAAGCCAGGTCAGGATTTCTTCCCACTTACCGTAAATTATCAGGAAAAGGCATACGCTGCTGGCCGCATTCCAGGTGGCTTCTTCAAGCGCGAAGGCCGTCCTTCCGAGCACGAGACCCTGACATCCCGTCTGATTGACCGTCCGATCCGTCCGTTGTTCGTAGATGGTTACAAGAACGAAACTCAGGTTGTTCTTACTGTTCTGTCTCATGACCTCGAGAACGCTCCAGACATTCTGGCAATGGTTGGCGCATCCGCAGCACTCACCATCTCCGGCGTTCCATTCATGGGCCCAATCGGTGGCGCTCGTGTTGGTTACATCAACGGCGAATACGTTCTGAACCCAACAGTTGACCAGATGGAAGAAACCGATCTGGACCTGATTGTTGCAGGTACGAATGACGCTGTTCTGATGGTTGAGTCCGAAGCTCAGGAACTGACCGAAGAAGTAATGCTCGGCGCTGTTATGTTCGGCCACAAAGGCTTCCAGCCAGTGATCGACGCTATCATCCAGCTTGCTGAAAAAGCTGCTAAAGAGCCACGTGAACTGAACCTGCCAGATCATTCTGATCTGTTCGGAAAAGTTCAGGAACTGGCTGCTGAAGAGCTCGGCGCTGCATACTCCATCACCGTTAAGACAGAGCGTAAAAACGCTGTTGATGCTGTGAAGGCGAAAGTTGTTGAAGCTCTTGTAACCGGTGAAGAAGGCGCTCCTGACGCGACTGTCATCTCCGACCTGTTCAAGAAAGCTGAAGCTGCAATCGTTCGTGGCCGTATCCTTGATACTGGCTCCCGTATCGATGGCCGTGACCTTTCCACTGTTCGCTCTATCGTTTCTGAAGTTGGCATGCTGCCACGTGCACACGGTTCTGCCTTGTTCACACGCGGTGAAACTCAGGCAATGGTTGTTGCAACACTGGGTACAGGTGAAGACGAGCAGTTCGTTGACAAGCTCGAAGGCACCACCAAGTCTGCATTCATGCTGCACTACAACTTCCCTCCATACTCTGTAGGTGAAGCTGGTCGCATGGGTTCCCCAGGACGTCGTGAAATTGGTCACGGTAAACTGGCATGGCGCGCTGTTAACCCAATGCTGCCTGCACACCATGATTTCCCATACACTCTGCGTGTTGTGTCCGAAATTACTGAGTCCAACGGTTCTTCCTCCATGGCTTCCGTTTGTGGTGCATCCCTGTCCCTGATGGACGCTGGTGTTCCTCTGAAGGCTCCTGTGGCTGGTATCGCAATGGGTCTCATCAAGGAAGGCGAGCGCTTCGCAGTTCTCTCCGATATCCTTGGCGACGAAGATCACCTCGGCGATATGGACTTTAAAGTCGCAGGTTCTGCAAACGGCATCACTGCACTGCAGATGGACATCAAGATCGACGGTATCACCGAAGAGATCATGAAAGTCGCTCTGGAGCAGGCTAAAGGCGGTCGCGTTCACATCCTTGATGAGATGGCAAATGCAATCACCGAAGCTCGTTCTGAGCTGGGTGAGCATGCTCCACGCATCGAAGTGATCAAGATCCCAGTAGACAAGATCCGTGAAGTGATCGGGTCTGGCGGTAAAGTTATCCGCGAGATCGTTGAAAAGACCGGCGCAAAAGTGAACATCGAAGACGACGGCACCGTTAAGGTGGCTTCTTCTGACGGTAAAGCGATTAAAGCTGCTCTCAACTGGATCAACTCCATCGCTGCTGAGCCAGAAGTTGGCGTAATCTACGAAGGCACAGTTGTTAAGACTGTTGACTTTGGCGCATTCGTAAACTTCTTCGGCGCACGCGACGGTCTGGTTCACATCTCCCAGTTGGCTCCACGCAAAGTTGCGAAAGTAACTGACGTGATCAAAGAAGGCGACAAAGTCTTCGTTAAGCTGATGGGCTTTGATGAGCGCGGTAAAGTTCGCCTTTCCATGAAAGTTGTCGATCAGGAAACTGGCAAGGAAATTCCTCGCGAAGAAGCTGCTCCAGCTCCTGCAAAAGACTAAGCTTTTCTAGCTAAATTCAAAAAAAGGCCGGTTCAGAAATGGACCGGCCTTTTTCTTGTTTCAAGCTCACTCCGCTGCGCTCTTAGAGGTCTGCGCCTTAAGACGTGAGTGTCCGGCCAGAATATACAGCCCGCTCAGTACAATAATCGCGGAGCCTGCCAGTGTCATTGCGTCGGCGGTCTCGTCAAAAATCAGGAAGCCGAGCAGGAGGCCGAAAAGCAATCGGGAGTACCGGAAAGGGGTGACGACGGACACCAGCCCGGTGCGCATAGCAACCGTAAGCGAGTAATAAGCCCCAATGCCGACAAGGGTGCCCGCAGCGATGACCAATCCGCTGAAGAGATCAGGCCAGACAAACCCGCCAGACCAGAATGAGTAAACTGCGCCAGTTGGGATAAGCACTGCAAAGCCGTAAACACCAAGCTGCATGTTGGAAAGGGCAGGGGGAGCCGCTCGCGTTGCCAAATCACGACCAGCAAAGCCAATCATACCGATGATGGCAAGGATCGAGGTCACCTGAAAGCTTTCCGAACTTGGCTGGATAATCATCAGCACGCCAATGAAACCGATCAGGATCGCAAGCCACCGCTGCCAGTTCACACGCTCACCAAACAACACGGCAGCACCCAGAGTGACTGTAATTGGAGTGGCCTGAAGAATAGCAGAAGTGCTGGAAAGCGTGTTCAGTGCCAATGACAGCAGGAAAAACAGCCGCCCCGTAATTTCAAAAACCGCACGCGTGTAAAGTGTCGCCTTCAACGCTTCCGGCGTAAAAGCCCGTTCACCGCGTCTCCAGGTCAACAGCAAAAAGCCGAATGTGCCGCCGATACCAAACAACATCAGTGTTTGCCCAACGGGCACTGAAGCCGTCGCTGTCTTAAGCAGCGTATCCTCAATGGCAAACCCCAGCATTGCAAGCACCATCCAGGAGCTGCCGCGTATATTATCCATAATAGTATCCCCTTGCGGGAGCAGCTGCCTGGGTCTCGGAAACGCGTGAAAACGCAACCCTGCTGCATTTTTAAGTTCTGTAAAGATGAGAGCGCATTCTCGAAAACAGATCTTGGTTTTCGAGCAGGAGTACGCGTTAAAACAAAGATTTAGAGTCTGATGCGTGCATGGTGTGAACACACCGTACTCTGAGTAAGCTATCCGCTATCTTAGCGCAAGAATATGAGTTTCACGCGGGTTTCTATTCAGGTGGACTTGAGAATTCCTCATAGCTGGAGCGGTTTTAGCACCGCATGGCTTTACCAGCAGTGTTGAAGCATGGGTTCCCGAAAGTTCGGGGGTGAGCAAGGCGAGCAGGCAGTGCCTGCGCATTGTGAGTAAATTAGTTTCTTCGGCATTGGCTGCTCGCCTTGCCCGGGCGTTTTTGTATGAAACAAGATCTCCTCCGAAAGGCATTGGGAGCAGGCACTGTCAACGATGCACACGCTTGCCAGAGGCAAATGTGAGTGTCGATGATAGCTAAACGCCTGCCAGTGTAGACGCCCATCGGGTGACCAGCTTCCGCTTGGTCCCTGCACTAAAGACTTTCAAGGGGTGTTTCAACGAACCCGCCGGGTGATGCGTTACTTCATCCGGTAGCCCCGCCCAGCCCACGCCGCACTGATGGACGGTCCATCAGCTGCCCGAATACGTGAGCACAACACTGAGAATATGCGGGGTTGAGGGCAGGGGGATAAGTTTTTTCAGATTTTTCGCAGGACAGGCCGTACATGACCAAGCATGAAACGAGAACCAGCTTCGCGAGACAGAGCAAACTCCGGGACACCAACTGCCATATGAGTTTGAAACTCTTTAGTGCGCCTGCTATACCCCTCCACACTATAATTTGAGGGGCTTTCGTAGGCTTGGGGGACGTGATGAGTGACATGCGACTGGTTGTTGTAGGCGCAGCAGGCCGAATGGGGCGTGCGCTGGTACGCACAGTGACCGAAATGGACGGGGTTGTGGTGTCAGCCGCGATCGAGCGCAAACACTCCCAGTTTCTGGGCACAGATGCTGGCGAACTCGCAGAATGTGGTAAACTCGGCGTTGCAATCACCGATGATCTTGAGGCGGCATTTGCAGGTGCAGATGGCGTGCTGGACTTCACCGTGCCAGAGGCAACGGTTGAATTTGCAGAAGCTGCGGCACGTCATTCTATTGCGCACATTATCGGCACAACCGGAATGACGTCTGCTCAATCTACCGAACTTGCTCACGCCGCGACATCAGCCCGCATTGTAAAATCAGGCAATATGAGCCTAGGTGTTAACCTGCTCGCATGCCTCATTAAAAAGGCCGCTGCAGCTCTGGATGAAGATTTCGATATCGAAGTCCTGGAAATGCATCATCGGCATAAAGTTGATGCCCCATCAGGAACAGCATTGCTGTTGGGTGAGGCAGCAGCTGAAGGCCGGGGGATTGATCTTGAAACCCATAGTGTTCGCACACGAGACGGCATTACGGGTGAACGAAAAAGAGGCGACATCGGCTTTGCAACATTGCGAGGTGGATCTGTCGTAGGTGAACATACGGTGATGTTTGCGAGCGAGGGAGAGCGTATAGATCTCTCACATATCGCAACGGATAGACAACTGTTTGCTCGCGGTGCCGTGAAAGCAGCCCTCTGGGCGCACAATCAGCAACCGGGCCTGTACTCAATGGCTGATGTTCTCGGCCTGAATGATGAGTGACATACAATGCATGCTTGCTAGAGCGTGTTCTGTTTGATTGGGTTCAATCAAACGACAAGACTTCGCTCCAACAAAGATGTTGGAGCGCGATGCGCAAACGTACATGAACGCGACGTGCTCTGATGAGCGATGAGCAAGACATGTGAAATGAGACTTGAAACAGTCCTTCCAAGACAGCTGTTTTCAAGCAAACATAACCTCCTTAGGAGAGCTTAATGGAACGCCTTTTGGTTCTCGTCCGTCACGGACAAAGCGAATGGAATTTGAAAAACCTGTTCACCGGCTGGAAAAACCCAGACCTGACAGAACAGGGTGTTGAAGAAGCAACAACAGCCGGTAAAAAACTCAAAGAAATGAACCTGACATTTGATCTGGCGTTCACTTCTGACCTGCTGCGTGCTCAACACACTCTTAAGCTGATCCTTGGTGAGCTTGGTCAGGAAGACCTGCCAACATCAAAAGATCAGGCTCTGAACGAGCGTGACTACGGTGACATCACCGGCATGAACAAAGACGAAGCTCGTCAGAAATTTGGTGAAGAACAGGTTCACATCTGGCGTCGTTCTTTCGACGTTCCTCCTCCAGGCGGCGAAAGCCTGAAGATGACTGCAGAGCGCACCCTGCCTTACTATCGTTCTGACATTCTTCCTAAAGTTCTCGAAGGCAATCGCGTGATTGTTGCTGCACACGGCAACTCCCTGCGTTCCCTCATCATGGAACTTGAAGGACTTTCACCTGAAGAAATCCTCAAGCGCGAGCTCGGCACAGGCAAGCCTGTTGTTTATCGCCTTGATGAAGAAGGTAAGGTTCTTTCAGTTGAGGACCTGGCAGAAGTTTAAGCCACCCTCAAAATTCAGAATCATAAAAAGCGGCTCTTCGGGCCGCTTTTTTATTTGGCTGAGTTGCACTGCTCTGGAATGGCTGAATTAGAATTGTAAAAATATAAATATTATTCACACAAATAGTCTTTGTTAAAATACTAAGTATGTGAAATTAAATACACTTAAAATTATCAATAATAGATAATGCATGCGTCATTATTATTTACCTTGCGCTACGTAAGATTCGATGCAAGCCTCTCCATGCATACAGAAAATGTATGACCGCATTAATATATTAATTGAGAGGACAACCTATGAAGTTTTCAGTAGCAAACGACGGTCGCCCAGCATCTGCTCAAGCAAAGCCAGCAAAGTTGAATGGTGGCCTTGCTCCAAAAGATGAAGAGAAAAAACCAAAATAATTTAATGTGTGAGGCAGTTTAGGCTGCCTCGCTTCATTTTTGCAGAGTGTTTTATCTGCGAGGGAATTCCTGTGAAGTTTGTAAGAATGGTCAAATCTGCCCCGGACGTCGTCAAGGCAGATGGAACGAACCTTGGCATGATGCCAGCCCGGGCAATGAAGTATTGTGAACCCCTCCTTACTGCTTCTCGTCAGGGCTACTATGTTTACCCGCCAGTAGATTTTTATCTGATGTGGACCGGATCTGAGGCCCTCTATCGGCTTGGCGCCGAGGGCGAGTGGACCCTGCTGGATCGGTTGTATCTTACAGACTTCGTGGAAGACTACCAAAACTCCTGCCCAGAGGGGCTGGAGGATTACTACCCGCCATTTCTGGATGTGTTTCCTGAAGGCGACATCGTTCAGATCGGCGCTGGTTACAGCTTGATCGGCGATGAAGGTCAGTGCCATTGGGTCCGCGGCCCAATCAACCTGCCGTCCAATGCAGGCTATGATTGCTTTGAAGCGATGATTGACTCCAGCTGGTTCTGTTCACCGCTCTTCATCAATATCAAGCTTCGCAAACAGGATGTCCCAATCAGCTTCCCACGCCACCGGCCTTTGTTGCAGGTCGTGCAGTTGCCCAACACGATCCTGCCGAAGACACCGATTGTCCAACCGGAAATCACCGAGATGGACAGCAGTTCCCAAGAGTTTTGGCAGGCCTGGGCAAGAAGTTACGACAAACGCAATGGCGGACGTTCTGGCAGCTACGCCAGTGAGCAGCGCCGCATCAACACCCAATATGCAGTCGCCGACTAGTCGCTCCTGAAAAGGCATCAGAAAGCCGATGATCGTAGCCAAAAAACTGAACCGCAGATTTCGTCAGCACATCGAAGAGCAATCAATGTTCTTCGTCGCAACAGCTGCTGCCACAGGGCACATCAACCTGTCCCCCAAAGGCATGGATACCCTCAGGGTTTTAAGTGACGAGCGCATCATCTGGCTGAACCTGACCGGCATTGGCAATGAGACAGCCACCCACGTGCAAGATGATGGCCGCATGACGCTCATGTTCTGTTCGTTCGGCGAGCAGCGCCTCACGCTTCGAGTGTTTGGAACAGCAAAGGTCATTCATCCAAGAGATGAGGACTGGGCTAAACTGGTTGCTCAGTTCCCCGACCTGCCGGGGTGTCGACAAATCTTCGACCTTGATATCGAACTCATTCAGACCTCATGCGGCTCAACAGTCCCGCGCATGGATTTGGTTGATACGCGCGTTGAAAAAGAATTCCTGCCCTACTACGAGACGATGGATCGTGAGGAGTTGGAGAACTACTGGCGCAAGCACAACGCCACAAGTCTGGACGGCCTGCCCACCAACATTCTGGAGCCTGCCTGAAATCATCATTGGATGTTTTAACGAAAGTCGGGTTTAGAGCTGCAATTGAACCTATATAAGACACGCACACAAAGAAGATCTGAGAGGCGTGTTTTATGGGATTGTTGGTGTTGGTACGCCACGGGCAAAGCGAATGGAATGCGCTAAAGGTTTTCTCAGGACAGGCCAATCCTGAGCTGAGTGCCAAGGGCATTGAAGAAGCCCGAAACGCAGGTCGTACTCTCCATTCTCAGGCAATCCAGTTCGATCTGGCCTATTCATCAGGCCTTAGGCGCGCCCGCAAAACACTGGATCTCATTCTCGAAGAAGCTGAGCAATCTCATCTGCATGTCATTGAGGACAAGCTCTTCAATGAAAGGGCCTATGGTGATCTCACAGGCATTTCTATCGAAAGCGCGGTTCAGGAACACGGTGTGGAGCAAGTGCACCAATGGCGCCACTCCTTGCACGCCGTGCCGCCCGGTGGTGAAAGTGTGGAGATGACCGCGAACAGAGCTCATGGTGTGTTTAAACACAGTGTCCTGCCTCAGTTGATGAATGGAAAAAATGTCATCATCTCCTCGCACCGAAATACAATTCGAGGGCTGGTCTCGAAGATTTGCAAGCTTAATCAAAAAGAGACCGAGTGCATGCACATCGGCACCGCACAGCCGCTCTTCTTTCAGGTAAACAGCGCTGAAGATATTCAGCAAATCAGCAAATAAAAAAGGCGGCCCGCAAGCCGCCTGAATTTTTATTGTCAAATCACTCGAGCGCATTCCCAAAAAGTGGTTCCGGTTTTCAGATAAGAATACGCATGAAAATAAAGGGCTAGACCTTGAGCGTGAAGCCAGTCTGCTCTGCAATCTGATTAAGCGGCTTTTCAGGGCGCGCACCAACGTGGCTGATAACTTCACCAGCACAAAGGCAACCCAGCTCAGCACAATCGCTCAGGCTGAAATCACGCGCCAGACCAAACAAGAAGCCAGACGCAAACAGGTCTCCAGCGCCTGTCAGGTCACGCACACCGCCAATAATAGCGGAAGCTGGCACATGTACAGTTTCCTCGCGAGAAATCGCCATAGCGCCTTCTGAGCCCAATGTCAGCGCGGTTAGTGTGCAATCCTCGCGCACCATCGCAATCGCAGTTTCAATGTCAGAGGTCTGGTAGAGCGCTTTGAGCTCATGCTCATTGGCAAACAGAATGTCAACTTTGTCTTCCTGGATCAGTTCTAGGAATTCATCGCGGAAACGATCAACGCAGAAGCTGTCTGACAATGAAAGCGACACCAGCTGCCCTGCTTCATGGGCAATTCTGGAAGCTTCAAGAAACGCATTTTTCGCTGCCTCTTCGTCCCAGAGATAACCTTCCATATAAGTGATTGCAGAATTGGCAACCACATCGCGGTCGATATCAAACGCAGTCAGCTTGGTCGCTGCACCCAGATAGGTGTTCATAGTCCGCTCACCGTCCGGGGTGATCAGGATCATGGAGCGGCCAGACGCGAGATCATCACGCAGCGGGCCTGTGTTGAAGTGCGCGCCAATGCTGTTCATGTCATGGCGATAAACGTCCCCAACTTCATCAGCTGCGACCTTGCCGATAAAGGCAGGCGCACCACCAAGCGAGGCGATACCAGCAGCAGTATTGCCTGCACTGCCACCGGAGATGCGGGTTGTTTGACCCATCAGGTCATAGAGGCGCAGCGCTTCGTCTGTATCGACCAGGCGCATGGAACCCTTTACCAAAGACTGCTCAACGAGAAAGCTATCTTCTACATGAGAGAAGACGTCAGTGATTGCATTGCCGATGCACAATGCATCAAACTTGAATTCAGACATGTAAAGTCCTTGTAACTAGCCCGGATCACAAGCGCCCGGAACGATACATAGGTGACTCACCGTTGGAGCAAGGCCTACAACTGTTATTTCCCTGGTGTAGGACGCAAAGCACGGTTAGCCTCAGGTTCCCGAATTTTTTCGCGGAACGGGCTAGCGTTGTACACCCCAAGAATATTCAGTTCAGTCGAATAAAACGCCAGCTCCTCAAGTGCAAGGGCTACGTTGGGTTCTTCTGGGTGTCCTTCAATATCTGCGTAAAACATGGAGGCGAAAAACTGACCTTCAAGCTGATAGGATTCCAGCTTCGTCATGTTGACGTTGTTGGTCGCAAAACCGCCTAACCCTTTGTAAAGAGAAGCAGAAACGTTTCGAACGCGGAAAATGAAGGTCGTGATGATCGGTTGGCCAGTGTTCGCAGTCTGCTTTTTCTCGCGAGAGAGGATCACGAAACGGGTCGTGTTATGGGCAGCGTCTTCACAATCACGTGCGAGGATATCCAGACCATAAACATCAGCCGCAAGCTCTGGAGCAAAGGCCCCGATTGTTTTGTCGCCACCTTCAACAACCTGGCGTGCGGATCCAGCTGTGTCAGCGCCAATAATCGGCTTAAGGTTATGATCGCGAATGAAGTTTCGGCATTGTCCAAGCCCCATGATATGGCTTTGAACACTCTTCAGCTCTTCCAGCTTGGTGCCTTTGATGCCCATCAGCTGAAACCGAATCGGCATGAAGTATTCGCCGATAATGTGCAGATTGCTGCGAGGAAGCAGGTGGTGAATGTCTGCAACGCGTCCCGCAACCGAATTTTCGATCGGGATCATGCCAAGTTCTGCTTCTCCGGTCTCGATCGCGTGGAAGCAGTCTTCAAAAGTCGCGCAAGGGATAGCTTGGTACTCTGGGTAAACGGCGTTGCACGCCATATGGGAGTTAGCTCCCACTTCTCCTTGAAACACGACTTTGCGCTGATCTGACATCACTATACTCACGGCAATTTAGAAACCTGATACATTTGAGGCTTCGCCAACAGTCGCGAAACAGCCCCTCGCACAAATTGCCCTAGATGTGAGGGATTGCAAACCTTAATAATACTCAGAGGCGAAACTTAAGGTGAAAAGACCTCAAGAATGAACGCGTTTACGGTCCTGTTGAGTGCTCTGCAATGAAATCCCCAGATCTAAAAGCGCTCTGGTGTGATATTTTGTCGCATTCTCTTGAGTTCAGGTAAATTGGTTGCGCTGCGCCTTCACTGCAATCTGAATTGGCCTGAGCGGGATATCCTCGAATAAATCAGTAGTTTATAGCCATTTTAAACTGCTGACCGGCGAGAGTTGTTGTGTTCCTTGGTTTTTTGAGCTCTCAAACATCAACCTGTGGTCCACATCACTGCAAAAGACCTAGGAAAAACACTAATTAAATTATGGACAAGTGCCCGAAAATAACTGTAGTTTCCCAGCAAAATACACATATCGAGTTAGGTGCCGTGCCTGCTGCATGAAGGCTAGCCTAACCAAATATTCGGAGCGTGTGAGCTATGAATTCGTTTGAACTGAACAAAATTGCCGGCGCAATTCTGTTCGCCTTGGTTGTATTCATGGGCCTGAATGTTTTGACGGAAGTCATCTTTGCGCCTCATGGAAACGAGAAACGCGGTTTTGAGATTGAAGTCGCTGGTGCCGACAACGGCGCAGGTGATGAAGCTGCGGAAGAAGTCAAGGTCGTCTCAATTGAAGAGCTGCTCACCACTGCTTCTGCGGATGCCGGTGCGAAACAAGCTAAAAAATGTGCAGCTTGTCACACCTTCGATCAGGGTGGAAAAAACAAAGTTGGCCCGGGTCTCTGGGGTGTTGTAGGTCGCGCACCTGCATCTCATGATGGCTTCTCTTATTCCTCAGCGATGCAGGAATTTGCGGCAAACAATCCTGAGTGGTCCTTTGAGCAGCTCAACGAGTTCATCAAAGCACCTAAGAAACATGTTTCTGGTACATCCATGGGCTACGCTGGTCTGAAGAAAGACAAGCCACGTGCTGACCTGATCGCTTACCTGCGTTCACTTTCAGACAACCCAGTACCGATCAATTAATATTGAATTGATATCCCTCCCACATATGTGAGGGTAGAATTGTTAAAGAGCCGGGATTTGATCCCGGCTTTTTTATTGTCTGAATTTGCGTGAATGCTAACCTTTTCCTCGTTTCTTCCAGTTAAATTTTTGTCATCTTGGCAAAAGACGTTGTAGCGGAAGTGTTTTCAGCCGTAATCTTAGTTTAAGTTTGGCTGAAAGCTGCAAGAAAAGTTCAATTTTCAGCGCGTGGTGTTTTTTCTACGCTAGAACTACTGATTGTATTTATGGAGGAATGCTGTGCGTACCAGACTATATAGCTCACTGACAGGTTTGGCGCTTGCCATTGCAAGCCTGACATCCTCCGCAGCAATTGCTGAAACCAGTGAGCCTGAATGGCGGTATGCAGACTCCCTCATCAGCGCTCCTCAGATGCCGGAAGGTTTCGCGCACTTCCCCTATGTCAATCCGGATGCTCCCAAAGGGGGCAGGGTGCGGCTCTCGGCAACGGGCACCTTTGACAGTTTGAACCTTGTGGCATCAAAGGGCATTCGTGCAGGTGGACTGGGCCTCATCTACGATACCCTGATGACCCCATCAATGAGCGAGTCCTCGACTGAATATGGCTTGATCGCTGATGCGATGAAATATCCCGAAGACTTTGCGTGGGTGGTCTATCGCTTGCGCCCTGATGCACGCTGGCACGATGGCAAACCAATCACCACAGAAGATGTGGGATGGTCATTCGATCAATGGACCACGCAAGATCCTTCCCGAAAATACTATTATCGTCATGTTACGGGCTATGACATTCTGAGCCCGACAGAGATCCGCTTCAACTTCGATAAACCGGGTAACAGAGAAGCCCCGCAAATCCTTGGTTCGCTCTACATCATGCCAAAGCATTGGTGGAATGAGAAAGGTGCTTCTGGAAATGTGCGTGACATTTCCAGAAGCACCTTGGAAGTGCCCCTCGGCTCTGGTCCGTACCGCATTGGAAAAGTCGTACCTGGGCGTTCAATCTCATTTGAGCGCGTTGACGACTATTGGGGGCAAGATCTGAATGTGAATGTTGGTTCCAACAACTTCGACACAATCGCCTACGATTACTACCGCGACGAAACCGTGCAGCTTGAAGCCTTTAAGGCTGACCGTTTTGACTGGCGCACGGAAACCACGGCAAAGAACTGGGCAACCGCCTACGATATTCCTGCTGTGAAAGCCAACCATGTGGTGCTGGAAAAATTCCCGCAGACGTATCGTGGTAGTGGCTTGATGCTGGGCTTTATTCTCAACACCCGCAAAGAGAAGTTTCAGGATCGTCGGGTGCGCCGGGCACTGAACTATGCCTTGAATTTCCAGGAAATGAACCGCACGATCTTCTTTGATCAATACAGCCGTTTCACCAGCTACTTCGACGGAACAAAGCTCGCATCTGCAGGCTTGCCAGAGGGGCGTGAGCTGGAAATTCTGAAGTCTTTGAAAGCGCCAGTGCCTGAAGCCGTCTTTACAGAGCCCTATGAGAATCCGGTATCCGAAGATTCCCGTCAGGAGCGTGCCAACCTGAGAAAGGCAATCGGCCTTCTTAAAGAAGCTGGCTACGTGCAAAAGCAAGGTAAGCTCGTCAACAAAGAGACTGGTGAACCATTCACAATCGAATACCTGATGAATGGTGGCCGCTTTGAGCGTGTAGCTCTTCGTTATCAGGCCTCGCTGAAGAAGCTTGGCATTGACCTGCAGCTGCGCGTCGTCGACAGCTCACAATATGTCAACCGCGTCCGCAGCCGTGATTTCGGCATGATCTACACCGGCTGGGCGCAGTCTCTCTCTCCGGGCAACGAGCAGAGAGAGTATTGGGGCTCAAATGCAGCAGACAGCGAAGCCTCTCAAAACTATGCGGGTATCAAAAACCCTGCCATCGACAAGCTGATTGATATCATCATCAACTCTGACGATCGTGACGAGCTGGTTGCTGCAACTAAGGCTTTGGACCGTATCCTGATGTGGGAGCAATACGTTGTTCCAGGGTGGACATCTCCATTCAGCCGCGTTGCGCGGTGGGATCGTTTCGCACACCCAAAACAGCTTCCTGAATTCTCCATAGGTTTCCCAACCGTTTGGTGGTGGGACGAAGAAAAAGCCAAGAAGATAGAGGAGGCCAATTGATGACGCTTAGCCAAATCAGTAGACGTAGCTTCCTGCACTTCAGCGCGGCCACTGCGGCAGCCTTTCTTGTACCCGGTGGAGCCCTGCCGGTTCAGGCAGGAACCTTAAGCCACGGCCTCTCTGTCTTTGGTGATCTGAAGTACCCAAAGGATTTCACGGCGTTTGACTACGTCAATCCGGAAGCTCCGGTTGGTGGCAAAATCGCCATGACTGCGCCGAGCTGGGGCTACAATCAGAACCCGCAGACCTTCAACACGTTCAACACCTTCATCCTCAAAGGAGATGCCCCACCGCGTATGGAGCTCTGTTTTGATAGCCTGATGGTGCGTGCCTATGACGAACCGGATGCCGTATATGGTCTGGTGGCCGAAAGCGCTCTGGTCTCTGAAGACGGCAACTTCGTCACCTTCAAAATTAGGCCAGAAGCCCGGTTCCACGATGGGTCGATGCTTAATGCAGAAGATGTTGCTTTCAGTCTGAACCTTCTGAAGGAAAAAGGGCACCCGATTATCAGTCAGTCCATCAAGGAAATGGTCTCTGCGACCGCACCGGATGAACACACTGTCACGGTCGCTTTTTCAGGTAATCACAGCAGGCAACTTCCCTTATTGATAGCAACTCTCCCTATCCTCTCAAAAGCGTACTACACCCGCTACAACTTCGAGGCGTCAACACTGACACCGCCGTTGTCCTCGGGACCATATATGGTCGGACGCTATGAGATTGGCCGGTACATAGAGTACAAAAAGGTAGAGAATTACTGGGCAAAAGACCTGCCAGTAACCAAAGGCCATCACAACTTCGAAATTATCCGTCTGGACTTTTTCCGAGATCGTCAGGCAACATTCGAAGCCTTCAAGAAAGGCCGTTTGACGTTCCACGAAGAGTTCTCGTCAAAGACCTGGGCGACAGAATACAACTTCCCTGCATTAACAGAGGGACGTGTTGCCAAGAAGGAATTTGCCATCCGCCTCCCATCAGGAGCGCAAGGCTGGTTCCTCAACACGCGCAAAGAAAAGTTCTCCAATCCCAAGGTCCGTGAAGCGCTCGGCTACGCCTTCGATTTTGAGTGGTCAAATTCCGCTCTGTTTTATGATCTGTACACCAGAACCCAGTCGTTCTTTGAAAACTCGGAAATGAAGGCTGTTGGTCTGCCAAGCGATGCCGAACTGGCCCTGCTTGAGCCCTACAAGAAAGACCTGCCAGATGGGGTCTTTGGCGAAGCGATCACACAACCGGTTTCCAATGGTTCAGGTCAGGATCGCAAACTCCTCAGAGAAGCCTCGCTTCTGCTCAAAGAGGCAGGCTACTACAGACGCGGTGAGCAGTTGATCGGGCCTGACGGAAAGCAGCTGCAAATGGAGTTCCTTTCCAACTCGCCTGCTTTCGAACGAATTGTACTGCCATATGTCAAGAATCTCAGACTGTTAGGCATTGAAGCAAGCTTCCGCGTCGTTGATCCGGCACAGTTCCAGAAGCGTGTAGATGATTTCGATTATGACATTGTCGGGCATCGTTTTTCTCTGACACCAACACTTGGGCCGAGCATCCGTAACTTCTGGACATCGGCCTCTGCTGAAACCTTCGGATCTTACAATCTCTCGGGCATCAAGGTGCCTGCTGTCGACGATTTGGTGGATAAGGCGCTGAATGCATCCTCGCGTGAGGAAATGATAACCGCTGCCAGAGCATTGGATAGAGTTCTGCGCGCAGGCTATTACTGGGTGCCGCAGTGGTTCAAAGCCTTCCACACAGTAGCTGTCTGGGACATGTTCGGCATTCCGAATGATATGCCGGCATATGCCTTCCCCGTAGAAGCGGCGTGGTGGGTGGATTCAGAAAAAGCCGCTCGCATCGGCAAGGAAAATTAGGGACAAAAGAAGCCCATGGGCGCCTATATTCTGCGTAGATTGCTTTTGATGATCCCGACCCTTATCGGCATCATGGCAATCAACTTTGTCATTATTCAGTTCGCACCAGGTGGACCGATTGAGCAAGTTATCGCTCAATTGCAAGGGGATAGTGTATCCGCAACCAGCCGCATTTCGGGTGGTGGAAGTGATTTTGGAAGTTCTGCCGCAGCCAATCAGGGCGGCGGAGACAGTGCAGGATCGAAATATCGAGGAGCACAGGGTCTTGATCCGGAGTTCATCAAGGAACTCGAGGTCCAGTTTGGCTTCGATAAACCTCCTCTGGAGCGTTTCGGGCGCTTGATCTTGGACTACGCGACCTTCAATTTCGGCGAAAGCTACTTCCGTGACATTGCTGTTGTTGATCTGATCGTCGAAAAGCTGCCGGTATCGATCTCGCTGGGCCTATGGATGACGCTCATCTCCTATGGCATCTCGATCCCCCTTGGTATTCGCAAAGCAGTAAAAGATGGCACCTCGTTTGATGTCTGGACGTCCAGCATCATCATTGTTGGCTATGCAATCCCGGGCTTCCTGTTTGCAATCATGCTGATTGTTCTCTTCGCCGGTGGCTCTTTTTGGGATTTCTTCCCGCTCCGAGGCCTCACCTCAGAGGGCTGGAGCGATATGTCATGGCCACAACGGATTCTCGACTACTTCTGGCATCTGGTCTTGCCATTGACTGCGATGGCGCTCTCCGCCTTTGCAACAACAACGCTTTTGACGAAGAACTCTTTCCTCGATGAAATCCGAAAGCAATACGTTCAGACTGCTCGCGCCAAAGGCCTGACAGAGCGTCAGGTGCTTTATGGCCATGTCTTCCGCAATGCGATGCTTATCGTTGTCGCTGGCTTCCCGGGTGCGTTCATCTCGGCGTTCTTTGCAGGCTCGCTCCTCATTGAGACGATCTTCTCGTTGGATGGCCTTGGCCTGTTGGGTTTTGAATCGGCGCTCAACCGTGACTATGCAGTTATGTTCGCCACGCTTTATATCTTCTCGTTGATGGGTTTGATTGTGAATCTGGTTTCAGACCTCACCTACACCTGGATTGATCCCCGGATCGATTTCGAAAGCCGGGAGGTGTAACGAGCAATGGACACACAACTCGAAAAACGCCTTCAGGATCAGGGCTACGAAACAATCAATCCGCTGCCAGAGCAGACGCAACCGCCTGAAAAGCGGCAAAAGCTGTCTCCTCTCAACCAGCGCCGCCTGCAAAACTTCAAAGCCAACAAGCGTGGATACTGGTCCCTTTGGATTTTCCTCGTCCTGTTTGTGCTCGCACTGGGCGCAGAATTCATCACCAACGACCGCCCAATCCTGGTTTCCTATAAGGGCGAGCTACTCATGCCGGTCTTTACGGATTACCCGGAGGAAAAGTTTGGCGGTTTCCTTGCAACAACGGATTATCGTGATCCATTCATTCAGGAAGAGATCGACGCCAACGGCTGGATTCTCTGGCCTCCGATCCGCTATTCCTACCAGACGGTCAACAACGAAATCCCGGTCCCGGCACCAGCTCCTCCAAGCTGGATGATGGATAAGGAGCTGCGCTGCGAGCGTTATGCTGAGGGTGTAAACGATCCAAACTGTACAATTGGCAACTGGAACTGGCTCGGCACGGATGATCAGGGCCGTGATGTGCTTGCCCGTCTTGTCTACGGATTCCGCATCTCGGTGCTCTTCGGTCTGGCGCTAACACTGGCATCCTCCGTCATCGGCATTGGTGCCGGCGCCGTACAGGGCTTCTACGGTGGTTGGGTTGACCTCGGTTTACAGCGCTTCATTGAAATCTGGACAGCAATGCCGACGCTCTACCTCATTTTGATCATCTCGTCGGTGCTGACGCCGGGGTTCTGGATCCTCTTCTCAATCCTGCTCGCATTCTCGTGGGTGGCTTTGGTTGGCGTAGTCCGGGCGGAGTTCCTGAGAGGCAGGAACTTCGAATACATCTCCGCTGCGCGAGCTTTAGGCGTTTCCAATGGTACGATCATGCGCCGCCATCTGCTGCCAAACGCGATGGTCGCAACGCTTACATTCATGCCGTTCATCCTGAATGGGTCTATCTCCACGCTGACAGCGCTGGACTTCCTCGGCTTCGGCTTGCCTCCGGGCTCCGCTTCGCTGGGTGAGCTGCTCAAGCAGGGCAAGAACAACCTTCAAGCGCCATGGCTTGGCATGACAGGCTTCTTCGTCCTGTCGATTATGCTCAGCCTGCTGATCTTCATCGGTGAAGCGGTTCGCGATGCCTTTGATCCACGCAAAACGATGAACTGAAGGGAGGATCGCATATGACTGATAATCAAACGCTCCTCTCTGTTGAGGACCTTTCCATCGCCTTCCAGCAAGGCGAAAAGGAAAATCTCGCCGTTGACCAGATCTCTTTCGACATCAAGGAAGGCGAGACCGTCGCACTTGTGGGCGAAAGTGGCTCAGGCAAATCTGTTTCAGCACTGTCCGTGCTCAAGCTTTTGCCCTATCCGGCTGCAAGCCATCCAACTGGCAAGATCGTCTATCAGGGTGAAGACCTGATAGCTGCGACCGAAAGTGAAATGCGCCGTGTGCGTGGCAACAAGATCTCCATGATCTTTCAGGAGCCTATGAGTTCACTGAACCCGCTACACACCATCGAACAGCAGATCGCGGAGATCCTGAAGATCCACCGCGGCCTCGGTGAGACGAATGCCCGAAAACGTGTGTTGGAACTTCTGGATCAGGTCGGCATTCCAAATCCGGAAGAACGCCTGAAGTCCTATCCGCACCAGCTCTCCGGTGGTCAGCGCCAACGTGTCATGATCGCCATGGCATTGGCAAACGAGCCGGACCTGCTGATTGCGGATGAACCGACAACGGCACTCGATGTCACGGTTCAGGCGCAAATCCTGCAGCTGCTGAAAGACCTGCAGAAGAGCACAGGCATGGCTATGCTCTTCATCACGCACGACCTTGGAATTGTTCGCCGGATCGCTGATCGTGTCTGTGTGATGACACAGGGCAAAATCGTCGAACACGGCGATACCGAAGATATTTTCGAAAGCCCTCAGCACGAATACACCCAGCATCTGCTGGCAGCTGAGCCTAAAGGGCATCCACCTGCCGGCGATACCAGTCAGCCAATTGTCGTGGAAGCCAAAGACCTCAAGGTCTGGTTCCCCGTCAAACGCGGCTTCCTGCGTAAAACTGTCAGTTACATCAAAGCAGTCGATGGCATTGATGTGACCGTTCGCGCTGGGCAGACACTGGGCATTGTGGGTGAAAGTGGATCAGGGAAGACCACGCTGGGTCTTGCTATCCTGCGTATGATCTCCTCAAACGGTCAGATTAGCTTCAGTGGCTCTGATATTCAGGAGCACTCGTGGAAGCAGATGCGTCCACTGCGCCGGGATATGCAAATCGTGTTTCAGGATCCATTCGGTTCCTTGTCGCCGCGTATGTCAGTCTCGGAAATTGTCGGCGAAGGTCTCAAGATCCACATGCCTAACCTCACGGCTAAAGAGCGGGAAGCCAAGGTTGCAGGTGCGCTGGAAGAAGTGGGGTTGGATGCAGCTACTAGGTTCCGTTATCCGCATGAATTCTCAGGCGGGCAGCGCCAACGTGTCTCGATTGCGCGGGCAATGGTGCTGGAACCAAAGTTTGTGATGCTGGATGAACCAACGTCGGCGCTGGATATGAGCGTTCAGGCACAGGTCGTCGACTTGCTTCGCGATCTGCAAAAGGCTCATAGCTTGGCGTATTTGTTTATCTCGCACGACCTCAAGGTCGTCCGTGCACTCGCCAATGATGTGGTCGTTATGCAGCATGGCAAGGTGATGGAGGTAGGGACGTCAGACGAGGTCTTTGACAACCCGCAGACCGAGTACACCAAAGCCCTGATGGCTGCTGCATTCCGTCTGGAAGCAATTGAGGGCGTCATCAGCTCTTGATGTGCTGCTACCTTAGCTCAATGAGCAATAAGAACTTACCCATGGCCGAACATTCGGCCATGGTCATTGCAAATCTACGGTAGAAGTAAGGAACTAGGTTCCAACGACAACATCCTTGCCGACTTTTAGCGTAACCTTGCCACTCGCTTCCATCAGCTGAATTGATGTCCGCTTAACTGCTTCGGCCATTGCCTTCGTGTACCCGCCATCACCTTTCAATGATGTTGGTTTGAAATTCTTCAGTTTGGAATCTTTGCTCACCTCATCAAGAAACTTATCTTCAGCGCGTTTCTTTTTTTGCTTGAGTTCTTTGAGGAAGGCGTCTTCGGTTTTTTCATCCACCTTAGCTTTTTTGAAAGCAGCCTTGATCTTGCTGGTGTCTTTGTAGACCTTTTCGATGTCTTCGAATGTCAAAAGCACGGCCATCAGGATCTCCCTTTTGTTGTTTCTTTTGGATCAACGGCCAGTATCACGCCAGGGACACTACTTGCGCATTCTTACCATAGAGTAACAAAAGGAAGTGGAGGTTGAAGCATTCAAGGCAAGGTGCTTGTACATCGTGCGGAGAACTTACATCCAGCGCCGGACGCATGCTTTGTAGGCAAGGTACTCTTGACCAAAGTTCTCTTCCAGAAGGTCTTCTTCAGGTTTGATCTGGAACAGGGTGATGTAGACAGCAAAACCCAGAGCAACTGGAATGGCGAACAAGTTCCCCTGAAAGATGGCCCATCCCAACAGGATGAATTGCAAGCCCAGATACATAGGGTTGCGCGTTTTGGAGTAAATTCCGTCAGAAACAATCGCACTCGCATTTTCAGGGTGCGAAGGGCTCGTTGTCGTCCGCGCTCTGCGAAACTCAGAGAGCCCGGTCACTCCAAAATAACCACCAGCTCCGATGCCAATCACAAGAAATGTTGTCTCTGCACCATGCAGATTGATATCTCCGGGAAGCATCGTTGCAACCATCCAGATGATAACCGCAAAGCTAAAGAAGACGGCCACAGGCGGGAACCTGAGTTTTAAATTTTCCATTGTGTTCCAGTAGTTTGTTGTTCCAGAAATGCAGGAAGCCTATCAGTTCTCTGAGAGTGCCAGCTTAACACCAAGCGCGCCAAACGTAGCTGCAAAACCTCGTTTGAGCCAAGCCATAACTTTTGGGCGGTTGATCACATAATCGCGGGCCAGCGACGCCATTGCGCCGTACCCGATGAAAACAACAAATGTAAGTGCCATAAAAACAAAGGCATGGAAGAGTAGAGCAGATGTTGCATTTTCACTGTCAGGAGAAACGAACTGAGGGAGGAAAGCGAGGAAAAACAGAGACAGCTTTGGGTTCAGCACATTAAGCAGAATACCGTCGAGTGCAGTGCGATAAAGAGTTCTCTCGCGCTTCTCTCCACTCACTTCCAGCGCACCACCACTGCGCAGGATGCTCCATGACATGTAAAGCAGATAAGCAACACCAAGATACTTCAGGATCTGATAAGCGAGGGCGCTGCTATGAAAGATCGCTGCCACCCCAATAATGCTTGCCAAAGCTGCTGGAACAATCCCGAGCGTACAACCAAACGCAGCAGCAACACTTGGCTTAAGCCCTTTCCCAAGCCCGATAGCAATCGTGTAAAGCACACCTGGTCCGGGCAGCAGGACAACAATGAAGGACGTTAGAAGATACTCAAGTGTCATGGAAGAGCTCACAAATTGATAGCACAGCAACAGAAGCACCAGTCTATCTGATTGCTCAGGTGTGTCCAATGAACTCGAAGAAAATGACCTGAAAGTAGGTAGGAGTGGAAAGGCGAAAGACGCCTTCCCAAATCACATAGCTTAGTTAGTCTTGCTCGTGGTCTTTGCCAGCAATGGCTGCTGCAAAGTCTTTTGCTGAGAACGGCTCAAGGTCATCTACGCCTTCACCAACGCCAATGAAGTGCACTGGCAGGCCGTATTTGCGGGCAATCGCCACCAGAATACCGCCGCGGGCTGTGCCGTCCAGCTTGGTCATTACAAGACCAGTTACACCAGCAACCTTGCCGAAAATCTCCACCTGAGAAAGAGCATTCTGGCCTGTGGTCGCATCAAGGGTCAGCAAAGTGGTATGCGGTGCATCAGGAACACGCTTGCGGATCACGCGAATGATCTTCTCAAGCTCATCCATCAGTTCAGCTTTGTTCTGCAAGCGGCCAGCGGTATCAATCAACAGCACATCAGTATCGTTGCTGAGAGCGGCATCAACGGCATCGTATGCAAGGCCAGCAGCATCTGCGCCAGTATCGCGCGCCACAACTTCAGCACCAGTGCGCTCACCCCAAATTTTCAGCTGCTCAACAGCTGCAGCGCGGAACGTGTCGCCCGCTGCGAGCATCACTTTCTTACCCTGCTCATGCAGCAGAGATGACAGCTTACCGATTGTGGTGGTTTTGCCTGTACCGTTTACGCCAACCATCAAGACGATGTGTGGTTTATGACCGCTTTCAAGGTCCAGCGGTTTAGCAACAGGGTCAAGGACGCTTTCAATTTCTTCAGCAAGGATACTGCGGACTTCCTCGCCTGAAATTTCCTTATCATAGCGACCATCAGATACACGGTCGGTAATCGCAATCGCTGTATCAATGCCAAGGTCTGCTTGAATCAGAATATCTTCCAGCTCTTCAAGAGTATCTGCATCCAGCTTGCGCTTGGTGAAGATCGAGCTGATGCCCTCAGATAAGGCATTAGAAGAACGGGAGAGCCCAGCTTTAAGACGCTGGAACCAGCTCGTTTTTACTGGAACATCTTCTCCAGTTTCCTCAGTTCCCGGAGTTTTTCCAGCTTCTTCAGCCTCTCGGCTCTCCTCGACCGCTCCAGTTTCCTCGTCTCCTCCGGATCCTCCGCTTTCCCGAACACTTTCAGAGCTTCCTGCTTCTTCAGGTCCTTCCGCTGTTCCTGATGCTTCAGTGATCTCATCTGTGAGAACGGGTTGTCCATCGGCTGTATCCTCAGCAACGGGCCCAGCATCATCGCTGACCTTTGGGGAAAGTATATCTTGCTCAGGCTCAACGTCTGCTGAATTTTCCTCACGCAGATCGTCATTATCCAGGTAGGCGGTCTCTTCGAGGGCTTTGGTTTCTGCCTCATCCAAATCATGAGGCTTATCAGAAACTTTCTCTTCAGTCGCAGGTTCCGACTCAGGTGTGAGCTCTGGATTTTCCAGATCAAGAGTTTCATCTGCGATTGCTTCAGCCGTTTCTTCAAGACCTTTAACGGGGTCAAGCGGAACGGATTGAACCCCTTCTAAGGACTCACGCAGCTCTGCACTGTCAGGAGCTTTTTCCTCCTGCAGGCTCTGTGTTTCTTCTGAGGAACCGCCAAACAGGCGACTGAAAAAACTGCGCTTCTTTTCGCTCATGCTGGAAAGATACCTTTGAAATGTAAAAGCTTAAGCTGCTTTGCCAAGTGGCTCTGCAATTAGATGTCTTTCGGTATGCCCTGTAATGCGTGCGGAGACAAGGCTTCCGGCAATATCCGCATCCAGTTCAACCTGAGTAAATTGCTCGGTGCGACCAAGTCCCTCACGCTCAATCAGGACCTCGCGCTTTTTGCCTACTTCGGCACGAAGGTGAGCCAGCAAAGCTTCCTGCCCTTTTTCACGAAGGCGTGCAGCGCGCTCTTTAATGATCTTGCGATCGAGCTGCGGCATACGGGCCGCTGGAGTGCCTGGGCGTGGGGAGAACGGGAACACATGCAGATGTGTCAGCCCACACTCATCAACGATGCGCAGGGTGTTCTCAAACATCTCATCAGTCTCGGTCGGGAAACCGGCAATAATGTCAGCGCCGAAAACAACATCCGGGCGCATCTTGCGTACATCTTCGCAGAACTGGATAGTGTCCTCACGAGAATGACGGCGCTTCATGCGCTTGAGGATCATGTTGTCGCCAGCCTGCAAGGAAAGGTGCAGATGTGACATCAGACGATGATCATGCGCAATTACGTCCATCAACTCATCATCAGCTTCAATGCTGTCGATGGAGGACAGACGCAAGCGCTTGAGATCAGGAACCATCTTCAAAATCTTGGAACAAAGCGTGCCAAGCTTCGGCGTTCCCGGCAGATCAGCACCGTAGGAGGTAATATCAACGCCAGTTAGAACAATCTCGCCATAGCCATTGTCGACAAGGCGTTTGATCTGGTCAATCACCACACCCATCGGCACAGAGCGTGAGTTACCACGGCCATAAGGGATGATGCAGAAGGTGCAGCGATGGTCACAGCCATTCTGAACCTGAACAAACGCACGAGAGCGTCCTTCCAGCCCATCAATCAGGTGACCTGCAGTCTCGCGCACGCTCATAATGTCGTTAACGCGCACCTTCTCGGTTTCTTCAATGCCAAACTGAGCGACACGGCCATAAGAGGCGCGCTCCAGCTTTTCAGAGTTACCAAGAACCAGATCCACTTCGCCCATCTCGGCAAAGGTTTCAGATTCTGTCTGGGCCGCACAGCCAGTCACGATAATACGTGCATCCGGATTTTCGCGGCGGGTTTTGCGAATGGTCTGCCGTGCTTGACGGACAGCTTCGTTGGTCACGGCACATGTGTTGATCAGCACGGCATCCTTAAGGCCCGCGGCCTTTGCTTCGCGCTTCATCACTTCCGACTCATAAGCGTTCAGTCGGCAGCCAAATGTCACAACATCAATGCTCACTGCGTAGGCTCCATTGCCGCGTCCCCCGAAGCGGTCTTTGTGTAGGTGAGGGTGTCGAGATTGAGCTCGCCCTCGAATTCAATTGCGGTTTCACCGGTCATCATGATGTGGTCGTTGTCCTCACGCCACTCAATACCCAGCGGTCCTCCCGGCAGATGGACGGTACACTTGCGTGCGGTCCGGCCTGTCCGTGCTGCTGCAACACCGGTTGCGCAGGCTGCGGTGCCACAGGCTCGCGTCAAGCCAACACCACGTTCCCAAACCTTCAGGCGGATCTCGTTTTCGCCAATGATTTGAGCTAGAGAGATATTCGCCTTCTCAGGGAACATCGGATGACACTCAAGCAATGGTCCAAATCGCTCAAGGTCGTGGGCTTCAATATCATCCACCCAGAAAATCGCATGCGGATTACCAACATTCACAACGCTTGGCGAGTGCAAAACCGGAGTATCAATTGGCCCGATCTGTAGCTCAATTGCGCGCGTATCGGCAAACTCTTCAGCCAGTGGAATCTGATCCCACTCAAGGCGAGGTGTACCCATATCAACGCTCACCAGCGTTTCAGTGTCAGAAGCGTGTGCAATCAGCAAACCAGCGTTGGTCTGAATAGGAACGCTTGGAGTGCCTGCCTCACCCATTAGCAGACGGCCAATGCAACGTGTTGCGTTACCGCAAGCATCTACTTCGCTGCCATCGCGATTGTGAATGCGCATAAAGGCATAAGCATCAGAACTTGCAGGCTCGATCGTAATCATCTGGTCAAAACCAATACCCTTTTCGCGGTCTCCGATAGCTGCAATTTGCGTCGGAGTTAAGACAACCTTCTTTGCGCGGCCATCAAACACCACGAAATCATTGCCTAAACCGTTCATTTTCAAAAAGGGAACCAGCGTATCCGCCATGAGCTTGCTTCCATTCATGCGTAATCCGTCAAGAAGGCACTATATGGATTAAATTACTTTAGATTACTAGGGAAAATGCAGGGAAAAACCTTGTCTGAGACGATTGTGAGGACAGCTTTAAAGCCTCCCTAATCGAATTCTCTGATTTTGCACTAATCCGCACAGACTTCCAGCATGTCTCCGGGCGCCATTTCCTTCAGGATTTCGCGCATCACTTCCGGATAAACCGCAACGCATCCTTCCGTCGGCAAAAAGCCTTCTCGTGCCACGTGAAAGAAGATCGCGCTGCCTTCGCCTTTGACCGCCGGATACATATTGCAATCCAGCACGACAACAATGTCGTAAAGCCGATCATCTCGCCACATCTTCTCATGGCTGGGCTCAAACGGCAGATCGACAGGGCGATTATAAAGAGCATCCTGAGGAGAATCACACCAACCATCGCTCTGGGACAGGGGTGAAACTGGCAAATACGTGACTGGACAAGAGCTGCGATCCGAGCGGTAATACACATTCAGCAGTTCAAAACGCCCAATCGGAGTCGCACCGTCACCTTCGCGCTTTGTGTGCGTCAAACCAGATCGTCCAAGTGCACACGCAAATGTTACTGCGCCTAGTGTCAGTGTTCCCGTGTGAGGCTCATCACCTGTATGCCGCACAAATAGGGTCTTCTGGGTCTTCTGGGTCTTCTTAAGTAGCTTTGCGGGGGGAGTGGGTACTGCGAGAGGAAGCATCTATGAACCTGTTGTCCTGCGGAAAACACCGGGAGAAACACTCCCAAATAAAGCGGGGGTCACTTACGCGTGAAGTAGATTTTACGAAAAACTTTGAGATTTACCACGTTTTTGCTCGCCTTTTTTTCGGCAACCCTTCATGTATTTATGTGAGATAAGTTTTAGGACTAGCACCAAAGATTGGTGATTGGGTGAGAATATGACTGCACGTAAAATTCTGCTTGTAGATGACGATAACGATCTGCGCGAAGCGCTCGTTGAGCAGCTGTCGCTTTATGATGAATTTGAAACCACTCAAGCTGACAGTGCTGCGACTGGCATTAAAAAAGCAAAAGAAGATCACTTCGACCTGGTTCTGATGGACGTTGGTCTGCCGGACATTGATGGCCGTGAAGCTGTGAAGTTGCTGCGTAAAGCAGGCTTTGGCGCTCCAGTCATCATGCTCACCGGTCATGATACAGACAGTGACACAATCCTTGGTTTGGAAGCTGGCGCAAACGACTACGTCACCAAGCCATTTAAGTTCGCTGTTCTGCTTGCTCGCATTCGTGCGCATCTGCGTCAGCATGAACAGAGCGAAGATGCTGTGTTCACCATTGGCCGTTACTCCTTCCAGCCTGCTGCAAAGTCCATGCAGGACGATAATGGTGGGAAGGTTCGTCTGACCGAAAAAGAAACTTCTATCCTGAAGTTCCTCTACCGTGCAGGTGAAAAGCCAGTGACCCGCGATGTGCTGCTGCATGAGGTTTGGGGCTACAATTCCGGCGTCACCACACACACGCTGGAAACCCATATTTACCGTCTGCGTCAGAAAATTGAGCGTGATCCGTCCAATGCGGAGCTGCTCGTGACAGAAGCTGGTGGATATAAGCTTGTGCCTTGAGGCATAAGCAGCTAATCCAAGAACTATGAGTCTAGCCCGCGACATCGAAATCTTAAGACGCGTTCCTCTCCTCTCGCAATTTTCAGAGGACCAGTTGCGCCTGCTCGCATTCAGTGCGGAAACCATGCAGGTGTCTAAAGGTGGGACAATTTTTAATGAGGGTGAGCGGGCAGACGGTGGCATTGTGCTGACAATCGGCAAGGTGCAGCTGGAAACCGGCATGGGGCGCGACGCGCGTCCCAGAGGCACCTACGGCCCCGGTACTCTGTTCGGTGAAAACGCGCTGATGGCTGAGGGCAAACGTCCGGCCCGCGCTGTCGCACTTGAAAATTGCGAATTGATCCGCGTCCGCCGCGCACTCTTCTCCCGCATGCTGCAGGAATTCCCTGAAACGGCACAAAAGCTTTATGTCGATAAAGCAAACCAGTTTACGACAGCTGCCGCCGCTTTGGCGCGCGTTGGTCGCAAGCTGGACGAAGTGGACGCTCTCAATGAACGCCATAAACAAGAAGTTGCTGCCAAGGGCAGTTAAGCCAGCAACCCTTTAAAGCGGCTTCTGCACGCGGCTCTCTTTAAAATCATAGATAATCGAGCTCTCAATCTTGGTGATGTAGGCCCGCTTTGTGAACTTTTCAAAGGCAAGGCTTTTCAGGTGATCGATATCTCGTACACGCAGATGGGCGACGATATCGTATGCTCCACTGATGAGTGTGACGGATTTTACTTCCGGTAGCCCAACGACCTCCTGCATGAATTCCTCCACCAGAAGTGCTTCGTGTCTGTCCAGCTGAATGAAGAACATTGCCTCAAAGCCCACTCCATAGGCTTTCGAGTCCACAACAGCATGGCTACTCTGTAAAATACCACTGTCTTTCAATCGCTTAATACGCTCATGGCAAGCCGATGGGCTCAGGTTAACCTCTGCAGCTACCTGTTTATTGGGAAGCAGTGCATTGTTCTGCAAAATTTCTAATATGACGAAGTCTGTTCGGTCGAGATGGTGATAAGAGGTCATTTTTCGGAATAAATTCGATATTCGGAGGGTATGCGCCGCAGTATATTCGGAGAAAATTTGGAATAAAACCTCTCATAAGAAAATACTCTCAATGGCAGCGAATACCCTTCTCTTTTTGATCACCATCCTAAGTCTGATTATCGTGCCCGGCCCGGATATGCTGTATGTCACCAGCAGGGCACTTGCGAGCGGAAAACCCGCTGCCCTCAAAGCATCTCTCGGCATTTCAGCTGGTTATCTCGTGTTCACCGTCTTGGTTGCTGCGGGTTTTCAGTCCCTCTTTCTGGCGGAACCAAGACTGTTTCAGGCAATTCGTTGGGTGGGTCTGGCCTATCTTATGTACCTGGCCTATCGCCTCTTCTTCGCAAGCGGCATGTGGACTTCAGAAGATGAGCAACAAGCATCTGCAGACACCAATGATCTGAAATTCGGCTTCCTCACCAGTTTGCTGAACCCAAAGGGAATGCTCTTCTACTTCTCCCTGCTGCCGCAGTTCTATGTGCCGGAGGTTATGCCCTTCTGGCTCTATGCGCTGATTTTCGGCATGGCGGCAAGCCTGCTCTGCCTGATTGTCTACTACGGCGTTGGTAGCCTCGTTTCTGGTCCCGCACGCGTGTGGCTTGCAAACAGCAACAACGGCAAACGCATCTCCATGCTCGCCAGCCTTTGCGTCTTTGCCGTCGGCATCTCTATGGTCGTTGCCGATATCGCGTAATGCTTAAGCATACACAGCTGGAGGTAAGCTCTCAGCTGTGTCAGAACTTGAGTTTCGTTAATCCAAACCAATGAATTTTTCCATGTATTGTTGGATTTGCTCGTGCACCTCAACACGATCGGTTCCTTCAGGATCGGTGCAAACCGGATCATCATTATCCGCCTCCAAAAGGGCTGTGCCCTCAGGTTTGCAGGATGGAAGAAACGCAAAGTGATCCCCATGATCAGTTACCGCGTAAGACGCATCCGGTATGAGGGATAAGATATTATTGCCCTCAGCCTCTAGATCAGCTCCAAACGTTCGATCCTGATGACCGATATTGATGAATTGCACAGGAATCTGAATGTCTTTTGCACTGGCTTTATCAAAGGCGACGGTATAGCCAGGATCAATTGAGACAACTTTGGTTACCCTTTCATCCTTCGCATTTCCGATAAAGCCATCAGGTAGGTGGTCAAAATCAACACCACCTTTTGAAAAGAAGATGCAGCCTGGATCAGCACTTTTATAGGTCTTGCAGTATTGACTGAATTTCTCCCGATCCCATCGTGCTCCTGCCAGATTTAGTACACTCGCTCCACCCATGGAAAACCCGGCCGCGATAATCTGGGACTGATCAATATATCGATTAAAGTTTGGGTCGTTTAAAATTGTGTCTAAGGTTGCGCTGAGATCTTTGGCGCGCTCGTCTAACAGTATGGATCGCCTTGGAGAAGAATCCCCCGATGTGCTTCCAGGGTGATTTACCGCGACAACCATCGCCCCTTTTTTCGCAAGAGCAGAAAACAGCCAGCCTGCAGAGAACATGTTACCGCCAGATCCATGAGAAAAAAGGATTAGCGGAAACTTCCCTTCCTTCACCCCTGCACCCACATAGGCGTAATTTCCCACAAAGACGGGATTGTCTCCCCGTAAGCCCTTGTAGGTTTTTGTGCCGACAGGATACCAGATGGAGCCGGCGACAGGGCGTGTCCGATGTGTAGTTTTTACAGTAATCTCGTCAAAGCCAGGAAGTTCATCATTCGCAAAGGCAGAAGAAAAGGTGAGGGTGCATAACGCACTAAGCAACAAACGTTTCATCATGTCATCCATTTTTTGAATTGGGATGACGTTTCTTAGCGCGGGCCTGATCACCAAGCGTCCTATCTGCAGAAAAGAGGACTATCTTGTAAGATTGAGGACTATTTTCACAAAAAAGGACGCCGCTAGGGCGTCCTCTATAGGGCAATGGCAAGCGTCTTAATCAGTGCCAAGGATGGCTCAGTCCCAGTTTGTCTTCGTAGCTGTCGATGTGGTGGGTCTTTTCAAAAGTCTGACCAATGTCGTCAAGGCCGTTCAGCAGGCAGTGCTTGCGGTGTGGGTCCAGATCAAACTTGATTGAGCCGCCATCCGGGCCGCGAACTTCCTGTTCTTCCAGATCAACTGTCAGAGTCGCATTCGCACCGCGGGATGCATCGTCCATAAGTTTGTCGAGATCTTCCTGACTCACCACGATCGGCAGAATGCCGTTTTTAAAGCAGTTGTTGTAGAAGATGTCAGCAAAGCTGGTGGAGATCACACAACGAATGCCGTAATCCAGCAGAGCCCACGGCGCGTGCTCACGGGAAGATCCGCAGCCGAAGTTGTCGCCAGCAACAAGGATCTGAGCATTCTCGTAGCTTGGCTTGTTCAGCACAAACTCTTCGTTCTTGGAACCGTCGTCGTTGGTACGCATCTCATGGAAAAGTGCAGTGCCAAGGCCTGAACGCTTGATGGTTTTCAGAAACTGCTTCGGAATGATCATATCGGTGTCGATGTTGACCAGTGGCAGCGGCGCAGCAACGCCTGTCAGTGTACTAAACTTTTCCATGGAATACTCTCCTCGGATCTCTGGAATTCTCTAATTTTTATTAGGCTACAGCGAGATCAATGCTCTCGTTCAGGCCCATCATAATATTCAGGTTTTGGACGGCTGCGCCGGAAGCGCCCTTGCCAAGGTTGTCATAGATTGCGACCAGCAGAGCTTGGTGCCGGTCATCATTGGCAAAAACGTGCAGCTGCATTTTGTTTGTGCCGTTGAAAAGTTCCGGGCTCAGGTCCTCAATTGCATTGACGCTTTCAAACCCTGCGACCTCCACATCTCCAGCAATGCTGGAGAAATGGTCATCAAGCACAGCGTGCAGATCTTTACCTGTCGGTGCGTTACGCAGTTGTCCCAGTTGCAACGGCACGAATGTCATCATGCCCTGCGCGTAGTTGCCAACCGCTGGCTGGAACAATGGTGCATGGGCAAGGTCAGCATACAGCTGCATTTCCGGCAGATGCTTGTGTCCAAACTGCAAACCGTAAGGCCAGTAAGAAGATGGCTTGTCGCTGGCTTCATACTTTTCAATCATCTGACGACCACCGCCAGTATAACCGGAAACTGCGTTCACAGTGAGTGCGTGCGTGGACGGGATAACCCCAGCTTCCAGCAGTGGACGCACAGTCGCGATCACACCTTGCGGGTAACAACCCGGATTGGAAACGAAACGCGCGTTGGAAATGATCTCCGCCTGATCCTTCGTCATCTCAGGGAAACCATAGGCCCAATCTGGATTAACGCGGTGCGCAGAAGATGCATCAATAACGCGGGTGCTATCATTTTTGATGAGAGACACACTTTCCAGTGCAGCTGCATCTGGCAAACATAGGATCGCAACATCAGCAGAGTTCAAAAGCTCTGCACGAGCTGCCAGCTCCTTGCGGCGCTCCGGAGCGATGCTGAGGATCTCAATGTCACGGCGCCCGGCCAGACGCTCGCGGATCTGTAGACCCGTCGTTCCGGCTTCTCCATCAATGAACACGCGCACTGACATTTTTGACTCCTTGGAGCTTGTAGTTGGAATTAGGTTCATGGGTTGTACAACGTCCATCACCCATTGTCACAGAATAGGGCGCGTTTTTTAGGCCTCTGTCCTCAATTGGCAGTTGAGGGGGGCTCAAGCAACTTCAGGTTCACAGGAAGGGCTTTTCTAATATTACCAGAATTCCCGTATGTCGCTCACATCCGAACACATTCTGCTGAAAACGATGTTTTTGCTGGATTCTTGTCGCGTTTCGCATTGAAATATTGAGTAAATGCACCTTAATAGGTTTCAAAGGCATAGGCCGCGTCCATGTGGCATGTTCGCGCAGCCTGTGCCGACTATAATGTTGGATGAGGAACGCCTGAATGTCTGTAACGACAGCCGAGGCTAAAGCTGGGCTTATTGCCGATACCTGTGCACTGCTAATTGACGATAACGAAGACGAAGCAAGGTTTGCTGAAGACCTCTTCTCTCACGCCGATGCAGAAGATCTCCTGAACTATACCCCATCAGAGCTTGCGGTCGTATCGCAGGAAGCCTGGGCTGATTTCGCAAATCACCCGCTGGGGACCCATCGTATTCGTGTGTTCAACCCGCAGCCAAACGCTGATGGCAAGCAGCTCGAAGACATTACCATCGTTGAAATCGTTAACGATAACATGGCCTTCCTCGTTTCCTCTGCGATGGGGGCAATCCAAACAGCTGGCTACGAAGTCCGCCTCGTACTGCACCCGCTCTTCATCGTAGAGCGTGATGATGATGGCGGCCTGCAAAAGTTCCACGGCACTGTTGGTCTTGGAGGACCATCTGTTCGCCGTGAAAGTCTCATCCATATCCACCTCACGCGTTTGAACTCTGAAGAGGACATCCAGAAGCTCGAAGAGACTCTTGATCTTGTTCTCAATGACGTCCGCCAGGCGGTGCACGACTGGCGCCCGATGCGCGATCGAATCCAGCTGGCGGTTGAAGAATACCAGCAGGTCCGCTCAAAGGCAGACAACAAGCAGTTTGACGAAGCAATCGCCTTCCTTGAGTGGATGGCGGCTGATAATTTTACCCTCTTGGGTATCCGCGAATTCATTTTCGATGACACCAGTGAAAACAGCGAACTCTCTCTGATAGAAGGCTCTGGTCTCGGCATTCTGACCGATCCGAAGGTCCGCGTGCTTCGCAAGGGCTCTGAGTTCGTTGTTATGACACCGGAAATCAGAGAGTTTCTGCTGAAGCCGGAACCATTGATCATCGGTAAAGCCAACATCCGCAGCCGCGTTCACCGTCACGTGCACATGGACTATGTTGGGGTGAAGCTGTTTGATGATGAAGGCAAGCTCCGTGGTGAACTGCGCGTTGTCGGTCTCTTCACCGCAACAGCGTACACCCGCTCAACCAGCTCCATTCCATACATTCGCCACAAGACCGCGAAGGTAATGAAAAAGCACGGCTTTGACCCGGAAAGCCACAGCGGTCGTGCACTTCGCAACATCTTGGAAGGTTATCCGCGTGATGATCTGTTCCAGATTGATGTTGAAACCCTCTCCAACTTTGCAGATGCGATTCTTCAGCTTAACGAGCGGCCACGTGTCCGTGTTCTGTCCAGAACCGATAAGTTCGACCGTTTCGTATCGATCATCACTTACATCCCGCGTGATCATTTCACCACGAGCATTCGTGAGCGAGTTGGTAAGTATCTGGCAAACGTCTACGAAGGTCGTCTGTCTGCCTGGTACGCAACCTTCCCTGAAGGCCCTCTTGTCCGCGTTCACTACATCATTGGCCGTTACATCGGTGATACGCCTCAACCGTCTCAAGCAGAGCTGGAAGCCTCTATTCAGGTCATCGTCCGCACCTGGACAGACAGCCTGCGAGAAGCGCTCCGCTCAGTTTATGGCAATGCCATCTCTGGCGCACTGCTGAAGCGATACGGCTCTGCGTTTGATGGTGAATACACCTCCGCGACACCAGCGGTGACCGCGACCAAGGATATTCGCCGCGTTGAACAGCTGGGCGAGAAGCGTCCGCTTGTTATCAGCTTCTATAAGCGCGAGCGTGAGGGTAAGGGCCAGATTTCTCTGCGCGCCTACCACCTCAACAAACCGATTCCACTGTCTGCTCGTGTGCCGATGCTCGAAAATCTCGGGTTCCGCGTCATCAATGAGAGAACCTACCGGATTACACCGTCAGATCGCGAACTCAGCTACCTGCACGACACCACGCTGCATCTGGATGAAAACCGCTTCCGCAACTTCACAGAAGCAGACATCGAGCGCCTCGGTGCATTGTTCCTCGCAGTCTGGAACAAACAGGCTGAAAACGATGGTTATAACGCCCTCGCACTAACAGCAGGATTGGCATGGCGCGACATTGCCATGATCCGGGCGCTCTCCCGCTACTTGCGTCAGGCTGGAATCCTCTATTCTGAAGATTATATGTGGGGAACTCTTAACCGCTATCCACAGATCGCTCAGCAGCTGGTGCACCTGTTCCATACACGCTTCGATCCTACACTCGGAACGTTTGAACGTTCGGGTAAGGAGGGGCGTCTGATTGATGAGATTTCCGCAAGCCTTGATGAAGTAACGAGCCTGGATGACGACCGTATTCTCCGTCGTTTCCAGAATTTGATCCTGGCGACGCTGCGCACCAATTTCTTCCAGTTGGATGACACTGGTCAGCCTAAACCGACCTTCGCGTTCAAGCTTGACCCGCATAAAGTGGAAGGCCTGCCAAAGCCGCTGCCGTACCGCGAGATCTTTGTGTACAGCCCGCGCGTCGAAGGCGTGCACATGCGCTTTGGTCCGGCTGCTCGTGGTGGCCTGCGTTGGTCCGACCGCGCTCAGGATTACCGCACAGAAGTGCTTGGCCTTGTGAAGGCACAGCAGGTCAAAAACGCTGTGATCGTTCCTGTTGGCTCAAAAGGTGGTTTTCTGCCGAAGCAGCTTCCAACAACTGGTAGCCGTGATGAGTGGATCGCAGAAGGAACTGAAGCCTACAAGATCTTCATCTCCTCTCTGCTGGATCTGACAGATAACCTGGACGCTGACCTCATCCTGCCGCCAGAGCTGGTTGTTCGTCACGATCAGGACGATCCATACCTCGTTGTGGCAGCTGATAAAGGCACCGCAACCTTCTCAGACACCGCAAACGCGATCTCAGAAAGCAAAGGCTTCTGGCTGGGTGATGCATTCGCGTCCGGCGGTTCTGCCGGGTATGACCATAAGAAGATGGGCATCACCGCACGCGGCGGTTGGGAAGCTGTGAAACGTCACTTCCGCGAAATGGACCGTGACATCCAGAAAGAGCCATTCACCGCATGTGGTGTTGGTGACATGTCTGGAGACGTGTTCGGCAACGGTATGCTGCTTTCAAAGGCAACCAAGCTCGTTGCTGCTTTTGATCACCGCGACATCTTCCTTGACCCGAACCCGGATCCAGCTGTGACCTGGGAAGAACGCAAGCGTATGTTCGATCTGGGGCGCTCGTCCTGGCAGGACTACAACAAGGAACTGATCTCAGAAGGCGGCGGCATCTACCCACGTTCTTCCAAGTCTATTCCACTGACCATTCAGGTTCAGAAGATGCTCGGTCTTAACAAGTCGAAAGCATCTCCTCAGGAGGTCATGACCGCTATCCTGAAGATGCAGGCAGACCTGCTGTGGTTCGGTGGTATCGGTACATACATCCGTGCTTCTGACGAAAACAACAGCGACGTGGGGGATCGTGGCAACGACGCAATCCGCATCACAGCGGCTGAAGTCGGTTCGAAAGTCATCGGCGAAGGTGCAAACCTCGGCATCACTCAGAAAGCTCGTATTGAGTTCTCTCGTGCCGGTGGCCGTTGTAACTCCGACGCGATCGACAACTCTGCTGGTGTAAACTCCTCCGATATGGAAGTGAACATCAAGATTGCGCTGGGCGCAGCTGTCAAGAAGGGTACTCTGACCACTCCGGACCGCAACGTTCTCCTTGCAGATATGACAGATGAAGTTGCTCAGCTGGTGCTGCGTAACAACTACTTGCAAACTCTGGCAATCTCACTCTGTGATCGTCGTGGTCTCGAAGATTTGGGCTATCAGGTCCGTATGATGCGTCAGCTTGAATCTCAGGATCTGCTGGATCGTGTTGTTGAAGATCTGCCGGATGATGTGACTATTGAGGAACGTGAAAAAGCAGGCCAGCACCTGTCTCGTCCAGAACTGGGCGTGCTGCTGGCATACGCAAAACTCACGCTTCATGATGAGCTGCTGAACAGCTCCGTTCCTGATGATGCCTACCTCGCGAAAGAGCTTTACCGCTACTTCCCGAAACAGATGGCAGAAACCTATACTCAGGAAATCGAAGGACACCGTCTGCGTCGCGAAATCATCGCAACAATGCTGGCGAACTCCATTATCAACCGGGGTGGCCCTGCATTCCTGACCCGCATTATCGATCAGACCGGTGCGTCTGTTGCAGATGTAGCACGTGCCTTCGCCGTGGTGCGTGATGCGTTTGGATTGACCCAGCTGAACGAAGAGATTGATCGTCTCGACAACACCATCTCCGGTGATCTACAGCTAGAGCTCTACACTCTGGTTCAGGATCTGGTGCTGGGTATGGTGATCTGGTTCCTGCGCAACGTCTCCTTCGAAGATGGTTTGGAAGCAGCGATCAACCGCTTCCGCGATACCGTCAAGCGTCTGTCTCCACGTCTGGAAACATTCCTTTCCGAAGAACGGGCAGCAACGCTCAAAGCGGAAACAGATCGTCTGGTAGAAGCTGGCGTTCCAATCATGATCGCGGCTCGCATTGCCCGTCTCATTGGCGAAATGGTGATCCCGGATATCGTTCTGGTCTCCGAAAAAGCCAACCGTGATGTGGACGAAGTTGCAGCTTCCTACTTCCGCGTAGCCGAGCACTTCAAGTTCGGTGCGATTGAAGAGTTGGCTCGTGAGTTTGTCATTCGTGATTACTACGATGGACTGGCACTCGATCGTTCCCGCTCCATTCTGGCGAATGCTCTGCGTGATCTGGCTGCCCAAGCTCTGGCAGATGCAAACGGCTTTGACGGCTGGCTGGAACGCAATGGCGGTAAAGCTGAAAGAACGCAGCAGGCAACCAACGAGATTTTGGAGAAGAACCTGTCGGTTTCCAAGTTCTCTGTGGCAGCTGGCATGCTGGCAGAGCTTGCAAACTAAGCTCTGCAAACAGTACAAAAAACAAAACCCCGGTGCAGCACCCTGCATCGGGGTTTTTCTATGCCTGAGACCAAAGTTATCTGTTCTTGGCGTTCTTCTCTTTTTCCATCGCCAGCCGCATCTCAAGGTCGGAGATATGCTTCATTGCGGCCTTTTTGTCCTCATCGCCGGTAGCAGCGCGGTACTTCTCACGTGCTGCGGCAATGTCATGGGTCAGCTGCACTTCGCGAGGGGCGGCAGCACGATCAAGCACACTCTTGTCTACGCCTTCGATGCGCTCTTCTTCGACCTTGGTTCCTGACTTTGAACGGAGCGCTTCCAACTGCGCTTTGAGTTCTTGTTGGGCGGCGGCGTTCTTATTGTTTTTATTGAGGTCGAACATGCTGGTTCCTTCTCACGTGTCAAAACATATCCTCCCCATAGATATGAATTTAAACCAGCGTCTCTGTCTATTACGTCCCGAAAGGTGTGCTGAACCTGAGCTTAATGCTGTGGGCCTCTATCTATTCAAATCCGACCATTCTGTGCGCGATCTCATTTATAGATCAGCTTGGCAGTCACAATCGCACCAACCGCGATAATGGAAATGATATTGCCAACAACAAGCGGCCAGGCCTCCATCATGATGCCATAGACAAACCAGAGCACTACAGTGCTCAGCACAAGAAGGTTTGCAGCAAGGGAGAGGTCTTTTGTCTCGCGAGACCGCCACGTTTTCACGGTCTGCGGAAGCCAACACAAGGTGCCAATAATGGCAGCGAGATAGCCGATGTAATCTGCGTAAACGAGCATAGTGATAATCGCATTTGTAATGTGAGATAAGAAAAGCTTGGGTAGGTGAAAACAGAGTAGCACAACATGAAATCTAGCGTAATAGGTGCATGTGCGGCAGGTCTTCGCACAAAAAAAGCCTCGGGCGTACCGAGGCTTCATCATCATTAGGTCGGCAAATAGGTCGTTAAAAGACTCGGACCTCTTCTCGTGCAACCAGTTCGGACAGCGTTTTGATGCGCGCGCCGTTTTCCTTGAAGTTCGCAGGTGAAAGCCATTTTTCAAAGGAGGCACGCAAAACGGGCCATTCGCTATCAAGCACCGAGAACCAGGCCGTATCCAGGTTCTTGCCTTTGACAACGGATGCCTGACGCAATGTTCCCTCGTAGCTGAAGCCAAGGCGCACAGCTGCTTTGCGGGAAACTTTGTTCAAGGCATTACACCGCCATTCATAACGACGGTAGCGCCATTTATCGAACACTCGCTGCATCATCAGGAACATCGCTTCCGTACCGCCGCACTTGCGTTGCAGCAGGGGAGAGAAGTGGATGTGCCCAACTTCGATGCTGCCAGTTTCAGGCACAATGTTCATGTAACTCGCAACACCAAGAGCTTTCCCGCCTTCTTGTTCAATGATAGCAAATGAAAACGGGTCGTTCCCGGCAGCCAACTCCTTGATGTATTGCTCAAAGCTTTCAAAGTCTAGAAAAGGGCCTTCATCCAGATAGGTCCAGTTCCGGCCTTCTGTATCGACACTGAACGCCTCATACAGGTCTTGCGCATGCTTTTCGGGGTCCAATCGCTCCAGTCTGCAAAAGTGACCGACCATCGTCTCGTCTGTCGGCAGCTGAGCCTGAGCCCAATCCAACATATCTTCGCCCACGACCTGCCCCAGTTCGTTCTGGTTTTGAGAGGGATCCTTTTCGGATTTCTCTGCGGATTTCAGTGCAGCTAGATATGCAAGCATTTTAGGCCTCCTCGGAATGTCCCGATCTGGAAAGTTTAAAGCACCAAAATGACAAAACCCCGACCTTTCAGTCAGGGTGTCATCATCAGGTATTAAAGGCGTTCAGAAGGATCGTTCTTTCTTACAAGAGCAGAACTTCCGCGTTCATTGTCGTCCTCGTCTTTCCTCGAAGACGTAAACGCCCAGAAACTTCGCTTAATGTCACCTTTGGCAAAACAGTCGTAAAAGTCGCGACGTCCATACATGGAGTTCTTGCTACAGCCGTAGCCGTACCAGTAGCAGGTATCGCTTTTCTTCACTTCAATGTGGCCGTGGCGATTGCGTTTGTCGCGGTTATAAACGCAGATCGAGCCATCTGGCGCACGGTCAGGGCTGCTCACGCGCAAGCGTTTGAAGCCATATTTCGGGAGAGCCTTGATCGCCATGTAAGCCGAGCCACCCGGAATGTAGGTGTCTACCAGACCTTCAGAAATCAGATGCTTCTTCACATAGCGGTAGCAGTAGGTCATACCGCGTCGGCGGCGAGCAGAGCGAACACGGCCAGAGCTTGCAGCCAGCACTGCGCCAGCATAGCCAATATAGCTGTCTTCTTCGCTACCGGCGATCTTGTCTGCTTCGTCACGGCTGAGTTTGGCAACTTCAGTCAGCGTGTAGGTCGAAAAATCTGCTTTGGAAATGTAAATGTCAGCGGTGATGCTGCCTTCTTCGTCCGGCTGGTCAACGCCCAGACGAACCAGCTCGCCTTTGGTTGGGTCAGTCGCCCAGTCCAGCACGCTCAGCTGTGCACCAACAGGTAGGATTTGTTGAAGAGAGGAGCCTGCCTTGCCGTCTTCAGCTGTCGCCCAGCCTTTAGCAAGAATTGGCTTGGCAACATTATAATTGCCGGAAGTGGTCAGCTTGTTTTGCGGAAGAGTATCTTTGCCGGAGAGCAGAGAAACTGGCTCCTCAGACAAGGAAAGATCCCCAAAAGAAGCGTTTGGCCCTGCAGCAACTGCTGTAGTGAGAACCAGAAAACTAAACCCTGCATACGCGGATACTTTTGCAAGCTGTAGCATAATTCCTCCGAAAGCCCTTTTTAGGCACAGCGGCACCGGTTCCCGCGCGCGTTGCATGCGAGATTGCTGGAACTTGGCAATAAGAAACGGTCGAGGCGCTCACGCGCTTCGTGGTTCATGCCAGTCTGATGATGGTGCGCAGCTGTCGTTTTACTGACGCAAGCTCCTGCTCGGGGGCATCTTGCACGCCGGCAGGCAAAACTTTCCAGCAAGCCTTCCAGAGAAAGCCTGCGGGCACTCAGTGCTCAAACACATGCAATACAGGTTGGCGCCTGCCTCTCGGTGCCAGTCTGTTAGTCAGCAATGTAAGAGCGCATTTGCTCGTTTAGATCTTGCGCAGCGCCACGGTTTCGATGCTGTGGTCTGTTCCCTTTGTCAGGATCAGATCAGCGCGTGGTCGCGTCGGCAAGATGTTCTGGCGAAGGTTCTCCAGATTGATGTTCTGCCAAAGGTCCTTCGCGATCTCTTGCGCCTTATCATTCGAAATTGTGGAAAATTTATGGAAATATGAACCGGGATCTCGGAATGCCGTCTCACGCAGACGCATGAAACGCTCCAGATACCAGCGTTGCAGCACTTGCTCTTCCGCATCAATGTAGATGGAAAAGTCAAAGAAATCAGAGACAAAGGGCACTGCCTTGGCCGCTTTAGGTTGATGCGAAGTCTGCAAAACGTTCAGCCCTTCGACGATCAAAATATCTGGCTGTTCGACTGTGACATGCTGTCCCGGCATCACATCATAGAAGAAATGAGAGTAAATCGGGGCACGAACTTTGCGCTCCCCACCCTTGATGTCTGTCAGAAATTTGAGCAGTGCAGAGCGGTCATAACTCTCAGGAAAGCCCTTCCGACGCATCAATCCTTCTGTTTCCAGAACAGAGTTGGGATACAAAAATCCGTCGGTGGTAATCAGGTCCACTTTCGGGCTGGCGGGCCAGCGCGAAAGCAATGCCTGCAACAGGCGAGCTGTCGTTGACTTGCCGACAGAGACCGAACCCGCAATACCAATGATGAACGGCGTTCGGGTCAGCTGCATGCCCAAAAAGCGCTTCGTTGCAAACTGAAGGCTTTGGGAAGCTTCCACGTAATAGGCAAGCAGACGAGACAGTGGCAGGTAAATATTCTTCACCTGCTCCTGAGACACAAAGTCATTGAGCGATTGCAGGTCTTCAATTTCCTGCATGCTCAACGTCATTGGTGTACCTGCGCGTAAAGACGCCCATTCAGTCTCTGTAAAGACAGAGTAGGGGGACAGGTCCAGCTCTTGGACTGGAGCGATTTCTTTATGCATAGCGTTAGCGCTCAAGGCCCCTCGTGCCTCCCACTTCGCGTGACAGGAAGAAAACTAGTCGTCCGTACGAGACGCTTTTTCTTCCAGTCCGGTTTGGCCGGTGCGTGCTGCAAGCTTAGCTAGAACTTCATCCAGCGACACATCGGAAACCTTCATAACAACAAGTAGATGATAAAGCAGGTCAGCTGCTTCAGAAGCAACACCGTCTCTATCACCTTCTACGGCTGCAATCGCAGTTTCAACGGCTTCCTCTCCAAGCTTTTGTGCACACTTGGAAACGCCCTTTGAAATGAGTTTGCGGGTATATGACATTTCATCGTCACTGTTCGCACGTGCAGCAACAATAACCTCTAGGTCCGAAAGGGTAAAATTGGTCATTTGGCTAGCCTTGTTGAGGCCGCTTCAGGTTTACTCTTAATACCTGAGCGAAATTTACTTATCCAGACGCATAGGAATTCCAGCATCTGCCATGTGTTGCTTGGCTTCTTCAATGCTGTAAGTCCCAAAATGGAAGATTGAAGCAGCAAGCACAGCAGTCGCGTGTCCATCACGAACACCCTCAACCAGATGATCCAGAGTTCCAACCCCACCGGAGGCGATCACAGGTACATGTACAGCATCCGCAATTGCACGGGTAAGCGGCAAATTGTAGCCCTCTTGCGTGCCATCACGGTCCATAGATGTAACAAGCAGCTCACCAGCGCCCAGATCCACTGCCTTACGAGCGAACTCAACAGCATCGATGCCGGTTGGCGTACGGCCCCCATGGGTGAAGATCTCAAAGCGCTCTTCTTCGCCTTCAGCAGAAACGCGCTTGGCATCAATGCTGACAACAATACACTGGCTGCCAAATTTCTGAGCTGCTTCCCGAATAAATTCAGGATTTTTCACCGCTGCGGTGTTGATTGAAACTTTGTCAGCCCCGGCGATCAGCAGTTTGCGGATGTCTTCAACGGTGCGCACACCGCCGCCTACGGTCACTGGCATAAAGCAGGCTTCCGCAGTGCGTTGCACAACATCATAGATGGTGTCGCGGTTGTCGCTGGAGGCTGTAATGTCAAGGAACGTCAGCTCATCTGCACCAGCTGCGTCATAAGCTTTAGCTGCCTCAACAGGGTCGCCAGCATCGATCAGGTCAACAAAGTTGACGCCTTTCACAACACGGCCATCCTTCACATCAAGGCATGGAATAATGCGCGCCTTCAGGGTCATGCGAGGCCCTCACGGCTTTTCTTGATCAGATCAAGCGCTTCAGCAGGGTCAAGACGACCGTCGTACAGCGCACGACCAGAAATCGCGCCCTCTAGAATATCGCAATCCGTTTCCATCAGACGCTCAATGTCCTTGATGTCAGCCAGACCACCGGAAGCAATAATCGGAATGCTTACTGCATTGGCCAGTTCCAGCGTGCTTTCAATGTTCAGGCCTTTCAGCACACCATCACGGTCAATGTCGGTGTAGATGATTGCAGCAACGCCAGCATCTTCAAACTGCTTTGCCAACTCAATCACGGTCAGTTCGGAGGTTTCTGCCCAGCCTTCAACTGCAACCTTGCCACCTTTGGCATCAATGCCAACAGCAATGCGGTCAGGGTACTTCTTGCAAGCTTCCTTCACCAGCTCAGGATCGCGCAGGGCTACGGTACCAAGAATGACGCGCGCAACGCCTTTTGCCAGCCAGTTGTCGATGTGTTCCATAGTGCGGATACCGCCGCCCAGTTGAACCGGGTTGGTGGTACTGGCAAGGATCGCATCAACAGCTGCGCCGTTCTTGGTCTCACCTGCAAACGCACCATCAAGGTCAACAACGTGCAGCCATTCAAAGCCTTGATCCTGAAACGTCTTTGCTTGCGCACCTGGGTCATCGTTAAACACGGTTGCCTGATCCATGTCGCCCAGTTTCAAACGAACGCACTGGCCGCTTTTAAGGTCAATCGCTGGAAAAATAATCATAATTCTGTCCTTGGACTTGTCTGTGTCACTGAAAGCGGGCAGCCGTTACGGCGCCCAGCTCAGGAAATTGGAAATCAAAGAGAGGCCGAGCTTCTGGCTCTTTTCCGGGTGAAACTGCGTGCCGACCATGTTGTCTCGTCCAACCATCGCAGTGAACTCACCCGCATAGTCAAAGCTTGCCAAACGGTGTTCAGGGTTCGCGGTCGCAAAGTGATAGGAGTGCACGAAGTAAGCGTGCAGGCCATCACCGCCGGTATTGATGCCTTCAAGCACCGGATGCTCATCACCGGTAACGTTGATGGTGTTCCAGCCCATGTGAGGAATTTTCAGCTCAGGATTAGCTGGTTTCATCGCTGTGACGTCACCACTGATCCAGTCCAGCCCTTCGGCCTTTTCAAACTCAAGCCCGCGAGTCGCCAACAGTTGCATACCCACGCAAATCCCCATGAAAGGTTTGCCTTTGGTCAGCACAGCTTCCGCCAATGCTTCTTCCATACCGTCAACAGCCTGCAGGCCACGACGACAATCGGCAAAAGCGCCCACGCCTGGCAGCACAATGCGGTCAGCCTTGGCAACAACTGAAGGATCAGAAGTTACCGTCACCTCATGAGTATGATGATGGTTATGGGCTGCATGCTCAAACGCTTTTGCTGCGGAGCGCAAGTTGCCAGAACCATAATCAATAATTGCCACACTCATGAAGAAACTCCTGTTATCGCTTGAGTGTCATTCCAACGACGTCAGTGTCGCTGGTTTGTGGAGCCATTGGCCCCTGTGGAAGCCGCACTTCACTTTTGGTTTTGGAAACGCGGTCGAAGAAACGAATTTCTGCCTCATCCAGATTGGCGGCAGTGATAAACCCGACAGTCTGCCAGTTTTTGCGGCGCAGGCTCCAGCTTTTCAAGAACCCGGCTTCCATCGCAAAAAACAAAGTGGCCAGCACGGTGATAAAGCCGCCAGTGGTCGACCCAAAGGCTTCAGCAATAAACACCAGCGCAATGATTGCTGCCAGATAACTGAGGAAGACCAGCCACATCCGGTTGTACAAAGACCAGAGCAGCGGGAAGAGCATCGCCCACCACGAGAAACCGTCTTTCACGAACTTGATGTTTCGTGCGTCCTCGTCCTTCAGGTGGTCAAGTGAAACCCCTGGTTCGGTCATGACATAATAGACAGCCAATTGCATTCTCCCTGAACAAGCAGAGCTGCGGGCCGAAAAGGTTAGCCGCCAAGCTGACCTTTTGTAGTTGGCACGCGTCCACTCTGGCGTGGATCTGGTTCGATAGCTGTGCGTACAGTACGCGCAACTGCTTTAAAGCATGTTTCCGCAATATGATGGCAATTGGTGCCATATAGGTTTGCAATGTGCAGTGTAAAACCTGCATTCATGGCAAACGCACGGAAGAACTCCTCAAAAAGCTCAACATCAAACGTGCCAACCTTGTCCCTTGGGAAGTCTACCTGCCAGACAAGGAAAGGACGACCGGAGACATCCAGAGCCACACGGGTCAGGGCTTCATCCATCGCAAGGTGCGTGTCTGCATAGCGGGTGATGCCGCTCATGTCGCCAAGCGCTTCTTTAAACGCTTGCCCCAGAGCAATGCCCACATCCTCGGTGGTGTGGTGGTCGTCAATATGGATGTCACCATCTGCGCGGATCGTCATGTCCACGAGCGAATGTCGGGAAAGTTGTTCCAACATATGATCAAAGAAACCAACACCGGTTTTGATGTCGTACTTGCCTGTGCCATCCAGATTGATGGAAACAGAGATCGTCGTTTCTTTTGTGCCGCGGGCAATAGTGGCCTGACGCATGGGATGTCCCTTGATAAGTTTATAGTCCTTATACTCATGCAAAACCCCTGCACAAGCATTTAAAGACGCGCCGTTTTAACAGGCTAAGGGATCGCTGAAAATACCCAAAGATGAAAAAGCTAGGATCTGCTACTCCCTCTGGTATTTCTCGGCACAAACTGTTAGGAACTGAGCCGTTTATCTAGCAGATATTTGGAGCCTCGCATGTCTTATCGCCCAGCAAGTGCAGTCGATCGCCTGATCCTCCCTCTGGATGTTCCAACAGTTGATGAGGCCCGCCAGCTCGTCAAACAAACACAAGGACTTGTCGGCACTTACAAAATCGGCATGCAACTCCAGTTCGCAGGTGGTCTTCATTTCGCTGAAGAGATGGCGAAGGAAGGGCATTCCATCTTTCTGGATGTGAAGCTTCTGGATATCGACAACACCATCACCAGCGCAGTGAAAAACGTTGCAAAAATGGGCATGAAGTTCATGACTGTGCACGCCTACCCGAAAAATATGCGCGCAGCCGTGAAGGCACTGGAAGAAGTCGGGAACAAAGACCTCTGCCTGCTGGGCGTCACCGTGCTCACCTCAATGGATGAGCAAGACCTCAAAGACGCAGGCTATGTCGGCCCTACAGCAACCTTGGTGGAACAGCGTGCGCTTGATGCGGTAACTGCTGGCGTCGGTGGCATTGTCTGCTCGCCAATGGAATCCGCCACCATGCGTGCCAAAGTTGGCGACAAGCTCTGCATTGTGACACCAGGCGTACGCCCTAAAGGCGCAGATGCAGGCGATCAGCGCCGCGTGATGACACCTTACGACGCAATCAAAGCTGGTTCCGACTACCTCGTCATCGGCCGCCCAATCTACCGCGCCGAAGACCCCCGCGCCGCAGCTGAAGCTGTCGTGGCAGAAATTGAAAGCGCTCTATAAAGTCACAAACGTGGGAGCCTCTGTCATGCAGAGGCTCTTTTTGCTTCATCTGTCTTTGTCTCTTGAACAAAGGCTTAAGCTGCTCTGGGTACCATTTGCGCGATCTAAACGAGAGGGAGCGCATTTTATGGAAACCATTCTCATCACAGGCTTTGGCGCCTATGCCAATACGCCCACTAATCCGGCAGAAAAGCTTGCGCTGGCACTGGATGGTGAAGAGATCGCTGGTGCTAAAATCGTCTCCCGCATCGTCTCTGGCAGCTATTTTCACTGCATAGAAGAAACCGTCGCTGCCATGGAAGAGCTGAAACCCAGCTCTGTCCTCATGCTGGGTGAATATGGTGGTCGCTCCATGATCACGCTGGAGCGCCTCGCACAAAACCTCAACGACTGCGCCCGCTATGGCGTAACCGATACTTCAGGCGTCACACTTCAGGGCGAGCTGACCGTGCCAGATGGGCCAGTTGGCTACTACGCAACTGTTCCTCTGCGCGCCATGACACAAGCCATGCGGGATGCAGGGGTGCCAACGGATATTTCGGACTCAGCTGCCACGTTCTGCTGCAATCATCTCATGTACGGCGTCCTGCACCACATCGCGAAACACAATCTCCCAGTTCGGGCTGGTTGGGTGCATCTGCCTCATTTGCCGGAGGTTGCCGCTATGATCCAGAATCTTGGTGCACCAAGCATGTCCGTCGACACTCTGGTCAAAGGTATGCGTGCCGGCATTGAGGCGTTGCAGGCAAATCATCAGGACCAGAACATCAACATCATCTCCAAGATGCTGATCTGAAAAGGACACACCCGAGCACCAAAAAACAACACATCGGGCACAGAAGCGTCTTTCAACACTTATCCAAGCCCTCTGACGCCGAGTTCAGTAGATGTGATCGATATGAGTTGTGCCTCACGGATCACACAACTTACCTTCCTGCCCTCGCAGTTTTGCGGTTCAGGCCAGATCACAGCAGCGTTATTTAGGTGGTAAGATTGACGATTTCCGCAGGTACATCACGGCTTTGTGTCTCATAGAAGACAGTTTCTGCCCTTATTCCAATTCATAGTGGTCACTGGAACTTCCTGCCTCAAAACCAGGGAGCTCTTAGGAGAATATTCGATATTTTCCGCCACTATAGAAACAAATGGATTGGATGGTCTGTCTTGCAGAATATGACACCGCAAACACTTATGAATAAGGTTGCATCGGATGGCGGCATGGAAGCGCCTGTCTTTAATACAGACGGTGAGTGTACGCTGAATGCCGATGATATTGAGATCCACATGCGGGCCTGCGACAAGCGCCTGAAGATGATGGCCTACCTCTCAGAGGATGCCGACGTACCGCAGCATGTCATGGTTCAGATGCTGCACGAGAACCATACCGCAAAGAACCGCTTTACCTTCATTCGTGTTGCCCTTGGCCAGCCTGCCGTTGTTTCCTGCATCGCTCTTGAAGAGCTTGATGCCACAGAACTAAAACTGTTCCTTGCAGAATTCAAAGAAGTTGTCCGTGCGTGGAAGCCAAAGTTCACCCCTGCCTCCCAACGTCAGTGCGAGCGCAAGATGAAGCGCGATGGTGTCTGTCACTCGCAGGATAGCGCCAAGGCAAAGTTGGAACTGCATTAATCAGCAGCCCAAGCTGACAATCCATCCCCCACCATAAAAGAAAAGGGCAGAAAACTGCCCTTCGATGGATCAATCCAGCTGCGCCAACCATCCCTTAATGTCGGTGATGACCTGCTCGACCATGCTTTCCCCTCCAGCCCCCTTAAAGGAGTGGGTCATGTCTGGGTAGGATTTGTAAGTAATATAGGTCTTACTCAGCTCCGTGAGTTTCGCAATCTGTTGATCAACAGCTTCAGGTGAAACGCTTTGGTCTTGCCCACCTTGCACAATCAATAAAGGGTTCTCAACTTGAGCCAGAATCTCTAACTGATCTAGTTTCAGCATAGCGTTCCACCAGCTATAGCCGTGCCCACTCATGTTGACGTCAAACGGTTTGCTTGTGGTGATCTGCTGCGCAAAGCCTTTGAACCCAGCAGAGGCTTCTTTAAACGCCTCATTAGGCATGCCGCTGGACTTCATGTTGTGCAGGATATCATCAATAAAGTGACGCCCTCCACCATTCAGAGCAACACTGGCCGTCACAAAATCAGTTTTTGCAGCAATCATATTGGCAACCACAGCACCTTCACTGCCGCCAACTAAGAACACGCGCTCGTAAGTCCCGCCTTCTTTCAGCTGATTGATAGTCTTGATGTAATCTGCTGTTCGACGTTCCGGAGAGGCATTCTCGATGTAATCCGCTGGGCAATCAGGGTGAACATCGCTGCTGCGATCCCACGAGAGGTCCGATGTGATCCCGTATTTCTCAACGGTCAGAACATCCGCTTCGGGCAAAACTCGAGAAAACTGCTCATTGATCAGAGTATTGTGAGCAAGGCTGTTGCAGTCTGAGCCTTGAATGAGAACAAGGAGGTCGGTCGCGTCCTTCGGGCTTTGGGATTTCAGATAGATTGTGATCTCACTGCCGTCTTCACGCACAAGATAAAGGCCTGATGCAAAAGCGGCCTGAGCAGTGAAGAGAACGGAACACCCAATAGCAACACGAAGCAAACTAGATTGCATAAATTCCCCCATGAGCATACCCAGCAAGCGCACAGAGCCATACAAAAAAGCCTGTCTTGCTGTACCTCATACTCAACGTGATCTGCCCGTAATATAAAAATAGAAACACCGAACTGGTGCAAGGAAAAGTGTGCTGCAATCATAAGGCGAGAGTGTGGCACCTAAGATATATAATTATAGTTTCAGGCAAGCTGCGTAACAGGATCTAATCCGTTGTCTATAAAAGTACTTTAGATTATTCTAAAGAGATGGTCACATTAGTCATGGCTGCATTGAAGGAGCATCAGAAATGCCGGAAATCTCATCCCTCCCGGTCCCTCAATTGGTTGCTCCACGCGAAGAGCTTAACTTCTATCACGTCAATTCTTTGAAGATAAACGCACAGCCAACCGCATTTGAAATCTACCGTGCGTTGTTCAGCAAACGCTCCGCTTGGCTCAGCGCTGCGTTTTGGGTGAGAGACCAAATCTCCGCATTAGCGGGCGTCACAAAGATAAAAGGATTTGGAGACAAACGTACAGCCACTCCGCCTGCTGCGGGAGAATATCTCGACTTCTTTTTGGTGGAACATATCGAGGATCGCGAGTTAGTGCTCACCTCAAGAGACAAGCACCTCTCAGTCATGACCACCATCAGTGTCGACGCTGCAAATGAAGGGGCGCTGGTCCGCATCACGTCCTCAGTCATCACCCACAACTGGTTCGGCAACCTCTACATGCTGCCGGTTGGCCCAGCCCACAAGTTCATTTCCTGGCGCATGCTACGTAACGTAAGTCGTGCATTTTGCTCAACTAAGTAAAACGCTTAATCAGAATGTATTAGTCTACTGAATGAGGCGTTTTATTTCGAATCTCTGCTCTGATTTAAGTTTGTCTGCGAATAATTGTTGATCTGATTAATCAGTTTACTGATATCTCTAATGTTTGTTTTTAAAGAATATGCGAAATAACTAATGTTTTTTATCTGATTAACAAAAGGACTTGATTTCCAGAAAAAGAATTTCTGAACAAGGCTCTATCAAAAGTGCAGCTTTCACACGATTCCAAATGCTACTCGCATGCATGAAATCGGCCCTGTATCGTTAACTAGCCGTAAATAAACAAGGGAAAATGCTTAGCTAGATTTCAGCGGACCCATATTATCATGTTTGCATATTTAGCTAAGCTCAGAATTGTTCATACCATTACACTGCTCTCAATTATTCCAAGTATTGCAGCTCTCGTTTTTCTCTATCAGCTCATCAAGGTGGATACCGAGGACGAGCAGAAGCTGGCAGCACTGTCTCAGCTCACGCGCCTGTCGGTCAAAATCGGCAGTCTGGTGCATGAGCAACAAAAAGAGCGTGGAGCCACTGCCTTGTTCCTCGCCAGCAAAGGCCAGCAGTTTGCGGTTGACCTGAAAGAGCAACGCCGGGCAACTGATACAGCGCGCATCGACTACCTGCAGTTTCTAAATGGCTTTGACCTGACCATCTATCAGCCGGAATTTGCAGCAGACCTGGAAGGCATCAACGCACAACTGCAAAAGACTCCAGCCCTGCGTTCTGAAGTGGATGACCTTAACGTGCAGATTGGAGAGGCTGTCAGTTTCTACACCCAACTAAACTCCGAGAAGCTGGATATCATCGGCTCCATGAGCGAGCTCAGTCCCAACGCGGAAATTGTAGATCGAATTGTGAGTTATCATGCCTTCCTTCTGGCAAAGGAGCGGGCAGGCTTGGAGCGGGCGGTTGGTGCCGCTGGCTTTGCAAGCAATGCGTTCCCACCTGCAGCTATGAAGAAGTTTCAAAAGCTGATCGTGGAACAAGAGGCCTTTACCCATATCTTCCAGACCTATGCCACACGTGAAATTTTTGCAGACTTCACAAAGGTGCAGGAAGGGGCTGCCAACACGAAGCTGAACACCTACCGCGATATCGCGCTGGGTGGTGCAAACTCCACAACTGACCTGGAAGCAATAAGCGGTCCGGAGTGGTTTGAAACAGCTTCCCAGAAGATCAATCAGCTCAAGACACTGGAAAACACCATCGCCGCAAGCCTGATCACAGATACGGAGCACCTTCAGGCCAATGCCAACGGACGCCTGACACTGCACATGAGCATCGCAGCAGCTGCCTTCCTACTGGTGTTCCTGATGTCTTTCATCCTTATCAAATCCATCCAGCGCTCCTTCGCAGGTATCATTGAGGCCATGGAGCAACTTGCGAGTGGCAATCTGAACATCAAACTGCCGGAGTCTGCCAAAAATGAAGTGGGTCAGATGATCAGGGCGGTATCCGTATTCCAGGAAAATATGATCCTGATGCGTGATCTGAAGCACGAGCAAGACACTCAGCACGCAGTCCAGCTTGAGCGTGGTGAGTTTCTGGAAGGGCGTATCGCCGATTTTGAGCAGGCCGTCTCATACGTGCTGGAGACCATGGGCCGCAACTCGCAGACCATGCAGCTCTCCTCTCAGGAAATGTCGAATATCTCCGAACTCACAAGTTCCCAATCCAAAGCCGTGGCTTCCGCAGCTGAAGAAGCATCCCGCAGCGTCCAGTCCGTCGCCTCAGCAACGGAGGAACTCGACAGTTCTGTCGCTGAAATCGGTAACCAGATGCACCATTGCAGAAAAGCAGCCTCAGAGGCCGTAGAGCAAGTGCACAGCGCCAATTCCGATGCAGCAGAACTGCGCAAGGCTGCGCAAAGTGTGGGGGATGTGGTCAGCATCATCACAGATATTGCCGAACAAACCAATCTGCTTGCGCTCAACGCCACAATAGAGGCCGCGCGGGCAGGGGTAGCTGGCAAGGGCTTTGCTGTGGTGGCAAGCGAGGTGAAGTCGCTGGCAGAGCAGACATCTCAGGCCACCGAGCAGATCCGCAACGAGATTGCAGATATCCAGCGCGCAACAGAGGGCTCTCTCACGGCAATGGAAGACATCGACAAGATCATTCGTGAGATCGACGAACGTGCCAGTGCTGTCTCCAGTGCAATCAGTGAGCAAAAGTTCGCCACGCAGGAAATCGCAACCAACGTCAGCGAAGTTGCAGGTGGAACGGCGGAGGTCACGGAAAACATCTCCAAGGTCAACGAGGTCGCCATCCAAACCGGCGTAACCTCCAAGCAAGTCCTCATCGCTTCCGAAGAACTCCGCACGGAAGCTGATCACCTCCGCACGGAAATCGACCAGTTCCTTGGTGACATAAAAGCGGCTTAGGGAGACTGAAACAACAAACCAAAGGCAGTTTGCACATCAGTGTAGGCTGCCTTTTCCGCTGCCCAACACATCATGAAAGCCGCTTGCACAGAAACTGCACAAATCTGCACGCGATCTCATGTGTTTTGCCCAACTCCCTGCAATCGAGGTCTCTAGATCTCCCCCAACTTCATTCTTTCAAATGATTTTGGGGCAAAATCAATGTTATCGACCTCTCGCAAACAGCTGCCATGGATGCCTGTCCTTGGCATTCAGGCGCGTCTTATCCTCGGCCTGGGGCTCTGCCTGCTCGCAGATTACTTATTCTTTGGCCACCGCGCAGAAATCGGCTTCAGCATCTTCATCGTGGCCGTTGCCTTTGCAATCATGCTGGCAGGTGCGGGCAGGGTAAGTGCTCACCGTGCATGGATCGCAGGACTGACAGTGATTGTTGGCGTTGCGCCAAGTGTGCTCCAGTGGGATTTCCTCAGCGGCCTTATTGCGATCCTGTCACTAGCCACAAGCGCACTGATCATGAACTTGCGCATAAACGCCTTCGACCTGAAGTTAATAAGAGTGCTGCTCATTTTCCTGCGCCGTTGGCCGCTGGGCTTTGTGAAGGACATGATCACCCTAAGTCGCGTGAAGCGTCGCAAGCGGCCATTTTCCAACTACGCAAAACTGGCGTTCGCCTGGTTCTTGCCGCTAACGCTGTTCCCAGTCTTCCTCTACCTGTTCAGCTCTTCCAACCCAGTCATCGAGCAATGGTTGCTCAACATCAATCCTGGAAAGTTCTTCGAAAAACTGAACATGGCACGCATCGTGTTTTGGTCCATTGCCTTTGCTCTGGTCTGGCCGTTTCTGCGGGTCAAGTTCAGGAAAAAGCTGAAGAAAGAGAAAACTACTGTACCGAGTGTCAAAACACCGGAGCAGGAAGTCGTCCAGGCCTATCAATCAGTGATGGATGATCTCTTTGGCTACAAGGCAGTGGTTCGCTCACTGGTCCTCTTCAACGGCCTCTTCGCCCTGCAAACGGTGTTGGATGCTGTCTACCTGTGGGGTTCTCAAGAACTTCCTGCAGGAACCACATACGCCAATTACGCACACTCAGGCGTTTATACGCTCATCATCGCCGCTCTGCTTGCTGCAATCTTCGTGTTGTTTGCCAGCCGTTCAGGGGCTGCGACTGCAAAATCCAAGCTCGTGCAGGTACTACTGCTGGCATGGACAGTTCAAACCACTCTGCTTGTGGTCTCCTGTCTTGCGCGCCTCGGCAATTACGTCAGCGAGTATTCAATGACTTACCTGCGCTTTTACGCGTTGATCTGGGTGATGCTGGTGCTTATCGGGGTGCTTAGCATTGTTGTGAAGCTCGCGCTGAAGCGTAACAACAGCTGGCTTGTTCGGGTAAACATGCTTGTGGTCGCGGTGATCCTGTATTCCCTCAGCCTCACAAACACTGCCGCTTTGATCGCAAACTACAATGTGACCTACGCCGAGGGCACCAAGTTTGACCATTGGTATCTGATCAAGCTTGGTCCGCAGGCAATCCCCGCAATTGATGCGAAGATCAGAAGCGAGTTGGACCGCGAAAGTGAAGGCAAAAGTAAGTATCTGATAAAGTTGCAGTCCTCCCGGCGTTACATGGCTCTCCACGTGCGGCTCGATGCAAGGGATTGGCGCCTTTGGAGCCTTAGAAATCAGTTGCTGCTCGATTATCTGCAAGAGAATGAGGTCCCGGTTGAATTGCAAACCCCGACTGAGTTGCAAACGGCACCAAGCGACAGTAAAACTCGATATCGTGACGATCCGGGCCTCTGAAAATGCAAAATATTCTCGTAGTTGATGATGACGCTCATATTCGCGACGTCATAACCTTCGCAATCGAAAAAGCCAATTACAAAGCAAGTGTTGCTCAAGATGGGTTCGAAGCTGTCGCCCGTTTCAGGAACGAGCCGGTAGATCTGATCGTCCTCGATATCGGCATGCCTGAAATGGATGGTTTTGAGGTTTGCCGGGAAATCCGCAAGCACTCAGAAGTGCCGATCCTGTTCCTGTCCGCACGTGATGAAGAAATTGACCGAATCCTCGGTTTGGAGATGGGCGGTGATGACTACGTCACCAAGCCATTCAGCCCTCGGGAGCTTGTCGCGCGTATTGGCGCAATTCTGAAGAGAACGAAAGGCCCCAAGCTCGCAGAACCGGCAAGCTCTGCTCAACGAGAAGCCGGAGGCGTGCAACTGGATGCCGCGTACCGATCCGTGACGTATCGCGGGCAACCTGTGGAGCTGACGTCAATCGAGTTTGAGATCCTGAAACTGTTTCTTGACCGTCCAAGAATGACGTTTTCGCGCGACAAAGTTATAGATCTTGCATACCCGCCAAATATCCATGTCTCCGATCGCACCATCGACAGCCACATCCGCAATTTGCGCTCGAAGCTGACAAATGCAGGGGCTCCCAATCTTATCGAAACTGTTCATGCCGTCGGGTTTCGGTTAGCAGCCATGTCTGCAGCATCATGAAGGCTGCAATAACACGTAAAAAGTGGCGCCCGACCCTAAGCATGGTTGTCGTTGCCGTGTTGCTAAGCGTGCTTCTGCTGCCATTCGCCATCATCTTGTTCTTCCGCATCTTCGAGCATCAGATTTTCCAGCAAACAGAAAATGCGCTGATTGCTCAAAGTGCTGTCCTGTCTGCAGTCATGTCACGCATGGTGGCCGAGCAAGAGGAGATAGAGCTCGGTGAGTTTGCAGCCATTAAGCAAACCATCTCCATTGAGAATGGTCCATACAAGCCCATCGCCCCCCGTAACTATCTGTTTTCTGCAAAAACATTTCCACGCCGAGCAAGAGCGCGTCCTTCAAACGATCCTTCGAGCGACATTATGCAAGAGATCGGGAGCCGCTTGTCTCCCTTGCTCATAGAAACCCAAAAGGTCACTTTGGCTGGTTTCCGGGTGCTGGACCACAAAGGAAACGTCATCGCTGGGCGCAGCGAACTAGGGCTCTCTCTAAGCCACATTGAAGAGGTTCAGGCCGCGCTTTCGGGGGAATACAAGAGCGTTTTACGAGAACGCATTTCAGATGAACCAGCTCCGGCGTTCTCATCCTTAAGCCGCGGAACGGCAACGCGTATTTTCTCCGCAATGCCAGTCATCTTGCACAACAAGGTTGTCGGCGTGATTTATGCGTCCAGAACCCCAAGCAACACCATGCGCCAGCTCTTCAAGCAATGGGAAATTGTTGCCATAGCAAGCGCATTCACATTGCTGGTGACAGCGCTGATTGGCTTTGTCTTTCTGCGGGTAATCACGAAGCCAATCCACGAGCTCATAGAGCGCACGCAGCGAATCAGTACGGGTGATGCAAACGCAATCGCCCCGCTCAAGCACAACGGTACACGTGAGTTTGCATCGCTGGCAGATAGCTTCCTGTCAATGGCGCGCAAGATATCTGAGAGAGCAGATTACATCTCAACATTTGCCTCACACGCCGCGCATGAACTGAAGTCTCCGATCACAGCAACCAAGGGCGCGGTAGAGCTGCTCATGGAGTCTGGTGAGGACATGTCGAAGGAACAGCGAAACCGCTTTCTGAATAACATACTCAAAGACTCCGACAGGGTAACAGCCCTGCTGGATCGCTTGCGTCATCTGGCGCGTGCAGACAACCCGAAATCAACGGGTCAGTTGGATCTGGAAAACCTGCTCAACCACCTGCAGAATCAATACGCTAGTCTTGAAGTGAACTGTAAGAGCCAATCTTCGGTCCAAGTGCCGATCACGCTTGAAAATGCAGAAATCATTTTCTTCAACCTGGTGGACAATGCGATCAACCACGCGGCCACAAAAGTTACTATCCAAATCGAAGAAACGCCGACAACACTGCGATTCTACATTTGCGACAATGGAAGCGGTATTTCTGAGGGGAATGCAGGTAAAATTTTTGACCTGTTCTTTACAACCCGTCGCTCAGAAGGTGGGACCGGAATGGGTCTCGGCATCGTGCAGTCGATGGTGAAGTCTCACTACGGCTCTCTCACCTTTTTGGCGGATCATGCAGAAACAACCTTCTGTGTTGAGCTGCCCAAAGTCCTGCCACAGGACGCATAATCCCGAATCTGTGTGTGGCTTCCCCCTGCTTCGCGGGGAGCGTCTAGCCTAAAAAAAAATCTTGCGCTGTTCTTTATAGGACAGCTTGTTTCATGGATCCGCGCGACACTCATCTAAAGCAGCTGCAAAAACAAGGCTGCCACACCGAGTACGGTATTGCAGCACTGCATTCGGTTAAAAAATAGGTGAGCGTCACCACTTCGGTCAGACAGCAAATTTACCGAGTGGATAAGCCTCCCGAGGTCTTTGAAGTTGCCTCAACACAACAACACTTCAAAGACATCTGGCCGACCTGCGGAAACTGCCAAATTCGTGGGTCGGCTCCCCCTTGGAAACATAAAAAAACGCAAGAACCCGCCCTTATGCACTCCCGCAAACTTACATCCACGGGAGCACATATCATGAGTGTCAGGCGTCGCCGTTCATGTGTCGGTTACCGCTTTGCACGCGTTTGATCATTTTTGAGAAGTTTTTTGAACGGGACCGGGACTGCGCAACAGTCTCACTGTTGTATTGCTCTTCCCGTACCAGCTTCTGCCAGCGTTTCAACCGGGCAGCATCCAGCTCACCCGACTCAATCGCAGCCTGGATGGCACACCCAGGCTCTGCATCATGGCTGCAATCACCAAACCGGCAGTCCTCAGCAAGATCAACCAGATCCTGAAACACCGCCGAAACGCCTTCGGAAACCTCATAGAGCCTCAAGGCACGCATACCCGGCGTGTCCATAAGCCAGCGTCCTTCACCAATCGGGTAAAGGCAGCGTGCCGTCGTTGTATGCCGACCTTTGGCATCATCTTCACGAATTCCAGAGGTTTTGGCGGAAGACCCGCTCAAGCTGTTGAGAATGGTAGACTTACCAACACCAGATGACCCAACCAAAGCCGCTGTTTGTCCGGCTTTCCACCAATCAAAGAGCGGCGTGATTTGAGAGGCATCGCGGGTATCCAGCGCGATGACCGGCAACAAAGGATCAATCTTTTGCACCTGGACTTCAAAGTCCCGCGTGTCCTCCACCAAATCGGCTTTTGTCAGCAGCACAACAGGTTGAATGCCAGCTTGCTGGGCAACAGCCAGATATCGCTCAAGGCGCGCAATGTTGAAGTCTTTGTTGCAGGAGGTGGTTATGAACAGCACATCCAGATTAGCCGCAATCAGCTGCGTGCGTGCATCTTCCCCCGCGGCCCGTCGTTCCACGACAGTAAGGCGGTCAAGAACACGCGTAACCTGAAACTGAGAATCATAGATCACCCAGTCACCAACGGCATAAGAGCCGGTAGAACCATGGCCTGGGACGCTCAAAGAAAACTCTCCCTCACTGCTGATGGCGACCATCTGGTTCCTATGAACCTGAGTAATGCGCGCAACAGAAAGGGTTTGCAGCTCGTCATCACGAAGCTGCATCATAAAATGAGCCGACCAACCCAGCTCAATCAATTTATGGGACATTTATCTGCCTGAAATAGAACAGCACCATAGGGTCGCCGTAGCTATCGCATACGGACCCCAAAGTGGGTCAGGCAGGTAAGGCGTGTTGCCTATTTAAACGAACCTGCCTGAGGCACCTTTATTACAATCATCAAACACCTCCTTTGGTTACGTTTCGGGCATCACACTCTTGTGCAACATCTATGAGCTTATAGAGCTACCGGGTGTTTGGCAAGCAGGATTCCCGTGCGGCATAATGGCCAAAGCGCGTTGTGTCTGATTGGCTTCAGTCAAACTACAAGAAGTCGCTGCACTAAAGATTTTGGAGCGCGATGTGCTCTAAGAATTCGACCTGGCTTCGAGCGCCAGATGGATCATTTTTGCCACGTCCAGCACGTCATCATTCAGCGCTTGCTCAACCAAGCTGATGTCCACCGTCATGTCATAGAGCTCGCCAAAATCGTCTGTAAACGGACTGTTCTTGTATGTGTGGCTGACAACAAATGCACACGGGGAGCTGACCTTCAGCTCGCACGTCTTCTTTTTCTTCTTCAAGCTGACAAAGAAGCCATGCCCCCAGTCATTGGTAAAGGGAAACACGATTTGCCCCCGCAGCTTGGTATTGAGATAAAGCTGGGCCGGGATCGTTGTTGTGCCATAGCAAAGGTAGACCCGATCTAACGGTGCGCCTTTGTAATCTGCATGAACGTTCGCAATGGACGCCAGATTCTCACGACACGGATCATGCAGTTTGTCATGCGGTTCATCGAAGTAGACAACGCCTTCAGCGCCAACCACATGAGCAATGATGGCAGTGAAATAACCAAGGCCAGAACCTGACTCAAAAACTGCCATACCCGGCTTGAGGTCTGACCAGTTGAAGATCTGCGCCCATAAAGACGGCTGACCAGTATTGATATTGGCCTCGTGCACAAGCTCTACCAGCATGTCCTGATAAAGGTCCTCAGGATCCTCCAGAACCGCCCTGCGGCCATATCCTTGCGTTGTGATAGCGACACGCCATGGAGGAGGAAAGAGGAAACCTTCTTTGCGAACAGTGGCAAACGCATCCATCAGCAATGCCCGGTTCCCACCGCGCAAATTGTAACAAACTTCTTGTGCGTATGCGTTTTCAGACATCGCAGAAAAACCGCCGCCTCAAGAGAAGAGAGAAAGTATGACCCATGCGGCCGGATTCAATCAAACCGCATCGGTTTACTCAAATCAAATATTAGAGCGCAGCACGTGAGTGCCACAAACTCCAGGACAGACTAACTTTTCCCAAGAGTAATTGAAGACCAGTTGAAATAAGGGTCCAAACTTTAACGGAGCCCTATTGCGCGGAGCTGGTCCCAAGGCTTGCAAGCTTCTTCGCAGAGGGAGCCCGCCAAACTTGGTAAAGGCCATATCCAATCAATGGGATATAAATAAAGTTTGAAATGAAAGAAGAATTGATGAGCCAGTTTATCATCTGATCTGGTTCAAGAAGTAAGAATAACGTTATGTGGGAGTAAAGTCTAAATACAACGGAATAAAAACTAATGGCAAATGAGATCCCGATGTAAAGCCCAATAAAACTCAGAAGATTAATTCGTTTAGGAGCTACAAAGAAGCCTGCGAGTATAAAGAACAGGACAATTGCGGACCGTAAATAGTAGATTGTGACAAGTCCAGGGATAGGAGGGAGGTTTGAAACAGCGTTAAGAAAGATGCTGCTGAGTAGTCCCAATAATGCCTCTGAGGAAAGGACAATAAAAGCATAGCATAGGTATGTGCGGATCAGTTCAGCACGGCTGACACTGAACATTGCGATGTCAGGACGAGGCTGTCCTGCTGGTTCTTCTGGTGTTTTCATAAATCAATATTTTGGTCAGATAAATGCAAATTGACCGATGAGACGGTCCGTGAAATTGCGGATCATCTTATGTTCTATACATGCATATGCAACCTAAAGTGCAAAATCTAAGACTTATGGTAGTAATAGGAAGCGCAGAACCCGGCTCGCCTGATCAGAGGCTCCGTATTTTGCACAGCGCTTATTTGGGTGCAATGTGAAGTTTTATCCAGGCATTTCATAGCTGTAAGAAGCGCAGAAATTGGATTGGCTTTCCATGCCTTCTACCGTCATAGGCGGCATATCACCGTCAAAAACATCGATTGCCAGCATGTTCTTGCTTGGGTAGCTGAGAACGAGGTAGCCATCTGTCGTGTCTGGCAAACAGAGATTGTTGTCACGGATCAGCATGAGCATATCAGCGCCCGTAAAGCGGTAGAGATTGGGAACTTCGCTGGTTACAGGCTTAATATGCAACACACTTCCTGTCGCCATCGTGATTGAGGTCATCCCCACGACGATGTCACCGGTAATACTCGTCGCGGTGGTGCTGGAGGCACCCCATTTTTTATCAGGAGCCTCGCCAGCATAAGCAAGCGGAATAGAAGCAAGAGACAAGCCCAGAAAGACAGAAGTAATCTTGATTTTCATTTGGAACTACCTTGATTGAAACAGTCAGGGCGTAGGTTGCCCTACGACTTGTTGTAGGTAAACGAGCCGCAGAACCCGGCTTGCTGATCAACGCTCTTGCCAGCTTCAGGCGGCACATCACCTCCGAAGACATCAATCACGAGAAAATCTGGCTGCGACCGGTCGATGATCATGAAACCTTTATCGACGTCTTTCTCGCAGAAAACTTTGCCCTCTGGCAGGTCGAGAGAAGTTGCACCAGTGAAGGAGAAGAGGTTGGGGGTATACCCTTCAACGCCCGTGATTGTCAGAATTCCAGATTTGCCCATCTCGATCGTCCCGGGAGCCAGAATAATGTCTCCGGTGATCTGCTCAGCTGAAAAGCTGTAGGCGTGCCAGTCTTCAGGGCCGGCAATTTCCGGCTCGTCCTGAGCAAGGGAACCAACAGGTGTCATCATGAGGGCAACAATGCCCAGAGCACCAGCGATACTTCGTAAGTTTGGATGCCGCATCTTAAGTCTCTTGAGGCCTCTCTCCGTTTATCGCGGAGATCCTATGCGGCGAACATAAATATCTTCCTAGATCGAAATATCGAATTGCAGGCAAAACAAAAGCCACGCTGGAATCCAACGTGGCTTTGTCAAAGTACCGACGGAATGCCGGAAACTTAAAATTCTTAGTTTGGCTTCGCTTCGCCGTTTTCGCCTGCAGCAGGTGCCTGCTGAGCAGCAGCAGCCTGAGCGAGGTTCTGACGGTACAGAGCTGCAAAGTCGATTGGATCGAGCAGCAGTGGTGGGAAGCCGCCATTGCGCGTGGTGTCTGCAAGGATGTTGCGAGCAAACGGGAACAGCATGCGTGGGCACTCGATCAGGATGAACGGGTGCATATGCTCCTGAGGAACACCGGTGATCTGGAATACGCCACCGTAAACGAGTTCAACAGCAAACAGAACCTGCTCAGGAGTGTTCGCTTTTGCGTTCAGAGTAATAATAACTTCGAACTGGTCTTCGCCAATTGGGTTTGCACCAACGTTTACGTTGATGTCCAGCTTTGGCTGCTCACCTGGCTGAAGAGACTTTGGAGAATTAGGGTTTTCAAAAGAAAGGTCTTTAATGTACTGAGCCAGGATGTTCATGCCTGGTGCAGCTGCTTCACCCTGTTCACCAGCAGTATTAGCTTCACTCATATCGTTTTTCCCGTGTCGCAATAATAATCACTGGTACAACACACTGTCACTCTTAAGCGTTTGTTTGCCGTACCTGCGCAACTAAATGGTGGCTAGCATGCCCCAGAGGCGGATACAAGGCTATGCTAACATTTCAGCGGCAAAACAAGATAGTTCTGCCACATAACCCATTGGCAAGTGGATCACCTGTGATTTATGAAGGGCCTCTGTGACATATTGGAGCAAGATTAAATGATAGGCACACCGGAAGGGCAGTCGCGACTGTTAGACCCGCAGATCAAGCTGGATACGCTTGTGCGCCTGCGTTGGTTGGCAGTGGCAGGACAAACTGTCTCTTTGCTTGTGGTGCACTATCTGCTCAACTTCCCGCTGCCCATCGGTTACAGCTACGTTCTGGTGGCCGCATCCGCCTGGCTCAATGTCATCCTCAAAATTCGCTGGCCATCAAGCACGCGCATTTCCAAAAATGCAGCAGCAGCTCAGCTGGCCTACGATATCATTCAGCTCGGTGGCCTGTTCTACCTCACAGGTGGTCTGGGCAACCCGTTCTGTTTCCTCATTCTTGCACCTGTTGTAGTCTCTGCAACCGCTCTCTCTTCCCGCAACACCATCATTCTCGGCGCGCTGGCCGGGGCAGTCGTCACGCTGCTCACCGCGTTCCATATGCCGCTGCCATGGTACGATGGCACGCAGATTGATCTGCCGCCGCTCTACCTTGTCGGCGTCTGGTTCTCGCTCATGTGCTCCATGTTCTTTATGGCAACATACTCTTTGCGGGTTGCAGAAGAAGCTCGCCAGCTCTCCAATGCATTGGCAGCCAGTGACATGGTTTTGGCTCACCAGAAGCACCTGTCCGCGCTGGACGGCCTTGCAACAGCTGCCGCGCACGAACTCGGCACACCGCTGGGCACCATCTATCTGACGGCCAAAGAACTCTCCACCGAGTTTGAGAAGGGCGATCCACTGCGTGAAGATGCTGAGCTGGTTTATTCTCAGGCCGCGCGTTGTCGTGAAATTCTGAAGAAGCTCACAAGCCTGTCCAGTGATGCCGATCAGGTGTTCCAGCGCATGCCGATTTCGCTGTTGCTGGCAGATGTATCTGAGCCGCACAGAGGCCTCGGCATTGAAATCAATATCAAGGCCGAAGGTGTTGGACCAGAACCTGTCGGCGTCCGTGATGCTGCCATCAGCTATGGCCTCGGAAACCTGCTCGAAAACGCTGTAGACTTCGCAGAAACCACCGTTCTTTTCGAAGCAAAGTGGGATGATAAGCACGCCGAAATCTTCATTCTGGATGACGGACCAGGCTTTGCGCCGGACGTGCTTGCCAGAATGGGCGAACCCTATGTTTCCAAACGCTCTGCGCCTGCAATTTCAGAGGTTGGCGAAGAAGAATTTGAGGACGAAGCTGAACGCCAATCAGGCGGAGGCTTGGGCCTTGGCTTCTTCATTGCCAAAACATTGCTGGAGCGCTCTGGTGGAAGAGTGAATTTTCATAATCGAAAAGATCCTGACCACGGAGCGCTGGTTCATATACGTTGGCTACGTGAAACTATGGATCAGGGAGCGCAAACCCCAGAATCTTGAGAGTAAATCTCTAGGTATCCTAGTAAAAATACTTTAGCGAAATCTGGCTATAAAAGCCCATGGGAACTTCCCTTAACTGAAAAATATACTAAAGTGTCCTGTGAATACCGTAGATTAATCGGACCTGCAAAATGACAGAACCAGAAGTTGCACCTCTTGGACGCCTTCTAATCGTTGATGACGATCGTGCTTTCCAGCAGCGCTTGGAACGTGCGATGCAGAAACGAGGGTTTCACACGGAAACCGCTGACGGCGTAAGAGAAGCGCTGAGTAAAGTTGCAGCACAGGCACCTGATTATGCTGTCGTAGACATGCGCCTCGAAGATGGCAGCGGTCTGGACGTGGTTGAAGCCATCCGCATGAAAAAGCCGGACGCGCGCGCAATCATCCTGACCGGCTATGGCAACATCGCAACCGCTGTAACTGCCGTAAAGCTTGGTGCCATTGATTATCTCGCAAAACCAGCTGATGCCGATGACATTCTGGCAGCCCTGACCCGTCGTCCAAACGATAAAGCCCCACCACCAGACAATCCAATGTCTGCTGACCGGGTTCGTTGGGAGCATATCCAGCGCGTTTACGAACTGTGTGACCGCAACGTTTCAGAGACAGCCCGTCGCCTGAACATGCACCGCAGAACACTCCAGCGGATCCTGGCAAAGCGCGCACCGCGCTAATCCAGCGGCATTCATTGCTACAAAAACACAAAAGCGCGGCTCAAACCGCGCTTTAATTTTGTCTGTACTTGGGAAGAAGACAGATGTGTTAGTTCAAAACGGAAGCCTGATCCTTTTCCCACTCTTCTTTGCAACGATCCCAGCCTTCGAACATTACTTTCAAAGTTACGGCGTACTGTCGCTCGTTTATGAGTTGTGCGACAACTTCAACTAACGCCACTTTGTCTTCGCATCCTTTGAATAGCCAAGCATTCAGGTATTCTTCTTTACCTTGTGTAAACTTGTGTTTCCAAGTTTGGCTGTCAACTCGAGATTTGTAGTGAGGGTCTCCATAAGCATGAGTCGCAATGTTAAGTAGCTCCTCACTCTGTTTAATCACTGCTTGATGGTCACCAAATTTGGCAGGTAGATCAATAAATGCGGAAACGAGACAGGTTCCGGTGCGCTCATGGTATCTAAGTTGGTAAACATAGTTTCTTTGGGACATCTATGCATAGCCATATGTATTTGGTCTCGGCACATCTTCCGAGGGTTGATGGATCGGTTTCTGGTGTGATGCCAAATGGTCCTTTAGCAAGGGACGTAAATGGCGAGCAAAAGAAAAACAGAAATGATACGAAAAGAGTGAAGCGCTTCATTCGCACCTCCTAAGAACAGCTGCCCCTATCTTTCAGAGATTCTAGCCAAAGTGCAATCAGTATATGTATGTGTGTGAATTTGAAGATTAATGTCTGTACTCGGGAACGTGAGAGAGCTTTAGCTCTTCTCTTCGCTCTCTAAGCTGTGCTTTTGGATCAGCGGAAGCTGCATCATGGTGAAGACCATGGTGATTGGCATGAAACCAAAGACCTTGAAGTCCACCCAGAAGTCCGTTGAGAAGTTGCGCCAGACAAACTCATTGATCAGCGCCAACACAAAGAAGAACAGACCCCAGCGCATAGTCAGCTTGCGCCAGCCTTCAGCATCCAGCTTGAAGGCGCTGTCAAACACATAGCCCAGCAGAGACTTACCGAAGAACAGCCCACCCAGCAAAATGGAACCGAACAAGGTATTCACAATGGTTGGCTTGAGTTTGATGAACAGATCATCCTGCAAATACAGCGTCAGTGCGCCAAACACGAGCACCACAACACCAGACACCACCGGCATCACGGGCAGATGACGGGTGAGGATGTAAGACACGGTGAGGGAGATGGTGATTGCCACCATAAAGGCAGCTGTTGCAATAAAGATTGGCTGACCAAGGGCACCCAATGCAGGAAACATCTCAGCAAGCTGTGCGCCTCTGGAGTTGGCGATGAAGAAAACGCCCAATGGACCGAGCTCAAGGGCCAGTTTCAAAAGTGGCGAAACGTCTTGGCGCTCAGTTGTCTGCGTAGAGCGTTCTGAATTCATCTGCAAAGGCTTCCTTTTGTTGCTTTTCTCCCGACCTGAGAGATTTAAGCAGCAATTTTGCTATTAAAAGGGCAATTAAGAGCGAAATTGCAAAATCGTCAAGTTTTATGGCACCAATATAGCCGTTTTGAGGGGCTATAGCCTTAATTATGCGTTCATCTTGCAGTGAAGAAGCGTGAACTACTTGGTTTGGAGTGGAAGTTAAATTTCAGACCTCACTCCTACCCCTCACGCAAACCTGTAAGAGATGCCAACAGATTGTGTCGCACTCTAAACACTAGAATTTCATTTCGCCCGCAACCTCTGAATGAGTTATGCTTTGTGCAAGTGGGAAATCCGGGAACGATGATATTCAAAGGTCTTTCTAAAATGGCTGTTATTGCAATTCTTCTGGTCGCGCTTGTGGTTGGCGTCACTGTAAAACTTATCTGGCAAAACTCTAGAGTGCCGGATTCTGTTGGCGTGCATGATGGTCAGTTTGCAGCCCTGCCCAACTCCCCCAATGCCGTCTCTTCTCAAACAGAAGACACAGCCCGCCGTGTGGAGCCTCTGCCCATGCTCTCCTCCTTTGAGATCACACAGGCAGCTCTCACCAACACCTTGCAGGAGATGAGCAAGAACAAGATCAGCAAGGTGGAAGGATCATACCTCCACGCCGTCTTCACAAGCTCAAGCATGGGTTACAACGATGATGTAGAGCTCTGGATCGATGAAGAGGCAGGCGTCGTGCACTACCGCTCTCAATCCCGCGTCGGCTACAGCGATATGGGCGCCAACAAGGCTCGCTACGAGCGTTTCAGAAGCATTTATTCCACATTCACTGACACTGAGAATTGACTCAGAGGCAACTAACACACCTGTGAGTTTCGCAGAGTCAATATCCCCTTGAAATGACTCATGAATCTACCCGATTGCATACAGTGCAACTGACTCTGCGGGAGATAAACCGCAGAAACCTTGAGACTCACAAAACTGTAAGTAGCCAGTGAGTCTGAAGCGGGTCAGGAGAGCAACCTACTTGCTGCAGTGGCTCTGGCATTTGAAGAAGATGAAGCTTGGGTTCTTCTGCAGCTTCTCATAATGGATCGGAGATTTTTCCTTCATCTCGGCAGCTGGCATCCCTTCGCGCAGGTCCACAACACACATTCCGGCAGCTGAGAGCCACCCAAACAGCATAGAGAGTGGGCGGCGATAAAAACTCACCTTCACCGGCATACCAATGGTGTTCCATTCCTCCGTCACATGTTCCTGACGCAGATAACTGCCGCTTGGAGAACACTGCGCATCCACCAGCGGATGATGCGTTGAGAACACGAAGTAACCACCCGGCTTCAACACGTTCCCGATGTCTCTGAAAAGCTTGTTCAGCTCTTCGACGTAATGGATCATCAACGGACAGATCACGATATCAAACGTGCCTTCCAGTTTCTCCGGCAACCCATTAGACAGGTCAGAGGTGTAGCACTTTACGTTGTCGTCCAGCTTCTCTTTCACCAGCTTCAGCATCTGCTCAGATTCATCAATGCAGGTCACATCTGCACCGTGATCATAGAGAAACTGCGCATACACGCCGGGGCCGCACCCAAGGTCCAGCACCTTCAGCCCTTGCAGTGGCGGCAGCATGCCAAGCAGGGTGGGGCGCTCTAAAAGAGCGTTGTAGATGTTCTCCTGAATGGCCTCATCATACTGCTCGGCAAAATCGCTATACAACCGAGATGTCATTCACGTACTCCGCATCAAACACATGTTCCCGAACAAGACCTCTGATCAACGCCTAGGAATATGCGACAAAACCATAATTAAAAGCAGCCGAAACCAACCGGAATAAAGGTAAATACCTTTCAAAATCCGTGTTTCTGCCATGCTGCCAGATGGGCCTTGTATGAGTCTAACGCGAAAAAACTGTGTCGTGATGACGGCAAGCTCAAGCTCATATCACAGCAACTACGAGATGCCGGAGTGCTTGAAAAACGGCAGGCCTACCGCTTTTCTCTCAATAACCAGATAAAGAAGACCCCGCCAACAAGCCCAGTGATAATGCCAATCGGCATGTCCTCCGGCTTCATCAGTGTCCGTGCAGCCACATCCGCGAGCAACAAAAAGATTGCCCCGAACAATGCTGAGACCGGGATCAGACGGCGATAATCACCGCCCACGAACAACCGCACAATATGAGGCACCATAAGCCCCACAAACCCGATCATACCCGAGAACGCGACCATAACACCGGTAATCAGTGCCCCAATGACAAAGGTCTCCAGCCTGAATGCACCAACGGAGATGCCAAGCGTGGTCGCTGTCTCATCGCCAATGGTCATGGCGTTGAAGTGCCCGGCCCGCAGCCACAGCCAGACCCCGCAAAGCACTAGCACCACCAGCGGGTAGATAAGGTGTCCCCACTGCGCCAGACCTAACCCGCCCAGCATCCAGTAAACCACACTGTGCGTTGCCCGCGGGTCTGCCAGAAAGATGAGGATGTTCGCGCCTGCCATCAGCACAAAGCTCACCGCCACACCGGTCAGCACCAAGCGATCTGCACTGGTCGCGCTTGTAAACTTCGCTACCCCAATCACAATAAGTGTCGCCCCAAGAGCACCCAGAAATGCCAGCAAAGGCACGGTGAGCATCCCCAAAAACAGCCCCGTATGCAGCAGCGCCAGCACAGCACCAAACGCACCACCAGCTGAAATCCCGATCAGATGCGGATCAGCCAAAGGGTTGCGGGTAACGGACTGAAGGCAAGCTCCCACGATGGAAAGCCCGGCCCCCACCATGATCGCCAGCAGCGCACGGGGCAGGCGGATTGCCCAGAGAATACTCTCCCGCCCCAGCGACCAGCTCGGCTCAACGGCCCCCGGCACCAGTTTGTTGGCAAGAACACCCCATACAGTCTCCATGGAAATGGAAACCGCCCCAACGGAGACCGCAAGGCAAACAGAAAGAACCAGCGCAGCCAATCCCACGCAGATGATCTGCAGCATATGATGAGAGGAGCCCTCTTTGGGGGCAACAACAACACCGGTTCCTTCGCTCATTCTTAGTTCCCCCAGAATGCCGCTGCGAGTTTCTTGATCGCTTTGATGTTGCGCGGCCCTGGTGTTGCCTCTGCATATTCCAGCGTAACGAACCGGTCGTTCTTCACCGCATCCATATCCGCAAAGGCGGGGTTGTTGAGCATGAACTCACGCTTCTGCTCAGCAGTCACCTCGCCGTAATTCACAATCACGATCATCTCTGGATTAGCCTCAACAACAGCCTCCCAGTTCACCCGCGCCCAGCTCTTTTCCAGGGTATCCATAACGTTGGTGCCGCCGGCAGCCTCAATCATAGCCGTCGGCATGGCATAACGCCCCGCCGTAAACGGAGAATCCTCACCACTGTCAAACACAAACACGCGCAGCGGCGTGTCGCCAGCGCTCAGGCCAGCCTTGAACTGCGCAAGATCATCGCGGTAGGACTGAACCAGCCCTTCAGCACGCTCCTCAACATCAAAGATGCGGCCAAGGTTCAACAGGTCATTGTACATATCATCCATGGAAACCTTAGGCTTCTCGCCAATATGGATGCAGCTCTCAGTCAGCTCGTACACCTTGACCCCAAATGGTTCCAGCGTCTCCGGTGTGAGCTCGCCACCAACCCTCATGCCATAATTCCAACCTGCAAAAAAGAAATCCGCGTCAGCACCAATTAGGATTTCTTTGTTCGGATACTTTGGGGCAAGCTCCGGCAGCACAGCCACTTGATCCGTGAGCTCTTCATCCAGCGTCTTCCACCCAGAAATACCGGTGTAGCCCACCATGTTGTCCTGCAACTCCAGTGCCAGCATCATTTCTGTGAGGTTGGAGTCATGCGATACCGCCCGCTGCGGTACGCTATCAAATTCGACGGTGCGGTTACAGCTCTTGACGGAAACGTCTGCCAGCGCAGCGGAAGAGGAAAGTAGCGCCACAGCCAGCGCCAAACCAAGTTTTTTCATGAAAAAGTATCCTTAAGAATGCAGGTTGAATGTCAGAAGAGAGTGCTGTCGGTCCACCAGCTGATCGCGCGTTGTACGCACCTGAAAAGCCTTGGAAACCAAAGCGGGGGAGAGGATTTGCTCCGGCGCCCCAAAGCCAAGCATTTGCCCGTGGTCCAGCAACAGGATCTGGTCACACACCTCAGCCGCCATGTTCAGGTCATGTAGACTGGTGATGATCGTCAGATCCAGCTCTTCAATGAGCTTCAGAATTTCCAGCTGATGGCGAATGTCGAGATGGTTGGTCGGCTCATCCAAAATGAGCAGCTCTGGCTCTTGCGCCAGTGCTCGCGCCACCATCACCCGCTGCCGCTCCCCGCCAGAAAGCGTGCCAAACAACCGCCCGGCCAACCCGTCCAGCTGCAAAGCGCGGATAGCACGGTCTACCACCTGCCGGTCGCGCTCGCCAGATGCCGCCAGACCGCTGCGATAAGGTGTGCGCCCGAGCTCCACGATCTCACGCACCTTCAACGCAAAGTCCGTCGGTTGCTCTTGCAACACCGCCGCCACCCGCTGCGCCGTCACTTTGGCGGAGAGCGACCAGATGTCATCGCCGCCAACGCAAATCTGCCCGCTCATCGGCTTGTTGAACCGATAGAGCAGCCGCAACAGCGTAGACTTGCCAGCCCCGTTCGCGCCAACCACGCCAAGCACTTGCCCCGCAGCCAGTTCAAAACTCAACGGCTGCAACACCAACGAACTCTTACGATCAGGCGCCCACGAAACATCGCGCACAGAAACAAAAGCCGCGCTCATGCCAAAGCACCCTTGCGCAGCTCAGCCCCAATCAACCAGCCGAAGGTGCCCAATTGATGAGAAACAGGATCAAGCATCGTACCAACCCACCTGAGTGAAACGCTACACATCATCAATGTAACGTTATAACGTTACATTGATTGTCGAATCCTGAAGCAAAAGTCAAGCGCACACGCGCGTCGACCATCAGCGGTTCGCAAAACGATCCGGGATAAAGTTTAAGTCTTGAGGAAACAGGTAACATAACGCCCTCCGCGCAACGGCAGGGGCAAACAGAAACCGGATATGTGAGAGGCTTGCGCCAATGCAACCATTATGGCCTCCTCCGGGACGCCCCGCCCGGGTTGAAGTGAAACATAATGGCAGGTCTCCTGACTCGCGGGTCTGTGCTCAGCCAGCCTTCCCGGATCTCTCCAGTGGCATGCTTGGCGTCGCTCGCCGCTTACAGTTGCGGGGGCAGTCACGGAATTAGCGCCTGTTGGCTACACTTCACCGTGTTCCCTTTTAATCCCGAGGCCTTTCGCACCTCAGAAACCATAGGCCCACATACTGAATTTTGCAGACCCCAATTGCAAGCGCTTTCGAGAATAGACCTGAGGTGCTGTTGATAGCAGCTATCACCACACCAAAGTCACCCCGCACTAGATGCGGGACTTAGAGCCACGTGCTCATGTGCTCCTAGCTCTTTCGCAATCCGTTCTTGATAATCTCACTATGCATCCAGTGGGTGTCACTCTGTACGTGATCTGCCCGCACATACTTGGCCATATGTGTCGTCATGTCAGGCTCTTGGAATGCCTCACTGGTTCGCACGACAAAGCCCTCCTGCTTGCTCAGGTTGAGCCCGTTCAGCACTCTGTCAACGCTTGCTTGAGTGAAAACGCCCCTGTGCAACACCGGAACAGGAGCGATGCCCAGCTCTGAGAAACGGTCCAGCGTCGCATCCCAACTCTGTGTGACGCCGCCAACAATCCATGCAAAACCTAGAAAGTAAGTGGGCAACCTGTCATAAGCGACGGAATGACGGGCAAACAGATACTCACCGACGATCCGCTCATCCTCAGCAAGACACGGCGAAACACCTGCCGCAAAAGCTTTCATCCAATCACGGGATGGATGATACCCACTGTCAGGGCTACGCGCATGGCATCCACTCTGCAGGATAGTCGTGTTCTCGCCGTCCATCTTCTCGGTAAAGACGACCTCTGCCGCGCTTTCCAGAACCGCCAAATCCCGCAGGATCTTGTCATCGCTCATAACACCGGGAGAGCTGGGTAAATGATAGGTGCGGCCATACTTCTTCATGGATCCCGCAGCTCCTTATCTCCAAAGCGAATAAGGGAACTCCGATTTTAATTCCTATGCTCATTGAGCCAGGACACCGCCCCTTCTTCTTATCGGGTGGTGATTACAAGCTTTAACGAGCAACCACAACCACCCACCGTCTTCCCGGACAAACGCAGTGCAGATCCGGGATCCAGAGCAACACGCTCAGGCATAAGCCACGGCACAAACACCTTGCTCCCCCCCACCATCCACATCCCTGTCAAAACTACCAGTTTGACAGGGTAATAACCTCATCCCATTCTCATGCATGAAGCGCACAAGTCCTTTGTTATGGGCGGGAGGGTGGTGAATAGAATACCCTTTCGAGGGGAATAAACTCGCCTGTCTGTTTGCAGGTTTCTAGCCTCCCGCCCGCCAAAGGGTTCTCACGCCACCCTCCGTCTTCCCGGACAAGCGCAGCGTAGATCCGGGATCCAGAGCGACATGCTCAGGCATAAGCCACGACACAAACGCCTCGCTAACCCCGTCATCCACATCCTTGTAAAAACTGTCAGTTTGACAACCGTCGGTTTTCATTCCACATTCATCTGTGAGGCTTCGAAACCTCCTTTAGACAGCGGTAACCGCTCCCGTTAACTAGCGGATTTTTTGTGCCTTTTTTCTAAGGGCGCAGACCCTTTGCTATGAGCGGGAGGGCGGTGAATACAATACCTCTTTCGGGAGGGAATAAACTCGCCTGTCTGTCTACAGGTTTCGAACCTCCCGCTCGCCAGCGGGCCGTCGAAAGCCTTGTTGTCGCGCGGTTGTTCAACACCCTATAGACAGAGGGATTGAGAATGACCGACTCCGCATGTGCGTGTGGCACCACAAATACTTTCCAAAATGAAATTGACGAAGTCATCGTTGCTGTCTCGGATTTGCAGAACCTCTCGTATATTCAGCATCTCGTGCTGACAGAGAGAATGCAGCACTCCAGCGAGCACGATGCCCTGTTCACTCTGCATCACGCCTTCCGCGATCGCCTCGAAGCGCTCAAGAAAAGCTGCGGAATGTTAGAGCGAGTCGCTCATCCGCAGCCAATAAACACAAAAACTCCGCTTCCTGATTAAGCCGTGCAGCTCTTTGCTCGCTGGCACCCTCCCGAAAGCCCCATCGGTTTTCAATCAGGGAGATGCACAGGAGCAAAGAAAAAAGCCAGCCTCATAAAAAGGACTGGCTCACAAAATGGCTTGATCGTGCAGCGCGCTCCACGTGATCGGTACCCCTGACCACGCAGAGCTCGTTCAACAGCACTGTGATGGGTAAATGGCACGAACCCGTGCCACTTGCCTCCGGTACCAATGGCGAAACGCAAATACACCCCGCATCCTCGCCAAATGGTGCCCTGCTGGTCTGCGGCAATACCACCCCGCCGCAGGCCAGCGCCTCCTTAAAAATACCAGTGCCACCCACACAACGTCCACTCCCTGAAAAATAAGGGGTAGTATGCATCTCATCAAATCGATTTGCCGAAACTCGGTTGAGAAAATAAAGCTGAAGGCTGATTGAATGCAATCTATTCGATTGCTTATTTTCGAGCTTGTCGTGGGGAATTAATGAAAAAACAGAAAATTAGATTGAATGAGGTCATCAATAAAATTCTAAGTGAGTTTGCTCTGATCAATCAGCAGCAAACCCAACGCATTTGGAAGCGGCAAATTATGACTGATACTGGTCATATCGTCTTCGTCTCGCAAGCCATTTTGGACTACATTTATGATCTGGCCGTTCTTGAGACAGAAAATAAGAACGAAGCGCCCCCGTTTGTTGCAAATTTCAAAGACTTACAGAAGGCATGTTCAAATGCCGTTGCAACAGCGTTGTTGCAAACACAAGATGTTCAAAATTCAACTCGCAACAAGCTGTTCAGAAGAACCTATAAGAGCTTTTTAAAAGCGCATTTTGAGGGGCAAGGGAAGCGTGTTTTTGTTTTTGGTGTACATTTCTTCTCCACACAAAGAGATTTTACGATTGAGCTTGGTGGGGTCAAGTTACAGCATAGAGAGCAGTGGCTGTGGGAGGCCAAAGAGCAAGGATACCTATCATCAAAGCAAACGTCAGATATTGACCAGTTTTGGAACAACAAAAGTTCTATAAGTTCACTTAGCTTGGGAAAGGAAATCGCAAATGCAACGTGCGATGCCGAATACATACTAAGTGTACCGATAGATGGTTTTGACAAGGTTGCAGGCTATGAGCGCGCATTATTTGCTGCCCGTATTTGCATTGCTCTATGGTGTCTTCTTTTGTCGGATCGCCCTGAGAAGTTTTTATCAGTGTGTAGTCTAACTAATGATCGCCCATCTCAATTTCGAACAAGAGCATTTCTTTCTCAAGAAAGTGAGTTTGCACGCGAAAAAGATGCAGGTTCAATAGGAATCGACAGTGATAACTGGATGCTTTTTTGTCAGCACAATCCTGAACTCATAAGTTTCGCCGCTTCACTTCTTAGGTTTATTGTTTCGTCAAAGCCAACGATTGCAAGAAATCGTTTGTTTCTAGCTTTTGCTCATTCCCTGATGTGGTTCTACAAGGGATGTAATGAAGAAATTTCTCCAATAGCAGTTAGTAATCTTGGAGCCTGTTTAGATGCGATTGGGGAGCAAAATGGACGGAAAGGTATTGGGGCGAGAGCTGAAGGTGTTTTTGGTCAAAATCTTGATGCACCTTTCTTGAACTACGGGTTCTCTTTCCAAGAGTTAATTGATGCAATCTACCATTCTGGTAGAAATGCGACTTTTCATGGAAGCAATCGAATGTTGTTTAAAGATTGGTCCTTAGAAAAAAATCGAGCTATTGCATTTTGCTTTGAGCTATTGAGGAAGGCCATATCATTAGCCGCACATGATATCGAGATAGATTGCACCTCTAAGCTGATAATGAAGAAAAACAGGCTTCTGTGAAATGTGTATACTCACCCCAAATCAAACCGCTTACAAATCCGGTCTACAGGTGTCCCGTCAGCCAGCGGAACTGCCTCCAGCAGTTTGTAGTCTTTGAAGCCGCGGGAGGTGTAGTAGGCGAGGCCGCCGGTGTTGTCGGCGCGGATGGTGGCGTTGATGGTGGTGAGGCCTTTGCCTTCCAGATTGGCAAGTGTTGCTTTGAACAGCGCACTGCCGATGCCGCTCTTGTGCAGACCCGGTTTCACAAAGGTGCCGATATCAACCCAGTCAGCGGGGATATCTCCGTAATGGCTGGCGATCTGAAAGCCAAGCGGCTCGCCGCTCTCACGGTCAATCGCGCAAACAGTGCTCTCCAGAATATCCGCTTCAAGAAACCACTCGATGAACTCACCTTTGTTCAACGGCTTCTCAAGCGCAGTTGTCCCCCCGGCCTCAATAATCCGGTTGAGCAGGGCGAGCAGTTCATCCACATCGTTGCGCTGGGTTTTGCGGATGAAAAACTGGGTTGGTTTGGCGGAAGACGTGTCCATTTTTAAAAATCCTGTTCAACGCAATAAATACGCAAATCTTTCAAATCAACGCACATAGCAACGCAAACGACTTATGCGGCGGAAATACACGCATAAGCACAGAGCAAGAAACCTGCTAAAACTTTGTTCTTGCTCGCAAAGCCTGCGCCAGCGTGCCCTCGTCAAGGTAGTCCAATTCCCCACCAACCGGCACGCCATGGGCAAGACGGGTCACTTTCACATTCTCAAATCGCGCAAGCTGGTCCGTAATGAAATGCGCAGTGGTCTGCCCTTCAACGGTCGCATTAACAGCGAGGATAACTTCGCTCACCACACCGCCTTCAATCCGCTCAACCAGCTTGGAAATGTTGAGGTCATCCGGCCCAATCCCGTCCAGCGGAGACAGGGTGCCGCCGAGGACATGATAATGCGCGCTCACAGCGGATGCCCGCTCCAGCGCCCAAAGGTCAGAGACGTCCTCAACCACCACAATGGTTGCTCCATCCCGGCGCGGATCAGAACAAATTGTGCAAGGATCACTGGTGTCGACGGTGCCACACTCAGAGCAGATGCCGACCTGATCAACTGCCACGCCCATGGCTTCAGCCAGCGGGATAAGCAGTTGATCTTTCTTCTGAACCAGATGCAAAGCAGCACGTCTGGCCGAGCGCGGGCCGAGGCCGGGCAGCTTGGACAGCAGCTGTATCAGGCGTTCAATTTCGGGACCAGCAACCCTGCGTGTACTCATCTAAAATCTATGCTCTCTGCGAGAAAGAAAAGGCACCCGCAAAGCAGTTTTGCGAGACAATGCCAGATAAACTATGCCCGCCTGAAGAGGCGGGCAAGAGGGAATAAATCCGTTTCAGGCCTACCGCCAAATCTGCGCAGGGCCGCGGTGATTTGGCAACAGATAGCCTTGAAGATATTAAGAGCCGAACGGGAGTTTCATGCCAGCTGGCAGACCCATGCCGGACATCATGTCCTGCGTACGCTCCTGCACCAAAGCCTCACCTTTTCCCTTAGCATCGTTATGCGCAGCGAGGATAAGATCTTCCAGGATCTCAACTTCATCCGCATTGATGAGAGAAGGATCAATCTTCAAACCAGTCATCTCACCTTTACCATTCAACGTAACGGTGACCATGCCTGCGCCTGAGGTTCCCTCAACGGAAAGGTCGTTTACAGTCTCCTGAAGCTCGCCCATTTTTTCCTGCATCTGCTTGGCTTGCTTCATCATTTTAAGAAAGTCCATCGACTCGCTCCTTAAACGTCTCTTGAGCGCACATCAGCGCTCTATCAATTCGGTTCATAAGGTTTCATAGCACAGAAACCTTAGAAATCTTGGGTGAAATCCATAGAGTCCATGTCTTCTATGTCGACAGACTCGGACGCCGCTTCAAGGGGGAGATCTTCCTCCTGCTTCAAAATGCGCACGTCAACAACCTTAGCTCCGGGAAAGGCAGAAATAAGTTTCACCACTTCCGGATCAGAATGTGCATCCGAAACCAACTGTCTTTGGTTAGCTTCTTTTTCCTCATGCAAAGTCGGTCGGCCTTGGTCACGGCTAACCGCAACAATCCAGCGGCGACCCGTCCATTCCGTCAGTTTTCGGCCCAGCTCTCCAGCCGCATCAGCTGTCGCAATCTCAGTCGGCTGCACTTCAATGCGTCCCGGCTGGAAGTTGACAAGACGCAGCGCGCGCTCAACTGAAACCTTGACTGGAATGTCCTTCATGCGGGCTGCAAGTTGAGCAACCTCGGCCCATGAGCGGATCGCGATCTTCTCTTTCGCTTCCTCAGCCTGCCTCATCTGAGGGGCTGATTGCGGTGCAGCGCCAATAGCTTGCGTCATCGGCTGGCCACCAGCTACAGCACGTAACTGAGGTGCTGAGCCGCCACCGGATGGAACAGCGCTAGCACTTGATCCACCGCCGCCCTGTCGCGCGTTGCCCGCAGGCGCATTACCACCAGCCGGGGAGAACTTGCCAGACTTCAGCAGCTTCAGCGCCTCTTCCGGGTCAGGAAGATCAGAGGCGTAGCACAAGCGCACCAGAACCATGTCAGCCGCAGCCAATGGTTTAGGGGCGTTCTGCACTTCATTAATTCCCTTCAGCAATATCTGCCATGTCCGGGAAAGAACACGCATGGAAAGCTTGTCAGCAAAGTCCCGCCCACGCTGCCGTTCACTCTCAGTCACAGAGTTCTCTTCACCCGCCTTCGGCACTGCTTTCAGCCGAGTCACCAAATGGGTAAAGTCTGCAAGGTCAGAGAGGACAACTGCCGGATCGGCACCCACATCGTATTGGGCTTTGAGCTCATCAAGAGCGCTGGCAATGTCGCCGCGCATCACGTGCTCAAACAAATCTATCACCCGGCTGCGGTCAGCAAGGCCTAGCATCTGGCGCACTTCATTGGCTTCAATGCGGCCCGCACCATGCGCAATGGCTTGATCCAGAAGGGATAAACTGTCTCGGGCAGAACCTTCACCAGCGCGCGCAATGAGGGCCAACGCCTCATCAGAAATTTCTATGCCCTCTTTGCCGGAGATCTCGCGCAGCAGGGACACAAGCGTAGAGCTCTCAATCCGGCGCAGGTCAAACCGTTGACAACGAGAGAGGACAGTCACAGGAACCTTGCGGATTTCTGTGGTCGCAAAAATGAATTTCACATGCTCCGGCGGCTCTTCCAGCGTCTTCAATAACCCGTTGAACGCCGACTTGGAGAGCATATGCACCTCATCGATGATGTACACTTTGTAGCGCGCACTCGCTGGACGGTACCGTGCTGCTTCGGTAATTTCGCGAATATCATCAATACCAGTATGAGACGCAGCATCCATCTCGATCACATCGACATGACGCCCTTCCATGATCGCCTGGCAATGAGTGCCGATTTTGTCTAAGTGTATGGTTGGTTTATCGATTTCACCCGGAATGTCGTAGTTCAAGCCGCGAGCAAGGATACGTGCCGTTGTTGTTTTACCAACACCGCGAACCCCGGTTAGCATCCACGCTTGAGCGATACGGCCAGTCTCAAATGCATTCTGCAGAGTCTGAACCATCGGCTCCTGACCATAAAGGTCATCGAACGTACTAGGTCGGTATTTCCGGGCGAGAACGCGATATGCACCATCGCTGCTGGAAGAATTATCTTCTGCGCCTGTTGTTGTCTGGTGCTCGTCTTGAAGGTCTATTCCGTCCATATCGCCCAAATCCTCAGCCACTTCAAAGGCAAGGTAAAACTTACTCCCGGCCATTCAAGACGAAGACCGGCCGCTTGTCGAGTATGGGCGCGGGGAAAATTAGGTGGGAGGCTGGCACGATGACCCGTGCCATGGACTCGTTAGGGCTGCTTCCTTCCGGATCTGACCCGGTTGGCGAGTGGCTCGTCCACCACCAACCTCCCGATCGTGTATATGGTCGCTTTACCTGTATTTTGCAAGCCTTCATTGATGTTTACCGCTTGCTACTGTGGACGAGACTGTGAATCTTCAGAGAGTTCTGCCAAATCCGAATTCAGAAAATGTCGTCACAACATTGCATTTCAGTGCTATCTCGGGTTCACTTTACATAAGTTTATAATTTAAGGAATTCGAAATGCTGGCCGAAACAGCCGAGGTGTATGATGCCTCTGCAGCTCTTTGTTATTCTGCCAACTCGCTTAATCGCTGTGGTGAAAAACGTAAAGATACTGAATGGGTTAACTCGCTAAAGACGAGCCCGGATGCCCGCTTTTTAATTCAGGCAAACGACGCTTTCATCTTCAATAAAGAGGTCATGACTGAGCCTTTCGTTCATTCCGTTGAGATGCTCAAAACTCTGAACATCACTGATCGGACGACCATCTTTCTTGGCATTGACGAGACTGACGGAGACCGCCCATACTTTGGCGCGCGTTACACAGTGGATGCTGAAACGCTTGATGAGGAACTGGAAAAACTCGGAGCATTCGCGGCATACGGACTGCGCGGAATAGCGATAAAACGAGCAGCCAGCCAGAGAGTGCTTGGAATGATGGCACAGGCCGCATCGTTAGGCCGGTGGCATTCCACCCATAAGATGTGTTCTCAATGCGGTCAGCCAACGAAACTCGCCGAATCTGGTTATCGCCAGGATTGTCCGTCCTGCTCAGCGCAGCATTTCCCAAGAACGGATCCCGCGGTGATAATGTTGATCACCCATGGGGACAAATGCCTGATGGGACGTCCTTACCATCTGATGGAAAATGTCTACACCACACTCGCTGGGTTTGTGGAGCCGGGCGAAACCTTTGAAGACGCCGTCCGCCGAGAAGTTTTTGAAGAGGCAGGCGTAAAAGTCGGCAAAGTGGAATACGTCGCCAGCCAACCATGGCCGTTCCCGTCAAACATTATGATCGGGTTCCACGGCGAGGCGCTGACGACTGACCTGAATATCGACTATGAAGAAATGGAGGATTGTCAGTGGTTTTCCAAAGAGGAGACACTGAAGATGCTCCAAGGCGAAGCAGAGTCAGGATTAATTTGTCCCCCTGACATCTCTATCGCGCATCATTTGATCAAGAAATATATCGAGGAAAAATGACCCATGGATGAGTAGAGCCAGTGGTTATTTAACAGGTGCCTGATGGCACCGGGGAGGTGCCATGACTTACTGTATATATTTGACCCACCCAAATGTTGACATCGATCCGGCAACCCCAGTTCCGCATTGGGATTTGTCGGATAAAGGTCGCGAACGTTTAGAACAAGGCCTGCGTCAGCCATGGCTTTTGGAAATTGATCATGTCATTTCCAGCCGCGAAAAAAAGGCTATCGAAACGGGCCAGATTATCGCAAGCCACTTGGGTATGGAGCTGATTACAGCCCCAGGCCTCCACGAAAATGATCGCAGCTCCACCGGTTTTCTTGAGCCAGATGAGTTTGAGCGAGTCGCTGATGAGTTCTTCAGCCGCCCCGCAGTGAGCGTTCGCGGCTGGGAACGAGCGCTGGATGCGCAAAGTCGTGTCATCACTGCAATTAAACAGACGCTCACCACAATTCCAAGCGGCGAACCTGTTCTATTCTCTGGCCACGGAGGCGTAGGAACATTGCTCAAATGCCACCTCGCCAACAACGCCATCGACCGCGCCTTCGATCAGCCTCCAAATGTTGGAGGTGGTTGCTGGTTCCGTTTTGATCCAGTAGATCTTGAGAAGTGTTCTGCTAGTCTCGAGAGCCTGAAGTGGCAGCTGATCGATGAGATGGAACTCGCGCAGTAAACTTGGGAACGTTCTGGCGCACAGAACTGAAGCAGCTTGTTGATCCTGATGGATGGCAAGCTGCTTTACAAGCGTCAGCTCTTGTTGCAGCCCGGGGAAATGCTTATCTAAGTGCCATCTGTTTTCATAAATTTGGCACAAGAGATGTTATCGGCAGCAATAAAATCATTCTCGCAGGTTTTTGAACCGCATTTCAGAAGCATCTTTTTCAAAGCCTTAGGGCTAACATTGCTTCTTCTTCTTGTCGTCTGGATCGCCATTCAAGGCGTAGTCGGGTATTTCATAGACTTGCCACAGGACTGGCAGGATACGACCGTTAGTATCGTAACAGGCATCGGCGCATTAATCGGTCTTGGCTATATCTTAGCTCCGGTTTCAGCGATGGTCGTCGCCTTCTACCAAGATCAGATTTCCGAACTTGTTGAAGAGCACTCTTATCCCAATGAAAGGCGAGGCAATGCACTGCCGCTTGGCGAGGCTATTGTTACGGCTCTTCGTTTTGTCGGTGTGATCATTGTCGCCAACATTTTTGCCCTGATGTTGTTCTTCATTCCCGGCATCGGCCAAATCGCATTTTTGCTCGTGAATGGCTATTTGCTGGGCCGTGAATATTTTGAGTTTGTGGCAATGCGCTTTATGCCGCCACAAGAAGCGAAAGCTTTTCGTAAATCGCAAGGCGGAACCGTATTTGCAGCCGGAGTGATTGTTGCGTTCGTTCTTGCAATTCCAATCGTAAACCTGATCACTCCACTCTTTGCGACGATCTTTATGGTGCACGTTTTCAAGACATTGCGGACAAAACGCAATCTATCCGTTTAGACTCAAAGATAACTACAATTTTAAGAAATAGCAGGAAGTAGCTACGTTGCCTATTCGAAGCTTTATTGTTGATGATCTGACCTGGACGCATGCTCTGAACGAAGAGCATACCGTCGAGTTGTCCTCTCTGACACGTGATGGTTTTGCAGAGCTTATTGAGAAAGCAAGCTATGTAAGGATTGCTGAAAAAGAGACCGGCCTTCTCATCTCATACGACCAGGACGGTGATTATTCTTCGATTAATTTCAAATGGTTCTGCGCAGTCTACGACAACTTTCTCTATGTTGATCGGATTGTGATTTCTAAAGCTGCACGAGGGCAAGGCATTGCAGGCAAACTCTACGATGACCTGTTCAACTTCGCGAAGGCAAAGGGATACGAGCGCATTGTATGTGAAGTAAACTCAGATCCTCCCAACCCGGCATCAGACGCATTCCATGCTTCACTAGGCTTTCAAATCGTCGGTGAAGCTAAGCTGGAAGGAAAAGGAAAGACCGTCAGATACATGGGAAAAGCGCTCTGAAGAGTGTTGATCTATGAGATTTAAGGGAGTGAAGTTTGGCTGTCTCTTGTTACTCAAACATCACATCAACTCTCTTTTCCCTCCATTTGACTGCTCTTCGTTTCGTGTAGATTGATCCGGAGAGAAATCTGTTTCAGCATGTAATCCAGCAATGAGGAGGACTCTGTCAGTGAACAACTAAGGCAACTCAATTCTGTTGAACAGCACTCCCACAATCTACGTGGGTGGTGTTTGATGCCTGTTTGTTTTGATGGAGTCTTTATGAGACGCATTATCTATGACGTCGCCGTTAGTCGCGACGGTTTTATTGCTGGCCCGAATGGCGATGTTTCAATCTTCCCCCATACCGGTGATCATGTAGACGCTTACAACGAGCGTTTAACGACCTACGACACTGTCATCATGGGGCGACATACCTATGAGTTTGCCTACCAGTATGGTCTTCCCGCAGGCGCTAAAGCTTACCCGCATATGCGGCATCTGATTTTCTCAGAAGGAATTCAGCTGCCTGAAGACGCTCAGGTTGAGGCAGTGCGAGCAGACTTCCCCACGCACATCTCTGCGCTGAAGAATGAACATGGTGGCGATATCTACCTGTGCGGAGGAGGGATGTTTGCAGGTTTGCTGGCTGCGTCTAAACTGATCAATGTCCTACGCCTGAAAGTTGCACCTGTCATATGCGGGGTAGGGACACCGTTATTTGCGAATGTCTCTGAGCCGATTGATCTCAAATGCACCTCCTCAACGCTGTATGATAGCGGCGTTGAGTATTGTGAGTTTGATCTGCAGTAGCTTATTACCAACACGGGGCAGGCCACACCTGCTCCGTCTCTTTTTACCAGTGAATAGAGCACGGGATAGTTGCCTAAACTGGAAATCAAGATCGGCTGCTCTAAATTTGAAGTAGAGGGTCGCGTCAGCTTGCTCACATTAAATAAAGTTTACGTAAACGTAATTTGACTTTAAGTGATTTTCTGAAAAATTTCGCGCAATTTCAGTAAATTAAAACATGACTACAAAACTCAAGATAATAATTGCCGGATTCTTGTTACTTGATCGGGTAGAAACCAACAAAATTTACACCGCAAAATCTAATCATTTCGGCCAATTTTAAGGGCAAACCTAGTAGAAAAAGCATTTAGTCGCATAGGATGCTTTGACGCACCCCGAAACTGAAGGTATTAGAACCTCATACAACGCCTTGCTTTGTTACGTTTACGTAAGCGTAACTGTAACCAGGGACGGGAGAGAGATTTATGGCGAACGCTGACCTCAAGGCCAACCGGCCATTATCGCCCCATCTTCAGATCTATAAGCCGATCGTGACGATGGTGATGTCCATTCTACATCGCATCACCGGGGCGGCGCTTTATTTTGGAACGATTTTGATGGCGTTCTGGCTCATCTGCGCAGCAGCAGGTCCTGAGTCCTATCAATTCGCAATGGACGTGTTCGGTTCCTTCCTGGGCCGTCTGGTCCTCTTCGGCTTCACTTGGGCACTTGTGCACCACATGATTGGCGGTCTGCGTCACTTCATCTGGGACATGGGGCATGGCTTTGAATTGTCTGCAGCGAACTGGATGGCTCGCGCGACGATTATTGCCTCTGTTGCTCTTACCGTGATCCTCTGGATCATCGGTTTTATCGTCGCTTAAGGAGAGATCAATGATCGATATGCGCACTCCGCTCGGGAAAGTTCGCGGCCTTGGCTCTGCTAAGGACGGCACGTCGCATTTCTGGCGCCAGCGTTTGACCGCTGTAGCAAATGTGTTCCTTATTTCCTTCTTTGTTATCCTCGTCATCGCGCTGCAAGGCGCTGATTATGCGAGTTTCATTAAAGCACTTCAAAATCCGATCATCTCCACCTTGCTGCTTTTGGTGATCTTGGTCGGCTGCCTGCACATGAAGCTGGGCATGCAAGTCATCATCGAAGATTACTTCCATTCAGAAGGGCTCAAGCTTCTTCTTCTTATGGGAAACATTTTCTTCGCTTCTTTTATCGCACTCGCTTCCGTGGTTGCAGTGCTTAAAATCAGCTTCGGAGGCTGATCTAGATGGTTGAACAGACCGGTGTATCGACAGCGCCAAGCCAGAGCGGCAAGGCCTATGAGTTTGTAGACCACAAGTTTGACGTTGTGGTTGTAGGTGCTGGTGGTGCTGGCCTTCGGGCAACGCTCGGTATGGCTGAGCAGGGATTGAAAACAGCTTGTATCTCCAAGGTGTTTCCAACTCGCTCCCACACCGTGGCAGCGCAGGGCGGTATTGCAGCAAGCTTGAAGAACATGACGCCAGACTGCTGGCAGTGGCATATGTATGACACTGTAAAGGGTTCTGACTGGTTGGGTGATACCGACGCTATGGAATACCTCGTTCGTGAAGCGCCAAAGGCGGTTTATGAGCTTGAGCATTACGGTGTGCCATTCTCACGTACGGAAGAAGGTAAAATCTACCAGCGTCCGTTCGGTGGGCATATGCAAAATTATGGTGAAGGGCCTCCAGTACAGCGCACCTGTGCAGCAGCTGACCGTACCGGTCACGCCATTTTGCACACGCTCTACGGTCAAGCTCTGCGTCACAACGCTGATTTCTTCATCGAGTATTTCGCGCTTGATCTCATTATGTCTGAAGATGGCAAATGTGAAGGCGTTATCGCATGGAACCTTGATGACGGTACAATCCACCGCTTCTCTGCGAAGATGGTTGTGCTGGCAACCGGCGGTTATGGTCGTGCCTTCTTCTCTGCAACATCTGCCCACACCTGTACAGGTGACGGCGGCGGTATGGTCGCCCGTGCAGGTTTGCCATTGCAGGATATGGAATTCGTACAGTTCCACCCAACTGGCATCTACGGTTCCGGCTGTCTGATTACAGAAGGTGCTCGTGGTGAAGGTGGTTACCTGGTAAACTCCGAAGGCGAGCGCTTTATGGAGCGTTACGCTCCTTCTGCCAAAGACCTTGCTTCTCGTGATGTTGTTTCCCGTTGTATGACGATGGAAATCCGCGAAGGCCGTGGTGTTGGCAAAAATAAAGACCACATCTTCCTGCATCTGGATCACCTTGATCCTGATCTGTTGGCTGAGCGCCTTCCAGGCATCTCTGAAAGCGCACGCATTTTTGCTGGTGTTGATTTGACTAAGGATCCAATTCCGGTCCTTCCGACTGTGCACTACAACATGGGCGGCATTCCAACCAACTATTGGGGCGAAGTGCTGAACCCAACCAAAGAAGATCCAAACGCACTCGCGCCGGGTCTGATGGCCGTTGGTGAAGCGGGATGTGCATCCGTTCACGGTGCAAACCGTCTCGGATCCAACTCTCTGATCGATCTTGTTGTGTTTGGTCGTGCCGCTGCTATTCGCGCTGGTGAAGTTGTTGACCGTGAAGCTCCAATTCCAGAGCCTAACGAAGCTTCCAGTCAGAAAATCATGGCTCGTTTCGACAAACTGCGCTTTGCTAAGGGCTCTACCCCAACTGCTGAGTTGCGCTCCAAGATGCAAAAGACCATGCAGGAAGACGCTGCTGTGTTCCGTACACAGGAGAGCTTAGAGCAGGGTTGTAAGCGCATCTCCGCAATCTGGGGTGAAATGCAAGACATTCACGTGTCAGACAGCTCTATGGTTTGGAACTCTGATCTCGTTGAGACTCTTGAGCTTGAAAACCTCATGGCAAATGCAATCACAACTGTTTACGGCGCTGAAGCGCGTAAAGAGAGCCGTGGTGCGCATGCTCGTGAAGATTACAAAGATGGTCCTTTCGATGGTCGTAATGATGAAGAGTGGCGTAAGCACACCATCTCTCACCTCTCTGAGGATGGCAAGGTGACCTTGAGCTACCGTCCGGTTGTTCTTGAGCCGTTGACCACCTTTGAACAAGGCGGCATCGACATGAAGAAGATCGCACCGAAAGCCCGCGTCTACTAAGGCGCCGAGACCTGGAGTAACTGTTATGGCTGAATTCAAACTGCCACAAAACTCCCGGATGGGAGAGGGCAAGGTCTGGCCAAAGCCGGAAGGCGCCACTAACACCCGTGAGTACCGCATCTACCGCTGGTCTCCGGATGATGGACGCAATCCACGCATCGACACCTACTACGTTGATGCTGATGATTGTGGCCCAATGGTTCTGGACGCGCTCATCTACATCAAGGACAAGGTCGACCCAACACTGACCTTCCGCCGGTCTTGTCGTGAAGGGATCTGTGGGTCCTGTGCGATGAACATCGACGGAACCAACACACTGGCATGCACAAAGGGTGCTGACGAATGCTCTCACGAGATCGTCAAAATCTACCCTCTGCCGCACATGCCTGTTGTGAAGGATCTTGTGCCAGATCTGACGCGTTTTTACGCGCAGCATCGCTCAATCGAGCCATGGCTGAAAACCACAACACCTGAGCCTGAGAAAGAATGGCTGCAGTCCCATGAAGATCGCCAGAAACTGGATGGTCTTTATGAGTGCATTCTGTGTGCTTGCTGCTCCACCTCTTGCCCAAGCTACTGGTGGAATGGTGATCGCTACCTCGGCCCTGCAGTCCTTCTGCAGGCTTACCGTTGGTTGATCGACAGCCGTGATGAAGCTACTGGTGAGCGTCTGGACAATCTGGAAGATCCATTCCGTCTGTACCGCTGCCACACCATCATGAACTGCTCTCAGGCATGTCCAAAGGGGCTGAACCCTGCAAAGGCAATCGCTGAGATCAAGAAGATGATGGTCGAGCGCCGCGTTTAATCAGCGTGTGAGTACTTTATAAAATCAAGAAAAGCCGCCTCACTGAAATGAGGCGGCTTTTTTCATTTGAGGCTAATAGCCTAAAACTTATAGGAAACACCGATCCGGATAGCGTCGCTGTCAATGTCTTCCTTGAAGCGCGTTCCACCAACTGTGAAGCTACGACCAGGAAAGACAATGCGCTCATAGTCCAGGCGTACAATCACTCGCTCGGTGACGAACATCTCAAGGCCAGCGCCGCCAACCCAGCCAAGCATCGTGTTGCTGTCGGAGCCAGGACCGAAATTCGGGTTAGAGGCACGGAAGGTGGAAACAGCTGCACCACCAGTCACATACGCCATGAACCAATCGTAGGTAAGGCCAGCTCGGATCTTCGCGGCGGCGAAGTAATCAGAGCGCAATGACATTTCACCGCGAGAACGTTCACCAAAAGACCAGTAAGCGCCTTCGCCTTCCACGCCGATCAGAATATTCTGATAGGTGTAGTTGTAACCGCCATATAACCCAACAGTCCCGCCGTTATACTGCGTACCACTGTTGTTGAAGCGGTTCGTGCCATGAAGGCGAGCCCAGCCACCCTGCACACCGAGATAGAAGCCATCCCAGTCATATTTAGGCGGGGTGATCAGTCCATCGACAACTTCTTCCTCGTAAACTTCATAGGGCTCTTCCACCTCTACACCAGATGGGTATTCAACAGCATAGGAATGGCAGCTGAAGCCGAGCAATCCCAATACCGCAAACGCAAATACTCTTAAGCGACTCATTGGTTCCCCCAAAATACGCAAGAGGATGACACGGCTAAAAAATCAGACGTGATAGGTAACTTGATACAAATAAGTCTAGAACTGCGATCTTTATAAATGCTTGATTTTAAAAAGGAAAATTTGCGTTAAAGCTAGTTGGAATTGACAGGCACTGATGTGCTGATTTCTCAATTTTAAGGGGGAGATACCTGCAATCCCTACGAAGCCGTCAATGAGCTCATGGCAGGTTTACGAAAAAGTCAGCGACTCTCTAGCGTCGCTCAACGCCCCTCAGAACCAGCTTGATAACACCAATGCATTCTTTGCGCTGTATCTCATAGGGTTCGTGACTATGTAATTGAGGAAAGCGAAATTTCATGGTTGCAGCGTGAATGTGTCTTGCCACTTGGCTGACTTCTCTCAGGTCAAATTCCTCAGCAAGGTTGCCGGAATGTAAGACAGTATGCATTGGTTGGCGTACGAGCCGGAACAGTTCTTCAAAATCTTCCGGGCGTTTTTGCTCCAACACCTGTAAGCAGTCCGCTAGGCCTCGATTGAGTTCCAACAGACGATAAGTCTCCTCAAACTCCATCATAAGAAACTTGCTTAGACGGGCTGATGCACTGGCGTTGGGGTCAGTCGCTGTTTCAAGGCGCGCAACCAGCTTCACGACTTCTGCAGCGACAACAGCACATGCAAGGTCTATCTTGCTTGGGTAAAAATTATAGATATGCGCCATTGAGATACCTGAGGCATCTGCAATCTCGCTCACCGAGGTCTTTTTGTACCCTTGGGTGAGGAATGCATCACGGGCGGCAGCGAGCAGGTCAGCAGCACGGCCCTTTGCAGTCAGGATTTCTGCGATGGACATTTTAATTTCCGAAAATGAAAAAACGAGAGTTCCTTCAGTAATCATAGCTGAGTAGAGATTGCAATGACGTGTGCGTCACATTAATAGACAAATTATGTAAAAACACGAATGATATTAATGTGCTAAGCGCGATTTCTTTGATTTTAGTCATTGTTGGATTTTTCCGAAATATTAGTATTAGTAATATCTAATATAAAAGGAGACGAAGCATGGCTGTAGAAAATTGGCAAGAATTCCTTACCCAAACCGATGGTCGTATCGCTGAACTGCGCCCAGGTATCCCTGGCGTTATGAAGGGATTTGGCGAAATCTCAAAAAACGCGATTGGAACTGGCGTTCTTGAACCGAAGCAAAAAGAGCTCATCGCGATCTCCATCGGCGTTGCTGCACGCTGTGATGCCTGCCTTGGATACCACGCAAAAGCCTGCATCAAGTATGGTGTAACCCGTGAAGAGTTGATGGAAGCTCTCGGTGTTGCTGTTTACATGGGCGGCGGACCTTCCCTCATGTACGCAGCAGAAGCGCTCAGCGCATTTGATGCGCTGTCTTCAGAAGCAAAATAAGAAGTGACGTATCTTCACCCAATCTCTCTGTTTTCCTAAAACTTAGAGAGCAAACTGCTTGCGTGCACTTGCCCTGAATTGCGTTCAAGGGTAAGTGCAACGAGGGGAAGCCTCTTAGATTTCAGGTAGGCAATATTGGTGGGTGCACCTTCACAGGTTGGTTCGGAAAGCTCTTCTGTTTTTATGGAGCTGGAAAAGGGCTTTCGTAACTTGGAAAACGAAAGAAATCTGCGTGTTCTGCACGCGGGCGATCTTTCGCACCTGTATCTTCATAAAAAATCTGAAGCTCACTACGCCAATTGTCGGTTCATCTACATTCGATCAATTGAGCACTACCTCTCCCTTTTTCCGGTAGACGAGACGATAGACGTTGATGTGAATGTGCCAGCAAATGTGTCCGGCTGGGACTTGAAGAAAACGCTCATCGCTCTGCTTAAAGGCAATCCAGAGTCGCTTGACTGGGTTCAGTTGAGGGATCCATATGCGGGTCATGACGAGTTTCCGAAGTCGTTGATCTCCTTTGCCCTTGAACATTGTGACCCGGTTCGCTTCGCGCTTTATCATTACAATCGGATTGAGCGGCAGAAGCATAGGTTTGATGGTGTGTCTCTCGGCGAGATCGTGCCTGAACGCTTGTATGACCTCATCCGCTCATCACTGGTGCTGCGCTGGTACAATCAGAATCGCTATCAGGGCGTTCCGCCTTCTCGCCTCTCAGATATTGCCGAGGCGACCTTTATTCGCCCTGTGCTTCGTGGTGAGATTGAAGAATTGGTAGAACGTAGCGAGGCTGGGATGATCAAGGATGTCGTTCGCACTGCTGGCGCTGTCAGCGATCTGATACTGGCTGAATTGGAAGCGGGCCCTGCGCTACTTGCGCGCCGTCGTCGCCAATTTACTCAGGAAACTGCTGCCCAAGCAGATCGTTTCTTCCTGAAATGGGCGGTCATCCCTAAAAACTAAGGGTCTCACAAGGCCTTCTGTTTACTTCTCTCACCTGAAGCTCTGCAGAAACAGCAGAACCGTGCCAGTTTGCGTGAGAAAGATCTTTACCTTTCTCACAATACCTTGAAATCGCGGGGATTATGACCCTCAGCGCTTGCTGTTATGACCACGCCGGAGACGTGAACAGCGCAACAGCGCAAATCAAACCAACGAACCAGACAAGAGAACGCAGGGTGGCGCGGTTAAGCCAATAGCATGCGACGAACAGCACGCGCATTGCGATGAACAGACCGCACAATCTTTCAATCCAGTCTGGGTCACCGCCATAGGCGAGGGCAACGAGCACAGATACTGCATAAAGAGGGAAAGCTTCGAGGCCGTTGATCTCTGCGGAGCGTGCGCGCAAGCGAAATCCTTCTTTCCAGTACTCTGGGTCTCTTGGGTTTGAGTTGTCGAACTTGCGGGAAAATTTGGCAGGAAGAACAGAAAGCCATGGCATCAGACCGGCAATCAGTATGGTCCATAAAGGGAAAGACATTGTGCAGCTCCAAATAAACTCAGAAAAATCGGAGCCTTTATACAGGCATAAAGAAGCAAAGTGAACTGAGTTCACTTAGGTTTGAAGCCTCCACTGCGAATATTTCCGCACTTTGGCTTCGCTCATTCCAATTCTAATCGCAATTATTTTAAGCGCATCGTCTGGTTGTCATCGATCCGAAGAAAAAGGGCACTATGAAGTGCTGGAATCGAGTGACACCGAATGATTGGACATTGTCCGGCGCGCCAGTGGAGACGTGCCTATGACTAAGGCAAATGTACTGTTTGTTTGCGTAGATAATTCATTTCTGAGTCTGGCCGCAGAAGCCTACTTAAACCATACCTCCATGGGAGAGTTGCGTGCCTTCTCTGGTGGCCCCTTGCCACGAGAGGAAATGGTGTCGCTTACCAAGAAGGTTCTTTTCGCCAACGGTATGGATGAGGGGGGATTGCATCCGAAGCCCTGGACGATTTTTTCGCTGCCCCATGCGCCTCAACCTGACTATATAATAAGACTTCAGACAAGTGTGCTTCTTGACAAGCAACCAATGTGGCCCGGTCATCCAGTAAAGTTGAACTGGGATATTTGCCTAGATGAAGATATTCCCCGGAACATAAAAGAGGCAACAGATGCATTCCGCAAAATTAAAGAATCTATAGATCTTGCAACCTCCTCTAAGGTTTTTTCTAGTGATTCTCTAAATTGGCGTGCAGCTTGTTAAGGTTGGCTGGCCCAATGCTTTATGAGAGTTGTCAGATTTTCCCATGTTTCCCTTAGGAAATAGGGGTTTCAGTGGGAAACTCACATTTTTTTGAGTGGTAAACCTTTCACCTGCCTTGTTTTAGGGGCAGTTTCTTAAGGTCTTTATGGTTAATACGCCTTAATTCACAAGGCTGGGATGACACCACTATGAATCGTAGTTTGACGATTGCATTTGTTTCTGTAATTGCACTTTCCACAATAGCGTGCCAACGGACGACGTATACCCGTAGCTATGTCTCTCCGTTGCCTGCTTCTCCGATCTCACCAATCGAGGGTCAGACCCTGTCGCCGATCACTCCTGGTCAGCCAGGCGCTGAAGGCCAGATCTTGGTTGACGGTCAGGACGCGAACGCTAATTCGCAGGTTGTTTCTGCACCTCCTGCTCCAAACGTCAATGCAACAGGTGGTTCTGTGGGCCGCACCGATCTGCTTGGCGGCTGGAGCGTCTCTTCAGGTGGCGACAACTGTAAGCTCTTCATGACGCTGACCAAGTGGAGCGGCGGTTACCGTGCAAATACACGCGGCTGTAGCGATGCAACGCTCTCTCAGATTTCTGCATGGAATCTGAATGGCAGTCAGGTTGTCTTGAAAGACGCTGGCGGCGGAAACGTTGCGACCCTCTCTGGGGCTGGAACCAACTTCTCTGGTCAAACAGCGAACGGCGCTCCAATCAACTTCGCCCGCTAATCATCATCTGATGATCCTATAAGTTTCGAAGCGTTGCGCCAATATCAGGCGCAGCGCTTTTTGCGTTTGTTTAAGTGCGCCGCAGAATTTGATCAGATGTGAGACGTTGGTTTTACGAATAAACCCTATTGTACTTGCGTCTGGGTAGCGCTCTCCTTTATGCCATGGGCAAATATAGCCCATCGGATCGGCGTGATTTGCCCTCTGAAATACAGCTTAAGGAATGTGAGCTCCGTGCTTGAGAATACGTCTAACCTAACAACCGTCCTTGCCCACTACGAAGCGATGGTGGCGCGGGGCGACCTGGAAGCCGATCCGGCGCAAATTCAGGTGGCAAAGTCTCTGGATGCTTTGACTGCAGAAATGGTGCAGCGAAAGCCGGAAGAAAAGAAGGGGCTGTTAGGTCGCCTGCTTGGAAAAGGCAAGGAAGAGCCAGACTATATCAAAGGCCTGTATATTTGGGGATCTGTAGGACGCGGCAAAACCATGCTCATGGATCTGTTCTACGATCTAAGTCCTGAACCTAAAAAGCATCGTTCCCACTTCCATGAGTTTATGGAGGAGATCCACGATCGCATATTTATGGTCCGCAAGAAGATCAGTGCTGGGACGATCAAAGACCGCGATCCGATCATCCCGGTTGCTGAGGAGATCATCAGTACAACGCGGCTCCTGTGCTTTGATGAATTCACTGTAACCGACATCGCAGATGCCATGTTGCTCGGGCGGCTTTTCGGCAAATTGTTCGAGGCTGGCGTTGTCGTCGTGTGTACCTCAAACGTGGTGCCGGATGAACTCTATAAAGACGGACTGAATAGAAATCACATTCTTCCATTCATCCGTTCTTTGAGTGAGCGAATGAGTGTCATCCATTTGGATGCGCCGACGGATTACCGCCTCGAGAAGCTCTCTGGCTCCGACACGTATCTTGAGCCGCTTGGTCCTGAAAGTCTTCAGAAAATGGAGAAACTTTGGGCTAGTATGACTTATGGCCTTCAGTGCCATCTTATTGAGTTGGAAAATAAAGGCCGGAAAATACCCGTGAGCCGCACCTGTAGCGCGATTGCCTGGTTCACATTTCAGGAATTGTGTTGCACCCCGCTAGGGCCCTCTGATTACCTGCGTATTGCACATGCTTTCAACACAGTTTTCCTCGAAGGTGTACCTGTCTTGGACAAGGCGCGTAGGAACGAAGCAAAGCGATTCATCAATCTGATTGATACGCTCTACGACAATCACGTTCATCTCGTGATTCAGGCAAGCGCAGAGCCGCAGGAGCTCTATGTTGCCTCATCTGGAACCGAAGCATTTGAGTTTGATCGGACAGCTTCGCGCTTGATCGAAATGCGTTCGGAAGAGTACTTGATGCGTGAGCATAATATCGAAATCTGAAAAAATTTAATTTTATTCAGAAATGACGTATTGAGAGCTTATCCAAACTGCTAAAAAAACGTCATTTTACGGAAAATAACGCGGATGTGTGCTTCATTTGGGTTGCGCACATCCGTCAAAACCGCTACCCACTGCGACAAATAGGCACCATATATCATGGTTCTATGTTACGTAAAGGGGAGCTCCTCATGGCGCGCAACAAGATTGCTTTGATTGGATCCGGTCAGATTGGTGGCACACTTGCACACCTCGCTGGTCTGAAAGAACTGGGTGATATCGTTCTGTTCGACATCGCTGAAGGTATGCCTCAGGGCAAAGCTTTGGACTTGGCAGAATCTTCTCCAGTTGACGGCTTTGACTCTGGTCTGTCTGGCACAAACACCTATGAAGGCATCGCTGGTTCTGATGTCGTCATCGTGACTGCAGGTGTTCCTCGTAAACCTGGCATGAGCCGTGATGATCTGCTTGAAATTAACCTGAAGGTTATGGAGCAGGTTGGTGCTGGTATTAAGAAGTACGCTCCAGACGCTTTCGTAATCTGCATCACCAACCCACTCGACGCGATGGTTTGGGCTCTGCAGAAATTCTCCGGTCTTCCAGCAAACAAAGTTGTTGGCATGGCTGGCGTATTGGATAGCGCTCGCTTCCGTTACTTCCTTGCAGAAGAATTCAAAGTATCCGTAGAAGACGTAACCGCATTCGTTCTTGGCGGTCACGGCGATACAATGGTTCCACTGACACGCTACTCCACTGTTGCTGGCGTTCCACTCACCGATCTGGTGAAAATGGGCTGGCTCACTGCTGAGCGTCTCGCAGAAATCGTTCAGCGCACCCGTGATGGTGGCGCAGAGATCGTTGGTCTTCTGAAAACAGGTTCCGCATTCTACGCACCAGCTGCATCTGCTATCGCAATGGCAGAAAGCTACCTCAAAGACAAAAAGCGCGTTCTTCCATGTGCTGCATACCTTGATGGCCAGTATGGTCAGAAAGACATGTACCTTGGCGTGCCAACTGTTATTGGCGAAAACGGCATCGAACGTATCATTGAAATTGATCTCAATAGCGATGAAAAAGCGATGTTCGACAAATCTGTTTCTTCTGTAAACGGCCTTGTTGACGCTTGTAAGAAAATCCAGCCTGCTCTGGCATAAGCCACGCAAGCTATGATCTGAAAGACTGGCAGCACTAGGCGTTGCCAGTCTAGCTCCCTGCTTCGGCAGGGCCCCTTAGAATGGGAAGGGCAGATGAACATACATGAATACCAGGCCAAACAGGTCCTGAAGGAATACGGCGCACCTGTTGCTGAAGGTGTTGCAATTTTCTCCGCTGATGAAGCTGAAGCTGCTGCAAAAAGCCTTCCAGGCCCGTTGTGGGTTGTGAAGTCCCAAATCCACGCAGGTGGTCGCGGTAAGGGTAAGTTCAAAGAACTTGGCCCAGAAGCAAAAGGCGGCGTTCGTCTTGCATTCAACTTGGATGAAGTAAAGTCCCACGCTGCTGACATGCTCGGCAACACTCTGGTGACTGCACAGACCGGTGATGCTGGTAAAGTCGTAAACCGTCTCTACATTGAAGACGGCGCAGACATTGACCGCGAACTGTACCTCTCTCTGCTCGTCGACCGCACGTGTGGTCAGGTTGCTTTCGTAGCATCCACCGAAGGCGGCATGGATATCGAGGAAGTTGCGCACAACACGCCAGAACTTATCCTCACTCTGCCAATCGATCCGCTTCAGGGCGTGACCGAAGACAAAGCATCCGCTCTTTGTGACACCCTCAAGCTTGAAGGTGAAGCACGCGCGGATGGCATGAAGCTGTTCCCAATCCTCTACAAAGCATTTGTAGAAAAGGATATGGCGCTTCTCGAAATCAACCCACTGATCGTTATGGAAAATGGTCGTCTGCGCGTTCTGGATGCGAAAGTGTCCTTTGACGGCAACGCACTGTTCCGCCACGAAGACATTGTTGCCCTGCGCGATAAGACCGAAGAAGACGAAAAAGAGATCGAAGCTTCCAAGCACGACCTCGCTTACGTTGCTCTCGACGGTAACATCGGCTGCATGGTGAACGGTGCTGGTCTGGCAATGGCGACCATGGACATCATCAAGCTGTATGGTGCTGAGCCTGCAAACTTCCTCGACGTTGGTGGCGGTGCGACCAAAGAGAAAGTAACCTCTGCGTTCAAGATCATCACGTCCGATCCAAACGTACAGGGCATTCTGGTTAACATCTTCGGTGGCATCATGCGCTGTGATGTGATCGCAGAAGGCGTTCTGGCTGCTGTTAAAGAAGTTGGTCTTCAGGTTCCACTCGTTGTGCGTCTCGAAGGCACCAACGTTGAGCTTGGTAAAAAGATCATTAGCGAAAGCGGCATGAATGTTATTCCTGCTGACGATCTCGACGATGCAGCTCAGAAAATCGTGGCTGCTGTGAAGGAGGTCGCATAATGTCTATCCTCGTCGACAAAGACACCAAAGTCATCGTTCAGGGTCTGACTGGTAAAACCGGTACATTCCACACTGAGCAGGCACTGGCTTACTTCGGCACCCAAATGGTTGCTGGCGTACACCCTAAAAAAGGCGGAGAAACCTGGTCTTCCGGACTTGAATCCGCTGCTGAACTGCCAATCTTTGCTTCCGTTAAAGAAGCTAAAGAAGCAACCGGTGCAAACGCTTCTGTTGTTTACGTCCCACCAGCAGGTGCAGGCGCAGCAATCATCGAAGCTATCGACGCTGGCATTCCTTTGATCGTTTGTATCACTGAGGGTATCCCGGTTGCAGACATGGTGAAGGTTAAAGCTCGCCTCGACGCATCCGACAGCCGTCTTCTCGGTCCAAACTGTCCAGGTGTTCTGACACCTGAACAGTGCAAGATTGGCATTATGCCAGGCTCCATCTTCCAGAAGGGCTCTGTAGGTATTGTTTCCCGTTCAGGTACACTTACTTATGAAGCAGTCTTCCAGACTTCGCAGGAAGGCCTCGGCCAGTCCACGGCAGTCGGTATTGGTGGTGACCCTGTAAAAGGCACTGAGTTCATCGATATGCTGGACCTGTTCCTGGACGATCCAGAAACAGAATCCATCATCATGATCGGTGAGATCGGTGGTTCTGCAGAAGAAGAAGCAGCTGAATGGCTCAAAGAACAGGCTGCAAAAGGCCGTTCTAAGCCAATGGTTGGCTTCATTGCTGGTCGTACAGCGCCTCCAGGCCGTACCATGGGTCACGCAGGTGCTGTGATCTCTGGCGGTAAAGGCGGAGCGGACGACAAGATTGCTGCAATGGAAGACGCGGGCATCCGTGTATCTCCATCCCCAGCTAAACTTGGCAAGACCCTTGTTGCTCTTCTCGAAGAGTTGAAGCAGGGTGCTTAAAAATTACACCTCCTATACTTTTTAGGAGGCATACTAAATCGACTGTCGGTGAATCACTTTCATCGACAGTCTTGAGAAGGCAGTAAGTCCCCAGGCTTGCTGTCAGTCGCGGGACCCAAGGGTATGTGGTGTGTGACACCCGCCCAAAGAAAGTAGGGCGGATCAACAGTCCGCTTAAAAACGATGGCTCGGCAGGACGCGAACAACGTATTCGCGCTGACGTCGTTTCTTTACGGCGCCAACGCTCCTTATATTGAAGAGCTTTATGCTCAATATCAGGAAAACCCGAATTCACTCGACCCCGAGTGGAAAGAATTCTTTTTTTCGCTTCAGGACAATCCAGAGGACGTAATCAAGGAAGCTCGCGGAGCAACCTGGCAGCGTTCTGATTGGCCAGTTCCAGCAAATGGTGAACTGGTTTCAGCTCTTGATGGCGACTGGCCTGCTGAAAAAGAAGTCAGCAAAAAGATCAAGTCCACGGCCAAGAAGAATGGTGTTGAGCTAACCGAAGATCAGGTGCTGCAAGCAACTCGCGATAGTGTTCGTGCGATCATGATGATCCGTGCTTACCGTATGCGTGGCCACTTGCATGCTGATCTTGACCCGCTCCGCCTTGCTGTTCCTGGTGACCATGAAGAGTTGCATCCCGCGACCTATGGCTTCTCTGAAGCGGACTGGGATCGGAAGATCTTCCTGGACAACGTTCTGGGTATGGAATTCGCCACCATCCGTGAGATGCTGGAAATTCTGAAACGGACCTATTGCTCCACCCTCGGTGTTGAGTTCATGCACATTTCTGATCCAGCTGCCAAAGCATGGATCCAGGAGCGCATTGAAGGTCCGGACAAGCATGTTGCCTTCACACCAGAAGGTAAGAAAGCGATCCTCAATAAACTTGTTGAGGCCGAAGGCTTCGAGAAGTTCCTTGATGTAAAATACACCGGTACAAAGCGTTTCGGTCTGGACGGTGGTGAAGCACTTATTCCAGCGCTCGAGCAGATCATCAAACGTGGTGGTGCTCTTGGCGTTAAAGACATCGTCTTGGGAATGGCTCACCGTGGTCGCCTGAACGTTCTATCCCAGGTTATGGGTAAGCCACATCGCGCGATCTTCCACGAATTCAAGGGCGGTTCTTACGCTCCCGACGACGTAGAAGGCTCCGGTGATGTTAAGTACCACCTCGGTGCCTCTTCTGACCGCTCTTTCGACAACAACAACGTTCACCTGTCTTTGACAGCGAACCCGTCTCACCTTGAGATCGTAAACCCGGTTGTTCTGGGTAAGGTCCGCGCGAAGCAGGACCAGCTTTCTGACTGGAAAGAGACATCGGAAATTGATCGCAGCAACGTCCTTCCATTGCTTCTGCATGGCGATGCCGCGTTTGCTGGTCAGGGTGTTGTTGCTGAGTGTTTCGGTCTGTCCGCACTTCGTGGTCACCGCACTGGTGGTTCGATCCATGTGATCATCAACAACCAGATCGGCTTTACAACCAACCCACGTTTCTCACGATCTTCACCTTATCCGTCTGACGCCGCGAAAGTGATTGAAGCGCCGATCTTCCATGCAAATGGTGATGATCCGGAAGCTGTGACTTTTGCCGCAAAGATTGCAACTGAATATCGTCAGAAGTTCGGACGCCCAGTCGTGATTGATATCATCTGTTATCGCCGCTTTGGCCATAACGAAGGTGACGAGCCTGCGTTTACGCAGCCAATCATGTACCGCAAGATCCGCAAGCATGAAACAACCCTTCAGATCTATGCTGACAAGCTGGTCAAAGAAGGTCTGATGTCTGCTGAGGACGTTAATAAAGCAAAAGCTGATTGGCGTTCGCATCTGGATCGTGAGTTCGAAACAGGCCAAACCTACAAGCCAAACAAAGCCGACTGGCTTGATGGCCGTTGGTCTAAGATGAAGATTGCTAAGGAAGTCGATGAGCCGCGTCGTGGTTCTACTGGTCTTTCAATGGATGAACTCAAGGAACTTGGCGGCAAGCTGACTAATGTTCCTGATGACTTCAATGCACACCGCACGATCCGCCGCTTCATGAACAACCGTGCCAAAATGATTGAGACCGGTGAAGGTATCGATTGGGCAATGGGCGAAGCAATGGCATTCGGTGCATTGCTGAAAGAAGGCCATTCCGTTCGCTTGTCCGGTCAGGATTGTGAGCGCGGTACCTTCTCTCAGCGTCACTCTGTTCTGTATGATCAGGAAGACGAAGACCGTTACATCCCGCTGAACCACGTTGGTGAAAAGCAGGGTCGTTACGAAGTCATCAACTCAATGCTTTCTGAAGAAGCAGTGTTGGGCTTTGAATACGGTTACTCGTTGACAGAACCAAATGCGCTGACCATGTGGGAAGCACAGTTCGGTGACTTCGCAAACGGTGCGCAGGTGCTGTTTGACCAGTTCATCTCCTCTGGTGAGCGTAAATGGCTTCGAATGTCCGGTCTGGTATGTTTGCTGCCGCATGGCTATGAAGGTCAAGGGCCTGAGCACTCCTCAGCACGCCTTGAACGTTTCTTGCAGATGTGCGCGGAAGACAACATGCAGGTAGCCAACTGTTCGACACCGGCAAACTACTTCCACATCCTTCGCCGTCAGTTGAAGCGTGACATTCGTAAGCCACTCGTTCTGATGACGCCAAAGTCTCTGCTCCGCCACAAGCGTGCAGTTTCCAAACTGGAAGACTTCGGCGCAGACGAAAGCTTCCACCGTCTCCTTCACGATGATGCTCAAACGAACCCGGGTTCAACTGTTGAGCTGAAGAAGGATGAAGACATCCGTCGCGTGATCCTGTGTACAGGCAAGGTCTACTATGACCTGCTCGAAGAGCGTGAGAAACGTAACATCAATGACGTTTACATTCTCCGCGTTGAGCAGCTCTACCCGTTCCCGACCAAGTCTTTGTGCGTAGAGATGGGACGCTTCAAGAATGCAGATGTAGTCTGGTGTCAGGAAGAGCCAAAGAACATGGGCTCCTGGTTCTTCATTCAACAATATATTGAATGGGTTCTGGAGCATGTGAATGCAAAAGTGCATCGTCCGCGTTACGTTGGCCGTCCACCAGCTGCTGCAACAGCAACCGGCTTGATGTCAAAGCACTTGGCTCAGCTACAAGCTTTCCTCGACGATGCATTCGCCGAGTAAGTACCTCGTAATCAGGTAAGTCCGACAGGCCTTTTAGGGGCCCTGAAACGAAAAGAGATAGAGACAATGGCGACGGAAATTCGAGTACCCACTCTGGGTGAATCCGTAACCGAGGCAACAATCGCTCAATGGTTCAAAAAACCGGGCGATGCGGTGAATGCAGATGAGCCACTGGTTGAGCTGGAAACAGACAAGGTAACTGTTGAAGTGCCTGCACCTGTAGCCGGTAAACTGGACAGCATTGATGTGAAAGAAGGCGAGACTGTTGAAGTTGGCACCCTTCTTGGTTCCATCGCAGAGGGCGCAGCTGGTGCTGTGTCCGCTCCTGCTGCCGAAGCTGCACCGGCTGCTAAAGCAGCGCCTACTGCAGCTGCTGAAACAGTTGAAGTTCTGGTACCACACGCTGGTGAAAGTGTTACCGAAGCTGAAGTTGGCGAATGGTCAGTTAAAGTTGGTGACGTTGTAAAGGCTGACGATATCCTCGTTGAGCTGGAAACAGACAAAGCTGCTCAGGAAGTACCTAGCCCAGTTGCTGGTACCGTGGTTGAAATCGCTCAGGCAACTGGCGCAACTGTTGAGCCTGGTAACCTGCTCTGCAAAATCGCTAAAGGCGACGGCGCAGCTGTTGCCGCTGCTGCTCCGGCAGCTGCCGCAACAGCTCCAGTGGTTTCTGGCACAAGCATGCCAGCAGCACCTTCTGCAGCAAAGATGATGGCTGAAAAAGGTCTCTCCGCTGATCAGGTTGCAGGCTCTGGCAAGCGCGGTCAGGTTCTTAAAGGTGATGTTCTCGCAGCTGTTGCTGCTGGCGTTTCTGCTGCTCCGGCAGCTGCTCCAGCTCCTGTTGCAGTGCGCGTCGTTTCAGCTCCGACTGACGAAGTGCGTGAAGAACGTGTTCGCATGACCAAGCTACGCCAGACGATTGCGCGCCGCTTGAAAGATGCTCAGAACACTGCGGCTATGCTGACCACTTACAACGAAGTGGACATGAAGCCGATCATGGACCTGCGCAAGCAGTACAAGGACATCTTTGAGAAGAAGCACGGCGTAAAGCTTGGCTTCATGGGTTTCTTCACCAAAGCAATTACCCATGCTCTTAAAGAAATCCCGGCTGTAAACGCTGAGATCGATGGCACTGACATCATCTACAAAAACTACGCTCATATCGGTGTTGCTGTTGGCACGCCTAAGGGTCTAGTGGTCCCTGTTGTTCGTGATGCAGACCAGATGTCTATTGCTGAAATCGAAAAAGAAATCGGCAACCTCGGTCGTAAAGGCCGTGATGGCAAGCTCTCCATGGCAGACATGCAGGGTGGTACCTTCACCGTTTCCAATGGTGGCGTCTACGGTTCCCTGATGTCCTCTCCAATCCTGAACGCACCGCAGTCCGGTATCCTCGGCATGCACAAAATTCAGGAGCGTCCGGTTGCGATCAACGGTCAGGTAGAAATCCGTCCGATGATGTATCTGGCTCTGTCTTACGATCACCGTATCGTTGACGGCAAAGAGGCAGTGACCTTCCTGGTTCGCGTTAAAGAGAGCCTTGAAGATCCACAGCGTCTGATTCTGGACCTCTGATATAAACGTGCCCGGCACTGGCCGGGCACATTTGTTTTAAGGGAAATTGGCGCACTTCTCTTCGTTGCAGCCTTCTCCCGTCTACTTACAGGGATTTGCAAATGTCCTACGATCTCGTCGTCATCGGTACCGGCCCAGGCGGTTATGTTTGTGCAATCAAGGCAGCTCAGCTCGGCATGAAAGTTGCTGTGGTTGAGAAACGTAAGACCCATGGTGGTACCTGCCTGAACATCGGTTGTATTCCATCCAAAGCTCTGCTGCATGCCTCTGAAATGTTCGAGGAAGCAAACCACAGCTTTGAAGCCCTTGGCATCAAAACTTCCAAGCCAAAAGTGGACTGGAAGGCAATGCTGGCGCACAAAGATAAAGTGATCGACGGCAATGTGACCGGTATCGATTACCTCTTCAAAAAGAACAAGATCGACGTTCACTTTGGTACTGGCCGCGTGCTGGGTGCTGGTCGCGTAGAAGTAAAAGCTGAAGACGGCTCAACTTCCATCGTGGAAACCAAGAACATCGTGATCGCAACAGGTTCTGACGTAATGCCTCTGCCAGGTATCGAGATCGACGAAAAAACTGTCGTCTCTTCAACTGGTGCCCTGTCTCTGGATAAAGTGCCGAACCGTATGACCGTTGTCGGCGCTGGCGTTATTGGTCTTGAGCTTGGTTCTGTCTACGCCCGTCTCGGTGCTGAAGTGACAGTTGTTGAGTTCATGGACAAGATCCTTGGCCCAATGGATGCAGACGTTTCCAAACAGTTCCTGCGCATGCTGAAAAAGCAAGGCCTCAAGTTCAAGCTGTCCTCCAAAGTAACTGCAGTTCAGAAAAAAGGCCGTGCTCTGGAAGTGACTGTTGAGCCAGCAGCAGGTGAAGCCGCTGCCGCAACTCTGGATGCAGACGTGGTTCTCGTCGCAATCGGTCGCCGTCCATACACGGAAGGTCTTGGTCTGGCAGAAGCAGGTGTTGAGCTGGACGAGCGTGGCCGCGTGAAGACAGACAACCACTACAAAACCAACGTTGACGGTATCTTTGCTATCGGTGATGTGATTGCTGGCCCGATGCTTGCGCACAAAGCGGAAGACGAAGGTGTTGCAGTTGCAGAAATGCTCTCAGGTCAGGCTGGTCACGTAAACTATGACGTCATTCCTGGCGTTGTTTACACCTCTCCTGAAGTGGCCAGCGTTGGCAAAACTGAAGAAGAGCTGAAAGCTGCTGGCATCAAATTCAAGTCCGGCAAGTTCCCGTTTTCCGCAAACGGTCGTGCAAAAGCAATGCTGCACACCGACGGTTTCGTGAAAGTGCTGGCTGACACTGAAACAGATCGCGTGCTCGGCGTTCATATCGTTGGCTTTGGTGCTGGCGAAATGATCCACGAAGCATGTGTTCTGATGGAATTCGGCGGTTCCTCTGAGGATCTGGGTCGCACCTGTCATGCGCACCCAACCATGTCCGAAGCAGTGAAAGAAGCTGCTATGGCAACATTCGCCAAGCCAATTCATATGTAATCTGGAATTTCTGGATTAAAAAAAGAGCCGCTTCAGGAAACTGAGGCGGCTTTTTTGCTATTGGCGGACCAGAATATAACTGCGGGTCTTGTTCGGAATTGCTGGATCATGGTTTTCGGTGCGGACATATGCCTGAATACGCTCTCCCATTGGCCGCAGCTCAATATGCTGTGCTTTGAAGAAACCACCGAACCGGAATGTTAGAACACCAGAAAAACTAAGCTGTCCTGCAGCCCAACCCCACTTGCAGTCGCGAGGGGAGCAGCTGGTGAAGGCACGAGCACGCACAACCAGCTGCCCGTCAAGGCATTGGCCTTCAACTTCAATCTGAGAGAGCTCTTTCAAACGCGCTTTGGGATTTTCCCAATCCCCCAGCTCTGCCATCTCTAATTTGCGGACTTCACAGGCGGTTGGCGCTTGAGCTGCTGAAACAAGAAAAGCAAACGTGCAGAAGAATATGCACAAAAATGGTGTTTGTCTAAGTTTCATGACTAAAAGCTCCCCGCCTAGTCCTCTCATATATCAATTTAGATGGGCTCTGCGAGGAGTAAATGCGTGTTTTATCCTATCACCCTAGGTCTTTTACGCTTTTGACGATGTCCTGAAGCTTGCGCGTAGCTGCGGATGGACTGGATGCCCCACAGATTGCTGAAATAACTGCAATCCCATCAGCTCCAGCTTTGATCACCTGATCCGCATTCGCAAGCGAAATTCCGCCAATTCCGACCACAGGCAACTGAGATTGAACCGTTAAACCGGCAAAGCTCTGCATACCCATATCAGCCGCATCATCCTTACTGTTCGTCGGGAAGCATGCGCCTATACCAAGGTAATCACAGGCGGAAATGTCCGCAGCATCCAACTCATCCTGAGTGCTGACCGAAAGACCTAGCAGCTTATCAGAGCCGATCAACTCCCGGGCTTTCGTGGCAACCATATCATCCTGCCCAACATGAACCCCGTCCGCATCAACTGCTAACGCAACATCCACACGGTCATTGATGATCAACGGCACATTCAGCGGTTTCAACGCTCGCATCAACCGCCCTGCCAGCTCAATTTGCTCGCGCGTGCTGCCGGTCTTGTCTCTAAGCTGGACCACAGTTGCGCCGTTTTGTGCAGCTGCAACTGCAATGTCGACGGGATCCTGACCGGGGCAGTCTTGCGGCCCCAGTACCAGATAAACGGAAAGATCAAGCAACGGCTTCATGCATTTCAACCCGTGTTGTTGCGTTGAGGATATCGCTGTTCAGCTGATAGAGACCGTTAATGATATCCAGCTGCAAGCTTGCTGGTCCTGCTGAATTTTTTGCAGCAATCTCACCAACAACCCCGAGAAAGACCATTGCATCAACAGCGGCATCAAACGGGTCGTCGCAAACAGCCAGTGTCGCGCCAGTCAAAGCCGTTGCCGTGCAGCCAAGACCAGTCACATAAGGCATCATCTTATCCCCGTTGGCGACTTCAGCAGTGCGTTTACCGTCTGTGATGAAATCCACCGGCCCAGAGACAACAACAACAGCGCCTGTCTGCTGCGCCAGTTCTTTCGCTCCTGCGAGAGCAGCCTCAGAGCTATCCGTGCTATCAACGCCTTTTCCACCAGCACCCAGACCAGCAAGTGCCATGATTTCAGAGGCATTGCCACGGATGACGCTCGGCTTATTCTCCAGTAATTCACCAGCTAACTTGGTGCGGAAGGTCAGCGCTCCAACCGCCACCGGGTCCAGCACCCAAGGGCGACTTGCCTTATGAGCGGCAGCGGTCGCCAACTTCATTGCCTCTGCCTGAGCAGGGGTAACCGTGCCCACGTTGACCACTAATGCACCTGCAACACCAGCAAGTTCAGGGGCTTCCTCCGGGCCATCCACCATGGCAGGGGAGGCGCCAATGGCCAGCAGGGCGTTGGCTGTGGTGTTCGCCACCACGATGTTCGTCATGTTATGGACGAGTGGACTGTTGTCACGAATTGCGGAAAGAGTTGCGCAAGCGCTTTCGACACGACCCATTTTTATCCTCGGTCTTGTTGTGCGAAAGAGAGCTGGTATCAGGGACTTGGCAAACTGCCAGACAATCTATCCCCCAACACGGCGTGAGTGCTCCCTTCGCTGGAATTATCCAGAGCAGGTTCTTCGAGTATGATCTCAGCCACAACACAAGTGTCGGGCACCCCGTTTCACAGTGCTGAACCTAGGGGATCTGCTAAGGGAGATCAAGGTGATGTGCGGGAGGGGGACAACCTATCAACGACGCGGGTGTGCCTTGTCATAAGCGTCCAACAGCTGTGCACTGTTCACTTCCGTATAAATCTGTGTGGTAGAAAGGCTTGCGTGCCCCAGTAGCTCCTGAATGCTCCTCAAATCCCCGCCTTCAGACAGCAAATGAGTTGCAAACGAATGGCGTAAAGCGTGAGGAGTTGCGGTGTCTGGTAGACCAAGAGCACTGCGGATCTTTTGCATGGCCAGCTGGATCATGCGCGCATTCAGCGGGCCACCACGAACCCCGCGAAACAGCGGTGAGCTGCCTGACAGAACATAAGGGCACTGCTTTTTGTAGGCTTCAATAGCTTCTATTACCACTGGCAGAACCGGAACAAGCCGTTCTTTGTTGCCTTTACCGCGAATCTTCAGCGACTTATCCCCCTCCTTCGGCGCTGAGGCCGATGTCAGAGACAGCGCTTCAGAGATACGGAGACCGCAACCGTAGAGCAGTGTGAACACCGCTGCGTTGCGGGATTCAACCCAGGGAGTGTCCTCAAAAGCGAGATCGCTGCTGACAATCGCTTTGGCTTCCTCAATGGGGATAGGCTTGGGCAGGCTGCGGGGAAGTCTTGGCGTGCGAACAGCAGCAGCACCAGCCGCATTCACCTCACCGCGCTCCTCCAGAAACGAGAGGAAGGAACGGATGCCAGCAAGGCCACGGGCAAGTGTTCGCGTCTGTGCGCCATCCCTCCGGCGGGTTGCCAGAAATGCGCGAAAGTCCTTTGGTTTCAAAGACTCCAGATGCCGCAGAGCAACCGGTTCACCTTCATAACTGGTCATGAAGCGCAGGAACTGACGGGTATCGCGTTCATACGCTTCCAGTGTTCGTTCAGCCAGTCGCCGTTCAGAGCCCAGATGATCAATCCAGTCTTCAATCGCTGCGGTAACATCTGGTTTGCAGATGATGAGTAAGTCTTCGCCGCTATCAAGGGAATTTGCCATTCGCAAAGTGTAAGCGCCAAATCTGGCTGAATGGTTACCAAAAGATAAACATACACGCCTTTACGAAAGGCCTGCGCAAATTTAGTTGATGACGATTGGCTGTCCGTGATCACTGATGATCCGGTCAATTTCCTGCCGAGCGGCCATCGCAAACCGTTTCTGGTTCTCGGTTGGCATCACAGAATCCCCCAGAACGACGATGTTCTCGTCATTAAACCGGTTCGCCGGGCCTGTGTAATTGAAGCTGCCAACAATCATAATGCTATCATCGATTACCATAAGCTTATGGTGAAGCTTGCCAATTCGGCTTGAACCGCGAACGAAATGCAAATCAGCGCCAGCTTCCGCTAAAGGCTGAGTGGCTGCCCAGTCCTGTCCGCCTTGCCGGGCATCAAGCGCACCACGCACCTTTCGCCCAGCCTCCATCAGCAGCAACATGGCATCATCAATGCCGGAGCTTTTGGAGAAGGTGAAGATAGCAAAGTCCACTCGTTCCTTAGCTTTTGTCATCTGTTTGGTGACTTCCATCTCTGGTGCGTGGTCCGGTGCAAAGCAAACTTTCACGCGGATGTCGTCAACAATCACTTCTTTCGGTGTGTTCTCGGCTTCGTTGTCATCAACGCTGTATCGGCCAAATCGCCCCCGTTTAATCTCCCTGAATTCCCGTTCAAAGATATCGGCAACCTTCTCATTCTTGATGATGAGAAGATGGTTCAGGTTGCGATGTGTGCCGGTCTCAGTGAAGTTTGTGGAGCCGGTCAGAACAGCATTGCCATCGCGAATGATGAATTTCTGATGGAATATCCGTGGGTTAAAGTCAGTCCGAACCCACACCTTAGAGCGCAGCAACGCCGCATGAAGTTGCCGGTTCACCTCGTTCTCAACACGAGGGTCGCTTGAGTGCGGGTCGTCTGCTGGCTCATCAACGCTCAGGTAATCCGCCTCGGATACCACTCGCACCCGCACACCGCGCCGCTTTGCGTTGATAAGTGCGTTGGTTATGCGTTTATTGTCTATTTCTTGAATTGCTATGTCGAGCGAGCGCTCTGCAGCATCAATAAACCCGATAATCTCGCCCTCAAGATCATCCAGCGGATTATCCGGTAAATGATCGAGGACTGTCTTCGGACCAACAAGGAATTTCAGATTCTCAGTTTCAACTGCCATTGTACCCTCCCACCGTCATAACACCTTACCCTAGGGTAGATGATGTGTCGGTACACAATTATGACGGTAGGAAGCGAAAAGAGGACCTGGCTAGAAACCAACCGAAATAAGCGGATTGGTGTTACCCTGAATTTCCAGGATGCGAGCATCTCGCAGTTGCTCTTCTTCAGAGACCGGATCCTCTGCCATCCAATTGTTGAACATCTCGACCTCAGTCTCTGTCAAAGGCATGCCGTAGGTGGTCTGCATGTACAGATAGATCCGCGCAATATCACCACGGGTCTCCGCCATCGGCTCGGCAACTTTCCGGCTGCTGTCAATCTCAAAATCACAGGCGCCATAAGTTCTGTTTTCGCCAGTAATAACGGCCATGCGATAATTGGAGCGGTCCCCGTTTAACTCACCAACGGCTGGAACGAGGTTATGGAGGTCAGCTTCCATGCGCTTGAAATCTGCATCAACTTTAGAGCAGCACCGGCGGCCCTTGTAGGATTTGCCCTTCTTCGTGGTACAGGCGGGGTCACCTTCACTCCAGCAAGCCCGGGTTTTGCCAAAACGTGAAGCTGGAACAATGTGCTCCCACTCAATCCGCTTGCCGCGCTTGGCGTTTTTGCGCGGGGTATACCCGCAACTGTCCGCATCAACCTGCTTCTTTCCATTGTAGGTGCAACCACAATAGAAGGTCTCACGATACTCCTCTGATGGATAAATATGCTTTTCCAGCAAGCGCTTAGCCTGAGAGAAGCTGGTTGGCGGTGCAGAAAAGGCTGCAGTTGTCCAGATGCAAGCCAAAAGGGCAGCAGAGAATACGATGAGGTTACGCATGAAGAAGTCTTTCGCAAGCGTATCCCTGAAAAGTGGTCTCCGGTTTCCAGGTGAGGATACGCATTAATAAAGATCTTGAATGAGGCGCGTGAATGAAATGCACGCGACATATTCAAGATCACCATCAGAAACTGGCGAGGGAGAGTTAAGAAACCCCTGCCAACACTGTTTGACGCGGTGGATACTGGTTTGTGCCGTTCCATTTTGACCGAATGAATGGGTGTGAACCTTGCCAAGAGTGATGAAGAGGAGAGAAATAGTACTTAGCGAAAATGCACAGCCTAAGGCTTTGCTTGTGAGGTTTTTCGGGAAATACTAGCTGTTTCTTATTTTGAACAGGGAGCATTGGCAGCTAAGTGAGGAAATACAAAGAATTTCTGCAGAAAATTATGCGGGAGAATAGCTTACGGTCTCTTCCGCAGATCTATCACCACGTGCGCAACATCCCATACGGGTCAACTGGTAACCGAGATCCAAAGGCCGTTTATACAAGCAACGTTGGTTCTTGCTCGGGGAAACACATTCTGCTGAGAGATTTTCTTCGTGAAGCTGGATATCAAGCTGAGATCATCACGATGTTCACGTACTTCAACGAGAGCACACCTGTTCATGGAAGTTTTCCGGAAGAGCTAAAAACAATCGCTACTCGTGAACGCGTGCCGGACTTTCACCACTATGTGCGGGTGTTAGAGCAGGGGGCATGGCTCAATCTGGATGCAACCTGGCATGATGGACTTGCGAGATTCGATTTTAAAGTGAACCACGATTGGGGTGGCTCAAATCACACTGCGCTTGCATCAGTTGCAGAGCGTGAATACCCCGCTATGGAGAACATAATTGATCTGAAAGCAGATCTCGTCTCTAGCCTGCCTCAAGACCAGCGTGATTTGCGAGCAAAGTACTTCCGGCTTGTGACGGAATGGATTGCAACATATGCATCGTAGGGCGTGAAAATAGAGTGAGTTAACTGCACTCTTAGTTTCTTTGCTGAATGGTTAGCTGCACAACTGCTTGGCCAAATCTTTTATCTGATGCTGAGCAAATACCTCAACGCCGTTCCTGCGCAGATCAGCAGCGACGACACCCATCCCCGAACGTGTCTGCCCATCGTGATGGCCACTATAGATGAAAGTGCTCCCGCAGGATGGGCTGCCATCAGTGAGCAATGCGAAGCGGCACCCTGTTTCAAGCGCAGTCTGCACGGCGATGCTAGCACCAAGGCGAAACTGGCTGGTGACGTCGCGCCCATTGTCTTCAAAAATTCCGCCATGGCCCTCGAGAACATCTGTGCCCAATCGGTTCTCTTCAATCTCAGTTGGTGGGCGCGGTGTTGGAAATCCTGCTGCGACTTCCGGGCAAAGGGGCACCAGAATACCGGCTTCCTTCCAACCAGTTAGAATACTGCTTTCAAGCGGTAGGCCACTGCCGTTGTAGCGGACTGGCTCACCAAGCAAGCACGCACTTATCAGGATTTTCGTGGTCATACTGCGGATACCTGAGTTTTAGATAGGCTTGGGCTGGCTGAGACTGCACGATAAAACAAAAAACGCGGACCCAAAGGCCCGCGCTTAATATCATCGCGATATGCGAAAAAACAAAGAGCTTAAACGATGCTCTGACCGGTTGCTGCCCAGTCCTTCATGAATGCTTCCAGGCCTTTGTCGGTCAGTGGGTGCTTCACGAGGCCCTTCAGTGTTGAAGGTGGGATAGTTGCAACATCAGCGCCAATGAGAGCACAGTCTTTTACGTGGTTTGCGCTACGGATAGAAGCTGCAAGAATTTCGGTGGTGAAGCCGTAGTTATCATAGATCTGACGGATTTCAGCAATCAGGTCCAGGCCTTCAATGTTGATGTCGTCCAGACGGCCGATGAATGGAGAGATGAAGGTCGCGCCAGCTTTTGCAGCCAGAAGAGCCTGGTTTGCAGAAAAGCAAAGGGTCACGTTGGTCTGCACGCCTTTGTTCGCCAGAACGCGGCAAGCCTTCAGGCCTTCCAATGTCAAAGGCAGCTTGATGCAGATGTTGTCTGCAATTGCGATCAGCTCTTCAGCTTCTTTCAGCATGCCTTCAGCGTCGGTTGCGACAACTTCTGCAGAAACAGGACCATCCACAAGCTCGCAGATCTCTGCGATGACTTCTTTCATTGGACGGCCAGATTTCATGATAAGAGATGGGTTAGTGGTAACACCATCGAGAAGACCGGTTGCAGCCAGCTCTTTAATGTCGTTGGTGTCAGCAGTATCAACGAAGAATTTCATGCCGGAAAGGCTCCTGATTTCTTAGTAGCCTCTCGTAGGGTACCGGAGGCCTAGGGGGGAATTCCGGTATGTGTTTAGCCCAGAGTGTATAGAAACAACAAGAGTAAAACCCGCTAAAGCGTATTCCCGAAAACTGGATTTCGGTTTTAGGATAAGAATGCGCGGCAAAACCAGCAAGTGCTCAACAAGGAATGGAGTTTCGTGAGTCAGCAAACTGAGTTTTTTGGCAACGGCCAGATGTGTGAACCAGAGGTGATTGTACCTGTGCTGGTTCCTGTCGCTGTCGCAGGTGCATATTCCTATAAAGTACCAGCTGACATGGACGTACGCCCCGGTTCCATCGTGCGTGTGCCTCTTGGCCCGCGTGAGGTGATCGGCGCCGTTTGGGATGGAGAACCGGACACAAAGGTTAATCCCAAAAGGCTGAAAAGCATCCTGCATGTCTACGATACGCCCCCAATCGCTGAAGATCTTAGGAAATACATAGACTGGGTCGCCGCATGGACGCTGGGCGCTCCCGGCATGGTTTTGCGCATGGTGCTGCGTTCTGAGGAGGCTCTGGAACCAGAGGCGCTGCTCTCTGGTGTGCGTTACATTGATGGCATGCAGCCGGACCGCATGACACCTGCGCGCTCAAAAGTCATGGAACTCGTCGAAAATGGCATGGCATGGACTCGCCCCGGCTTGGCGGGAGCCGCTGGTGTCAGCTCCTCGGTCATCGACGGCCTTAAAAAGCAAGGCGTGCTGGAAGAAGCAATGCTGCCAGCAACCCCGCCACTGCCTGATCCTAATCCATCTCTTCCGGGCAGAAAGCTGACGGATCTTCAGGAAGGCGCCGCGAATCAGTTGTGTGAGTCCATCGGAAAAGGCTTCAAAGCCTTCCTTATCGATGGGGTGACAGGGTCAGGAAAGACCGAAGTTTATTTCGAAGCCGTCGCCGAAGCTCTCAGAAACAACGAGCAAGCTCTGGTTCTCATCCCCGAAATTGCGCTCACCAACCAGTTTTTGGAGCGGTTTGAGCAGCGATTTGGGGTCAGACCAGCCGAATGGCACTCGCAAGTACCTCCAAAACGACGCGCAAGAACGTGGCGGGGAGTCGCAAATGGCGAAGTGAAGGTCGTTGTTGGTGCGCGGTCAGCACTTTTCCTTCCTTTTCACAGGCTAGGTTTGCTGGTCGTGGATGAAGAGCATGATACGGCCTACAAGCAAGATGATCGCGTTCCCTACAACGCTAGGGATATGGCCGTTGTTCGGGGGCATATCTCTGGTTTCCCTGTCGTGCTCGCCAGTGCAACACCATCTGTGGAAAGTCAGGTAAATGCAAAGCTCGGCCGATACACGAAAATCGTGCTTCCAGTGCGTGCTTCCGGTGCGGAAATGCCAGTAATCAAAGGCATTGATATGCGCTGCGATGGGCCTGAGCGAGGCAAATGGCTGGCGCCTGCACTGGTCAATGAGATTCAGGAAACACTGACCAACGGTAATCAGGTTCTGCTCTTTTTGAACCGTAGGGGTTATGCCCCACTGACCCTGTGCAGAACCTGCGGCCATCGGTTCCATTGTGAAAACTGCTCAGCTTGGCTTGTGGAGCACCGCTTTAAGGGTAAATTGGTATGCCACCACTGCGGCTATTCACAGCCTATGCCAGATAAATGCCCCGAATGCAGCAAGCCTGATACGCTGGTTGCGTGTGGTCCTGGCGTGGAACGAATTGCTGAAGATGTCTCAGCGTTATTTCCCGAGGCGCGCGTCCTTGTTCTCTCCTCGGATTTACCGGGCGGAACAGAGCGCATAAATCGCGAAATGAAGCTCGTTGAAACGGGCGAAGTTGACATTGTCATCGGCACACAATTGGTCGCCAAAGGGCATAACTTTCCATTAATGACCCTTGTAGGGGTGGTTGATGCTGATTTGGGCCTCGCAAATGGCGATCCTAGGGCAGCAGAGCGCACTTTCCAGCTTCTGGCTCAGGTGACGGGTCGTGCTGGCCGAATACACGGAAAAGGCAGGGGATTGCTGCAAACTTACAACCCTGACCAGCCCGTTATAAAGGCACTTCTCTCCGGAAATCCCGAGGAATTTTACGCTGCGGAAATCGAGTCGCGAGAAAACGCCGGCCTGCCTCCATTCGGGAGACTCGCAGCATTGATTATCTCTGGAGCGGATAGAACTCTCACCGAAAAATTTTCCAAAACTCTTGCAGTAAATAGTCCTAGTTCGGAAGGCGTTCAAATCCTCGGTCCGGCAGAGGCTGCAATGGCGCTGGTGAGGGGCAGATATCGGTTCCGTTTGCTCGCAATCGCACCCCGGAGTGTTGATTTACAAGGCTTTCTGAGAAACTGGTTGTCTGCCGCTCCCAAGCCAACTGGCGGTATCAGAGTGCAGGTTGATGTTGACCCCCAAAGTTTCATGTAGTGCTGCGCAGAAAGTTTGATACCTCAATGTATGCGTTGGAATACCTACGCCATGTTGCAAGGTGTTCAAGCGTGTGCTATGCGAAGCGCGGCTTTATCGGCACGGTTATCTCAGATTGTGCCATTCAAATTGAATTAGACGCGACTTATCAAGGATTTGGATTTCCGGCGAGCCAGCCGCCAGAATCTTGTATGCGCGGGAGAGCACGGATCCAGTGACTGACAACGTATCTCTCATTTCGGGCGTGGCCTTGCGTTATGCTTCTGCGCTGTTGGACCTTGCTGAGGAGCAGGGTGCGACGGCAGAGGTGGAGAAGGGTTTCGACCAGTTTGAGGCACTCTTGAACGAGAGTGCTGATCTTGATCGTCTTATCAAGAGCCCCGTTTTTAGTGCAGACGCTCAATTAAAGGCGATCTCTGCTATTTTGGAAAAGGCCGGAATTTCCGGTCTGACCGCAAATTTTGTGAAGTTGGTTGCCCAAAACAGGCGCCTCTTTGCCATTCCAAGCATGATTCAGGGTTTCCGTGAGCAGCTTGCTGCAAAACGTGGAGAAGTTACTGCTCTAGTAACCTCTGCAACGGAATTGAACGCTGAGCATGTCGCTGCTCTTAAAGAAGCACTCAACGCTTCTACGGGCAAGAATGTGAAGATTGTAGTGAAGGTGGACTCATCCATTCTTGGTGGTCTGATCGTGAAGATCGGCAGCCGGATGATTGATACGTCACTGCGAACCAAGCTCAACTCTCTTAAGTTCGCGATGAAAGAGGTCGGTTGATGGATATTCGGGCTGCGGAAATTTCCGCTATCCTCAAGGACCAGATCAAGAACTTCGGCCAAGAAGCTGAAGTGACTGAAGTTGGTCAAGTACTTTCCGTAGGCGACGGCATTGCCCGCGTTTACGGCCTGGACAACGTCCAGGCGGGTGAAATGGTTGAATTCCCAGGTGGTATCCGGGGAATGGCATTGAACCTTGAAACTGACAATGTCGGTGTTGTTATCTTCGGTAGCGACCGTGACATTAAAGAAGGCGACACGGTAAAACGTACCGGCGCTATTGTGGAAGTTCCAGTAGGTAAGGGTCTGTTGGGTCGCGTTGTCGATCCACTCGGTAACCCAATCGACGGCAAAGGTCCGATCGAATCTACTGAACGTCGCCGCGTTGACGTGAAGGCACCAGGCATTCTGCCTCGTAAGTCCGTTCACGAGCCAATGTCTACAGGTCTTAAAGCGATTGATGCTTTGATTCCAATCGGACGTGGTCAGCGCGAGTTGGTGATTGGTGACCGTCAGACCGGTAAAACCGCTATCATCCTCGACACCTTCCTCAACCAGAAGCCTTTGCACGCATCTGACGACGAACACGAAAAGCTGTACTGCATCTATGTTGCGGTTGGCCAGAAGCGTTCAACTGTTGCTCAGTTCGTGAAAGCTCTGGAAGACGCTGGTGCTCTGGAATACTCCATCGTTGTTGCTGCAACAGCGTCTGATCCTGCTCCATTGCAGTATCTGGCACCGTTCGCAGGCACCACAATGGGTGAGTACTTCCGCGACAACTCCATGCACGCTGTGATCGGTTATGATGACCTTTCCAAGCAGGCTGTTGCGTATCGCCAGATGTCCCTGTTGCTCCGTCGTCCACCAGGACGTGAAGCGTACCCAGGTGACGTGTTCTACCTGCACTCCCGTCTGCTCGAGCGTTCTGCGAAGCTGAACGAAGATCACGGCCTCGGTTCTCTGACCGCGCTGCCAGTGATCGAAACTCAGGGTGGTGACGTTTCTGCGTTTATTCCGACCAACGTGATCTCCATCACCGACGGTCAGATCTTCCTTGAAACAGATCTGTTCTTCCAGGGCATTCGTCCAGCGGTTAACGTTGGTCTGTCAGTTTCTCGTGTGGGCTCTTCCGCTCAGATTAAAGCGATGAAGCAGGTTGCTGGCCCGGTTAAGGGTGAGCTGGCTCAGTACCGTGAAATGGCTGCGTTCGCGCAGTTTGGTTCTGATCTGGATGCAACCACTCAGAAGCTTCTGAACCGTGGTGCACGCCTGACCGAATTGCTGAAACAGCCTCAGTTCTCTCCGCTTAAAACGGAAGAACAGGTTGCAGTGATCTTCGCTGGTGTGAACGGCTACCTGGACGATCGTCCGGTTGGTGAGGTTCGCGAGTTTGAAGCTGGCCTGCTGCGCTTCTTGCGTGCAGAACATGCAGACCTTCTCTCCGCTATCTGGGAGAAGAAGGCACTCGACGCCGATTTGACTGACAAGCTGAAAGCTGCAGTGGAAGCTTACGTCAAGACCCTCGGTTAATTCGAAGCAACGGGATAAGGAACGAGAGCGCCCATGGCGAGCCTCAAGGACCTAAAAAACCGCATCGCTTCGGTCAAAGCGACGCAGAAAATCACCAAGGCCATGAAAATGGTGGCCGCGGCGAAACTGCGTCGTGCCCAGGATGCTGCAGAAGCAGGTCGTCCCTATGCTGAACGCATGGGGACAGTACTTGGCAATCTAGCAGCTGGGTTCGAAGGTCGGGATGATGCGCCGAAGCTGATGACGGGTACAGGACGGGATCAGACACATCTGCTCCTCGTCTGCACCGCAGAGCGTGGCCTCTGTGGTGGTTTCAACTCGTCGATAGCACGTCTGGCACGTGAACACGCAGACAAACTTCTTTCCGAAGGTAAGACGGTCAAGATCGTCACCGTTGGTAAGAAGGGGCATGACGCCCTGAAGCGTGGCTACGGTCAGTACATTGTAGAGAATATCGAACTACGCGGCCTGAAATCTGTTGAATTCAGCGACACAAAGCACATCGGCGATCTCGTCATGGAAATGTTCCAGGATGAGAAATACGATGTTTGCACACTGTTTTACGCGCAGTTCCAATCGGTAATCAGTCAGGTTCCGACCGCCAAGCAGCTCATCCCAGCTCAGTTTGAAGCGAAAGATGAAGCTCAGGACGGTTCCTCTGAGGACGCGCTTTATGAATACGAACCAGGTGAACAGGAGATCCTTGAGACTCTTCTGCCACGTAACGTCGCTATTCAGATTTACAGCGCAATCCTTGAAAACGGTGCCTCCGAGCAGGGCGCGCGCATGGCCGCTATGGACAGTGCAACGCGTAATGCCGGCGAGATGATCGACAAACTGACAACGACGTACAACCGTCAGCGTCAGGCACAGATCACGACGGAACTGATTGAAATTATTGCGGGCGCGGAAGCGCTCTGACCGAGTTGAGACGAGGATTTAAGTGATGGCTGACACGAAAGTCGGACAGATCACGCAGGTAATCGGCGCTGTTGTCGACGTTCACTTTCCAGGTGAACTCCCTGCAATTCTGAACGCTCTGGAAACTGACAACGGCGGTAACCGTCTGGTTCTCGAAGTTGCTCAGCATCTGGGCGAAAATACAGTACGTACAATCTGCATGGACGCGTCCGAAGGTCTCGTTCGTGGTCAGGAAGTACGCGACACTGGCGAACCTATCGCAGTTCCTGTTGGTGACGGCACTCTGGGCCGCATCATGAACGTGATTGGTGAGCCTGTTGATGAAGCTGGTCCAATTGAACATGATGCCAAACGCGGTATCCACCAGGAAGCTCCAGCATTTGTAGAACAGTCTACAGAAGCTGAGATCCTTCCAACCGGCATTAAGGTTGTTGACCTTATCGCTCCTTACGCAAAGGGTGGTAAGATCGGCCTGTTCGGTGGTGCGGGCGTTGGTAAAACCGTTCTCATCATGGAATTGATCAACAACGTTGCTAAAGCACACGGCGGTTACTCCGTATTCGCTGGTGTTGGTGAGCGTACTCGTGAAGGTAACGACCTTTACTGGGAAATGATCGAATCCGGCGTGAACAAGGAAAAAGGCGGCGAAGGTTCTAAAGCTGCTCTTGTTTACGGTCAGATGAACGAACCTCCAGGAGCACGTGCACGTGTTGCTCTGACAGGTCTGACCATTGCGGAAGACTTCCGTGATAAAGGCCAGGACGTTCTGTTCTTCGTGGACAACATCTTCCGCTTTACGCAGGCTGGTGCTGAAGTGTCCGCACTTCTCGGCCGTATTCCTTCTGCTGTGGGCTACCAGCCTACACTTGCTACCGATATGGGCGGCATGCAGGAGCGTATTACGACCACATCTAAAGGTTCTATCACTTCCGTACAGGCCGTTTACGTTCCTGCGGATGACTTGACTGACCCTGCACCTGCTTCCACATTTGCTCACTTGGACGCGACTACGGTTCTTAACCGTGCGATCGCTGAAAAAGGCATCTATCCTGCAGTGGATCCACTGGATTCCTCCTCTCGTATGCTTGACCCGCGCATCATCGGTGACGAGCACTACGAAGTTGCGACCCAGGTCCAGGAAACACTTCAGCGCTACAAAGCACTTCAGGACATCATCGCCATCCTTGGCATGGATGAACTTTCTGAAGAAGATAAGCTGGTTGTTGCTCGCGCACGTAAGATCGAGCGCTTCATGTCCCAGCCGTTCTTTGTTGCTGAGGTCTTCACTGGTTCCCCAGGTAAGCTGGTTGCGCTCGAAGACACCATCAAAGGCTTTAAAGGCCTTGTTGCTGGTGAATACGACCACCTGCCAGAAGCTGCATTCTACATGGTTGGCTCTATGGATGAGGCAATCGAGAAAGCGGCTAAGCTGGCTGAGGACGCTGCTTAATCTCGGTTCTTTTGAACCGGTGACTTCTTTGGGTGACGCTTTTGGCGTCACTCTTAGAAACGGATAGAGGATGAGCTAAATGGCTGAAGCATTTCAGTTTGAGCTGGTTTCACCAGAGCGCCTTCTGCTCTCGGCAAAGGTTACTGACGTAATCGTGCCAGGTTCTGAAGGTGAATTTGGTGTTGGCGCTGGTCACTCGCCGTTCTTGTCAACCATGCGTCCGGGTGTTGTTAAAGCGCTCAGCGAAGATGGTTCCAAGCACGAGTACTTCGTGCGGGGTGGTTTTGCTGACGTTTCCGCGTCTGGCATGACTGTTCTGGCGGAACAGGCGATCCCGATGGCCGATCTTGATGCAGGTTACATCGCACAGCAGATTCAAGATGCGAGTGAAGATGTAGCTGATGCTAAGGACGAAGATGCACGTCAGGCTGCACGGCTGGTACTTTCCCAGCTGCAAGAGCTGCAGGCAGCTATCAAAGCTTCCTGATTGCACTTCGATGCCAAGAAAAACAAAAGCCTCGGCAGTGCCGAGGCTTTTTTGTATCTGCCTATGCAGAAAGCAGGCTCTTTAAACCGTTAGCGGGAGAAAAGAGCGCAGGATGAACGAGCAGCCCAGTCGATTAGGCTGCAAGTCTCTTTTTGTTTGCTGCTGCGTTTGCAGCGCGCATTTCCTCAGCACGCGCTTTACGTTGCTCAGGTGTCTCGTAAACAATCTTGCGATGGTGGTCGCAATAAGAGCCATTTTCAGCGCGGTTCTTGCAAGGGAATGTATAGCTCCCGCTGTCACCTTCAGTCCACTTACACTGGCCCGCCTTAGGCATAACTGGTGCTTTCATTTACCTACCCTTGTTCTTTGGAGCCAGTCGATCAACACTTGCATGCACGCGGGAGGAGCGTGAATACCATGCTCGCCGTTGGATCGTTGGAACCATTTTTGATTATGGGATCACCGGAATTTTCTTTTGCTACATTAAAAGCAAACAAATTTACCGGACGGGAAAAGATTATCTCTCCCCTTTCCAAATTGCCAGATATTTTTAGCTGTGTAAAAATGCTTACACAAGAAAATCTGGATAAAATATTTTTCTGATTTTCAATAGTGCAAGTAAAACAAATAGATAACAGAGTGGATGTGTATGCACCAATATTAACCACCACGTGAATTCTGCTGAATTGTTGTGGTTACTGCACCAAATTGATTCATCAATTGTGGCGAATTATGGTTTTTCAGAGTGCCTTCCCAGCACACCACCGGCATTGTGAAGTGCTTCGGGATCATCCAAATCACGTCGCGCCGCTTCTCCAAGCTCCACGGTGTAAACCACCGAAGGGTTCTGCTGAATGATTGGTTTGCCGCCAATATCACCTCGCAGACTAAGGAGATCATCAAAAAACGCACGATCCCAAAGCACTGGGTTGCCTCGTTTGCCATGCGTTGTAGAGACGCCGATCAGCTGATCCTGCATGGAATCGTGATTCTTTAAAAGCTTATTGATGTCATCCGTAGATACGAAAGGCATGTCACCGAGCAGAATGAGTGCAGCCTGTGATTGGTCGTTGACGCTCTCGATTCCCTTTTTGACGGAGGATGAGATCCCTTCATCGTACTCAGCATTATGTCTGAACCGGATCGGCAACCCGGAAAGTGCCTCTTCTACCTTAGAGGCCATCGCGCCTGTGACGACAATGAGCTCATTCAACTTACTTGCAAGCGCATGCTCGGCAACGAGCCGGACGACAGGCTTCCCATCAATAAGCGCCAGCAGTTTGTTATGGTCCCCCATGCGAGAGGAGTTACCTGCCGCAAGTAGAATGCCGCTGCAGATGGCTTTGTCAACCTCCTCAGAGAGAGGATGGTCTCGGGGTTGAGGACGACTATGGATTTCTTTCAAAAGCCCGCCAACCCCCATCGACATGATGTCTCTGCTGGTAATGCGGATATTGGCCAGCAAGCGCCGTAGGATCCAGTCAAACCCGTTCTCTTGCGGACTACGCGCACATCCTGGTGCACCAACAACTGGGGTGCCATTCAGCTCCCCAAGAACGAGCAGGTTGCCCGGATCAACCGGCATCCCAAAATGGATGAGCTCGCCGCCAGCGGCTTGAAGGGCCGCAGGAATAACATCCCCTTGATCCACCACCGCTGATGCGCCAAACACAACAATCAGGTCAGCGTCCTGCACTTGCGCTGTACCGAGCGCATTCGTGAGCGCGTCTTCGTCATGAGGCACACGCACATCCGCAGCAATCCTACTCGCTGCAATGTCCAGCCGTTCCTGCAAAACACGAAGGCTCTTTGCAATAACGGTCTCTTTCAAATGCGGAAGCGTCGTGGAAATGACTGCAACCGATTTAGGCGTATAAGCAGCCACCGAGATAGCCTCGGAAATCTTGTCAGCAGCGCTCTGTGCCAACTTTTGACCAACGGCCAGCGGAATAATCTTGGCAGTCGCAAGCATACGCCCTTCGCGAACTTCTGTGAACGGAGGCAAGCAGGCAAACGTGATAGCCGGATCAATCAGGTTAGCTTCTGTCACTTTCTCAGCATCTACCTGTAAAATCCCGCTTTGCGAGGCATAAAGGTTGGACCGTCCTGTAAAGGGCGTAGAAGCAGAAACAGCTGCGCCGCAAGCATGGTTGGCCAGCAAAGCAGCGGCGTCATCTTCGTGCAAATCAGTTGCCTCAACTTGCGCAACAATAACCTCCGCAAACCCTGCTGCAATCAACTGGCTCACATCCGCATCACTGAGCTGATGTCCTTTGGAGAGGGAGAGGCCATTATGTTTGATGGAGTGGGCAAGGTAACATCCTGCACTCTCTGCAGCTGATCTGCTTCCAAATTTCACGTCAGCCCTCCTTCTTCTGGTCTGCCTTGGTCCCACGCAAAGTTACGATGATCTCTGCGAGCACGGCCACCGCAATCTCGGCTGGGTTAGCAGCGCCAATATCAAGGCCAATCGGCGCTTTGATACGGACAAGGTCTTCTTCGCTTATGCCAGCAGCGAGAAAGCGCTCACAGCGCTTTGCATGTGTCTTGCGGCTTCCTAACGCGCCAACATAAAAGCAGCCAGCTTTCAGCGCTTCCATCAGCGGCACATCATCAATTTTCGGATCGTGGGTCACCGCAGCAACAGCTGTGAAAGGATCAAGCTTCAACTGTGCCATCACATCTTGCGGCCATTCAGCCAGCAGCGGCACCTCAGGGAAGCGCTCTTCAGAGGCAAACGCAGTGCGTGGATCGACTATCGTAATGTCAAACCCTGCCGTTTGTGCAATCGGGACCAGCGCCTGCGTGATGTGAACAGCGCCCACCGCCACAATCCGCGTGGCCGGAACCTGCATGCTCAGGAAGTACTCTTCGCCGTCTTGCGCCTGCACTCGCCCTGATTTGCCACTGCGAACACCGTTTTCAAAAGCAGCGGCAATGGCACTGTCCTCTGCATCATCTCCATAAAGCATCACAGAGGACAGACCGGTTGCCAGATTGGTAAGCAGCGCTGCTGGCTGGCGTGCAGCTCTCGACGTGTTCAGCAAGCGAACATGTCCGTGATCCGCCTCTGATGTCAGAGGCTCTAGATACACGCCAATCTTACCACCACAGGAAAGGCCAACGCGCCACGCAGTTTCATCGGCGACACCAAACTCAATCTTTCGCGCTTTACCGTCTTCCAGCACATCCATGGCTTCAGCAACCACAGCGCCTTCCACACAGCCGCCGGACACTGATCCCTCGAACTCTCCACTCTCATCAATAATGAGATGGCTGCCAACAGGGCGCGGCGCTGAACCCCACGTCTCAATCACCGTCGCCAGCACCAGTCTACGCCCCTCTGATTGCCAGCGCTCAGCAACACCAAGGACGTCGAGGTTTTTGGAAAGCTCTTGAGGCAAAGTGGAAACAGACATGACAGGCTCGCAAATAAACAGGGTCCCTAAGCGTCCTCCTATGCGAAAAACCTGAGAGATCTCACATAGGACGATGCCCTAATAGAATGAGGAGCCTAGCCTGCTTGTTCAAGGGGATGCAACAACAGAACAGTGTTCAGTAAAACAAAAAAAGCGCCGGGGCTTTCGCTCCAGCGCTCTCTTCGGGGGACTGATGACTACTATTCAGCAGCAATTTTGGTGATCGGGCCTGCATGAAGGACCAGATCATCAACGTGATCCTGGAAGATTTGGAAGTTCGCAGCGAACATGTCGACAAGCTTTGCCGCCTGCACGTCATACTCAGCTGGATTGCTCCAGGTGCTCCGTGGATCAAGGATACTGGTATCAACACCTGGCACCGCAACAGGAACCATAAAGCCGAAGTTCTCATCCTTGCGGAATTCAGCGGTGTTCAAAGAACCGTCCAATGCAGCACGAAGCAGGGCACGGGTTTCTTTGATTGGCATACGGTGACCAACGCCATACGCACCACCGGTCCAACCGGTATTCACCAGCCAGCAATCCACGCTGTGCTCACGGATCAGATCTTTCAGCAAAGCACCATATTCTGATGGGTGACGCGGCATGAACGGCGCACCAAAGCAGGTGGAGAATGTCGCCTGCGGTTCAGTGACCCCACGCTCTGTGCCAGCAACTTTCGCGGTATAACCGGAAAGGAAGTGGTACATCGCCTGAGCATCACTGAGCTTCGCGATTGGAGGCAAAACACCAAACGCATCAGCCGTCAGCATGATGATGTTCTTAGGGTTCGGTGCGCGGCCACTTTCACTAGCATTCGGAATGAAGTGAATAGGGTAGGAGCAGCGGGTGTTTTCCGTTTTGGAACCATCGTCAAAGTCTGGAACACGAGCTTCATCCAGCACAACATTCTCAAGAATGGTGCCGAAGCGCTGGGTGGTCGCAAAAATCTCTGGCTCGGCTTCTGCTGAAAGACGAATGGTTTTCGCGTAGCAGCCACCTTCAAAGTTGAAGATGCCCTCTGGCCCCCAACCGTGCTCATCGTCACCGATCAGCGTACGGGCTGGATCAGCGGAAAGCGTGGTCTTGCCGGTGCCGGACAGGCCGAAGAAAACGGCAGCATCGTCGTTATCGCCAACATTCGCGGAGCAATGCATTGGCATCACACCGTCTTCTGGCAACATGTAGTTCAGCATGGAGAAGACGGACTTCTTCATTTCACCGGCGTAGGCAGTACCGGCGATCAGAACGATCTTGTTGGTCAGATCACAAGCAATAACCGTCTCGCTCCGGCAACCATGACGCTCTGGGTCAGCCTTGAAGCTTGGCAGATCGATGATGGTCATCTCTGATTCAAAGCTTTTCAGGTCTTCGCGGGACGGGCGAAGAAGCATGTTGCGGATAAAGTGGTTATGCCATGCCAGCTCGTTATAAACGCGAACGTTCAGCTGATGCGCAGGGTCAGCGCCTCCATAAAGGTCCTGTACATACAGGTCCATGCCTTCAGCATGATCCAGCATATCTTGCAAAAGAACATTGAAGTTCTCCGGGCTCATCGCCCCGCTGTTTTCCCACCAGATCGTATCTTCGGTCTTGGTATCACGAACAACAAACTTGTCTTTTGGAGAGCGTCCTGTGTGAGCACCTGTTTCGGCACAAAGAGCACCGCCAGCGGCGATCTGTGCTTCACCATTCCTGATAGCATGCTCATAAAGTTCAGCTTCGGTCAGGTTCCAGTACACACTGTTGAGGCCCTTCAGTCCGAAGGTGTCACACCCAAACGCGGAATTCCGTAGTCCGAACTCGTTCATGTTCAGTAGTCCTTAATCGGCTCACTATTTAGCTTGCGTCATTCAATGGCACTGTGCCAGTGAATTTAGCGATAACGCCCCTTGGATGGGGCAGTCATGCTTACAAAAGCAAGACCAGAAATCCTGCGTTTTTCTATTAAACCGATTGAAATACGACCTTTTGCTGGCATAGATTTATTTTGCTTATAAAAATAAACTCGACACAAACTTGGTTTTCACTTTTAAGCGTTTAACGATACACTTCATGAAGAACACATGGCACTTGGCAGGCGAAACCTTGTCAAAAGTAGCGCTAAATAAGGAATTTTTCCGAGTATCTTGCTAAAACAGGGTTTTGCCTTATTTCGAGGTTAGGGATCGCGCAAGTTAATCTCAAATCCCAACTAAGTAGCGAAACGTGCAAGAGAGGAATAAGGTCTCTGATATGCCAACGATTGCTCTGGTCGATGACGACCGTAACATTTTGACATCCGTCTCAATAGCTTTGGAAGCCGAAGGATATCGGGTCCAGACCTATACAGACGGAACAGTCGCACTGGAAGGGCTTCAGGCCGACCCGCCGGACCTTGCTATCTTTGATATCAAGATGCCGCGTATGGATGGAATGGAGCTGCTGCGCCGTTTCCGCCAGATGTCCGACCTGCCTGTGATCTTTCTGACGTCTAAGGACGACGAGATTGATGAGTTGTTTGGCCTGAAAATGGGCGCCGACGACTTTATCCGGAAGCCATTCTCCCAGCGCCTGTTGGTTGAGCGTGTGAAGGCTGTTCTGCGCCGTGCTGCACCGCGAGATCCTGCAAGTGCTGCGACTGAGACTTCCAAGCTGCTGGAACGTGGCAACCTTGTCATGGATAAAGAGCGCCATACCTGCACATGGCTTGCAAAGCCGGTCACGCTGACAGTGACAGAATTTCTAATTCTCTTTGCTCTCGCTCAGCGTCCAGGCGTTGTGAAAAGCCGTAATGCGCTCATGGATGCTGCCTACGATGATCAGGTCTATGTTGACGATCGCACCATCGATAGCCATATCAAGCGCCTTCGCAAGAAGTTCAAAGTGGTTGATGATGACTTTGATATGATCGAAACACTCTACGGTGTAGGTTATCGCTTCCGCGAGAACTAATCTGAAGCAGCCCATGCTGGGCTGTCTGAAGCTTGGAAAAGCCTGAGAACACCCGTTCCTGAGAATTCGATAAGAGCGAATGTCGGAAAATAAAGAAGAACAAAAGCGGGAAGACATCGAAGCAGACGACGCTCCTGATACTCTTGACCCGCAACATACAGGTGCGTTCCGTTGGTTGGGACGTAGGCAAGTGCGCCAACGCGTCTTTACGCGCTGGATCTCGCTCGCCGGTATCTATGCCTTTTCTTCTTTGACCCGCCGCATTCTGGTGCTCAACCTCGTCGGTCTTCTGGCGATGGTGATCTCCATTCTGTACTTGAACCAGTTTCAGGCCGGTCTGATCGATGCACGCGTTCAATCATTGCTGGTTCAGGGCGAGATCATTGCAGGCGCCATTGCGGCGTCCACCACAAGCGATGGTGATTCTCTTATGGTTGATCCGGAGATGCTGCTGCGTCTGGAAGCCGGAGAGTCCACCAGTGCTCGCTCAACGCTGGGAAGTCTGGACTTCCCGATCAACCCTGAGATTGTCGGACCTATACTACGGCGACTGATATCGCCCACCAAAACACGGGCCCGAATCTACGACCCCGAAGGCATGTTGATGCTGGATTCACGCCAGCTCCATGCCCAAAACCAAATTTTCCGCTTCGATCTGCCGCCGCCGGACGAAAGCAAGGATCCCTTCTTCCAGAAAATGTGGGAGGAGCTGAAACTCTGGATCCGCCGTGGCGAGTACCCGCCATATAAAGAAGTCGGACGGACGGAAGGGCGCGAATACCCTGAGGTCGAGGCCGCACTGGCTGGTTCCCCTGCATCCGTTGTACGTGTTGGCGCAAAAGGCGAAATGGTTGTCGCCGTGGCTGTGCCAATTCAACGCTTCCGCGGTGTCCTTGGTTCACTACTCCTGTCGACACAAGGCGGGGACATTGACGATATCGTCGCCGCAGAACGCAATGCGATCCTGAAGATCTTTCTCGTTGCTGCTGTTGTGGTGATGATCCTGTCCGTGCTGTTAGCCGGTACTATCGCAGGACCAGTCCGCCGCTTGTCAGAAGCTGCGCAAAAAGTGCAATCAGCGATCAATACGCGGGAAGAAATTCCCGAGTTTGAAGATCGTTACGATGAGATTGGTCATTTGGCGCGTGCGCTGAGGAATATGACCAAGGCTCTGTATGGCCGTATGGATGCGATTGAGAGCTTCGCCGCAGATGTGGCACATGAGCTGAAAAACCCGCTGACATCCCTTCGAAGTGCCGTTGAAACACTGCCATTGGCAAAGAACGAGCGATCACGTGAACGCTTGCTAGAAGTCATCCAGCATGATGTAAAGCGCCTTGATCGCTTGATTACAGACATCTCTGAAGCATCGCGAATTGATGCAGAAATGTCTCGCGCAGAATCCCACGATGTTGATATGGCAACGTTGTTGCAGGCTGTCGTATCCATTGCCAATGAACGCGCTTGTGATGATATCCCTCATGTCGACTTGAAGTTTGAGCCATCCAAGACTGACAAGAATTTCCAGATGCAGGGCAATGACCAGCGTCTCGGTCAGGTCATCAATAACCTGATCGACAATGCGCGCTCGTTTGCACCAGAAGGAACTCCTGTTACAGTTACGGCGAAGCGCAAGAACAATCAGATTATCATCTGGGTCGAAGATTCTGGTCCTGGTATTAAAGAAGAACTCCGCGAACGCGTCTTTGAGCGCTTCTATACGGATAGACCGGAATATGAGGGCTTCGGAAACAACTCTGGCTTGGGTCTCTCTATCTGCCGCCAGATTATTGAAGCACACCGGGGTGAAATCTCGGTCATGAACCGAACCTCTGAAGAAGAGGGGCAAGAGCCGAAAGTGCTTGGTGCCCGGTTCGTGATCAAACTGAGGGCCAAAACAACCACATGACGACACTGGATCAGAAGCAAAGTGTACAGGCAGCAGAGGGACAAGCGATCCACGCGACGTGCCTGGTGGTTGGCACGAAAGGCATTCTGATCCGCGGCCCCTCTGGTACCGGCAAATCAGCGCTGGCGCTGGAATTTATACAGCGCGCGCATCTTAAAGGCAGTTTTGCAGCCCTCGTTGCTGATGATCGTGTCTACATTGCTGAGAAAAATAGTCGATTAATAGGGGCTTGCCCAAATCCAATTAAGGGAAAGGCCGAGCTGCGAGGCTATGGCGTTGTCGATGTTCCTTACCTCGATACTGCAGTAATCCATATGGTTCTGGATCTGGAAGCCCGAGAGGAAATCGATAGATTGCCGGAGGAGCAAGCGCAGACTTGTGAACTTTGCTCAGTCAAATTAATTCGACAACAAGTACCTAAAGAAGATCATTTAGCCGCTCTTCGGCTCGCGAATGCACTTATTTTTACTAATCCAGTGCACAACTATTAGCCCTCTGTGTATGAGCATGCCGATTTTTCTTGCACTGCAGCGTGTCCTTCAACAAAGTAGGATTGGAATAACCTAAGAGTAGACACTCTGTTAGTTCGCGGGAAATATATGATTGGTCTAGTTCTTGTCACCCATGGTCGGTTGGCAGAAGAGTTCAAATCGGCTCTTGAGCATGTTGTGGGTCCACAGGACCGGGTAGCAACCATTAGCATCGGCCCAGATGATGATATGGAACAACGTCGTCAGGACATCCTGCGTTCCGTTGAAGCTGTCAACGACGGCTCTGGCGTTGTCCTTCTTACCGACATGTTTGGCGGTACGCCTTCTAATCTCGCTATTTCTGTGATGGATGGTGGTAGCGTTGAGGTCGTAGCTGGTGTAAACCTGCCGATGCTCATAAAACTGGCAAGCGTTCGAAATGAAAAATCGCTCGCCGAAGCGGTAGAAGAAGCCCGCAGTGCAGGACAGAAGTATATCTCCGTAGCTTCGCAGGTCCTGTCCGGGCAAGGCTAAGAAAATATGGATGAATGCACTGTGTTAGCTCGCGATCTGACCATCGTGAACACCCGTGGTTTGCACGCGCGCGCCTCAGCTAAGCTGGTCAAGCTGGTTGAGACTTTTGATGCCCACGTAAGAGTTTCTAAGGACGGCCAAACTGTTGGTGGAACCTCCATCATGGGGCTGATGATGCTTGCAGCCAGCCCAGGCTGCTCAATCCACGTTGTCGTAACCGGCAATCAGAAAGAAGAAGCTATCTCCGCGATCGCGCATCTGGTGGAAGATGGTTTCGGTGAAAGAGACTAAATAAGGCCAGCACCTAGAGGATCTCATGAAAAAGCGCCCAGCTTCCCGCCTGTTGGTGGTTGATCCTCAAGACCGAATTCTCCTCTTCAATTTCAAGTTCGACAAAGGCCCTCTCAAAGGCCAGGACTATTGGGCCACCGTTGGCGGTGGTATTGAGCCGGGTGAGAGCTTTGAAGAAGCCGCCCGCCGCGAACTTCTGGAAGAAACCGGAAGCACCGAACCTGTCGGTGAGGTGATCCACGCCAGAAGAGCGGTTTTTCAGACACCATCCGGTGAGGTGGTAGATGCTGAAGAGCATTTTTTCTTTGTCACCGTTTCCGACTCGAAAATCGACTATTTCCCCCACACAGTGATAGAAACTCAGGTAATGAGAGTGCATCACTGGTGGACGCGGAAAGAGCTCGAAGCCACATCACTGACGATCTTCCCTGAAAATATCCTAGAAATTCTAAAGCCTTACCTTCCAAGAAGCGTATAAGCCACTCCGCATTCCTGAATTCACCTGTACTTTAGGTTGATATAAAGAAACCTTTATATCTTTATTGCGTTCGTCTTCTCCTGTGATGTATAACAGCATGCAGTGTACGCTCATTTTGCGAGCACTCATCAATCACGCGGGAGGGGACTATGGGCCCGGGCTTTCAGGAAGATTTAATGACTGCGTCTAACGATTACTACGTCAAAGACATCTCACTTGCAGAGTGGGGTCGTACTGAAATTGAAATTGCCGAAACCGAGATGCCGGGCCTGATGGCTTGTCGTGAGGAATTTGGTGCAAGTAAGCCTCTGAAAGGCGCGCGCATCGCTGGTTCTCTGCACATGACCATCCAGACAGCGGTTCTGATTGAGACCCTCATTGAGTTGGGTGCAGAAGTTCGCTGGGCATCTTGTAACATCTTCTCCACGCAGGATCAGGCTGCAGCTGCAATCGCAGCAGCTGGTGTTCCGGTGTTCGCTGAAAAAGGCGAAACCCTTGATGAATACTGGACCTATGCGGACAAAATCTTCGATTGGGGCGACGGCCAAACCGCAAACCTCATTCTGGATGATGGCGGCGACGCAACTCTGATGATTCTTCTCGGCGCGAAAGCTGAGAAAGACCTATCCGTTCTCGACAACCCGTCCAACGAAGAAGAAACCGCTCTCTTCGCAGCGATCAAGCGTCGCCTCGAAAAAGACCCGGGCTTCTACTCCAAAGTTAAGGGCAACATCCAAGGCGTCTCCGAAGAGACAACCACGGGTGTTATGCGCCTATACGAAATGCAGAGGAAGGGCGACCTGCCATTCCCTGCGATCAACGTGAACGACTCTGTCACCAAGTCCAAGTTCGACAACCGCTATGGCTGCCGTGAATCTCTCGTAGACGGTATCCGCCGCGGCACTGATGTCATGATGGCTGGTAAAGTTGCTGTTGTCGCTGGTTACGGCGACGTTGGCAAAGGCTCTGCGCAGTCTCTGGAAGGAGCTGGTGCCCGTGTGATCGTGACTGAGATCGATCCGATCTGTGCACTTCAGGCTGCGATGGATGGCTATGAAGTGAAGACGATGGAACAGGCCATCGGTGAAGGCGATATCTTTGTCACCACCACCGGCAACAAAGACGTCATCACAGCTGACCACATGCGCGACATGAAAGACATGGCGATCGTCTGTAACATCGGTCACTTCGACAACGAGATTCAGGTTGCTGCGCTGCGTAACTACAAATGGCGCAATGTGAAGCCACAGGTTGACCTGATCGAGTATCCGGATGGCAAGCGTCTGATCCTTCTCTCCGAAGGCCGCCTGGTTAACCTTGGCAATGCGACCGGTCATCCATCCTTTGTTATGTCCGCCAGCTTCACCAACCAGGTTCTGGCGCAAATGGAGCTGCACACCAAAGGCGACGACTACAAAAACGAAGTCTACGTGCTGCCGAAGCATCTGGATGAGAAGGTTGCGCGCCTGCATCTTAAGAAGCTTGGTGCAACCCTGTCTGAATTGACCGATGATCAGGCCAACTACCTCGGTCTCGACAAATCCGGTCCGTTCAAGGCTGAGCACTACAAGTACTGATACGCGTTCTTCGTAATTGCTGTTAACGCTAAGGGACTTAGCGTTAACAGCTCCATGAATTCTACTGGGTCCAATAAGCACACTTTCAATATATTGGGGGTGCGCTTGTTGGGCTTACTACAGATTGTGGTGGATGATTATTTCGCCCACAGGATTTGTTTACTTTTTGTAAAGATCCTCTTCTTCCCAAAAATCAATCAGGTTATGTTGATTATCGAATCAGTCGTTAAGTTAGGCAGTTGAGCGACTTATTCGCGATTCGTGACACCAATGCGGCGTGTGACACGAATCTGAGGCGGCGAAGAAAGGGGCACAACATGCCAGCATCCTGGCATAAACACGCGCGTGTTAACGTGCTGTGGCGTAGAAGGTTTAGGCTCGTTCTGAACCTGATGGGCGTTGCTGTGTTTGCTCTCCTGGGTGCTGCTGGTTTCTCTCAGGCTATGGATATTCTGCCAGCTCTTTCAGGTAGTTCTGTTGACGCCTTCAAGGTTGTCTGGGTCGCGGCAACGGCCGGCATAGCCTTGTACGCAGTCGCAGCCTCCGTCGTGCTTGTCCGCATCCGCAGGAATGACTCATTGTCGATCCTGCAACTGCGTCAGGACCGAGCCGATGCGATGGCGCGCATTGACCGCCTTGAAAGCTTGCTGGAAACAGAAGACAGTCTCCTTTTGGTCTGGGATGGTGAGGCCAAGCATCCCGGTGTTGCCGGACATCTACCTGAAAACCTTGAACTTGCAGGCGGCCTTTCGCAGCTCGTCGAGTTCGAGACATGGTTGGACGTCAAATCCGCCGAGGCCCTGCGCGCTTTCTTGGAGCATTTGCGCGGCCACGGCGAAGTCTTCCGGTTAACCTTAACGACCACCGAAGGGGTCTATCTGGAAGCATCCGGCCATACAGCAGGTGGGCTGGCAGTCCTGCGTCTGCGTGATCTGACCGGAGACCGTCAGCTCAGCGCCCGCCTTGCTGAGCAAAACAAAGAACTGCGCGAGCAGATCTCCTCGCTTCATAGCCTGTTGGACGCATTGCCGGGGCCTGCATGGCAACGCGACAACCATGGCCAGCTCGTCTGGGTCAACTCAGCTTATGTGGATGCTGTCGAGGCCGAAAGCACCCGCACTGTGGTTGATGAACAGATCGAGCTTCTGGAAGCTAAAGGCCGCAACAAACTCAACATGATGCGCCAGACTGACGGTGTCTATCATTCGCCAATGCCAGTTGTGGCAGCGGGTGAACGGCGCGTCTTTGAGTTGACTGACGTGAATTCTGAGCATGGCAATGCCGGTCTTGCTCAGGACATTTCCGAGCTTGAACGTGTACAGGGGCAGCTTCGCCGCACACTAGAGTCCCATACGCGCACGCTCGATCAGCTTCAAACACCTGTGGCCGTGTTTGGCGCTGATCATCGTCTCCAGTTCTACAATGCAGCCTATCGCTCCCTATGGGATATCGATCAGAGCTTCCTGGAGACCAAGCCGGAAGAAGGCGAGCTGCTCGACGCCCTGCGCGCAGCTCGTAAACTGCCAGAGCAGGCTGACTATCGTGGTTGGAGAAACAAACATCTGGAATGCTACCATGCCTTGGATGCACAGGCGTATTGGTGGCATTTGCCAGATGGACGGACCCTCCGCGTGATCGCCAGCCCGCATCCGCAAGGTGGTGTGACGTACTTCTATGAGAACGTGACCGAGCAGTTGGATCTGGAAAGCCGCTTCAACGCACTCACCCGGGTACAGCGAGAAACGCTCGACCACCTGACAGAAGCTGTCGCCGTGTTCGGCTCCAACGGACGCATGCGCCTGTCTAACCCGGCCTTTGCCGAGGTCTGGGGCCTGTCTCAGGAGTTCCTCGAAGCAGATCCGCATGTCAATGACCTGCTGGACACCTGCAAGGAGCTGATGGGTGAGTCCGATCGTTGGCAAGAGCTCGCCCGTGGCGTAACAGGCCTGTCCGACAACCGCACCAGCGTTTCTGGTCGCATGGAGCGGATCGACGGGTCTGTTATCGACTACGTCACCGTACCGCTGCCAGATGGTGGAACGCTACTCACCTTCGTGAACGTCACTGATACGGTCAACGTGGAACGTGCCCTCCACGCCACCAATGATGCGCTTCAGGAAGCCGACCAGCTCAAGAACGCCTTTATTCAACACGTGTCTTACGAGCTGCGATCTCCGCTGACCACCATCATCGGCTTCGCTCAGTTGTTGGGTGATGCCAAGTTCGGCGATCTGTCTCCGAAGCAGGAAGAATACACCGACTACATCCTGTCATCCTCGTCTGCTCTGCTGCACATCATCAACGACATCCTTGATCTGGCAACCGTTGATGCCGGCATCATGGAACTCGAAATCTCCGAGGTCGATGTTGCGCAGACGGTATCTGAAGCTGTCGAAGGCCTGAAAGATCGTCTGGTCGAATCCAACATCACGCTCCGCACCCACATGCCTGAGGGTATTGGCCATCTCAAAGCAGATGAGCGTCGATTGCGTCAGGTTCTCTTCAACCTGCTCTCCAACGCAATCAGCTACTCCAACAAAGGCGGCTTGGTAGACATCAGCTGCCAGCGAGAGGAAAACGAAATCCGCTTCCGCATCAAGGATCATGGTGCAGGCATCCCTCAGGAGATGCTGGATCAGGTCTTCTCGCGCTTTGTAGGCCGCGGTGCAGGTGGAAATCGTCAGGGCGTTGGCCTTGGCCTGTCGATCGTGAAAAGCTTTGTCGAGCTCCACGGCGGTAAAGTCGATATTTCCTCCGCCGAAGGGCAGGGCACCACAGTGGATTGCACCTTCCCGCTTGAGCCGCATGTCCATTCGCTGGAAGCGGCGGAATAACTCATCCTTCAGTTTTCGGTCAGATAAATGCCTCTGGGGCTTGAGTTCCCTTGCTGGTTTTGGCAAGTGCTTACTCTTGAGGAATTCCGAGCGCGTCGTGTGTCTGCAAATGAACGCGACCTGCTCTAATAGATTGGTACGTATCCTTGGTAAGTAAGTTCAGTCTTTCTTTAAGGGGACGCTTGGAAAGTATAGATTAGAGCATTCTGCGTGAGCGCGATTATGTGCAGCTGCTCTTGAGGCGAATTGTATGAAGGTACTTCTCGACAATCAGAGAGCAACAGAGCTCTTTGCTGCGGATTTGGCTGAGCTGCTGAAAGAGGGAGACGTACTTGCTCTTTCCGGAGATCTGGGCACGGGCAAATCCACTTTGAGCAGAGCACTGCTGCGGCATCTGGCAGCTGACCCTCATCTGGAAGTCCCAAGCCCCACCTTCACACTCGTTCAAACCTACGACCTGCCGAGAATGTCTGTCGCCCATCTCGACCTCTATCGCATTGAAGAGCCGGAGGAGTTGGAAGAGCTCGGGCTCGACGAATATCTGGAAACCGGCGTCGCGTTGATTGAATGGCCAGAGATGGGAGATCCCTCCTACTGGCCAGAAGCGCTGGACCTGAAGCTGACAGAAGGCACCGAGCCAGACACCCGCGAGATCACCTTCACAGCCAACTGCGAAAGCTGGCAAAACCGTCTTGATCGCCTCGCCGCCCGCCGCGCTCTGCTGCAAAAATCCGGCTGGATTGATGCCGAGCGTGAGCACGTGCAGGGCGATGCCTCTATGCGGACCTATTTTCGTCTTCACAAAAACGGTGAGACAGTCGTCTTTATGGATAGTCCGCCAACTGGGCCAGAGCCGCGTCTGCCCACTGGCAAAACCTACGGCGAAACCGTACATCGCGCCAGGGACGTTACTGCCTTCTTCGCGCTCAGTAACGCCTTGGCGGATCATGGGTTCCGCGTACCAAAACGACTGGCCGCCGACCCTGAAAACGGATTGGCGCTGCTGGAGGATTTCGGCGACCAGATCATCACCGAAAACGGTGAGGCGGTCAAAGAGCGCTACGAGCTGGCCATTGATGATATCGCCCGGCTCCACAGCTGCAACTGGCAAACAGAGCTGCAGGCGGATGGCAAACCCCATCAGCTGAAACCCTGTGATTTCGAAGTACTGATCACGGAAGCTGACCTCTACCTCCAATGGTACCTGCCTTACGCCAGTGGAGAGCCTGCAACTGAACAGCAAGGCCGCGACTACGTTGAAGCGTGGCGAGAGCTGCTGGAGCCAGTCTTCCAGAGCGAACCGACACTGCTTTTACGGGATTACCACAGCCCAAATATCATGTGGTTGCCAGAAGCATCAGGCCTCAATAAGCTAGGTCTTATTGACTACCAAGATGCAATGATAGGCCCTGCGGCCTATGATGTTGCCTCGCTCGTGTACGATGCACGCGTGGACATGCCAGCCGACCTGCAGGAGCATTTGCTGCAGCGATATTGCGACTTGGCAAGAAAACATAAACCCATTTTTGATGAAATGGCGTTTCGGAATGCTGTTGCTGTGTTGGCGTTGCAGCGCAATGCCAAAATCCTTGGCGCGTTTGTACGTCTTGATAAGCAGCTCGGAAAACCTAAATACATGGAGATGCTTCCTCGCATCCGCAATTACGTGCGGCAGTGCTTTGCACAATTAGGGGAAGTTAAACTCAAACCCATGTTCACTGTCATACTCTCGTCAAATGAGACGAGCCAAAGTGACGACTGAAACAAGAGAACAAAACAACAGAGACAACGAGATGCCTAAAGAAATTTCCTTCCACCCTAAATCGGCAATGGTTTTGTCCGCGGGGCTGGGTAAACGTATGCGGCCCCTGACGGCGACAACCCCAAAACCTCTCATCGAGGTGGATGGTAAGTCGATGTTCGCGCGCGCAGCATCACGTTTGAAGGATGCTGGCCTCGAAACCTGCGTTGTCAACGTGCACTACCTTGCAGACCTTGTAGAGGCCCATGCCCGCAGGTTTGAAGGCTTGGATGTAAAAATCTCAGATGAACGCGAAGAGCTTTTAGATACCGGTGGTGGCATCAAAAAAGCCCTGCCAATGCTTGGTACTGATCCGTTCATTTTGAAAAACTCCGACAGCTTCTGGCTGGAAGGGGTGAAGCCCAATCTGGATCTTCTCGTAGAAACTTGGGATGACCATCAGATGGATATGCTGATGCTGCTCGCGCCAACCGTGAATGCGGTTGGGTATGACGGCAAAGGCGATTTCCTGATGAGTGATGAAGGCAAGCTGGAACGCCGCGATGAGCGTTCTGTGGCACCTTTCATCTATTCCGGCACAGCGATGATCCATCCACGGTTGTTCAAGGATACGCCGGAAGGCCCATTCTCCCTCAACCTGCTTTTTGACAAAGCGATTGAGAATGGCCGCCTCTACGGTGTCGAAGGCGATGGCCTTTGGCTGCACGTTGGAACGCCTCAAGGCCTTGATGACGCAGAACGCGCCATCGCCAACAGCACAAACTAAACCCAAAACAGGACGGCCCGCCAAATCGCGCGGGCCACCTCAGCTCACACCCTCCTAAGACTGAAGTACCAATACTCAATGCATTTTGGCGACTTTCACAAACACCTGCAATCTTGGCACTGGATATCGGACATCCACTCCGCTCGTCTAGCAGGACGGCAAGTGTTACCAGAGGCGAGGCATCACCTCCCTCGTCATCCCGGCCCCCGAGCCGGGACCCATAACCCTTTGAGTTTGCGGGTTAACAGAGCATATCCCACAAAGAACATGCCCTAAATCCAAACTCCATCAACGCATCTGAAAACACACACGAAGATGCTGGCCTGCGGGCACAATTCGCCCGGCCGCAGACCAGCAGGACACTCATGAAGGGCTGTGCAAGGGTAGTTGAGGCAGCCCTTGGAGTGCCGTTCACAGTGATCTAATCAAGAGACACAATATTGGTTTCGACCGGAGGTGGAGAGGCGACGCTGCGTGTCGCGTGACCGGAAAATCCTTTAGGGAAGGACGTGTCGGACAACGCATCAGTTAAAGTTCCGCAGGTCTTATCAAGTGCCTCTAGGCGGTTACATAAAGCGTAGTGCAGAGTGACTAAAACGTCACGTTCGCAACTGTTCTTCATCCGCTCGCTCAGCACCATATGCTGCATATAAGCAAGGTTCTGAAGATCAGAAACAGCAAAGTTCACGTCGTCAAATTTATTCTGAAGAGTATTTGTGGCGCCACAGGCGCATGCAGTGTCGTCCATAATCAAAGCCTTTCTGACTTGGCTGTTGAATGAACCGCACGACATTGAGCTTTCGACGGCCCGCTGGCGAGCGGGAGGTTCGAAACCTGAGTCAGACAGGCGAGTTTATTCCCCTCCGAAGGAGGTGTTGTATTCACCGCCCTCCCGCTCATAGCAAAGGGTTTGCGCCCTTAGAAAAAGACACAAAAAATCCGCTAGTTGACGGGAGCGGTTACCGCTGACAAAGAGGTTTCGAAGCCTCACATATGAATGTGGAATGGAACCGCCCACCTGTCAACGAAAAGTTGCAAAAGCAAAAGAAGTGTTGCCGTTGGGATACGCCGAGAGAATGGGTAAAAGAGTAATTATTGCCAGTTACCACTTATCGTGGCTTATGTTAGTTACTTAAAGCTCTTTTCAAAATGAGGCTGGAAAATGAGAAGTGAGCTGCCAACACAAGGTTGGCAGCAAAAGTTTTGGTTTACTACGCTATTAGGTCCATAGCTTCAGTTGTTGCTGTAGCTGCGGCTGACAAGTTGTACAGATCTGCACCAGAGAACTGATCTGTAGAAAATCCATCCAACACAGCAAAAGAGTCATCAATTTTTACGAGTGTTGACCCAATGTATTTACCTTCAAGCGAAGCAATTCCAGCAAAGGTTTCAGCAGTGATTTCTGCATTCTGAATAACCTGAGCCACCTCTCCATAGTAGCCGATGAGATCGACACCATCTGTAAAATCAGTGACAACGCTGAGGCCATCACCTGGGCCAAACATGAATACGTCGGTGTCTGCACCGCCGGTCACGATATTGTTGATCCCACTACCGCCGCGAATAAAGTCAACACCAGCACCACCATCAAGTGTATCGTCTCCATCGCCACCTTGGAGAACGTCACTTCCGTCACCACCCAGAATGGCGTCATTTCCAGAACCACCTAGGATAACATCATTTCCGTCACCACCTAGGATGGTATCATTTCCACCACCACCATTGATTTTGTCTACACCACCATTGCCGTAGATGGTTTCACCAGCAGAAGAACCATTTAAGGTGTCATTTCCAGCAGAACCATTGATTGTGACTGCACCATTAGTCTGGAAGTCTAATTTTGTTAGTGTCGTACCATCAGAAAACACAAACTTCTCGATTGGGGAGGATGCACTTGCCCCGTCTTGGAGTGTGATCACATCAGTAATCTGACTAAGGGGCTGATCTGGATTTGCTGGGTCGATGATATAGATTTTGAGATCATTGGGGTTTACTGGGTCCACGGCAACCCTGACATGGTCTAAATTGATACCAGAACCGAACTTAATAGTGTCATTATTACCTGAAGTATCGATGATTTTATCTTTTTCATTGCCTCTATTAAACTTGTAAGTGTCGTTTCCGCTCCCGCCATACAAAATGTCATCGCCACTCTCTCCGTCTAAGTAATCGTCGCCGTTACCGCCACTTACACCATCATCACCGGTGCCACCGTAAAGAGTATCGTTACCACCATCGCCACCAAGCCAATCGTCGTCTGCTTCCCCCCAAATAATGTCATCACCGTCGCCACCAGTCAGAAAATCATCACCACTTTCTCCATGGATAAAATCATTACCATGATGAGTGCGGATACTGTCATTACCAGCACCTGCATATACAAGGTCAGCTACTAAGTCATAGTTGCTGAAATTATCATCGCCGCTGCCAAGTCGGGTAGTCTTTGCCATTTTCCGCTTCCTTGAGTTCTATAAGTTTATATACAATAAGTTGTACAAATAGTATGAGCTCTTCATGCTTGTGTTTGACTGACCACCCCTGTCTTGAAATATTAAGTTAGATTTTACTCTTTCAAAGAGATGCAATGAAAGCGGTAGATGCGGTGTCGCTGAACAAGCGGCACACATCATGATGCCCATTTGCTCTATCTTCGTTGAACAAAAATACGCCATATCTGCATGTGGGAAATGTGCTTAGCAAAAAGTCCATTATTCATGGTCAAACCACCCACTTTACTTTTCAACCGATTGATTTCAGCGCCCCGACTATCTCGGAGCGGCGGTTTTCAATCCAACCTCGCCAACCGTAAGGAATTTATCCCGCCAGTCCTTCAAATCTGCTGTCCTCCGCCTCTGGAATTACCTAGAGGCGCACATGGAAGCTTGAGGTGATTGAAGCACTTAACCCGTCATAGTGCGATCTGTATTCGGATTTAAACTGAGGTCTTCATGAAGGATTCTGCCACCCCGGCAAGGCTGGTCTCAATCTCAGCAACCGCAATACCCACGCCGTCTTCGCTTTGTAGATGCAGAGCAAGATCATGTGCGTTCTTCTTCAGCACAGCGTCATCGACTGCAAGGTGAATGGAGTGCGCCAACCTGTCAGAAGTTAGGGCTTTGCGAGGCACAGGTGGGGCGCCAACGCCCAGAGCAACACTCTTTTGAGCCCAGTAAGGCTGATCGCCGAAGAAGGGGCACAAAACGCAAGGCACGCCTGCACGAAACCCTTGGGCAGTGGTTCCCATGCCACCATGATGCACAACAGCTGCCATCTTCGGAAACAGCCACTCATGCGGAACATCAGAAACACTCAGGATATCGTCGCTCTCAATGGCGTCAAACCCAGCCCAGCCAGTTGAGAGGACACCGCGAACATTTGCCTTTCGCAGGGCTTCAACAAGAACCTCTTGCAACGCTTTGGGGTCCTCAACCGTCATACTGCCAAACCCAATGTAAACGGGTGGAGGGCCATGCTCGAGGAAACTGCACAGATTTGCTGGTGGTTCATAGTCCCCGTCAGACTTCAAACTCCAGTAACCGCTCATAACCGCTTCATCTGGCCAGTCTTTTGGCCGGGGAATAACCCATGAGCTGATTGCGTGAAGCGTCTTGATTGGCAGGGCGCCACGGGGAAACAAAACCTCATTGCGACGTCGAATTCCTGGAAGTTTCAGTATCTCGGTTCGCAGCATATTGACCGATTTCCGGAAAGCCGAATAAGAGAGTTTGACCAGTGCGTATCCCAGCTTGTTGTAGCCCGGTATCGGCAGGTTGGGCATCCCTGCGACTGGGAACTCGCTTGTCGGGACGATCATCGGTTGCAACAATCCCATCACAGCAGGGATGTTAAGGGCCTCTGCAATATGAGGCGCAGCCATCACCTTGGGGTGGAAGACAATGAGATCGGGCTGAACGGCTTGTGCGGCCCGCCACGCATCACGGTTGAGCCCATCATTCAGCCGACCAGATTTTTTCGCTAGCCGTGCACCTGCTGCGATCCTCTTTAAAAACCCGGAGGCCCCCTCCAGTGCTGCGATCCCGTCAGGAGTGGTCATCAGATCAATCGTGTCATTTGAAAGCGGCTCAAATGCCAGACCGAAACTCTTGACCCAGTCACCATATTTCTCAGCACTGCTGATTGTGACGGTGTGACCACGAGCTGTAAGCCCGCAGGCCAAAGCGATAAAGGGCTCAACATCTCCGCGAGAGCCATAGGTCAATATGAGAATCTTAGCAGGCTGCAACATCTGTCAGAGTATAGACCTCTTGCAAAGATGCTCCAGACCCAAATGCTCTTTCTCACTGGCTTGAAAGGAAAGCCGAAAACAGCATTTGTTGTTTGTCAGGCCATATCATCCCCTCGATGGGCAGAGGAGTTCCCCTGCTGCCCATCGAGGGGATTACGTAACAGGTGCAGGTGCTATGCAGGCACAGTCAGGTCCTGTGCCAACATCATCGCATTGCCGTCTGGATCATAGAAGGTCGCAGTGCTCACCATGCCTTCAATGGTTTCGGTGGCGCCATCAAACTTCACGCCTGCAGCTTCCAACGAGCCGCGCGCACTCTCAATGTCACCAATACCAAAAACCGGAACCGTATTGCCTGGAGAAGGCTTGGCCTGTTCGCCGAGACCAAGAGTAACGCCTTCCGTCTTGGTCTTCATTTCACTCCAGCCGGCTTCATCAATATGATGGATCAGCTCAAAGCCAAGCATGGTGCTGTACCACTCAGCGCTTACATGGCGGTCACGAACAGAAATGGCGAGGGTAATCGTATTTTCCAAAGAAACGAGAGACATCAAACTTTCCTTTTGCTAAAAAATAAAGTAACTATACATTATGGACATTGCGACGCTTGTCAAGCTCACGTCTCGGGCTTGGTCTCTAAATATTCTGGCTCTCTTGCATTCCGGTGTTCCCGGCAGGCAGGCCCCGTTGTTGGCTGCATCGGGCGCTGGCCGCACGTCATTCGCGGCAAGTCTTGAGCATCTTACCCAGCTTAAACTCCTGGAGAGGAACCCAGGTCACGGTCATCCGCTGCGCCCCGAGTTTCGCTTGACCCCGGCAGGCATCAAGGCCGCCGAAATCGCCAGCAAAATCGTGACCGCAGTTCCGGATGAGAAGGAATTCGCCCTATTGCGCAAAAGCTGGACGGTCCCCATTCTGGCGCTCACCGCCGCTCCTCAGCGCTTCTCAGGAATAAGAACGAACCTGGTGCCAATCACCGATCGCGCGCTATCAGCCTCGCTGGTTCAGCTTGAGGAGCGAGAGTGGATCAAACGCGACATCAACACTGCTGCCCGCGTCCCATTCCCCACCTACTGCGCCGCAAACGCCGGACAACAAATCAACCGCGCAATTGATCTGCGGGTGTGATTTATAAGGAGAATCAGATTGTCAAAGGTTGTTGACGTTTCGTCGTGGCACAAATATCACGTATGACATTTAAGCTTGGAGGTTCGAATGGCACGCCAATATTTTTCTACGTGCAGCTTTGAGGTTGATGGGGAGCAGGAAACGAATGAAGCCTTATCAATCTTGTGTATTGATACAGAATTAGCACAATCAATATCCCATTTGTTTGGGTGTGTACCACTTGCGCTAGATACAGATGAAAGTGGATTGCTTATTCGCGTTGCGATGGGGCAAGGTGAGGCAGCGCGTTCTGCTACGTTATCAGATTTAGATGATTGGCCTCCTATCGAAGATTGGATGCGTCTAACTGGGGATCTGGAGACCACAGGTTTTGATAAACACTTAGGTAAGGTGCGTGTTCCTAACTTTACTGCAAATCAACAACACGAGTTGAAGGCAGAAAGATCTGGTCGTAGCCAACTGGGAGGTGATGTTCCAATTGGGTTCTCTCCAGCAAAAACCGGCAAACCAAATGATACCCAATATATTGGTACTTTAGCTACTCAAGACTTTCCGGTGTTACCCTTCGATCTTCATTTATCGATTCCAATTTTTGATGAGTACAGCACTTTGATTTTGGACTACCATGATCCGATGGCCCCGATTATTGTTGATCGAGACCAAGTTGAAGAGAAGTATATTCAAAGTTTGAGCGGTGTAGTGGAGAATGCAACGCAAGCGGGCTGGGAGCCTGTTTCTTTTGGGGTAGAAAGCACCAGTAAGTGGATAAAAGAACCTGATCTTGGAGTGTCTGGTGTACCTGCATTTATACAAGACTCTGTGCTTCCAAAATCTCCGAAAACAGGCCGATTGATGCCGTTCCTATGTCAGTTTTCTTCAATAAATGGGCCAAAACTGAAACAATCATCAATTGGGGCGATTGAGGATCCCGAGTATTTCAACGACCACATGGCATTCTTTGGTGATGGTGCTGTGTTTCTATTTTGGGAAAAAGAAACTCGTTTGCTTGCATTTGTGATGCAAAATACCTGACGCAAGTGAGGCGTGTTCACTGTCATTTGGAAGCGCGTTCGAATTTATTTGTATTCACGCGGGGATATAAAACCGTGCTGTGCTTTTTGCTGTGTGATCCGCCGAAAACTGAACTAAAAAGGAGCATTCGGTTCTTTTCAGGAGGCTCCGGTGGCGGCCACCCCAAATATTTTCAGCGTTTCTCCATCCACGCCATTTCTGCAGGCAACCGTGGAAGCGTTGCTCTCTGGGCAGTTGATCCCGGGGTTTCAGGCGGACGATAACCCGCTGGCGCTGGCTGATGTCACCATCTACGTGCCAACCCGCCGTGCTGCCAGAACCTTGCCGGATGTCCTGCGCAGAGCCTTGGGCTCCAAAGCCGCCTTGTTGCCTAAGATCCTGCCACTCGGTGATGTAGACGAAGAAGAGCACATCCTGAAAGGTCATGGGGATGGCGAAGCGCTGCCACCCGCCATGTCCACCATGGAACGCAAGCTCGCGATGACGCGTCTTGTATGGGCATGGAAGGGTCAGCTCCGCCGCCAGATCTTGCAGCTCAAAGAAGATGACCCAGCCCGCGTTCCAGCGTCCTCCGCGGATGCCGCATGGCTCGCGGGCAACCTGCTCACACTCATGGATGAGGTGCAGACAGAAGAGGCCAGCTGGACAGAGCTGGGCAACCTTGTCCCCGACGATCACGCCGAATACTGGAAAATCACGCTTGAGTTTCTGAAGATTGTCACCGACCTGTGGCCCGAGCACCTGAAGGCCATCGGCATGATGGACCCAAAGGAGCGCCGCTCAGCCCTCATCCGCGCCGAAGCCGCCCGCCTGCGCACAACACCACCACGCGGTCCGGTCATTGTAGCTGGTGCAACCGGTTCCTTCCCGGCAACGGCTGAGCTGATGAAAGCCGTGCTGAACTTGGAGAACGGAGCCCTTGTCCTTCCTGCGCTCGATATGGGCATGGATGCCGAAAGCTGGCAGGCGCTTGGCAGCCCGACAGAACCACAACGCGTTCCCGGCCATCCCCAATACAGCCTCCGCCAACTACTTCTTGCGCTGGGCATAAAACGAGAAGACGTTACACAGCTGGGCGCACCGGAAAGCGAAGCCTTGCGCCTGCGCTGCGAGATCGTCAACGAAGCGCTCCGCCCAGCAGAAACAACGGAAGAGTGGCAAAACTTCTTCACCTCAGAGCTGGCAGAACACAGAGAGACCGCCTTCGCAGGCACGCAGCTGATCACAGCGCGAAACGAATCCGAAGAAGCGCTCTCAATCGCCTTGTTGCTGCGTGAGGCGGTGGAAGCAGGCAAATCGACTGCGCTGATCTCGCCAGACAGAACACTGGCCCGCCGCGTGGCATCAGAGCTGACCCGCTGGGGCATCATCGTAGACGACACTGCAGGTCGCCCATTAGAGCAGACACCACCCATGGTGCTTGCCATCCTCACCGCAAAGCTTGCCCTGCAAGGCCTCGATCCCGTCAACCTGCTGGCTCTGCTCAAACATCCGCTCGCCTTCCTCTGTATGAAGGCCAAGGAAGTCCGTTCCGCCGCCCGTGCATTGGAACGCGGTGTCCTGCGTGGCCCGCATCCAAGGCCGGGCCTCAGTGGTCTGCGTGAAGCGGTGGCAGCTGCCCATGATCTGGCCATGGAGAAGGCCGACAGACCAGTTTCCCGCTGGCGCAAGCTGGTGGAAGAAGACTGGAACGCCATCAACACCCTGCTGGACCGTTTGGAACAAGCGCTCGGCCCACTGGAAGCCCTGCTGCAAAATCCAAATGAGATCCCGGTCGAAGACATCATCAAAACCCACGTGGATGCGGTCCTGCTGCTTGGGGCTGATGAAAACGGCTCCACGGAAGAGCTGTTCAGTGGCGAAAACGGTAAGGCGCTTGCCGAAACCCTGACGTCATTGCTGGAGGCTGATGCTGCGGGCCTCTGCGTGCCTGCCAATGAATGGCCCGGCGTGTTTGGTGCCCTCATCACTGGCGGCGCCGTCCGCTCCCGCACACCTGCCGATCCCCGCATCCATCTGCTCGGCCCCATGGAAGCCCGCCTCCAGCGTTACGACCTCGTCGTCCTCGGTGGACTGAACGAAGGCACATGGCCGCAGCGCACCCGCAATGATCCATGGCTCAACCGCCCGATGAAAGGCCAGATCGGCCTTGACCCGCCAGAGCGTAAAATCGGCACCTCCGCCCACGATTTCCTCTGGAACCTTGGCGCGCCGGAAGTGGTCCTGTCCCGCTCTGAGCGTGTAGATGGCTCCCCAACCGTGGCCTCCCGCTGGCTTCAGCGCATCGTGACACTCGCTGGCCAAAGTGTTGAGCAGCAGATGCGCGCCAAAGGCAAACGCTACACCGAGCTGGCTCTCGTGCTCGACCGCTCAGAAACACCGGTTCGTCCAGCCAAGCGCCCGGAACCAAAGCCACCAGTGGAAGCCCGACCAGTCCAGCTTTCTGTCACAGCAATTGAAAACCTGATCCGCGATCCATACCTCATCTACGCCAAAAACGTGCTGAAGCTGGACGAGGTTGACCCGATTGGCGGCGAACCAGGTGCTGCAGACAAAGGCAACATCATCCACGATGCGCTGGCAAACTTCCTTGAGGATTGGGATGGCCCGTTTGATGAGAAAGCCGTCCGTGCCCTGATAACTGAAGGGGGACGCCTGTTCCGCCCGCTGGATGCCTTCCCCGCCATTCGCGCCCTGTGGTGGCCGCGCTTTGAGCGTATCGCGGAAGAGTTTGTCGCTTACGAAGGCGAAGTCGCGCCGAAGATCTACGACCGCTTCCTTGAAGAGTACGGCAAAGTGGAAATGCAACGCCCGGAGCGCAACTTCACGCTCACAGGCCGTGCAGACCGCATCGATCAGATGAAAGACAACAGCTTGCGCGTGGTAGATTACAAAACTGGCCAACCGCCCTCTGCCAAACAGGTCGAAGCGTTGCTCTCACCACAGCTGCCGCTGGAAGTCGCCATGATCCGTCGGAAGGGTTTTGAGGATCTGCCCCATGACATGCCAATCTCCGACATGCTCTACATCCAGCTCAAAGGCGGCAGCGATGCTGTGAAGTTAGAGAGCCGTGTGCCAAAGGAAAGCACCGCCGAAGAATTGGCAGAAGAAGCATGGAAACGCTTGGAACAACTCGTCGCTGCCTATGAAAACCCTCGCAAAGGCTATCTCTCCAGAGCACGTGTGCTGAAGGAAAGGGAATGGGCCGCCTCCTATGATCATCTCGCCCGCGTGCAGGAATGGTCCCTCGGAGAAGACGGGGAGGATGCATAATGGATATTCCAGCAAAAACCCTCGATAGCCAACAACGTGCAGCGCATCCTGAAAACTCAGCATGGGTGAGTGCAAATGCAGGCTCCGGCAAAACATTCGTGCTTGCCCGCCGCGTGGTCCGCTTGCTGCTGTCCGGCACCGACCCATCCCGCATCCTCTGCCTCACCTTCACCAAGGCAGCAGCGGCGGAGATGGCAACCCGCGTATTCGATTCCCTCGCCAAGTGGACACAGCTGAGCGATGCTGAGCTTGCCGCCGAGATCGAGGATATCGAAGGCCGACCGACTTCAACAAAACAGCTGGCAAACGCCCGTCGCCTCTTCGCAAAAGCACTGGAAACACCGGGCGGTCTGAAGATCCAGACCATCCACGCTTTCTGTGAAGCGCTGCTCCACCAGTTCCCGCTGGAAGCCAACGTGGCAGGCCACTTCTCCGTGCTGGATGATCGCCTCGCGGAAGAGCTGCTCAATGAGGCCCGCGCCAGCGTTCTGCACAGTGCAGAGATTGAGCCGGACTCCGACATCGGGTCAGCTCTGTCCCAGCTTATCGAACTATTACCGGATTCAGGTGTTGAGAAAGCTCTCTCTGAGTTGATCAGCCGCCGCGATGCATTCTATCGCTGGGTCGCTCCTTATGGGGACCTGGAAAGCGCAGTTTCCGCGCTATATGCTGATTTCTCCGTCATGCCGGCTGATGATATGTCTGGCTTTGCATCTGCGTTGCGACGGAATTCTTCTCTCAGTGACGACGAAGTAAAAGCGTTTGCAGAAGCCTTACGCGTCGGCTCCAAGACAGATCAGGACCGAGCCGCTGCTCTGGATCAGGCCATCACGCTCAAAAGCGATGAAGCCTGGCGCATCGCATGGTTGAAGATCTTCCTCACTGGAACCCTTAGTCCGCGCAAGTCTCTCGCCACCAAGAAGGTACAAACAGCCTTCCCGGAAGTGGTCGAGCGCTTGTTTGCCGAGCAAATGCGCGTATTGGAGGCTCTGCAGCACCTGAATGCCGTCATAACGGTTTCTGGAACCAAAGCGATCCTCACCCTATCAGATGCGGTTCTACGCTATTACGAGACGGAAAAACTCCGTCGCGGTTACCTCGATTTTGAAGATCTGGTGGTCAAATCTGCGCAGCTCCTCTCCAGAGCTGAAGCCGCTCAATGGGTGCAGTACAAACTGGACCAAGGCCTCGACCACATCCTAGTTGATGAAGCGCAGGACACCAGCCCGCGCCAGTGGGAGGTAATCCGCGCGCTGGCAGAAGAATTCTTCGCTGGTGACAGTGCGCGAGAGAAAGTCCGTACCATCTTCGCGGTAGGCGACGAGAAGCAATCCATCTACTCTTTCCAGGGCGCTGTTCCGGCTTACTTTGCTGAGATGCGCAAGTTCTTCGCCCGTCGGGCTGAGGAAGCGCAGAAGAATTTCGAGGGCATTGAACTCAACCTCTCCTTCCGCTCCACACCGGATGTGTTGGGTGCGGTTGATAAGGTGTTTGACACACCGGAAACCTACAAAGGCCTGTCACAGGACAATGTTGCACCGGTACACGAAGCGATCCGGCACAACGATCCGGGACGTGTTGAAATCTGGCCACTGGAAGAAGCCGTTGAAACGCTGGAACCAGACGATTGGACCCAGCCCATTGATGCAATCGGCACAGGCAACCCGATGTTGCGCCTCGCCACCCGCATTGCAGAGCAGATCAAGGACTGGGACCAACGCAAAATCGCAGGCCCGGGGGATGTGCTGGTACTGGTCCGCAAGCGCGGTCAGTTTGTGGAAGCGCTCAACCGCGAGCTCAAACGTCTGGATGTACCCGCCGCGGGGTCTGATCGCCTTGTTCTGACGGATCACATCGCCGTCAAAGACCTTGTCGCGCTGGGCCGCTTTATTCTGCTGCCGGAAGATGACCTGTCTCTCGCCTGCGTTCTCAAAAGCCCGCTCTTTGGCTTGCTGGATGATGACCTCTTTGAGATCGCCCACGAAACACCAGGTGTCCCAAGACCGGGGACTCTCTGGCATGAGCTGCTGAGAAAGTCAGAGAACAGCGAGAAGTGGCAAGAAATTCGCAAGCAGTTGGTCGTCTGGCGTGACCGTGCCGACTTCGTTCCACCCTTCGAGTTTTTCGCCAAGATCATGGGAACCGACGGCTATCGCCAGAAGTTCCGTGAGCGCCTCGGCACAGAAGTGGATGACGTGCTTGATGAGTTCCTTTCATTGACGCTCACCTATGAAAAGAGCGGCACACCCGGCATGGAAGGCTTCCTTGCATGGCTGGCTGAAGCGCCAACTGAGATCAAACGCGAGCTCAACGCCGCTAAAGGCATGGTCCGCATCATGACCGTTCATGGCTCAAAGGGATTGGAAGCGCCCTACGTTATTCTCGTTGATGGCTGCAATGCACCCGTCTCCAGCCTGCATGCGCCGGTGATGGTTGAAAAACAACGGGCAGGGGATACGGAAGCAGCGCCCGCTCTCGTCTGGCTCCCCAACAAAGCACAGCGCACCGAATGGCATGAAGAAGCGCTGGAACTGCTGGCAGAAGAGCAGAAAGAAGAATATCGCCGCTTGCTCTATGTAGCTCTCACCCGCGCCAAGGATCGGCTTGTCGTGTGTGGCTGGTCACCCAAGCGTGGCCCGCATGAGGAATGCTGGTACACACTCACCCGCAACGGCTTGATTGAGGAAGCACGTGAGCAAACAGATGCCAACGGTGAAGTGTCAGCGTGGATCTGGACCAAGAATGGTATAGAAAAGCCAGAACCGATCTTGCCGCAATCTGAAAAGATTGAGAGCCGGAAACAAGCTGTTATGCCGGACTGGGTCTCAACAAACGTCAGCACGCCTGAGCGTATCCGCCGCGTAAAACCATCTGCCGCCTTTGAGGAGATGGAAGCAAAAGAGAACATCGAGCAGCAAGATCCGAAAGATGCTCTGGAAGCAGCCCGCCAGCCAGAAGACTGGCCACTGGTCCGTGGCCGCATCGTTCACAGATTGCTTGAGTTCCTGCCTGATCTGTCCGAAGAACAACGCGTGGTATCTGCTGAAAGGTTCCTTGCCAGTTCCCTGCCGGAGCGCTTTGCGGACAATAAGGAACGTCTGCTGGATGATGTGTTGGGTACGCTGGGCAACCCTGAGTTTGCAGAGCTGTTCAGCGCCAATGGCAGGGCCGAAGTTCCAATACAGGGCATGCTCACGGGTGAGGATGGCAAACCGGTTGAGATCTTCGGTCTGATTGACCGTTTGCTGGTCAATGACAAAGAAGTGATCATTCTCGACTTCAAGACAAATGCCTACGTTCCAAGGAGCGTGCACGAAGTCTCCGAAACGTATGTTGCGCAGCTGGCTGTTTATAGAAAATTGCTTTCTGAGCTTTATCCTGATCGGAGAATAAGAGCGCTGCTCCTCTATACGTCAGGTCCTCATTTGGTAGAAATACCAGTGGAACTGATGAAATCTTTTAAATTCTAGTCGAATGTTGAGAATTCGTTCGCTTGACGCTCGGCACTTGCGTTCTTACTTTCAGGGCAACAGAGTTTGCTCAGTTGGGGCGACTCAACCTGCACTATGAAAAGAGGCAAAAATGGCCACTGTGAATGTTGAAGACGGTAACTTCGAAGCTGAAGTACTTCAGAGCTCGACCCCTGTTCTCGTAGATTTTTGGGCGACCTGGTGTGGTCCTTGTAAAATGATTGCGCCGTCCCTCGAAGAAATCTCTGAGGAAATGGCTGGTCAGGTCAAAGTTGCTAAGTTGGATATCGACAGCAACCAGCAGAGCGCAATGAATTATGGCGTTCGCTCTATCCCAACCATGATCCTGTTCAAGGATGGTCAGCCTGCTGCAACCCTCGTAGGTGCACAGCCTAAGGGCAAAATTGCTGATTGGATTAAGCAGTACTCTTAATTTTGAGGGTATCTGCAACGAAATGCTGAGTAAAATCGGGCATTCTGAGGATCTCCGGTCATGGAAGTGGCCGGAGGTCTTTTGTTTTTGTCAAACAGCGACTAAATAAAGACCGGATAGATTTTTGCGCGGGCGCCTTAGGGCAGCCCTTGCAGTGCTTTGCTCCTTGGTAAAAAGAGCAAGTTTTAAGAGACGGGATGACGATGAGCGATCAAAATAAAACTCCGCAGGCAGAAGAGCAGGTAAATCCGGAAGCTGTGGTTGACGAAACTGCGAATGGAGCCGAGCAGGCAGAAGTTGCTGCGGAAGTAGATCCAATCGAGGCGCTGAGAGAAGAAAATGCTGCCCTGAAGGACCGCGCTTTGCGCACCATGGCAGAAATGGAAAACCTGCGCCGTCGGACTGAAAAAGAAGTCAAAGACGCCAAAGCCTACGCAGTCGCAGGCTTCGCGCGTGACATGCTGGTGGTCAATGACAACCTTGGCCGTGCAATCGATGCATTGCCAGATGACGCACGTGAAAACGACGAAAACCTGAAGGCGCTGGTTGAAGGCGTTGAAATGGTAGAGCGCGAAATGCTTAACCACCTGGAAAAGCACGGTGTGAAGCGTCTTTCACCTGAAGGCGATAAGTTCAACCCGCACTTCCATCAGGCGATGTTTGAAGTGCCGAACACAGAAGTTCCAAATAACACTGTGGTTCAGGTTGTTCAGGCTGGCTACGTCATCGGCGAGCGCGTCCTGCGCCCTGCAATGGTCGGGGTCTCCAAAGGCGGCCCAAAAATCGCTCCAGTTGCCGACAAAACAGCAGAGCCAGGCTCCACAATCGACAAAGAAGCCTAAAAACAAAAGCCCTCAAGACACTGAGGGCTTCTCAAAAGAATTCCAAAACGGAGGTCGATACACGGCCTCCGTTTTTTGTTGTGGGGATGCCAGAAGCTCTGCAAGAAACGCAGGGCTGAGTTGAACTTCTCGGCGCTGTCCCCAAACGCTTCACAGGATCTAAGGCTATTTAAATCTCACAAATGAAGTAGTGTAGTTCTCCGGTTGATTTTTTAAGATGGCTGTCTAATACCAGCAGACTTGAATTCAACGACTTTGCGGGCATGACGTAGATGCATTCTGAGATCTGGCAGTACCTGGACTTTTTTGGCGTGGCCGTATTCGCCGTGACTGGTGGGCTGGTCGCTGCACGTCTGCGTCAGGATTTTATCGCTTTTCTGTTCTTTTGCTCTTTGACAGGTATCGGTGGCGGCACCCTGCGGGACACCTTGCTTGATGTGCCGGTCTTCTGGATCGAAGACGAGAGCTACCTCTATGTCTGTGTGGCCGTCTCAATTGCCATGTGGTTCATCGCTCATAAGGTCGAAGCATGGGGCCGCCCGTTGCGTTGGCTCGATGCGATTGGTGTCGCGTCCTATTCGGTAATGGGCGCTGCAAAAGCGATTTCACTGGGTGATACTGCTGCGGTTGCTGTCCTCATGGGTGTTGCTACGGCGACATTTGGTGGAATCTTGCGCGATATCATCGCTGGCCAGCCATCTGCACTGCTGCAAAGAGAGATCTACCTTGCGGCTGCGCTTGCTGGTGCGATCACATACACCTCTACGCTCATGGCAACAGGAGAAAGCAACCTCGCTGCTGCTTTGGGTTTTGCTGCAGCGATGATTTTACGTGGTGGCGCAATCGCAAGAGACTGGTATCTACCAAGCTACACACCACCAAAGAAAAAAGACATGGATGAGCTGGACTAAGGTCCTCAGCTACAGCGTAATCCTGAAGAGCAGCTCCGATTTGCGAATGAGACTACGCACGCAATAAAGAACTAGAGCTTCATGTGCGAACGCACCTGCACGCCACATGCTCTAAACGCGCAAATAAACGTGTCCGGCAACTGCAAGGTCTGCCAGAGCCGTGCCTGTTGATTTGAAAAGCGTGATTTGCTCGTAAAAGCGCCGTCCTGCCCGATCCCCCTGACACAACTCCGCCAGATCAGAAGCAATGTCCTGCAGGCTCAAAACGCCATCCGCAAGGGGCTCTTTGAGGTCCCCCGCGGTTGTTGGTGTGTTGTCATAGCTGTCCAGAAACAGCCGCGCCTGCGAGATAACCGTATCATCACACTCTCGCTGATCAGCATGCATGGAGCCAACCTGATCCAGATGCGTTCCCTCTTGTAGCCATTCCCCTTGAATGATTGGCGTGTTCGCACTTGTCGCACAGCACACAATATCTGCGCCTCTGACAGCCCCACCCAGATCCGTTGTCGCTGAAACCTTAAAAGGTTGCCCCTGCATATGCACCACCAACTGCTGAGCAGCAGCAGGGCTTCGGTTCCAGACCAGAACCTCCTTGATGGGGCGAACAGAAGCATGCGCATCAACCAGATAAGGTGCAAGGTTTCCAGCACCCACCATCAGCAAACGGGAAGAGTCTTCGCGCGAAAGATAAGAGGAGGCCAACGCCGATGTTGCGGCTGTGCGCCAGTTGACCAGCGCTTTGCCATCCAGAAGCGCAAGTGGCGTCCCCGTTTTGCCAGACTGCAAAAGATACACGCCAGCAACAGCAGGTGCGTTATGCTCCAGTGATGTGGGAAGACAACTCTCCAGACGCGTGCCAATAAACCCGCGCTCAATAGTATTTTGAGCCGCAAAGTCATGCCATGCAGAAGAGATGGTGAGAGAGCCGTCATCAAGGCCAGTTGGACGTGCAATTCTTTGTGTGTGCGGGGAAGGGGCCACCACACCAACACGAAATGCACGTCTCAGCGTCTCAAGAATATCGCGAAAGCTCATCACCCTCTCAATGTCCTGAGCTGTGATGATCCGCATTCGCAATCCCCGTGTTAAACGTCAGGGCAGAGTAATAAAGCGGTTAGGCTGCTTTTTTATGGTCGGGTGATGGCAGGCCGGGTGCAATGTCACCCTGTGCCACCTTACGCAGCGAATCCGCTTCATGTTTAAGCTGGTTCGCTTCTCGTTTTTGAACACGAGCCTCTTTACGGAACCGTCCTTGTCGCATCCAGGTCGCCACTCCGCCAAGCATCACGCCCAGTCCAACAGCGCCAAACAGCAACCAGAAAACCGGAATGTTGAACGTCAACATCGGATCCTCTGGGTTAAAGGGGTTAAGCGAAATCAGCGTGGAATGCCGGTTCGCAACCGCAAGGACTACAAGTAGAGCTGCTATAGGTATAAGCAGCAAATTCCGAAGGAAACGAGCCAATGTATTACTCCAGGATCAGTCGTCTTCGCCGTGATCCGTACCGTCGTTCAGTCGTTCGCGCATTTCTTTGCCGGTTTTGAAGAACGGAACGAACTTTTCGCCAACTTCAACTTTTTGGCCAGTTCTTGGATTGCGTCCAACGCGTGCCGGGCGGTTCTTCACTGAGAACGCACCAAAGCCACGCAGCTCGACGCGGTCACCGCGCATCAGCGCTTCGGTAACTTCATCAAGAATGGCGTTTACGATATTCTCTACATCGCGTTGATAGAGATGCGGATTACGCTCCGCAATAGTCTGTACTAATTCCGATTTAATCATGCTTTGCCCCCCCAAGTGCTGAGACTGTTGCCGCATCCGGAGCCTGCCAAACAGACACGAGACCGTCAAGCGGTAGGCTTGAATCTACGACACTTTTTGCTGTTTTGAGAAGTGAGATGACCAAATTCTGGTTCTCACTACCCAAAAAGCCTAATAAATTTGCAGGGAACGGGAGTGACCGCTCGTCTGATTCTGGTTTCCAGTCGATGATTTCCAAATCACTGGAAAGCCCTTTTTCGTCAATAAGCCACTGATGCGCAGCCTGCTCGCCACCAATCTCATCGATCAGTTCAAGGTCTTTTGCCTGGTGTCCGGTGTAAACCTGACCGTTCGCCAGCTGAAGTGCACGCTCTTTAGAAAGGCCTCTGCGTTCTGCAACAAGTCCAACGAACCACATATAGGTATCGTCAATCAGTTCCTGCAAAGTTTCCTTCACTTCAGGCGTGGCTGGCTCATAAAAGTTTGGCTCAGCTTTCAATGGTGCGCTTTTGATCGCATCCATTTCAACGCCAATCTTCTCGAGCAACCCTTTAGCATTGCCATACTGGAAGAGAACACCGATAGATCCGGTCAAAGAGGTGTATTGAGCAACAAGGTGATCACTGGCAATTGCGGAAAGATAAGCAGCCGAAGCGCCAAGCGTCGTGATGGACGCTGTCAAAGGCTTCTTCTCAGCAATCTTGCGCAGCGCATTGTAAAGCGCTTCACCACCAGAAGTGGTGCCACCGGGAGAATTAATGGAGACGATGACGCCTTGCACGGTGTCATCTTTTGCGATTGCTTCAAGCATCTCCAACTGGCGGCGATCATAGGTGATCGGTCCGTTGATTTCGATGCGAGCAATATGCTTTTCAGAACGGGCAAACTCACCAAGGCCGGTTGCCTCAGCGCCTCCCCACAACAACAAAGCTGCAAGTGCTAAAAAACTAACAACACGCCAGAACGAAACTTTCCGTCTCAGGCGTCTGCGATCAATAAGAACGTCACTGTCTAGACTCATGGGGTCTTCCCGGTCAAACTCATTTAAGCGACTATAGGGAAACAATACCTAAGCTTTTGAATAAGCCAAGTGTTCTTTCTCTGCAGACGGTAAAAACACGACCATAAATTAAGCTTTGTCCCTGCCAAACGGTTAATTTGGGGAAGTAGGCTCTTAATTCTCCGAAAATTTCTGATTGTAATGCTAGTCGACTAAGATGCCAGAGAAAATGGCGATACTATGTTATTTTGCGTTTTCCTCTGCTTCCATAAGGTCTTCTTCGTGCGCAATCGCACTTTCCATCAGTGCGCGCCACATGGTCTCATAGGTCTGCGCATTCAGGCCATGCGCACGGGCATGGGCTTTTACGTTGCTGGCAACTTCCTCAACCCGGCTTTCAATGCGGGCAGACAGGCCAATTGGTTTTTTGATTTCAGCGGCGCGTGTGATGTAAGTCCAGCGCTCTGCAAACAGTGAAATCAGCTCGGAATCCAGACGATCAATTTCTGCGCGGATCTGAGTCATATCGTGACATTCGCTAGCAGAGTTCTTCATTAGTTTTTTGCTGCCTATCGGATTGAATGACGTGGCTAGGGAGTGCCACCTTTTGAAATGTCATACCCGAAATAAATGCATGGTCGCAACTAGCATATGTTTATCGCATAAAAAATCCGTTCCGTTCATCAGGAGGTGGGGGGGAGCTGAGAACGGAACGGGATCTGTATGGCCATGGGGCCAGTTGGACTTTTCGTCTTTTTTGGGCCACTGTTTTATCGATTGCTCTGAAAACCGATAGGTTCAGTGATCTTAATTCTTGACGCGAGAACTAGGGGCATAGTTCACCGCGCGCTGTTGGAAACCCAAAGCCGATTGCTGCAAGGACGGCGTAAAACGGGTTTCCAGTTAGCCCTGCGGTTTCGGGCGGACCGCTAGGGCATTCCGAAGTCTTGAAGCTGCCGGACCTTATTTTTGTTATTGGCCTCAACGATGTTTCAAGACGAACAGCACAGTGGAGTTCGAGAGAATGGGATACTCTCTTTCTCGCCATGTAAATTAATATACAGATGTTACTTGAATATAAATAGAAATCAGAAATAGAAAATTTCGAAAAGCGACTCTATCCTAGGTGGTGTATAGCAAATTAAAAGTTGTTATCAAATCTTATCATCAATTTACTATTGCTTATCTATTATGTTTATTTTGATTAAAGTGAATTAATATTTACATTAATTAAAATTGAGCGCATGTAAATGCTCCATATCACACAATTTGCTTTGTTTGCTTCTGGTGAAGTACAGGCGCGTTGTTAAAAAAGGGGCGTCTCCGCCCCTTTCTGATCGTACAGGTTTAAGATCTCTCCGATTAATCGAGAGAAAATGACATCACGCAAATTGCGACAGATGCCTTGGTAAAATTGTCCAGCCTAAATTGAGCGCGTAATACCGCCGTCAATGCGGATATTTTGTCCCGTCATGTAGCTGGAGGTATCCCCGGCAAGGAAAGCAATCAGATCAGCCACTTCCTGTGAGGTGCCATAACGCCCCATTGGAATGCGATCGCGGCGTTCTTCTTTCTCTGGCAAGCTATCGATAAAGCCTGGTAGGACGTTGTTCATGCGAATATTCGAGGATGCATACTTGTCCGCAAACAGCTTCGTAAACGCAGCAAGGCCAGCTCGGAACACACCGGATGTCGGGAAAAGCTCTTCCGGCTCAAACAGAGCATAGGTTGAGATGTTGACGAAGCTGCCTTTGCCCTGTGCCTCCATGATTGGAGTAACAATACGGGTGATGCGCACCACGTTCATGAGATAGAAGTCCATCCCTTTCGCCCAATCTTCATCGGTGAGCTCAAGGACCGGCCCTTTAGGCCCATGGCCAGCACTGCTGACAACCGTATCAATACGGCCCCACTTGTCCATCGCAATATCAACAAGACGCTGGAGATCCGCAGTTTCAAGGTTGGAGCCAGTCACACCGACACCACCAAGTTCCTCAGCCAGCTTCTCGCCTTTGCCAGAGGAAGAGAGGATGGCGACTTTATAACCGTCCTCTGCCAGCTTACGTGCAGCAGCAGCACCCATACCACTGCCACCAGCAACAATCAGCGCAACTTTCAAATCACTCATGAAACCCTCCTGAATTAAATTAGGACTATTCCATTTTCTGCTGGGCAATAAATCAAGTGACGATTTGTCATCACCCTGAGAGAAACCATGCTGAGGAGACAATATTTCTAGAACTGAGGTCCCTGACAGAAATGTGAGAAATTCAAATGCTCAGATTTCTATAAAATACTTCTACTTTTAACTGGTTGAAAATAACTATGTATAAATATCAGGAGTTAGAGCACGGTGTGTGAGTGCGAATGAACGCAACGTGCTCTAGGGCGAGAGCCACGAGATTCAGTCATTTCAAGCATATCGCCGAAAAGTAGACGCCGGTTTTCGGACAAAGATACGCAAACTGCTTTAGTTAAAGCCATTTTATGCATCGATAAGGGAGAAGTTTGTTGCAGGCAGATGTTATCACATCAAACGAGCTCGCCTCTGTGCAGCAGAGCTCTGCAACAAAAGCACTTCAAAACCCGCCTGTGCGCGTGTTGCAGTCTGCTGTTGAGGTAGCTGAACTGCAGCAGCAATGGCACCAGCTGGAGCAGGCTTCCAAAGGCAATCCGGTCTTTCAAAGCTATGCCTGGACCATGGCGATGCTTGAAAATCCTGCATCGGTCCAATCAGCTAAAATCTTCGCTGTCTACGACCAGCAAAGCCTGATCGCGGTTCTGCCGCTGCGCATTGAAAAGCAAAAGTCCCTGAAAGCGCTGACTGGTTTAGGAGAGCCTTTTCAGCAGTACTCAGAGATGCTGCTTACTCCCGGCTATAACCCTGCTGCCGTATTGGATTACCTGAAGCCACACCTTCAAAAGGCTGGTGCAGATGTTATCCACCTCCGCCAGATCAGAGAGGGCGGTGCACTCTATGAGTATGCCAGCACTCATTTTACCGAGGTCGGAGAGGCTGATGGCGCTCCATGGCTGGATCTGAACCAGTGGGATAGCTTTGAGGACTATCTGAAGTCCATCTCCGCCCGCTCCCGCAAAACCATCCGCAACCAACGCAATCGCCTCCACAAATCAGCAGGCCTTTCGCACCGCGTGATCCGGCAGGAAGACCCGGAACTCGAAGCCATGCTTCTGCGAACCCTAAACGGGCGTGAGAACTGGGTCGAAGCCATGGGTTACTCATCGCGCGCTCTGGAAGGCGATGGCTTGCAGAACGTCCTTCTCTCATTAAGCAAGGGCACGGCCAAAGGCTGCGAACTCATCGCTTTCGAGCTGAAGCATGGTGATTTGCCAATCTCTACCGAATGGGGTTTTCTGTTCGAAGGCTGCTATTCCGCTTACATGGCTGATTGGAATCCGGACTACGAACAATCCAGTCCCGGTAAACTTCACCAGATGGACGTCATCGAGGCGTGTTTTGCGCTTGGGATCGATAAAGTCGATTTCCTCAAGCCAGCATCCCGCTACAAGATGACATGGACCTCACAGGTCGCCAGTGTCTTTGATACCGTCAGCCCGCTCTCCTTCAAAGGACAGCTCTATGCCAGCCTCTGGCTCAAGAAGCTGCGCCCCTTAGCAAAGCGCATCGTACTCGCAATGCCAAAAGGTCCGAGAGCATTCCTGATGAGCTCCCTGAAGAAGATCAGGGGCTAACTCTGCTGGAGAGGCAGAACTCCCTGAAACAGGACGCTCCAAAGCTCTTTTCAGACATAAGCGCGCAAAAGAATGCGAAACAACGCAAATGAACGCACTTATCAACGCAACAAAAAAGCCCGCTCAAATGAGCGGGCTTTCTCGTAAAAATCTATTGCTAGATCTTATTCGTCGTCGTTCTGCTTCTTCATAGCTGCAGCGAGGATGTCGCCGAGAGAAGAGGAAGCGTCAGAAGAACCGTACTGTGCAACCGCTTCTTTTTCTTCAGCGATTTCAAGTGCCTTGATGGATACACCAACGCGGCGGGTCTTCTTGTCGAACTGAGTGATACGAGCTTCGATCACATCGCCAACGTTGAAGCGGGTAGGATCCTGCTCACCACGTTCACGGGACAAGTCAGCGCGACGGATGAATGCAGAGAGGTCGCCGTCTACGAGTTTAACGTCGAGACCACCGTCTTTGATTTCAGTCACTTCACACTTAACAATTGCGCCCTTACGAACAACATCGCCAGCGGATTCAAACGGATCAGCGTCGAGCTGTTTGATGCCGAGAGAGATACGCTCTTTCTCAACGTCAACGTCAAGAACGACTGCTTTAACAACATCGCCCTTCTTGTACTCTTCGATGACCTGCTCGCCCGGACGGTTCCAGTCCAGATCGGACAGGTGAACCATGCCGTCAACATCGCCTTCAAGACCGATGAACAGACCGAATTCGGTCTTGTTCTTAACTTCACCTTCTACGGTGGCGTTAAGTGGGTACTGCTGTGCGAATGCATCCCATGGGTTCTGCAGAGTCTGCTTGAGGCCCAGGGAGATACGGCGTTTGGAAGCGTCCACTTCAAGGATAACCACTTCAACTTCCTGGGAAGTAGAAACGATTTTGCCTGGGTGTACGTTCTTTTTGGTCCAGGACATTTCGGAGACGTGGATCAGGCCTTCGATGCCTGGCTCCAGTTCTACGAATGCACCGTAGTCGGTGATGTTGGTAACACGACCGGAGAACTTGGAATCCAGTGGGTATTTGGCTTCGATGCCATCCCATGGATCGGTTTCCAGCTGCTTCATGCCGAGGCTGATGCGGTGTGTTTCCTGGTTCACACGAACGATCTGCACCTTCACGGTCTGACCGATTGTCAGAACTTCGCTTGGGTGGTTGATACGACGCCATGCAATGTCGGTAACGTGCAGGAGGCCATCGATGCCACCAAGGTCAACGAATGCACCGTAGTCGGTGATGTTCTTAACAACACCCTCAACGGTCTGACCTTCTTCCAGGCTCTGAACGAGTTCAGAACGCTGTTCAGCGCGTGTTTCTTCCAGAACAGTACGACGAGATACAACGATGTTACCACGGCGCTTGTCCATTTTCAGGATCTGGAAAGGCTGTGGAGTGTGCATCAGAGGAGTAACGTCGCGTACTGGACGGATGTCTACCTGAGAGCGTGGCAGGAATGCTACTGCGCCGTCCAGATCAACGGTGAAGCCACCTTTAACCTGGTTGAAGATCTGACCAGTAACTTTTTCACCAGCTTCGAAAGCAACTTCAAGGCGAACCCAGCTTTCTTCGCGGCGTGCTTTGTCGCGGGACAGAACAGCTTCACCCATCGCGTTTTCAACGCGCTCAAGGTAAACTTCTACTTCATCGCCAACGGCCATTTCGCCGTCACGGCCTTTAGCGCCGAATTCCTTCATAGGAACGCGACCTTCAACCTTAAGACCTACGTCGATGACTGCGAGGTCTTTTTCGATAGCAACAACGATGCCTTTTACAACGGTGCCTTCAAAAAGGTCGGAAGTCGCAAAGGATTCTTCCAACAGAGCTGCAAAATCTTCAGCAGCAAAGTTTTGATTTTCCATAAAATCTCCTGATGCCATAAGAATGGCGCTCGCCGGCGGGTTTGTGTTAACACTAAAGGACAAGGGCTCCCGGTTTTCAACTCGCGTTGAAAAACAACCACTTACAAGTAAGTGGGCCGGCGAAAGCGGTCACACTTGTCCAAATTCGGTATCGTAACAGTCGCTTGATATAACAAACGCGAACTCCGAAGGCTGTTATGAAACAGCTGAATTCCGGGCGCGTTCGACGATATCCACAGCCGCACGAAATGCGGAGTCTATATCCATTTCTGTCGTATCAAGCAAGTGTGCATTTTCAGCGGGTTTTAATGGAGAGTCTTTTCTGGTGCTATCGCGCTCGTCGCGACGCTCCAGATCCACTAGGATTTCATTAAAATCTGCTGGAATTCCCTTGGTGTTCAACTCGTCTGTTCGGCGCTTTGCACGGGCTGCCGGAGAGGCGGTAATGAACAGTTTTGCGGTCGCGTCCGGGCACACAACAGTCCCGATATCACGGCCATCCAAAACAGCACCTGGCTCTTGATCAGCAAATGCACGCTGAAGGCTCACCAGTTCCTCGCGCAGGCCAGAAAGAACTGCAATGCGAGAGGCTACCTCACCAATTTCATGGGAAGAGAGCTGATTGCGATCCAAATTATCCAGATCAAGGTTCTGGGCGACAGAGATTGCAACGTTTTCATCACCAAGTGGCAGGCCGCGCGCAAGCAGCGCAGCGGCGACAGCACGATACGTCAAACCAGTATCCAGATGGCGGAGTCCAAAATGCGCAGCGAGCTGGCGTGCGAGCGTTCCCTTGCCAGATGCCGCTGGTCCATCCAGAGCAATAATCATGCAGCTTCCTCATTTTTATTTTCAAGCTTGCCACCCAGCTCACCAAACATGGAGAGGAAGGTTGGGAAGCTTGTCGCGATTGGCGCTGCATCATCGACCTGAACCGGCTTGTGTGCAGCGAGCCCCAGAATAAGGAAGCTCATTGCGATCCGGTGATCCAGATGTGTTGTAACAGTGCCACCGCCAATATTGTTTGCCCCACCAGTAACAGTCAGACTGTCCTGTTTTTCAACGCACGGAATACCGTTTGCTTCCAAACCACGTGCAACAGCAGCCAGGCGGTCTGACTCTTTGACACGCAGTTCTTCAAGACCAAGCATGACAGTGTCACCTTGAGCAAAAGCAGCAGCGACAGACAGAATTGGATATTCATCAATCATGGAAGGCGCCCGGTCCGCTGGAACCGTAATGCCCTTTAATCGCGAATACTTGGCGCGAATGTCGCCAATCTTTTCTCCGCCGCTTTCCCGTTCATTCGAGATGGTAATGTCTGCACCCATTTCAAGCAGACTAGTAATAAGTCCAATGCGATGCTCATTCAAAAGCACACCTTCAACAGTGACATCAGAACCCGGTGTGATCAGGGCAGCAATAATCGGGAAGGCTGCTGAAGATGGGTCACCAGGAACTGTAATATCCTGAGGCTGCAGCTTCGGTTGGCCTTGCAGCGTGATGATACGCTCACCGCTCTCGTTCACTTCAACCTTCAGGTCTGCGCCAAAACCAACCAGCATTTTCTCTGTATGGTCACGTGTCGCAACAGGTTCGATAACAGTTGTTGTACCAGCGGTATTCAAACCAGCCAGCAACACAGCGGATTTCACTTGCGCAGATGCCATTGGCACGCGGTAAGTAATTGGAATTGGTGTGTCACTGCCGCGGATAGAGGCTGGCAGACGGTCGCCGTTACGCGCAACAACCTGAACACCCATCTCACGCAACGGGTTAAGGACGCGGCCCATTGGGCGTCCAGACAGCGAGGCATCGCCAGTCATGGTGACGGCAATCGGGTGGCTCGCAAAAATACCCATTGCCAGACGTACGCCTGTACCCGCGTTTCCAAAGTCAATTGGAGCTTCCGGCTCAAGCAAGCTACCCAGTCCAACACCCTCAACCGTCCATGTGTCATCTTCCTGACGAACACACTTGGCACCAACAGCATTCATAGCCTTTGCTGTACCAATCACATCTTCTGATTCGAGAAGGCCAGAGATGGTGGTTTTGCCAAGCGCCAACGCGCCAAACATCAGAGAACGATGGGAGATAGACTTGTCACCTGGAACTTTGATCTGACCATTGAGCGGAGAGCCGCTGTAAGCGGTCACAATTTGCGGTGACGAATTATGGGACATGTTCATTTCCGGGGTTGCGAGACTTAAAAAACTAGTTCCTCCTAGCACGGAAGAAAAAGACAGTCACCCTAGGGCGCATTGAACTATTGCGAAATTTCGGCAGTGAATGTACGACTTCGGGTAGATTTCTAAGATTTATCTTTGACATGATGGCCAACCTGAGGCTAAGGGGGCCGTCAACGAGATACAAACAAAGGTGAGAACCGTGGCAAGACCGGAACTCGGAACCAAGCGCCTGTGCGCGGCGTGTGGCGCTAAATACTACGATTTGAAACGTGACCCGATCATCTGTCCTAAGTGCGGCGACATGTTTGATCTGGGCATGACAGCAAAAACAGCCAAGGCTGTAAAAGCTGTTCAGAAAGAAGAAGCTAAGGAAGCATTGGTCAAAGACGATGCAGAACTGGTTTCTCTGGAAGAAGCAGACGCTGAAGCATCTGGTGAAGATATTCCTGAGCTGGAAGATGAAACGATTACTGATGATATCAGTGGTGATGACTCCGATGTTTTCCTCGACGATGAAGATGATGAAGACGCTGCCGTACCTGGCATCGTTGTGGCTCGCGACGACGACGAAGTCTAATATTTCCACAGCTTGTGAAACTGCAGGCTGTTAAGAGAGTATTCTCTTGAAATGTGGGGGCGGCCCATCTATGTTCCGCCTCCATCGGCACACAAACTTCATTGAAGTTTCAGTGCCTAAGGAAGAAATGATGGGGCCTTAGCTCAGCTGGGAGAGCGCTTCGCTGGCAGCGAAGAGGTCAGGAGTTCGATCCTCCTAGGCTCCACCAAAGACATTTTGCAAAGAACGTCTGATGTTCTGCGAAGAATGTCTGGTATTTCGCGAGAAATGCATACCTTCCTTGAAGATTGCGTAGCAGGGCAACCCAAGCCCGTTTCTAATGCTACATGGTATGGGGCCTTAGCTCAGCTGGGAGAGCGCTTCGCTGGCAGCGAAGAGGTCAGGAGTTCGATCCTCCTAGGCTCCACCAAAATCATTCTGCCAAAAATTCAGCTAAGAATATCCGGCTCTTTCAAAAAAGCTCCCAGCAATGCTTTTAGTTTATACCTGATCGTCCTCTCATCGTTTTTGGCTGACTTTACGTCGTTTTGGAACGTGTTTGACAAATCGAGCCAATCTCGCGGCAGTGACGGTTTGCGCACTATGAGAATTGAAGCTCTATCGCCATTGATACGCAAGGAAATTGCTATACATCTGCCGCAACTGGTTCTTTTGAGCAGAGGCTGTCGATGACTGCACCCGTTGTTATCCATTGGTTCCGTCAGGATCTTCGTTTGAGTGATAATCCTGCTCTGACTGCGGCCTGCGAGGCCGGCGCGGTTATTCCACTCTACATCCTGACTGACGGTGAAAAAGGTGCGCGCGAACATGGTGGAGCGACGCTGAACTGGCTGCACCATTCTTTAAAAGCTCTCAATAAAAGCTTGAACGGGCAGCTGTTGATAATGCGCGGTGACCCATCTGTCATTATCAAGAACCTTCTTCAGGAGACGGAAGGGACGGGCGTTTTCTGGAACAGATGCTACGAGCCCTGGCGCATAGAACATGATGCACAGCTGAAGTCTGATCTGGAAGAGATTGGCGTAACTGCTAAGAGCTTCAACGGTTCGCTTCTTTGGGAACCATGGCAAGTGGCAAAGCCAGATGGTGACCCATATAAAGTCTTCACTCCGTTTTATCGTAAAGGTTGTCTTCAAGCGCCAGAGCCGCGTAAGCCCTTACCTACGCCTGAACCCATGCGGTTACATCAGGTGAGTACAAATGGAGCGCTGTCTCTTGATGAACTGGGACTGATCGACAACCGTCCATGGTCAGCGCGACTGAGCAACTGTTGGGAGCATGGAGAGCAGGCGGCACAAAACAGGCTCTATTCGTTTCTCGAAAACGGCATCTCCAATTACAAGGAGGGGCGTAATTTTCCCGCTCTCACGCATACTTCACGGCTTTCGCCTCACCTGCATTTTGGAGAGATTTCGCCCAATCAAGTCTGGTGGGCGCTCAGTATGCACGAAGAGACGCATGACATTGACCATTTCCGGAGTGAGTTAGGCTGGCGTGAGTTCTCCTATTCCCTGCTGTTCCATAACCCAACGATTCCTCAAAACAATCTCAATACTAAATTCGAGCGCTTTCCTTGGGTTTCTGACGACCAACGCTTGTTGGCTTGGCAAAACGGGCAGACGGGTATCCCAATCGTAGATGCAGGTATGCGCGAGTTGTGGCAAACAGGTTATATGCATAACCGCCTGCGGATGGTCGTTGGCTCGTTCCTCGTAAAGAACCTGCTGCTGGATTGGCGCTCAGGCGAGGCTTGGTTTTGGGATTGCCTGGTGGATGCAGACCTCGCCAATAACTGTGCAAGCTGGCAATGGATTGCTGGCTGTGGAGCTGATGCAGCCCCGTACTTCCGTATCTTCAATCCCGTGCTACAGGGCGAGAAGTTTGATGGCCACGGTGATTACACCCGTCGCTTTCTCCCGGAGCTCAAAGAATTGCCGGACAAATACCTCTACAAACCCTGGGAAGCTCCTAAAGACATCTTGAAAGATGCAGGCGTTGTCCTAGGAAAAACGTATCCGTTGCCAATCGTTGACCTCAAAAAATCACGAGATGAAGCGCTACGTGCTTTTGAGGAAACAAAATAAAATTCAGATCAGAGTGATCTGCCTTCAATCCCGGTCAGTATGAGAACTTGTGCGCGGCAGGATGTCGCAGCCAAATCTAATTTAATTCCCTGATTTACATCTCTGGGGAGTGGAGGGTTCTATGCGTTTATCTATGATTTCTTTTGTAAGCTCGCTTGTTCTTGCTGGATCAGTAAGTGCTAATGCAGGAACTATTGTAGAAGTAGCTCAAGGGGCAGGGCAGTTTAACACCCTTATCGCTGCAGCTCAGGCCGCTGGTTTGGACGGCGCATTAGCGAACGGTGAAAACCTGACGGTCTTTGCTCCGACCGATGAAGCGTTTGCTGCTCTTCCGGATGGAACAGTAGAAATGTTGCTGAAGCCTGAGAACAAGGGTCAATTGATCGCGGTCCTGAGCTACCATGTCCTGCCACGAAAGCTCGCGTCCACTGACCTGCCAGGCCGGACAATTCATGTGAAGACAATCAAGGGTTCTGGAGACAAGACACTTTCCGTCTCAAAAACATCGTCAGGTGTGACAGTCGACAAAGCGAACGTAATCAGCGCCGATATTACTGCAGATAACGGAATAATCCATGTGGTCGATGCAGTATTGCTACCCTCCAACTAGTCTGGGGCAAATCTTCAGTCTGAAGAAGCTCAACTTGGGGGCGTGAAGCGTCAGTTTCGCGCCCTCAGTGCTGTCAAAAAACGCGATTAGATGACTCTATTTGATTGAAACGAATACATTTCATCTTTTCGAGCATGCAAACTTTTGCATTAGAAGTTGCATTCGGTGAGTTGCACACAGTGCGCCTGTGGATAAGTTTGAGCGCCTTTCGCATTCGAAAAACTGCGCCTTAAAGCATTAAGACAGCTCATCCGCAGAAACGTGCAAGGCGCAAAAATAGATTTTATTCGCCGTCTAGGTATTTCTCCTTTATATCAAGTGATTAGCCGACAAATCTTTGCATAATGCTCAACATTCGAAATCTTTCGTGTCGAATTTTTTCGAAACAAAACTTCCAATTTTAGACACTTCAATCATGCTGAACGGCAGAAAATATTGCATAAAAAACAGTCGCCTTGGATCGGTTTCGCTTTTCCGAAACATGACAATCTCATGATAATTATGAAAAAAAACGAAGATCCAATTGCAATTCATCGAAACTTCAAGAAACTGTCATCCTAGTGTGAAACACCTAAGTGATATCGCAGATGAGGCGTAGGGGATGGATCGTCACTGCGATGGATCAGGTGTTAACTCCGCTTCGCATGTTAGATTTTTTCAACTTTCCCAATGGGGGGCAACAAAAATGACTCTTCGTAAAGCAACTGGTGTCGCAACCTTTGCAGCACTCGCAATGTCTTCAACAGCATCTTTCGCTGCGACAGAAATCAACTGGTGGCACGCGATGGGCGGCCGTCTGGGTGAAGTTGTCAACGAAATCTCCACCAAATACAATGCGTCTCAGGACGCGTGTCAGCTGACCCCAGTCTATAAAGGTAACTACGAAGAAACCTTGACTGCTGGTATTGCGGCATTCCGTGCTGGCGAACAGCCAAACATTCTTCAGGTATTTGATGCAGGTTCCGCTACCATCATCGGTGCAAAAGGCGCAGTTGTTCCAGCTGAAGACCTTCTGAAAGACGCTGGTGTTGAATTCAACATCGAAGATTACATTGCTGGTGTTCGTTACTTCTACGCTGACGCAGCTGGCAAAATGATCGGCATGCCGTTCAACTCCTCTACCCCAATCCTCTACTACAACGTAGAAGCACTGGCGAAAGCAGGCGTTGAAGCTCCTAAGACTTGGGAAGAGTTCGAAGCGATCGCTCCTAAGCTGAAAGCAGCTGGTTATATTCCTTTGGCACAGTCACACCTGCCATGGATCTTCACCGAAAACTTCATGTCCCGCCACAACCTGCCATTCGCAACCAACAACAACGGTTACGACGGCGCGAAAGGCACTAAGATCCTCGTGAACAACGATGCGATCAAAATGCACTTCACAAAGGTTAAAGGCTGGCTCGACGCTGAGCTGTTCGGTTACTACGGCACTGGCTGGGGTGATAACCAAAAAGTATTCCAGGACGGTTCCGCTGCAATGTGGCTCGGTTCTTCAGGTTCCTTCGGTGGCCTGACAAAATCTACAGACTTCAAATTCTCCGCAACCTACCTGCCTCATTGGGCTTCTGTTAGCGAAACAGGCACCAACACCTTCATCGGTGGCGCTGCGCTCTTCGCAATGTCCGGTAAGCCAAAAGCAGAAAACGACTGTGTTGCGAACTTCTACTCCTTCCTGACTTCCGCAGAAATGCAGTACTACTGGCACCAGGAAACTGGTTATGTGCCAATCACCAACGCTGCATATGAGCTGGCAACTAAGGATGGTTATTACGACCGCGTACCTGCAGCTGAAATCGGCATCAAGCAGCTGACACTGCCAGGTGGAGACAACACCAAAGGTTACCGCATGGGCTTCTACGTTCAGGTGCGTGACGTGATGAACCGTGAATACGGTAAAATCTTCTCCGGTGACAAATCTGTAGACGATGCATTCCAGACCATCGAAGACGAAGCTAACAAGCTTCTGGCTCGCTTTGCTAAGACGTCTAACTAAGACTTAGCATTGAGACTTTCGCTAAGACCGGAGACGCTTTTAAGTGTCTCCGGTCTCAGGTTGTTTTGGAAATAGAATGTTCCCATGCGTCAAAGAGCGCAGTGAGCTTTTCTGAACAAGCGGTCAGGCTTGCTAAGCAACCGGCCACCACAACGAAAACAGCGACCAGGCCAGTCCATGAAACGAGTTCAATTCTCACATCCATTGATGCCATACATGCTGCTGCTTCCGCAGCTGGCAATTGTTGGCGTCTTTTTTCTGTGGCCAGCCGCAGAAGCAATCAGGGCGTCTTTCTATCTTGAAGACCCGTTTGGCTTCGGCTCCACCTTTGTTGGCCTAGACAACTTTAAAGATGTTGTTTCCGCGAGCGAGTACAGCAGAACTGCATGGTTCACACTGATCTTCTCAGCTGCGGTGACATTCTTTTCTCTCAGCATTGCTCTTTTGCTGGCAGTCAAAGCAGACAACGTTATCAAAGGCGCCTCCACATACCGCACTCTGCTCATGTGGGTTTATGCGATCGCCCCTCCCGTCGCAGGCCTTGTAGGCGTGATGCTGTTTGACCAGCACATTGGCCCACTCAACGATCTTGCCCACGCCCTCGGCTGGAACATGCAGATCGGTGTGAACTATTTTGATACAGCATTTGCTATGACCGTGATTGCGGTTTGGAAGCAAATTCCGATCAACTTCATCTTCTTCCTCTCTGGTCTCCAGAGTGTTCCAAAATCCGTTCAGGAAGCAGCTGCGGTTGATTGTAGATCTTCTTCACGTCGCTTCTGGACTGTGACCTTCCCACTGCTGGCTCCAACCAGCTTCTTCCTGTTGATCATCAACATCACTTACGCGCTCTTTGATACATTCGGTATTATCGATCTGGTGCTTAAGGGTGAGCCAGGCAACAACCCTGTAACGCTCGTTTATAAGGTGTTCCTTGATGGCTTCCGCGGAAACGACCTTGGTGGGTCTTCAGCACAGTCTGTGATCTTGATGATACTCGTGTTCGCTCTCACTGTGGTTCAGTTCCGCATGATCGAACGTCGCGTGCACTACAGTTAAGGAGGGATAGATGAAACGCTCACAGTTTTGGGATCACGTGATCCTCGTTCTCGGCGCCCTCTTTATGCTGGTGCCAGTAGTCTACGCACTCATGACCTCCAGTCATGATGCTGTGTCCATTTACAAAGAGGGTCTTCAGCTCTCTCCAGGCGGCCATTTCGTTGACACTTATAAGCAAGTGTTGACTGAAGCAGGCGGTTTCACCAAGTCCGTGACTGGTCTGACTATGCTGTGGAACTCTTTGGTTCTCGGCCTCGGCTTTGCCTTCGGTAAGATCATCATTTCCATGTTGGCGGCTTACGCAATCGTGTATTTCCGTTTCCCGCTTGGAACGTTCTTCTTCTGGATCATCTTCTCCACCCTGCTGCTACCTCTGGAAGTGCGCATTCTGCCTTCCTACGAGATCGTGCAGGGCCTCGGTATGGCGAACACCTATTCAGGCCTGATCATCCCATTGATTGCGTCTGCAACAGGTACCTTCTACTTCCGCCAGTTCTTTAAGTCCGTTCCGGATGAGCTGGTTGAAGCAGCGCGTATCGATGGTGCGGGGCCGTTGAAGTTCTTCATCGACATTCTTGTTCCACTCTCCAAGACCATGATTGCTGCAATCTTCATCATCATGTTCGTGTTTGGTTGGAACCAATACCTCTGGCCAACACTCATCACCACAGATGAAAGTCTCTTCACGCTGGTGCGTGGTATGAAGCAGATTCTGCAGGTGTGGATTGGTGCGCAGATCCCGGATACGAACCAGGCAATGGCACTTGCAGTACTTGCAATGCTTCCACCTGTTCTCATCGTGGTGATCTTCCAGTCTTGGTTTGTTAAAGGGCTCGTGGAAAGCGAGAAATAAAAATGGCAGGCATTCAACTTAATACCCTTCGCAAAATCTACGCAGGCAACGTAGAGGCGGTAAAAGGCATCTCCATCGACATTAAGGATGGTGAGTTCATTGTTCTCGTCGGCCCTTCCGGTTGCGGTAAGTCCACTCTGCTGCGCATGGTGGCAGGTCTGGAAACCATCACAGATGGTGAGCTGTTCATCGGGGACCGCCTGGTCAACAATGTAGAGCCCGCTGATCGTGACATCGCAATGGTGTTCCAGAACTATGCGCTCTATCCGCACATGACCGTTTACGGCAACCTCGCGTATGGCCTGAAAAACCGCAGCATCCCTAAGGATGAGATCGAAAAGCGCGTTCGCAAGGCGGCTGAAATTCTGGAGATCGGAGATTTCCTTGATCGTCGGCCACGTCAGCTTTCCGGTGGTCAGCGCCAGCGTGTTGCAATGGGTCGCGCGATTGTTCGCGAACCTGCCGCATTCCTGTTCGATGAACCTCTGTCTAACCTTGATGCAAAGCTGCGTGTGCAGATGCGCATGGAGATCAAGAAGCTTCAGAAAGAACTAGGCACCACAAGCCTGTACGTGACCCACGACCAGCTGGAAGCAATGACACTGGCAGATCGCCTGGTCGTTCTCAGCGGCGGTGTTGTAGAGCAGATCGGCTCTCCGATTGATGTCTACGAAAAGCCAGCGTCTACATTCGTTGCGACCTTCATCGGCTCTCCTGCGATGAACCTGCTGCCTCTGGCAAAGAGCGGCAATGAGTGGAAACTCGACAATGGCGCAAACGTTGACGTGAAGCTGAACACAGACCTGTCTGACCTGATCCTCGGCGTTCGTCCGGAAGATCTGGTCATTGAAGAACTGAGTGAGAAGTTCGACACCGGACTGCATACTGCACTGACTGTGCATGTTGTTGAGCCTGTGGGCGCTGAGAGCTACGTTCACGGCACCATCGGTGAAGGCAGTGTTGACGTTGTTGTTCGTGCTCCTGGTAAGCTGCACTTCGAACCAGGCCAGATCCTGAAAGTGACAGCAAAGCCAGAAAAGCTGCATACGTTTGACACCAAATCCGGCAAACGTATCGAGCTGGAAGGCGCACTCGAAACAGCTTAAACGCTGCTCAGACATAACTTTCAAAAGGCCCGGCATTTGCTGGGCCTTTTTTGTTTGGTACACATGGATGCAGTCGAAAACCTGTGCCATTTTATCGCACGTGAGCGAACTTCTCTTCTCAAAAACAAAACTTGATGTAAATACTCATATTTAGCCAGCGCACTGCGAGCCAACCAATTTCATAATGCAGGTTGACCGATGAAAGCAGCGCTGGAACAGTTCTTTGCTCAGGAAACAAATAATCCTCTCCGTTACGCGTTTCAGCGACGAGGCGCGCATATGCCCGGCTCTGCTGGTGAGGCTGTGTTGGAAGAGGAACACCAGCTTGTTTGGCAGGAAATTCAACAATCTAAACGGTCAGGCATGGCCGTCATGTATTTGCATGTCCCGTTTTGCGCCAATCACTGCCTGTTCTGCGGGTTCTACCGTAACAAATGGCATGAAGAACACTCAGCCCCATATGCTGATGCATTAATCAAGGAACTTGAGCTGGAGGCATCTTCCCAAGCTTCTCAAAGTTCACCAATCAACGCCGTTTATTTCGGTGGAGGCACTCCGACAGCCCTACATGCGAAAGACCTCGCAAGAGTGATCCGTCGTATCCGAGAACTTTATCCTCTCTCAGCCGATTGTGAGATCACAGTTGAGGGACGTATCTTCCACTTTGATGATGACAAGATTGATGCATGTCTGGATGCGGGTGCAAATCGCTTTTCAACCGGAGTTCAGTCCTTCAACACCAAAGTCCGCAAGCGGCAAGGCCGTAAGGCAAGCGGATCAGAAGCAATCCGTTTCTTTGAAGGCCTGAGAGACCGCAACCGTGCTGCAATCGTCTGTGACCTGATGTTAGGCCTGCCCTATCAAACCGAAGAGGTTTGGCGTGATGATTTACGAACTGTTGTGGATCTGGGCTTGGATGGTGTCGATCTATACACACTCGCAGTTTTTCCCAGCAGTCCTCTTTCAAAAGCAATTGAGAAGGGGGCTTGCGACCCTGCAGCATCCTTGCCGCAGCAGGGAGCCATGTACGGCGAGGGTTTAGAGTACATGCATCACCACGGTTGGAAACAGATTTCTTCCAGTCATTGGGGCCGACAGACCCGAGAGCGCAATCTTTACAACACATTGATCAAGTCCGGCGCAGACTGCCTAGCCTTCGGTTCCGGGGCAGGTGGCAACATCAACGGATATTCCTACGGCATCCATGGAGGAATCGTGGACTACATGCGGTGTCTGGAGGAGGGGGAGAAGCCATTGTCGCGTTTGCACAGAACCGATCCTTTGTCTTCTCCCCTCAATTTCCTAGCTGCTGGAATTGAAGAAATGCGCCTCGACCTCGGGCATCTGGAGCGCACAGAAGTCAGCGCCCGTGGTTTTCGCAAATCCATAGACCCATTGTTGAGTAACTGGCAGTGCTCTGGCCTGATCGCGGGTGAGGAGATTATCTCCCTCACCACTGCAGGGCGCTTCTGGCATCAAACCCTTCTCACCTATCTCAAGGCTGCCTTTAAGTTGCACTCCGCAAGCTTGCAGCCAGAAACCAAAACCTATCAGGAAGAGGCAGCATGAACGCACAAATCACAGAGTTGAAAGAGAAACTTGCAGAAAACCCCGCAGGCATTCTGGAGAGCATTGCCAAGGAGCACGGCCTCTCAATGGCTGACACAATCCGCTGCTTGCCAGAAGAAATGTGGCGTGAACATTCAGGCGAACGATTTGACGAAGTGATCAAAGCCATCCCTGCTTGGGGCAATGTTACGAGCATTGCAAATACCGGAGATATGATCTTTGAAGTGAAAGGCCCGTTTCCGGAAGGTAGCTATGCACGCGGCTTCTATAACCTCAAGCAGACAGAAGGCGGCTTCTCCGGCCACATCAAGGCAGATGCGTGCCATTCCATCATCTTCTTGAAGCGCCCATTTTTCTCCAAGTTGGCTGTGTCCATCAATTTCCTGAATGCAGATGGCAACAGCTACCTGAAAATCTTCCTTGGCCGTGATGAGGAAGGCCAGATCAAGCAAGATCAGCTTGAAAAATTTGATGAACTCGCGAGCTGGTGAGGCTGTGAGACATCAAAAGTCACAGGCCACCGTTTTCGCTCGCGGTGACCTGTGAAAAGCAGAAGTCGGGGCACTGCCCCGGCTTTTCTGTTTGTACGACGAGGATCAAGCAAACATTGCAATAACAAGGTAGCTGGCCATCCCGTAAAGACTGAGCAAGCTCAGGCTCATAAACAGGCCTCGTAGGCCGGTTTGGGCTGACAGATAACTGTAAGTGTAACCAAGCCGGGCAACGGCAAACCCAACCACCCAAACTTGCACCATAAGAGCCACGGGTGAAACGACAGCCACAACAGTTCCTAACAGCACAAAGTAGATCATGTTCTCGGTGGTGTTGCGGTGAGCATTGTGACGACGTTCCAACGCATCACGTGCATCCTGAGCAATGGAAGACGGACGCCCACCTTTCTGCTCCCACTCTTCCGGTGTTGTCGCTAAGTCATACTTAGAGCGCGTCAGCTCTGTGACAGTCATCAGCCAGGTGTGATTGCCAAGAAGTAGAACCGCAGCAATGATCAAGGCGTCGATTGCTTCTGGAGAGGGAAGGGCGATGACGAGTGGTTTAATGCCGAAGGCGAACAGATTAATGAGCAGGCTGATAGCAATCAGTACGAATGGGTAGGCCTTCACCATCAAAGCAGCTCGTGAATTATCTACCTCAGCAATATCCATTCCTTTTACTCCTCATTGAAGCAAGCCTCTCCAAAGGCAAACGCTACGATTTCTTAAGGGGAAGGTAAACCTGTCATTCCCGACATGGCAGCAGAGGAAGGAAGCTGAATGATCCAACAGACTATAAGCTCAAAGCTGCACTGTTGAAATTCCTGCGGGATTATCACCTACGCTTGTCTTAGGGCCTGAGAATACCGTTGCGATCCGGGAGAATTAATTGAGTATCATTAAGTTAACTTGAAACCTTCGCCGCTAACCGCCATATTCCAGAGGAAAGACCGAGGGCGAGATGCCCTCACACCGGATGCCTAATGAGGGTCTGGAGCTGGGTCGCTTGAAGAAGGACTTGGATTATGACGCGAGTATCTGCGTTTTCGAGCCCATTTATGTTGGGGTTCGATGATATTGAGCGCGTATTGGATAGGGTGAGCAAGGCAGCCAATGATGGCTACCCGCCCTACAATATTGAACGCCTCGCTGCCACCGAAGAAAAAGGTGAAGTCATCCGCATCACGCTTGCGGTTGCTGGCTTCACACGCGATCAACTAGATGTTTCTGTTGAGGAAAGCCAACTGGTAATCCGTGGTCGCCAACAAGAAGACAAAACTCGCCAATACCTACACAGGGGTATAGCTGCACGACAGTTCCAACGCGCATTTGTGTTGGCCGAAGGCATTGAGATTTTAGGGGCAGACCTGCGAGATGGTCTGTTGTCTATTGATCTTGCTCGTCCTGAGCCAGAGCGTATCGTTCGCCGGATTGAAATCTCGGCGGGGGACTGAATTTAAGGAGCAATCCTTTCTTCGCGCTGATCTGAATATTGAAGCGTATCTCCGGAAAACGGAAACCCGGTTTTCGGGAAAGGATGCGCCCGACAATAAAGACTTAGAGTTTGAAGCGTGAACATACGCGGCCTGCTCTAACAACTCTCAAGGAGAAGGCGATGACACGCGCCCCTTCTGTGCTGGCCGACGACCCGTACGAAAATTTTGAAGAACTCGGAGCTGGTGAAGTCGCCTATGTTAGGCGCGTTTCTCCAAATGATCTGAAGAAGATGTTCCCTGATGCAGAGCTGCAGGATGCAGACCTCCCTGCATGGGCTCTTTTGGCGGCTGACGGAACTCCGCTGGTTCTGACGGACACACGCAACGCAGCAATTGCAAACGCAATTGAGAACGATCTGGAAGCTCTGAGCGTCCATTAAACCAATTCATGGGAACTCCAAGAGCGAGTGAAAGAGAAGATTAACATTTCAAAGCACAGAAATGTTCTTCGAACCCAGTGAATTAGGCAAAGAAAAGCCTGGATTGGAATGCGTCCGATCCAGGCTTTTTTATTTTTGAGCTGACGTGCCTCAGGCCGCGTTAGGCGAAGCCTGTGGGTGGGTCAGAATAGAATAGATTGCAGCAGCGTCTGTTGTTGCGCGCAGCTTGCTAGCAACATCAGAATCCCTCAAAAGTCGAGCAACACGTGCCAGAGCTTTCAAGTGGTCCGCTCCAGCGCCTTCTGGCGCGAGTAAAACAAAGATCAGATCAACAGGCTGGTCATCCAAGCTGTCGAACTCGATCGGTTTGTCCAGTCGCGCAAACAGGCCGTGTAACCCGTCAAGGTCCACGATTTTTCCATGCGGAATTGCAATGCCGTTTCCGACACCTGTAGAGCCGAGACGTTCGCGTTGCAGCAGCGTATCAAAGATATCGCGCTCAGTTTCTCCGCAAATCTCAGAGGCCCGTTCTGCAAGTTCCTGCAGGGCTTGTTTCTTGCTGTTTGCCTTGAGGTTGGCAATGACAGCCTCAGGACGAAGAAGTTCGTTCAGATCCATTCCTTGATCCGTGTCCATGCAAAATACAAAGCCGGTAAAAACCGGCTTTGTACAGGGTCGCGATGACCATGATTATCAGTTAGGAGCAGCCCCGTTAGCGAGATTTGGATCAATCCAGCCAACGTTTCCATCGTGACGACGGAATACGACATTTACCTCACCATTACCAGCGTTGCGGAACACTACAACGGGAGCTTCACTTAAATCTAGCTCCATAACTGCCATTCCGACAGTCAGTGTTTTCACTTTCGCTTCAGTTTCTGCAACCACAAGTGGGCTGTAGTCGGCGGGTACCTCTTCTTCCTGCTCAGGATCAGCAAGAACATACGATGTTGCGCCGTATGTTTCCCACTCTGCAGGGAGGCCATTTGTGTGGTGGTCGTTTAACTTTCTGTTGTAGCGCCTTAGCCTTTTCTCAATGCGTTCGGCTGCTTTGTCGAAACTTTGTCGCGGATCCTGACTATCACCCGAAACCTGAAGCACAACTCCCGTGCTGAGGTGGACTGTGCAGTCGGATCGGAAGCCTGAGCCTTCGCGAGCGATTGTCACATGACCCGTGTATGCTCCTGGGAAATATTTATCCAGTGCATCGGAAATCCGGTCTTCAACGTGTGTCCTGGTTGCGTCACCAATGTCCACGTTCCTCCCCGAAATTCTAATTGTCATGGGAACCTCTTATGTTGTGTCGACTTATTCGCTGACAGGTTCTTCAGCCAAAGAGCAAAGAACCCTTCAACACATGTAGTTTGGACCAGCTAAGTTTAAAGTGCTACTGTTTTCGAGTTCTTAGAAAAATCTATGAGAACAGAAAAACATCCTATAGAGGTTATTAACTGATCGGGACCCTATTATGTCTCTTTGAAACCATGAGAAATATCAGTGGGTTAGGTCAGGCTTTTCTTTTCTCTCCGACGCTGAACTGAGCTCGGAATCTTTAATGCTTCCCGATACTTAGCTACGGTTCGTCGCGCTATATCCACACCGTCGTCTTTTAAAATTTTCACAAGAGCGTCATCTGAAAGAATCTTCTTCGGATCTTCGGCATCAATAAGTTGCTTAACTCGATAGCGTACTGATTCCGCTGAGTGCGATTCACCGCCCTCAGAAGAGGCAATTGCGGCAGAAAAAAAGTATTTCAGCTCGAAAATACCACGTGGCGTAGCGATGTATTTGTTGGATGTGACGCGGCTGACGGTGGATTCATGCATGCCAATGGCGTCTGCCACAACGCGCAGATTCATTGGCCGAAGGTGCTGTACACCATAAGTAAGAAAACCGTCTTGTTGACGAACAATCTCAGAGGACACCTTCAGAATTGTCCGCGCCCGCTGATCAAGGCTTTTGAGCAGCCAGTTTGCGGTCTGCAGGCTATCGGTGAAGTACGCCAGTTCCTTATCGTTTCTAGAGCCCTGAGAGATCTCGGAGTAGTAACTCTGGCTCACCAGAACCTTAGGCAGGCTCTCTGTGTTGAGCTCAACGGTCCAGCCTCCATCTGAAGCAGGCCGAACAAACGCATCTGGCACAATCGGTTGGGTAATTTCGGTATTGAAAGCAGCGCCAGGCTTCGGATTGAGCTCTTTGATCTCAAGGATCATGTCCTTGAGGTCTTCATCATCCACTTTGCAAATACGTTTGAGCTTTACGAGGTCATGCAAAGCCAGTAACTCAATGTTTTCGACCAGTGCCTGCATGGCAGGGTCGTAGCGGTCTTTCTCTTTGAGTTGCAGTTTTAAGCACTCAGACAAATCACGCGCAAACACACCAACCGGATCAAGCGCCTGCAAAGCAAGAATAACCCGCTCCAGATCTCGCTCTGAAACCCCGAGGCGCTCAGACATCTCAGCACCGTCAATGCGCAGATATCCATTTTCATCAATGCAATCGATGAGTTGATGAGCGACCAGAACATCGGCAGGGTTTGTTAGCACAAAGCCGAGCTGTTCCTGAAGATGCTCACTTAGGGAGATTTCTGCGGCAACAAACGCTTCAAGATTATAGTCAGAGGCTCCTGAGGAAGTGCTGTGGCTCGGTGCCTGCCAGTTATCCGCCTTCTGCTGAACCGGATCAACGGCCTGGTGCTCGCCATTGTCATCAGGGAAGACGTTAGAGAGTTCAGAATCCAAATTGCTCGATATTGCTTCCGGAGTTGTTTCCAGCTCGTTATTGAGCCAATCCCCCTCCTGCATCTCTGCAGGGCTACTGTCAGCTTCTGGAGTACTTTCTGAATTGGAGGACTCTCCAGCGCCATCCGGGCTGTCATCTTGCTCTAGAAAGGGATTACTTTCCAACTCACTATTAACGTGCGCAATCAGGTCCACATTCGACAGCTGCAACAGCTTGATCGCCTGCATCAGTTGCGGCGTCATGACAAGCTGTTGGCTTTGTCTGAATTCTAATTTTGGACCGATTGCCATAGAGTTGTTTCGTCCTCCAAGTGCTGCAAGCTAGCCTGCAACACTCTTCTACGCAATTCGGCATAGGTTGGAAATCAAAGAGTGAACTGTTCCCCGAGATACAAACGTCTTACATCCGGATCTGCAACGATCTGATGCGGCTTGCCTTCTGTCAGAACTTCACCTGCCGCGATAATATATGCGCGGTCAATCAGCCCAAGCGTTTCACGAACGTTGTGGTCTGTAATCAGCACGCCGATGCCACGTTGGGTCAGGTGGCGTACGAGTTGCTGAATGTCGCCCACCGCGATCGGGTCAATACCTGCAAACGGCTCATCAAGCAGCATAAAGGACGGGCGAGTTGCCAAAGCCCGCGCAATCTCCACACGGCGGCGCTCACCGCCACTGAGTGCGATACTTGGCGATTTACGCAGGTGCGTGACACCAAATTCGGTCAGAAGCGAGTCGAGATCTTCTTCACGGCGCTTCTTATTTGGCTCCACCACTTCCAAAACAGCACGAATGTTGTCTTCAACAGAAAGACCGCGGAAAATCGAGGCTTCCTGAGGCAGATAACCAACTCCCAGACGCGCACGGCGATACATTGGCAATTGTGTCATGTCGAAGTTATCGAGGCGAATTGAACCATGATCCGGACGAATAAGACCGGTGATCATATAAAAGCAGGTTGTCTTACCAGCTCCGTTTGGACCCAGCAGTCCCACAGCTTCGCCACGGCGTACATTCAAGCTGACATGTTTGACAACCTGACGACGTCCGTAACTCTTGCCGATGCCATCAACTTCGAGCACCGCCTCCGAAGGGGCGGCGTACTTGATGCCTTCTGGCTGGTGCGTTGGGGTCTGAGGATCAATTGGGTGTGCACTCAAGAGCGTGGCCTATTTTGCTTTAGTTCTTATTTTCAAGGCTATTCGGCTGCAAAAGCATCCGAACACGACCAGTGTTACCGCCAGTTTCGCTGGAATCCAGATTTGCTTTGCCTGTTTCCAGATTGATCACTAGGCGCTTGCCAACAATTACGTTTGGTCCCTGGCTGAGAACAACGCGCTTGCCGGTCATCACTACAACCTGTTTGTCCATGTCAAAGCTGGCATCGTCACCAGTTGCGACCTGATCCTTAGAGGAAATCAGAACTTTCCCCTTTGCTTCAAGACGGGAAATGGACTGCTGGACGGCCTGGCCATCCGCTGTGCCATTGGCCATGGAGCCAGCATAAAACACGATCAAGCGCTGGGTTTCCAGCTTGGTTTCACCTTGGGTAACAACAACATTTCCACTGAAGATAGCGCTTTTGTCTTTGTCACGAACCTGAAGGTTAGTCGCTTCAATCTCAATAGGTTCTTTATTGTTAGAACCAAATCCGGCAAATGAATCGGAGAACGTTTGTGCGTGGGCCATTCCAGCCAGCCCGAATGTCATAAGACAAGATAGAGAGAATATTCTCATCCGGTTAATCATTGACCGTTCTCCAGTGCCCAGGGCAGAAGCTTCATCTTGACACCCCGGCGAAAATTCAAAACATTGTTTTTCTGATCAAATTCCATAGATCCAGCATCGATATAGCCACCATCAGACGTGACATCAACTGTATCGTTGGTCTGGATTGTACCTGTCTTCATATCGATATCGAGATACTCAAATTCTGCGGAATAACCTTTGCTGTACGCAACCGTAGTCCCATTAGTGAGATTCAGGGTTTCCATCTCTGTATCGAACGTCCCGTTTCGAGAGGTGATACTAACAGTTTCCCCGGGAGCTATTGTGATTTCGGCCACAATATTCTCCAAATCAATCACTTGCGGGTTTGTGATGCGCTGAATAGCCCGATCCGCCTGAACGTTGTATGAACGGTCACCATCATTTCCCGATAGATGTGGGTTGGACATGACCAGTCCTTCAGTTGTCAGGCTGATATCTCCGATGCTCAGGCCAGCAAGAATGTTCTGGAAAACGATCATGCCAATCACACCAGCGGCAATCAGTAATCCGCCAGCAGGAAGAGCAAATCGTAGAATGCGAACGAGAATGGAATGTCGACGCGCAGATTTGCGCGCTTTTTCAAGCCGTGTTTGCGCTTCACTCGCAAACTCTTTGGGCATGTTTTCCATTGTTGTCATTCATAGTCCTGGAACATTCTGGACGCGATACAGACGGGGATCGCTGTCCGGTTGCCATTTTCCGGTCTCTCGTACAGTGAGTAACCAGTATCTTACAGGCACAAGCCGCTTCCGTTGATACGCAAATTTTCGGGTAAAAACCCAAAAGGAAGCAGTAAGTACACACTAGCTGCCTAAATGGTGGGGCTTCAACAAATTACAAATGCTGAAGCCCATTAAACCGCAAATACTGGTAGAAAACTCGAGTTTCGCTTAAGAATGTGCGAAAATATCGTTCTCAGGCCATCCTGCAAGGTCAAGCTGCGCGCGTGTTGGCAGAAACTCGAAGCACTTCTGTGCAATTTCGGTACGCTCTTCACGTTCCAGCATAAATTCAAGGCGTTCTTTAAGCTTATGAAGGTGCAGAACATCTGATGCAGCGTAGGCCAGCTGTGCATCTGTCAGTTTTTCAGCTGCCCAATCAGAGCTCTGCTGCTGTTTGGAAAGGTCAACACCAATCAACTCGCGGCAGAGATCTTTCAGCCCGTGGCGGTCCGTGTAGGTACGCACGAGCTTGGAAGCGATTTTTGTGCACCAAACCGGAGAAACGGAAATGTCCAGATACTCTTTCAATATGGCAATATCAAAGCGGGCAAAGTGAAAAATCTTTGGCTTGCTCTCATCTTCAAACAGCGCTTGTAAATTAGGAGCAACCAGCTGGCCGCGCTCAATCTGCACCACGTCAGCAGAGCCGTCGCCAGAAGAAAGCTGCACAACGCACAACCGATCCCGGTGTGGGTTCAGACCTAGTGTCTCGGAGTCTACTGCAACAGCGTCAGCTGAAGCATAGTTGGAAAGGTCTGGAAGATCGTTCTTGTGATATCTGATTGTCATTTTTGCTCTCAAAGAATAAGCGCGATTTGGTACATGAGACGTGTTTTGTCTCTTCTACACCAAACGGTCAAGTTACTCTGTAATTTTTAGGGAGAGCTTTATGAAGAAAAGATGGTGCCCAGAAGAGGACTCGAACCTCCACGCCCTTGCGGGCACTAGCACCTGAAGCTAGCGCGTCTACCAATTCCGCCATCTGGGCATATCATCTTTTTCTTTCAGAGGGTTGCTGCTTGGCAGCGCCGCTCTGTGAGGCTGGGTTCTAGTGATCTGGGTTAAGATTGTCAATCACACATTTGCAAAGAGTTTTAAATTCTCCACAGTGTGCCTTCACATCCCAAAACCTTGAGCGTATTAACATACCATGAATTATAGCTTTTTTGAGGGTTATGCGCGCTAATACGCGTACCTGCAAAATTTTGGCAAAGGTGGATGAAAATGGCGCAAGCGCTTAACGGGAAACTTATAACCGTTTTTGGCGGGTCAGGATTTATTGGTCGTCACGTCATCAGGATATTAGCAGAGCGTGGATACAGCGTCCGCGCCGCTGTGCGTCATCCTGATCTTGCAGAGCATTTGCAGCCGCTGGGGGCTGTGGGGCAGATCATGCCTGTTGCTGCGAGTGTGCGAAACAAAAAATCTGTCGAGCGCGCTGTAGAAGGTGCCTGCGCAGTCATCAACCTTGTGGGCATTCTCTATGAGAGCGGTGCTCAGAAGTTTGACAGTGTTCAGGCAAAAGGCCCGGCAACGGTGGCTGAGGTCTGTAAAGAGCAAGGCATTGAGAAGCTGGTGCACGTTTCTGCAATTGGAGCAGATGAAAACAGCCCGGCTGTTTATGCAAGAACAAAAGCTGCAGGCGAAAAGGCTGTTCTCGATGCAATGCCAGATGCTGTTATCTTCCGTCCGTCCATCGTATTCGGTCCAGAAGATGATTTCTTCAACCGCTTCGGCAGCATGGCGCAGCTCTTCCCGGTATTGCCTCTGATCGGCGGCGGTCATACTAAGTTCCAGCCTGTTTACGTGGGTGATGTCGCGCTCGCTATTGCAAATGCCATCGAAAGCAAGGCTGAAGCTGGCAAGATTTACGAGCTGGGCGGACCTCAGGTTGCGACCTTCAAAGAATGCTTGCAGCTGCTGATGCAGGTCATACATCGCAAACGCATGCTGGTTACTTTGCCGTTCCTGATCGCCCGTATTCAGGCAAAATTCATGCAGATGCTGCCAAAGCCAATGTTGACAGTTGATCAGGTTAATCTGCTGAAGAGCGATAATGTGGTGAGCAAGGAAGCACAGTCGGAAAAGCGCACGTTTGAGGGACTCGGCATCGAGCCGCATTCCATGGAAGCAATTCTGCCGACGTATCTTGATAAGTTCCGCCCGCATGGACAGTACGACGCGAAAAGACCCTCGAAGTCATAGTAATCAAGTATATGCCAAGACACAAAGCCCCGCTTCCAGCGGGGTTTTTTAATGCCTGAGACGACTGTGAAGTGCTCAGTAGAAACCTCAATGGAGTGGCTTATTCAATTTTAATCTAAGCTCACGGATGCTGCATAAGCATATGTTCACCACCAGTTCTAAAAGCCATCCCACCTTCATCAGACTAGCGCATATTGTTCGATAATACGTAGTTTCCTTAGCAGTAGAGCCTTCAAAACTGGAATGAAACCATGCCGCTGACCGACTTGACCCCAGAAGAGCATCAATGGACAGAGGATATGTTTAAACTCCTGCGTATCGATGCAGGTGGTGCAGAAGGCGCAGAGGCAGGCGAAGCATCAGCTGAAGCTGCCTTGCCTGCAGACTTTTCTCAGCTAGAGCATTCTATTTCTGAACTGAACGCCAAAAGTGATATTCTGAGAAATTACAAGGCATTGAGCTCATCTTTCAAAAAATGTGATAAAGCAACTCAATCGGCTCTCAAAGCGGCTCTGGCTGCGATTCATGACAAGAATGAGAAAGCTGTTATCTCTTCCATCTCTTTCTTGCAAAAGTGCGTTTCGGAGCACTCAGAACTGATCAATGTTGCAGAAAGAACGCTCTCTGAACTATCAGATGAAGTTGGCGGTCTGCGAGAAGAATACAATGAGCATGCAAACCGTAAGGCCGAGTTTGTGAAGCGTGCTTATTTCAGTAAGGCCAATGCCAAAAAGCTTAGCAAGTTCACATCAGCTTGTGAGGATGTAAACAAGGAGCTCTCCCGCGCAGAAACATGCGTTCAGGCCCGCAACATTGATGATGTCAACAAGGCGTTGAAGTCAGGCAACAAAGCCCTTCAAAAGCTCCGTAAAGAGATGGACTGGCTGGATTCAGCGGAAGCAAGCAAGCCTGAAAGCAAACGTATGGGTGATGAAAAGCTTCAGGGTAGCATCACTGCTGACTATGACAAAAAGAAAGAAAGCTGGCGCCCGCAGGTTTGCTACAACGCGGCAATGAAAGTTGGTGTCATAGAGGGCAACCTACCAGAGTTTTTGCGATCGAGTCTGATGGGGGAAAACAAGGTAAATGGCTACCCGGAGGGTTATTCTGAGTTGATGGGGGTATCCACCGAGACAGTCGAAAAAGAGTTCGACCACACCAAGGTGAAAGAGTCCGGTGTTCTCAATTTTGTTGATGATAAAACGGGCCACATCTCTCATACCGCCTATCTTCAAAAGACAGACAAAGGATCCGTCGAGCTTTATCACACCAACTGTCAAACACTGGACATGGCCCTGCTGCGTAAAGATCAGGACATTCCAAAATCTGGACTGGTTACTCATTACGAGCTCAGCGATCCCGACACCCAGAACAGGTTTCAGGAATGGTTGAACAATGGGTACAGCTTCAAACATACCCCGGCTTCTGACCTGAAATAAAAAAGCGCCGCATGTTTGCGACGCTTTGAAGATGATTTGTAGATGCGGTTAGCTCTGAGTGAGGATGAGCCCCAACAGTCCAAGCCCGCCTACAATGATGCGCCACCAGCCGAACAGCGCGAAGCCGTGCCTGGAGACATAATCCAGCAAGCTGCGCACAACGAAGAAACCGGCAATGAAGGAAGAGACGAGCCCGATGATAATCAGGGTCCAGTCATCCTGCCCCAAGGCGTCCTTGTTCTTCAGAAAATCGAAAACAAACGCACCAACCATGGTCGGCATAGCGAGGAAGAATGAGAATTCCGCCGCAGACCGCTTGTCCGTGCCCATCAGCAAGGATGCGACAATCGTTGCGCCACTACGAGATACACCGGGGATCATTGCCATACACTGTGCAAAGCCAATTTTGATGTAAAGCGAAAGCGGATAGTCTTCCACGTTGGTATAGCGTGCTTGCAAAGGCATTTTATCAACCAGCAGCATGATGATGCCACCGAAAATCAGCGTCACACAGACCAGAGCGGGAGTTTCAAACAAAACCGCTTTGATGAAATCGTAGGCCAGTGCGCCAATCGCTGCAGCAGGCAGAAAAGCAAGCAGAACGCCTAGTGTGAAATGCCGAGCTTTTGCACTTGTTGGCAGTGCAACTGCAATTCTTGTGAGCCGTGTGAAATAGACGGTCAGGATAGCTGTAATAGCTCCAAGCTGGATCATCACCTCAAAGGCGCGACCTTCACTTTTAAACCCGATAAAATGCCCGATCAGCAGCAGATGCCCTGTGGAGGAAACTGGGATGAATTCAGTCAGGCCTTCAATGATGCCGAGCAGCAATGCGCCGACGATACTTTCAGTTGTCATTAAACGATGGTCTCCACGAATTTTCCCCAGATGTCATTGGTGAGGTTGTCCCCGTGTTTTCGTATGGTTTACCGTCTCAAGACTCTTTTGAGACAAATTACGTTTCTATAGCAACCTTTTGGTTACAGGTTTGCTCATAAATCAGAACAATGCTCAAGCTCTATCATCATCCTTTCTCTCCTGAATCGCGCTTCGCACGCTTAGCGCTCGGAGAATATGGAATTCCGTTTGAATGTCAGACGGAGTACCCTTGGGCACGTCGTCACGACTTCCTCATGATGAACCCAGCAGGAATGCTTCCCGTTCTGAAGGAAAATGATGGCCCTGCTGTGTGCGGACCCATGGTTATCATGGAATACTTGGACGAAACTCGCGGCTATGCGATTCCTAACAGCCGCCTGTTGCCGGATCACCCTGAAGCACGTGCAGAAACGCGTCGTCTCGTCTCTTGGTTTTTGCAAAAATTCCTCGGTGAGGTTATTGGCTACATCGTGCAAGAACGCATTTACAAACAGGAGATGCCGGATAGCCAGGGTGGCGGACAGCCAGACTCAAGCATTCTTCGGATTGCACGGGTCAATATGCTGAACCACTTGCGCTACATCGGATACCTTGCTGCGACACGTAAGTGGCTGGCTGGTGATCGGCTCACATTTGCTGATCTGGCCGCAGCAAGTCTTCTCTCCTGTGCAGACTATCTTGGTGAAGTTCCATGGTCCGAGGACGAAAATGTGAAGAGCTGGTACGCGCGGATGAAATCTCGCCCGAGCTTCCGCCCAATTTTGGCGGACAAAATGCTCGGCATGCCAGCGGCAAAGACCTACGCGGATCTGGACTTTTAAAGCCTCATTCAGACACTCAGTTGACGGAGAAACAAGCTGCACGCGTCAAGGCGGACCTGATCAAACGCGCACGTGCAGTCGGGTTCGATGACATCCGTATCACCACAGCGGATGCAATCCCACTTGCGCCAGAGCGTCTGCATCACTTCATCGAGCAGGGTTATCACGCCACAATGGAATGGATGCCGGAAACCGAAGTCCGGCGTTCAAGCCCGTTAGAGCTATGGCCGGAAGCCCGCTCTGTTGTCATGCTAGCGATGAATTATGGGCCAGACATCGACCCGATGGAAATGCGCGACAAGCCAGATAAAGCGCACATTTCGGTCTATGCCCGCAATCGCGATTATCACGACATCGTCAAAGGCAAAATGAAAGAGCTGGCCAGCCTGTTGGTTTCCAAAGGTGGTGGGGATGTAAAGGTGTTTGTGGACACGGCCCCGGTAATGGAAAAACCTCTGGCTCATTCCGCTGGGCTCGGCTGGCAAGGCAAGCACTCAAACCTCGTGTCCAGAGAGCTTGGCTCCTGGTTCTTCCTCGGGGCGATTTTCTCAACATTGGACTTGCCACTGGATGAACCGGAAGTCGACCATTGTGGCAACTGCAAACGTTGCCTCACAGTTTGCCCGACGAAGGCTTTCCCAGCGCCGTATCAAGTAGATGCTAACCGCTGCATTTCCTACCTGACCATCGAGCACCACGGCCCAATTCCGCTGGAATTCCGCAAACCAATTGGCAACCGCATCTATGGTTGTGATGACTGTCTTTCCGTTTGCCCATGGAACAAGTTTGCGCAGTCCGCCAGCGAAGCCAAATTACAAGCCCGCGAAGACCTTATGGAACCGGCTCTTGCAGAGCTGCTGCAAATGGACGATCCAACCTTCCGCAAGTTCTTCTCTGGTTCTCCGGTCAAGCGCATTGGCCGCAACCGTTTCATCCGCAACTGCCTCATCGCAGCAGGCAACAGCGCAGAAGAGAAGCTCATCCCCAATGTACTGAACCACCTGCGAGACGAAGACGAAACCGTCCGCGCCTCCGCAGTCTGGGCCCTAGCCCAACTTGTCTCCACCACCGATTTCGAGAAGCACAAGCGGGCATTGTTGGTAGGTGAAACAAGCGGCGTAGTCAAAGCTGAATGGGAACAGGGCACCTCTTCTTGAGGCGCCTTATCAATCAGGCAGCGTTGTCTGCCTTCACATACTCAAACCCAGTTAATTTCTCAGAGAGTGCCCAGAGTTTCTCCTGAAGCTCTGCATCCATCGCTGGGCTGGAAAGTTTCACAGGACTCGGGTTACCCCATAGCCCGAAGCGTGGTCCCAGAAAGGCGCATTCCGCAATATCTGGAGCCGTTGCCGAGACTAATTGTGGGCGACATCCAAACTCAACAGGCCGTGCCATAAACCGAGACAGCCACCCTCCCATCCCGATGGACTGCTGACGTTCTGTTGCTGTCAGGCCAGGGTGCGCAGATACTGATTTGGCTGAGGAGCCTGCCGCTTCAAAACGCCGTTGCAAAGCAAACATGAAGAGCAGGTTTGCAAGCTTACTATTGCCGTAGAATCCCAAGCGAGAATAAGGCCGCTTTTCTGAGTGCAAATCTTCAAGATCCAGTTTTGCTGCTCTGTAACCACCGCTGGAAACGGTTACGACGCGAGCATTAGGCGTCGCAACAAGTGTTTTAAACAGTAATCCGGTCAGTAAAAAGTGACCCAGATGATTGGTTGCCATATGGATTTCCCAACCTTCTTCGGTGTGCATTCGTTGCTCCAGGTTTACGACACCTGCGTTGTTCAGCAGAATATCCAACTGCTGATGCTTTGTAGTGAAAGCCTTTGCAAACCGGTGAATGCTCTTCCGGTCTGTCAGGTCAAGAGGGAGCACCTCCAGAGAAGCTGAGCTGACCTTCTGGCGGACACGTGCGATTGCAGTCTCACCCTTTTCGATGGACCTACAAGCAATCACTACATGCGCACCGCGCCTTGCCAGTTCCAATGTTGCCGCCCGTAACCACAGCCGTTTTGCCTGCGAGGTCTTGACTGTTTTTATTATTTGGCTGTTGTTGCAAAGTATCTCTCCTGAGATTGTCAAAATAACAGAACATCGGTAGTTTATTTGGAGAGTTTGCGGGAGTCAATAAACGACCGTTGGTCGTTTATGTGCTGTACGGAAGAGTAATTAAGAATATGACAGAAAAATCAAAAGCTTATCAGCGTGCACGTACAGCAGAACATTTTGCTGAACGAGAGAAGATGATCCTGACGTCAACGCGTATTCTGATGGATAGAGAAGGTATTGAAAACACGAGCCTTTCCGCGGTGGCGCGAGAGGTTGGTCTCGCAAAGTCCAGCCTCTATCGATACTATGAAAGCCGGGAGCAAATTCTTGTCGCACTGCTTCAGGAAGAGGCGGATCGCATGATTGCTGACTTCGAAAAGTCCCTGAGTGAACCTAAAAGCCAACGAGATCTCACAGGTATTGCAAAGCTCTGGGCCAAGGTGTGCTTCGCGCATCCGCGCTTGTGTTTGTTGGCCAGCCAGCTTTCGCCAATTCTGGAGCACAATCTCTCAACACAGCGCATTGTAGAAGCGAAGCTGCAGTTCCTGCATCGCCACCGAAAGATGGCAGAGATACTGACCGCTGCCCTTCCACACATGAGTGAGGCAGGAGCTCTTGCAGCAGTCCAGTACGTTTTCACAATTGTTGCAGGGCTTTGGCCGATGAAAGCAGACCGCAAAAATTCACTGGCAGCGCTGGAACATCCTGAACTGGCTCATTTGAAGATGAACTTTGAGGATACGCTGGCCAGCGCTATCGAGCTGTGCTTGCTCGGCATTCTGGCAAAAGAGCAGAACTGGGAGCCGGTGTTGGAATAACAGCGGCTACTGCCGCTGCCTCAACCGTTTCTTTATCTGACGCTTTTCCCAATCGCCACCAAAGGGATTGATGACCTCGAACACACTCAAACCATGAGCAACAAGGCCGATGCCAAACCCAAAAGCAACCCACAGGAACCAGAGGTAACCCGGTGATGTGAGCAGGTTCAGCACCGCCAGAGCTGTAATCACAACGGCGTACTGGATCAGGTTCATGTAAAAGCTTCGTATGTCCCGCACATACTCCATAGCTTCTTGTTCCCTACCGGAAAGCTCGGGCAAAATTCCATTGGATGCTGAGGGCATGTCTTGTTCCTTCCTGAGATCACCAAAATCCGTGTCTAGAGCAGAAGCAATGCATTTCAGGGTTTCGGGGCTTGCATTCGCACCGCGCTCGATACGCTGCAGTGTCCGCGTGCTGATACCTGCCATGTGTGCGAGCTGCTCCTGAGAGAGCCCTTTTTCAATGCGTAATTTTCTGACAATCACGGAAAAATTCCTGTTCTTCAACTAGGAGCAAACTGGAAGCTTCTTAAATAAAACACCACGACAAACAACCGACATGACCACGATATTTAAATCTAACACTCTGTAAAATAACAAAATATATTCAGAGCATCGTCCGAAGCACTTTCACCAGTGTGGTACATTCTTCAGAGGTTCCGATAGAAATACGCAGCCAGTCGTTGATCTGCTCTTTCTTGAAGTACCGGACCAGAATGCCGTGCTCTCGCAAATCTGCATGTATCCGTTCCGCCGGTACATGCGCATGTGAGGCGAAAATGAAATTCGTTGAAGATGGCAACACCGTAAAGCCGAGTGTCTGGAGGTTCTCGGTAAGCTTCTCTCTATCAGCAACAATCTGGTCGCGGCTCTTCTCAAACCATTCCGTGTCTTCCCAGGCAGCAAGCGCGCCTGCAAGTGAAAGCCTGTCGAGTGGATAGGAGTTGAAGCTGTTCTTGACCCTGTGCAATCCCTCAATCAAATGCGGTTGCCCCACGGCAAACCCAACACGCATTCCTGCAAGGCTGCGGGATTTTGAGAAAGTTTGCACCACAAGCAGGTTGTCATAATCTGGCACAAGTTGAACCGCGCTTTGCCCACCAAAATCGATGTAAGCCTCATCGACAAGAACCAACACATCCGGGTTTGCCTTGAGGATTGCCTCGATAGCCTCCAATGGCATGGCAAGACCGGTTGGCGCATTCGGGTTTGCGATGACGACACCACCACAAGTCCCGGCAAAGTCGCTGGGGTTGATACGGAAGTCATCGCCGAGAGGCATCAGCCGATGTTCAATCGAGTAAAGCTTACAATAGGTTGGATAGAACGCGTAGGTGATCTCCGGAAAGAGAATTGGCTCTTTCCCGCTGAAGAAGGCATGAAACGCATGCGCCAACACCTCGTCACTGCCATTGCCCGCAAAGATATGGTCAGAGGTCAGCTGAAGAGCGGATGCAATACCCGCTCTCAGGTCAGAGGCTGATGGGTCGGGATACAACCGTAACGCATCGCTTGTGGCAGCAGCAATCGCTTCCAATGCACGCGGAGAGGGACCCCATGGGTTCTCATTGGTATTCAGTTTGATAAAGGTCTGATGCTTCGGCTGTTCACCCGGTGTATAGGGCTCCAGTTTTTTGACAATCGGGCTCCAGAACCTGCTCATATCTCAATCCAATCTCAGCAAACCGCAATCAATCGCGCATCTTTAAACTGGTAGACCCTAAGAGCGCTTGGACAACGCGTCATTCAAAACGCACTGCATGCGATAATAGGTTTCCACCTCTTCCTCGGAAAATACCTTCGCGAACTCTTCTATCCGTTTCATCTCGGCCTTGCGAACTTTTTTAATCAGCGCTTTGCCTGATGGTGTCAAACAATAGAACACGGACCGCTTGTGCCGCGGATTGCTCACTTGTGCCACTTGCTCCTTGTCCAGCAATTCTTTGAGGACCTTGGCTACAAATTGGCGCTTCAGCTGCAGAAAATCAGTGAGTTGCGGTGCTGTTGCCTGCTCCAAAGCAAGCGTAGCTTCCAGCACAGCACGCTGACCGACAGTAAGATCGGTTCCTTCAAGATCCGCCTCAACCCGATTGCTGATGGTACGGAGCAATGGTCGGGTCATCTGAATACCAGCATAAAGCATTTCAGGTTTGGATTCTGGTTTTTTAAGCATTTGATTTACTTGTTTTAATTAGTTTTATTGTCAATAAAATTGACAAATATCGTGTTCTGACTTACATCTACCCTACAGATTTTCAGGTGATCTCAAAGGAAAATGAGTACAGATCATGGGTTTTAAAAATCTTGCAGAGCGGCAAATCCTAAAAGCACAAGCAGAAGGGCAGCTGAATAATCTTGAGGGAGAGGGTAAGCCGCTGCCAGCACGTGGACCTGGTTCTCTTGATACAGCTGCAGGCATGAGGATCATGGCTGATGCCGGGGCTGTACCTCGCGAGATTGAATTGAAGAAAGAGATAGATGCTCAGCGGCTTGTTGTTCAAAAAGCTGAAGGCACGCCAGACTGGAAATCCGAAATGGCAAAACTGGCAGACCTACAACTCCGTCATGCGATCGAACAGGAAGCCCGAAAAAAGTTCTTCACATGAGTTGCTCAGCGCACTTCAAGTGTATGCGCTAAGCAAAACCTGATGGTTGCCGATATTCTACGTATTAGAAAACCACAGGGGCGAGATGGTACACATCTCAAAGCCGTATCAGCTTGTGAACTCAGAGAACGCTTCAACCACATCCAGATAGACTTGGTGCTTGAACGGGATCACAAGGCCGGCAAGGTTCTCGGCTTTTTCCCAGCGCCACTCACAAAACTCCTGCGCATGCCCGTCAGGTGGAGTCAGGATGTTGATTTCGCTGTCATCACCATCAAAGCGGAATGCAAACCAGCGTTGTGTTTGGCCGCGATACTTAGCTTTGCGCACTTGGCGTTGAATCTCCTCAGGGAAATCGTAGGAGAACCAGTCAGGTGCTTCTGCCAGTAATGTGATGGACTTCACAGAGGTCTCTTCATAAAGCTCACGCTTCGCAGCTTCCAGCGGGTCTTCCCCTTTGTCCAGACCACCCTGTGGCATCTGCCAGGCAAACTCTTCAGGAATAGGCTGTTTGTCACCATAGCGTTTGCCGGCCCAGACAAGCCCATCCCTATTGATAAGCATGATGCCAACACAAGGGCGAAAAGGAAGAGCGCTGTAATCGGTCATGTTTGGTCCAATAAAGAGAGTTGAGTACGTAGTCCCGGCAACCGGAGCTATCTTTCGGGACTACGCACAGAAGAAAGATTGCGGCATGATGCGTGAGTTCATATGAACGCAACAGGCTCTAGCGTGTGGAATTGATAGCAGAGCTGATTGGAACGAGAGAAAGACCACGCTCCTCCAGTCGCTGCGACCACGCCTCCAACGCATTCAACGTAACAGGGAAAGCAGTCGCAGTTGCGACGGCAATGCCGCGTTGACGAGCAATTGTTTCCAGTTCCAGCAACTGTGTACCAATGGCTTCGGCGCTCAGGTTCTGGTCCAGAACCAGATCGGCCTGCACAAATGGCACTTTCTGCGTCCCGGCAACCTCGCTTGCTCTGGAGCGGGGAGACGAACCGTCATCAACATACATCAGGCCACGATCACGAACCTTGCTGAGGAACTCACCCATACGGGTCTCGTTAGAGGTGAAACGGTCGCCCATGAAGTTGACAAGCCCAACATAATTGCTGGTCTGCCCAAGAACCCAGGAGAGGCGCTCCTCGTTCTGCTTCCTGTCCAGATTGGTCAACAGGCTTTGTGGGCCAGCGTCATTATCAGGATAATCAAATGGCTCCATTGGAGCTTGAAGAAGCACTTCGTGCCCGGAAAGGCGGGCAGATTTCATCCAGCTGTTGATGTCATCACCATATGGAGAAAGCCCCAAAGAGATGTCAGCAGGGAGATCCTCAATGGCCTTGAGCGTCATGTCGGAGTTAAGCCCGATACCATTGATTAAAATAGCAATCCGCGCCTGTGTCAGCGCTGCAGGGTTTGGCCGCCGTGCATAGGCATCAAGCGGGCGAATACCCTCAGCAGAGATCTTTGGAAGGGAGCCGAACTTGTTGGGCTCGAGCAGCTGATCAATTGGGTCGGTAGAAAGCGACTCGCTTGAGAAGCCACCATCCAGCCCCTCATAATCAACACGCCGGGCCAGATCGACGAGTGATGTCGGTCCACTGGCCTGATCTTGCGCGTTTGCGCCTGCCGGGCGAGAGGGGCGATAGCTGCCATCCTGTCCAAAGCCATTGGCATCAAACTGGTCAGTCCCAATCTGGGCCAGTTGAGAACCATCCGGTAGGTCAACAATCTCGATATCACTGGGAGCAACACCATCAAGAGCGCTGGAAAGCTCGATAGTCGCCATCGGCTCGCCACCGTTGGGGTCATCAACAATGCCGATCCAGATAAAACCGGTGGTGAAAATAACAGTCATGATGGCGACACCAATCAGGCCGAGCGGCAATCGCCCGATGCTCCGACGCTTGTTCATTCCAAGCGGAGCTGTCAAATCGCTCCTAACCATTGGTGCCCCCACCCTGTCATAAAATTCCGCCGCGCCAAACGAAGGTTCAGCGCGGCGTCCTTAATCACTTTATAGCATATCCCCGAAATGTGGCTACCGGTTTTCGGAGAGGTATATGCCTGAAAACAAATAGATAGAAATCGAGCGCTCCAGATGAAGCGCTCGATACTCTGAATTATTTGGATTCGTTTGCTGCACTGTCTGCACTTGGTGGGAAGGCTGCATCAGTCTTCTCGCCGCGGAGCAGGGATTTTGCCAGGTTCAGCTGCACATCTTTGTCTTTGTCCTGTGGCACGTAAGCCTGACTGCCAGAACCTTCATCGCCTTCTTCAGCCTGAAGGTGACCACGCAGACCTGCTTCGCCTTTGGTTTCAGCACGGCCTTTCAGCTCATCAGGCAGTTCCTGCAAGGAAATGATGTCAGGGCGGATACCCTTAGCCTGAATGGAGTTGCCAGACGGTGTGTAATAACGAGCAGTTGTCAGTCGGATCGCACCATTTGCACCAAGTGGAATGATGGTCTGTACAGAGCCTTTACCGAAGGAACGTGTACCCAGAATAGTTGCGCGGCGATGATCCTGCAGAGCACCGGCTACAATCTCAGAAGCTGACGCAGAACCACCATTCACCAGAACGATCACAGGCGCACCCTCAGTCAGGTCACCATTGCGAGCATTATAGCGCTGGGTCTCTTCAGCATTACGGCCACGGGTAGAAACAATTTCACCACGGTTCAGGAACGCATCAGAAACGGCAATCGCCTGATCCAGCAAACCACCTGGGTTGTTGCGCAGATCCAGCACAAAGCCCTTCAGGTTATCTTCGCCGATTTCAGCAGTCAGCTCATCAACAGCGTTTTCCAGACCATCAAAGGTCTGTTCGTTAAACTGCGTGATGCGGATGTAACCGATGTCGTCTTCTTTGTTCCAGCGAACAGAGCGAATGCGGATCACATCACGGGTGATGGTGATATCGGTTGGTTCGTTGATACCTTCACGACGCACCGTAATGACGATGTCTGTGTTCACCAGACCGCGCATTTTCTCGACAGCCTCATTCAAGGTAAGGCCCATAACCTGTTCCCCATCAAGATGGGTAATCAGGTCGCCTGCCTGTACGCCTGCTTTGTAAGCCGGAGTGTCGTCGATCGGGGCAACAACCTTCACCAGGCCGTCTTCCATGGTCACTTCAATACCAAGACCACCAAACTCGCCGCGGGTCTGCACCTGCATATCGCGGAAGCTCTTTGGAGGCAGATAACTAGAGTGCGGATCAAGGCTGGTGAGCATGCCGTTAATAGCGGTCTCGATCAGCTTGGAGTCAGCTGGCTCCTCTACATAATCAGAGCGCACACGTTCAAACACGTCGCCAAACAGATTGAGCTGATAGTAGGTATCAGGAGACGCAGCAGAAGCTGGTTCAGCAAATCTGAATGGTGCCTGAGAATATGTTACGACCGCCGTAGCCCCCATGACTACGCCAACCAACAAAAGCGATGCTTTCCGTATCATCCGCGAACCTTTTCGTTTTCGGCGCGTGACCACCATGGGTTGGGGTCGATTGCAGTGCCGTCTTTCCTGAATTCTACATATAAAACCGGCTGGTCCAAACTAAAATTAAGGTTATTAGCGCTTGCGAGGCGCGTTTCTCCCATTTTAGCGATTGGCTCTCCAGCTAGAATAAACTGCCCTAACTCCACCATGACATCGTCCAGACCGGACATAAGGACATGGTATCCGCCGCCTGCATTAACAATTACCATCTGCCCGTAAGAGCGGAAATCCCCTGCATACACCACCCAACCATCAGTGGGGGAGGTGACCTGGGCATTCGGGCGTGTCGCAATGGATTGGCCAGTAGTTACGTTGCCAAATCCATCTGTAACCCCAAAGTCTTGCAAGAGTGTCCCGGACACCGGATCAGGCAAAAGCCCAAGGGTCTCCGAAAAAGCAACAACCGGTTTCAATCGGCTCGGATCAGCAAACGGATCACCGGAGGCGATCCGGTTTTGCCGCTCAATGTCCGCAAGTCGCGCTGCTTCCGCTGCACGACGGCTGCTTTCCACTTCTCGCTCAAGGGTAGCAAGCAACTCTTTCAAAGAGGTTGCCTTTTCGGCAAGTTCCTTGGCGCGAGCCTTCTCGGCTTCCAGCGCTGCAAGGCTTTCCTGCCGTGCTGCCTTCTTCTTTTCCAAAAGCAATTCAACACGATGACGCTCTTCCGCCATCTGTATTGCACCACTTCGAACCCGGTTACGCTCTGCTTCAATTTTTGCTCGAAGCCGAGACAATTCAGCAAGATCACTCGCCAGCGCTTCCGCTTCAATCCGCACTTCCGGCATGATTGAGTTGAGCAGGATCGCACTGCGTACCGCACCAAGAGCATCCTGAGGACGCACGACCATAGCTGGCGGCGGGCGATGACCGATCCGTTGCAAAGCACTTAAAACTTCAGCTAAAACATCTTTACGTTCATTCAATGACGCCCGGACAGATTGCTCATTTTTTCTGTGTCGGCCCAAACGTGCTTCAGTGGCTTCCAACTGGTTTTCCAGTTTCTTCATGCGCTCACCGGTACGGATCAACTCTCCACTCAGGCTCTCGCCATCACGCTCCAGCGCGCGAATGGATCGCTGAATTTCTTCACGTTTCTCTTTGGAGAGGGAGATATTCTCATTCAGGCTGCGAAGCTCTTTTTCCCGTTCCTTTTTTTGGAGCAGGGCAATTGCCGCCGGATCTTCTGGATCAATCTTGCCATCTTCAATTTTAAAGGAAACGTTCGTCAGTTTTTGCGCAGTACTTTGCAGCGGCAGAACAAGCGCTACCGCAAAAAACAAGGCAAAGCTTGTCACCAATCGGAGGATCAGGTTTCCCCTAAGACGCAACAATTGAACTCCCAAAGTGCAGCGCAGAGCAAAACGCTGACCTTAATACTAAAATATCGACGTAGACCAACCCTGCAAAACAACAGGCACGCAGCCCCAAAGTTAACGCCGAGGATAATGCTCCAGACAGCGTTAAGGAAGTGTCAACCACGTTGAAGGCTTAGCGACTTCCAGTAAAAACATCAATATCTACAGTAGCCATTCGGGCAGGTGAAACCGGAATGGGCAAATACAAAACAGTCTTAGTGGAAGGTTTTGGAATAAGAGCGGCAACCTCCGCACCATTCACGCCCGATGATACGGATGCCCTGTCAGTATGGTGATTGCGCGGTAGATTTGCTCGCCGCACAGGATGCGGACGAGTTGGTGAGGCCATGTCATGGAGCCCAGAGCGAGCTTCAGGTCTGCGCGCTGCAGCAGCGCCTGGCCGTGGCCGTCGGCACCGCCAATGGCGAGCACCATATCCGAAATACCCTGATCGGCCCAACCGCCAACTTTTTTGGCAAAGGCTTCGCTGGAAAGTGCCTTGCCGTGCTCATCCAGTGCAATCAGGATCGCACCGGAAGGAAGCGCATTGAGCAGCAGTTGCGCTTCTTCGTCTTTTCGATCACTCGTACGGGCAGCCCGACTCTCTGAAAATTCCACCACGGACACAGACGTAATGCCAACGGAACGGCCAGCTTTGCGGGCTCGGTCCAGATAGCGTTCAAGCATGTCCTTTTCCGCGCCAGCTTTCATTTTGCCGACGCAGGCAATCGTGACTTTCATAAAGTCTCCGGGATTAGATCGTAGTGACCCGCAAAAAGATCTCATGCAGATGGAGCAGCACCTGCATCAGCGGCATTTGCCCAGACTCCCTCATTCCCCCAAAGGGGCAGAGAAGTGACTGGTGGAATAGTCAGTGCTTCAAAGAAGCACTGATACTATCCGATGAACTGCGTCGGTGCAGAGCTATCCGCAGACCACATTTTTTCTACATTGTAGAAACTGCGGACTTCTGGGCGGAAAATGTGAATGATTGCATCACCGATATCGATGAGTACCCAGTCACAATGCGGCATGCCCTCAACGCGAGCGTTACCGTAGCCAGCATCTTTCAGATCACGGAGCAGGTAGTCTGCAACAGCACCCACATGGCGATGAGAGCGGCCAGAAGCCACAACCATGTGATCAGCCAGAGCAGATTTGCCTGTAAGATCTAGAGATACGATATCCTCAGCCTTGGAATTTTCCAGGCTGTTGAGGATCAGTGCAAGCACGTCCCCCTCATTAGTGGGATCATGCGGTTGAAGAGGAGCGATGGTGTCCGTCCCTTCATGTTGAGTTGTCATGGTCAGCTTAAGAGCCCTCGCCATGGTTAGAGAAAGCAGTACTCTGCCGGTCGAAAAGCCTGAAATGCACAAACTCAAGCCTTCCGTCAAGAAGAATACTCAGGTCCCTATGGCATTTTCAAGACACTACTTGCCGTAAAAGCGTAAAGTTACCCTGGGGTGTGTCCTCTATTCCTCAGGAGGGTGGAAGAGGTTTCATCCAGCGGACCACGTAAAATGGTCCAGCACGGGGCTTTGCACTCAGGCAGTTGGTCTGCACTTTTTTCTTTTAATTGAGCAAAGGCATACCTTTGGCAAACTTGAGCGGAAAGAGACGAAAGGGTCGCTTTAGGCCGGTCAACAATTGCCACAGGCACCCCTTCTATAATGCTCTGCCAGTTTTGCCAATGGTGAAAATTGGAGAGATTGTCTGCACCCATAACCCAGACAAAATTCAGATGCGGTCTGCGCAGCTTTAATTGCTCCACCGTACTTGCCGTGTAAGAGGTGCCAAGCACCTTCTCATAGGCCGTCACCTTCATGCGTGGATGTCGTGCCAAAGCCTGCGCGGCGGCAACACGTTCTTCCAAGGGTGCGAGGTTTCGGTGAGACTTCAGCGGGTTTCCGGGCGTGACCAGCCACCAGATTTGATGCAGGTTCAAGCGCCGCAACGCCGTCTCCGCCACCATAAGATGGCCGGGATGTGGGGGATTAAACGACCCGCCAAACAAACCAATGCGATTGCCCGGTGCAGCATAGGGAAGGCGCATCCAGTCTGGTTGCACAATCCCAAGCTTGCCGTGGCTATCGCCCATTGTGGGGTCGGGGTTCGTCATGGACGCGTTTGGCCGTTCCCGCGAACCACGTATTTGAAGCTGGTCAGCTGTTCCACACCAACTGGTCCGCGTGCATGCATACGGCCAGTTGCGATGCCAATTTCGGCGCCCATGCCAAACTCACCACCATCCGCAAACTGTGTGGATGCATTGTGAAGAACGATAGCCGAGTCCACTTCTGCAAGGAATTTGCGGGCCGCAATCTGGTCTTCTGTGATGATGCAGTCCGTGTGATTGGAACCGTAGATCCCGATATGCTCAATCGCATCTTCCAGACCGCCAACAATCTTTACAGAGATGATCGCATCCAGATATTCAGTCGACCAGTCGTCATCAGTCGTCTCAGAAGCGGTTGGGCAAAGCGTCATGACGTCTTCATCACCGCGTATCTGGCAGCCCTTTTGTTGAAGAGCAGCAAGAATTGGCGGCAAAATGGTTGCTGCCACAGCTTCATCAACCAGCAGCGTCTCGGCAGCACCACAAATGCCTGTCCGGCGCATCTTGGAATTGACGGTGATTTCAATCGCCTTATCCAGATCGGCCTTCTTATCGATGAAGATATGAACCAGACCTTCCAGATGCGCAAACACGGGCACACGGGCCTCATCCTGAACACGAGCAACAAGGCTCTTGCCACCACGCGGAATGATCACATCAAGATTACCATCCAGACCCTTCAGCATTTCGCCAACAGCAGCGCGGTCTTTCACCGGTACAATCTGAATGGCATCTACTGGCAGTCCGGCGTCTGCAAGGCCAGCCTGCAAAGCTTTATAGATAGCAAGGTTGGAGTTGATGGTGTCTGAACCGCCGCGCAGCACAACAGCATTACCAGCCTTCAGGCACAATGCTCCGGCATCCGCAGTCACGTTCGGGCGGCTCTCGTAGATTACGCCAATTACACCAAGAGGCGTGCGGACGCGCGAGATGTCCAAACCGTTCGGACGTTTCCAATCTGCAATCGTAGAACCGACAGGGTCGTCCAGCTTGGCAATGTCTTCCAGTGCGCAGGCAATGGCTTCAATGCGCTCTTCGTTCAATGTGCCGCGATCAATAAAGGATGCCAGCTGACCATTGGCCTGCATGCTCTCCAGATCAATCGCATTCGCTTTGAGGATCTCAGGGGTTGCAGCGCGAACAGCAGCTGCCATCGCTTGCAGACCTTTGTTCTTCTGGCTTGTGGGGGCAATGGCAAGAGTACGTGCAGCAGCGCGTGCTTGTCTGCCAAGAGTTGCCATCAGGTCGCGAACATCGGTGTTGTCCGCATTTGCCACTTCAGAAGTATTCAGCATCTGCAAAACCCTTAAGTCATCACTGGTTGAACTTGGTCAACCTAAACAGTTTCTATGAATTGTCCAAATCAGATGTAGAGAGCACAAGGTCGTCCGTATGGACCATTTCTGCCCGTCCCGGATAGCCGACAATGGCTTCAATTTCTTTGCTGTTGCGCCCGATGATGAGAGAGGCCTCACCGTAATCATAGGCCACAAGACCGCGACCCACATCATGACCGTCCGCATCTATAATACGCACAGCATCACCACGTGTGAATGTGCCATCCACTTTGGTCACCCCTGCTGGCAGCAGGCTCTTGCCCGCCTTCACAGCTTTTAGCGCACCTGCATCCAGCTGAATGGTGCCATGCGGCTTCAGGTGACCGCTGATCCACGTTTTGCGGGCACGGGCGGGTGAGGATGGAGCAGGGAACCATGTTGCCCGTGCACCATTTTCAATTGCGTTAAGCGGGTTCATGGTCTTGCCACTGGCAATGATCATGGATGTACCTGCGCTCTGCGCAATCTTGGCTGCATCAATCTTGGTCTTCATGCCACCGGAGGAGAAGGCCGTTCCCGGCGCTCCGGCCATGGCCTCAATCTCCTGTGTCACCTGAGGAACCTCAGGTAGGAAGATGGCATCAGGATCTGTCTGCGGAGCGGCGGTGTAAAGCCCGTCCACATCAGACAGCAGCACAAGAAGATCCGCACTCGCCATGGTCGCCACACGGGCGCCCAGACGGTCGTTATCACCATAGCGGATCTCGGAGGTCGCAACGCTGTCATTCTCGTTGATGATCGGCACAGCGCCCATCTTCAGCAATGTGCCAATCGTCTCGCGCGCATTGAGGTAACGACGGCGCTCTTCCGTGTCGCCGAGCGTCAGCAGAATCTGGCCAGCCGTTAACCCGCGCGCGCCGAGAATTTCAGAATATGCCTGAGCAAGTGCAATCTGGCCCACAGAAGCCGCGGCTTGCGCCTGCTCCAGTTTGAGCGGACCAGCTGGCAGACCAAGCACACCACGACCAAGAGCAATGGAACCGGAAGAGACCACCAGTACTTCTTTCCCAGCTTCGGAAAGAGCCTGAAGGTCATCTGCCAGCGATTCCAGCCACTCACGCTTCAATCGGCCCTTTTCTACCAGAAGGGCAGAGCCGATTTTTACGGTGATGCGCTTATAGTCGCTCAGACTTCGAGCCATTACGGGCGCCACTCCTCAATTCCATCAGAAGGAATGGCATTGGCCTCGTCTTGCTTATCCTTGTCAATTGCACGAATGATCATGCGCTGAGCCGTGTCGATGTTTTCACCACTGGCAGACGAAATGATCAAAGGCTTCTGACCGCAGGCTTCTTCAAGAGACTTAAAGCGCTCTTCGCGCAGCTCTTCTGTCAGTGCATCTGCTTTGGAAAGACAAACAATCTCAGCCTTCTCATCCAAACCATGGCCATAAGCTTCCAGCTCACCGCGAATGGTGCGGTAAGAATCTGCCGGGTCTTCTTCGCCAGAGCCATCCACCAGATGCAACAGAACGCGCGTCCGCTCCACGTGGCCAAGGAAACGGTCGCCAAGACCATGACCTTCGTGTGCACCACGAATGAGGCCCGGAATGTCAGCGAGGACAAAGCCGCGATTGTCGAGTTCACACACACCCAGGTTCGGGTGCAGCGTGGTGAACGGATAATCCGCAATTTTCGGGCGTGCTGCTGATACAGCGGAGAGGAAGGTGGATTTGCCAGCGTTTGGCAGACCCACAAGGCCAGCATCCGCAATCAGCTTCAGGCGCAGCCAGATCCACTTTTCTTCGCCTTCAAGACCAGGGTTCGCATGGCGCGGTGCCTGGTTGGTTGAGGATTTGAAGTGCGCGTTACCGAAACCGCCATTACCACCTTTCAGAAGCAACAAGCGCTGACCAATCTCGGTCATGTCCGCCTGAACGGTCTCGTTGTCTTCTTCAAGAATCTGAGTGCCTACAGGAACACGAAGCACAACATCGTCGCCCTTGGCGCCGGTTCTGTTGCGGCCCATGCCATGCATGCCGATTTTTGCTTTGTAGTGCTGCGCGTAGCGATAGTCGATCAGTGTGTTGAGGCCATCAACGCACTCAACCCATACATCACCACCACGGCCACCATCACCGCCGTCGGGTCCACCTTCGGCAACATATTTCTCACGGCGGAAGCTGACGCTGCCCGCGCCACCATCACCAGACTTTACAAAGATCTTTGCCTGATCGAGGAATTTCATTTTATTCTCTTTCGTCCACCTGTGACGTTCTTTGGAGGACGTCATAAAGCCCTATTGCGCTCTCGCCAAGGGCGGAACGGCAAATCTGGCTAATTTTATTGCTTAAGCGTGTTCCCGAAAAGTGTCTAGCGCTTTCCGGAAAAGAATAAGCAACCTGATTTATGGTTTGCTGCCCTGAACAGCCAAAAGGCTCACGAACATCAATTCGCAAGCCTTTTAAAATTCAGATGCGCAAGAACAAATCCCTAAAGACAAGTTGCTTTAGAGACTGGAACGTCAGGCCGCAATCGCCTGCATCGATGTCCATCTGTCCCGGGTCAGCGTAACTGTAGTGTAATCCATTTCGAGATCACCACGTGCGCGGTTCTTCTCTTTAGTCTCGCCAGTTATCTCAAACCCGTTCTTCTGAAGCACATTCAGAGACTTCGGATTAATGGTGAACAGGCCAGTGTTCATCGCAGCCGCATTCAGCCGGTTGAACACGTAGTCGCATATCAGGTTGGTCGCTTCACTGGCATAACCTTTACCCCATTGGGATTTAGCCAGCCAGTAACCGAGGTGCGGTGTTGTCGAGACATTGCGGATGCCGATGACGCCGACAAGGCCTTCGCCATTATCGATCACCCAGTTGATCTCTTCGCTGTGAGATGTCGTGCGGCAATGATCAAACCACCAGTCACCATCATCCTTTGTATAAGGATGCGGAACGACAGTCAGCATCTTGCTCACATCGAAATCATTCAAAGACGCATTATGAATATCAAAATCACTCTCGCGAAAATCGCGTAGGATCAAGCGCTCGGATTGTAACTCCGGGAACATGACAATCTCTTCTTATTCTTCTTGGAGCGCTTGGCTTGTTGTCGCTGGCGCTCTTTCTCTTAAGTACACGAAGATAGCGTCAAACCCGTCGAGCCATGTGCTCGCAACGCGCCGGTGCTATCCAACCCTTGCTTTTGGTTCCTGAGATCTCAAGTGAACCCCTGCCACGAGTGCTGGGTACGATCACAAAGGGACGAGGGAGCAAAAGGCTGTTGCCGCAACCTTGCTCAAAGACCCTATCCTGCCATCTGCTGAAAGTCGCGGAACGCATAAACAGACGCGCCAGCCAGATCAGAGGAGCAGGACCCATCTTCAATTGCCCGATAAACACACACAGATCGGAGAATCAAAGGTGATCGACGCCTGCATCTTTATTCACAGGGGAACAAAGTAAGCAGACAACAGCATCTTGGAGGTTTCAAAATCCGAGAGGAACTTCAAAGCTTGGGGGCGGTCACTATCTCGGACCACTCCCTATTGCAAGCAGTTAGAGCATATTTCTGGAATATTTTTCACATGCTGAGGAATATTCGCTCAAATATCGACAAATCCGGCAATGCAACCGCCAGGAGTCTCCAATATCGAGTTTCCCTCAATTTTATGCGTTTTGTGAAAAGATCAGGGAATAAGTTAGGATTTGACTCAGTAAAAACACAGGGAATTTAAAAAAAATGGCTCTACACGCCTCAAATGGAAAGCTGGATCTTTACTTATCAGTCAATATGTGGAATGCCGTCTCTACGTTAAGACTATCGACCCTGTCTCCTTTTTAGGCGTCAGTGCACTCGATTTCGCCCTGACGCAACCAAAGCTATCTGCATGTCGCAGCGGCACACTAACTAGGAGATATCACGATGGCTAAAGGCACCGTGAAATGGTTCAACAGCACTAAAGGTTTCGGTTTTATTGCACCTGAAGATGGAAGCAAAGACGTATTTGTTCACATCTCTGCAGTAGAGCGCTCCGGTCTGTCTACTCTGGCTGATGGCCAGGACGTAACTTACGAATTGGAAGCTGGTCGTGATGGCCGTCAGAGCGCTGTAAACCTCGAAACCGTATAATTCGAGCTGTTCAGTGAAAAAGAGCGCAGCAATGCGCTCTTTTTTTTGTCTGGAATTTGGCCCAGACATCAATAAACCTACAATGAGATAGCCATCAGGCTTCCATTCAGCCAAAATGCTCCTCTACAGAATACCATCCTCCCCAAATCCGGCTCCCAACATCATGCTTCGCCGTGATGCCAGCTGATGCCTCCACATTCCATTCCCTTGCAATCTTGTTTCTCCTCACCAAACTCACTAGAGCTTAGTGTAAGATACGGTATCGTACCCACGTGAGAGACGGAAAACCTGCATGGAATCAGAGAAAAAGGTATCGCGCGGCGAAAAGCGGAAAAATGAGCTTTTAGAAATTGCAGCTGATGCGATCATCGAACTTGGCTATGCCAACACCTCGATGGATGAGATCGTCAGACGAGCCCGCGCCTCCAAGACCACAGTCTACAGACACTTCAAAAACAAAGAAGCAATGTTGGCAGAGATTGTCAGCAACCTGTCTGAAGGGCCTGTCCTCTCCATAAAACCTCTCGACTCAAACGAAGATGGTGGCTCCCGTCAGGAGCTTGAAGAGATTCTTTTTGTCTTTGGTAAGGCTGTCTTGACCCTCATCTATGATGACAGAACTCTGGGCCTTTGGCGTATGTTGATAGGTGAGGGCAGTCGCGCTCCTCATATTACCAAATCATTTTTCCAGCTTGGCCCCAAACGAGCAACCTCCAGCATTGCCCAACAGCTTCAGCTTGCGAGCGACCTTGGCATCGTTGCCATTGAACATCCTGAAAACGCAGCGGCCATATTCATGGGCATGTTGAGAGAGGACACTCATCTCGCTCTTCTGCTAGGTGTTCAATCCGCGCCGGACGAGCAGGAAATTTCAGGCCATGTTCGCCAATGCGTGCGTGATTTTATGAAGGCTTATGGGGTCTGACACCAACCAGCGTGGAACCGTAGAAAACAGCCATGCTTGACGAAAGTGATTTTTGTCTGCTAAGTGTACGGTACAGTGTCGTACACTTACGGAGGTAGAGATGCTTAACAATAACACTGTGACACATCCCATCGTGACCCGGGCAGCAGCCATGCCAACACCCCAGCACATCAGCCTAAACAAAATCAAGAAGTCAAAGGAAGGCATGGAGCTTGAGGTTGATTTCATCGCAGAGTTGACAGGCGATGGCTTGGTTAAGACCGGCGTGGTCCAACCCAACGTTCCCGGTTTTGGTGCGTTCGAAGTTCTCTGCGACGAGGGCTCATCCATTGGCGGCACGGATACAGCTCCCGCACCATTGTCTTACCTGGCCGCGGGTATCGGCTTCTGCCTGCTCACGCATGTGCATGGGTTGGCTCAGTCCCGGAAGCTGAACATCTCCTCCATCAAGCTGGAGCAGAAAATGAAGTTCCAGTCCAGAATTCCGGGAATGACCGCTGAAGAAGGCTCGGACATGCTTGGTGTTTCAAAAGGCGTCGAGACAGTCATCATCATCGAATCGCAAGAAGACCCATCTCTGATTGCCTCTTTGGTGGAGGCGAGTGAGAAAGCCTGCATGGCGCTTCAAACCGTCGTAAATGCAGTCCCGGCATCGACCACCATCATCAACAACGGCCAGAAACTCTGAGCCAGAATTGATGCGTAGGGCAGCCTCTCAAGCAAAATCGTTTGAGATGTTGCCCTCCTCTCCATTTCTCCTTCTCAACAATGTCTCCGAGAAGGACGGAGGAAATACAATGACATCTTCTTCCCAACACAACTACTTCCCCACCACCTTTCGCAACCAGCTCATGGCAACAATCGTCTGGGCTCAGGTCTTTGTTCTCTATTGCATTGGCCTATTGGTTTTCACCGAACAGAACACAAGTCAGATTTTCTGGGCAGATCCGTTCATCAAGATCGTGCCGATTTACGTCTCTACCTGGCTCATCATTTTCACCTCACTGCTCTTGGGCTGGTTTTGCTTTAACAAACTCGGCTGGGCAGGCTTGATAAAGCATACGCCCGGTTTGCAGATCGTGAGCGGTGTAAGCACAGCAATCATCATCACATGCATTATCTGGGCGTTTTTCGGGAGTGAACTGCCTGACTTTGTCCCGGCAGAAGAAAGCTCACGTCCAGGCTATCTCTTCGGCATGGTGGCTGGTTACGGCGAAGAACTCGTCTTCCGCATGTTATTGAGTGGGCTGGTCTTCTTCGGAATGTTCAAACTGCTGTCAGGCGTTGAGTACAGGTATCGCGTGTTCTGGTCTGCTGGCACTGCAATCCTCATCGCAGCACTAGCTTTTGTCTTCCTTCATGAGCTTGGAGAACTGGATAGCATCTTATTGTGGAACTTGATCGCCACACGCATTCTCGTTCCCGGCATCATAATGGGGAGCCTGTTTTTTCTGGTCGGTCCGGGCTTTCTCATCTTCATGCACAGCACCATGCACATCATGATACCGCTGCTATTCGACTGATCCCAAAACTTGTCGCGCGCACCCATCGGCACGCGACAAGCAATTCATCTTCAAACCGTCACCGCCCGCATGGCTTCCCATAAATGGCGGGTGAGCTCCACGTTGATAAGAGTGACTTCTTCTTCTCCGCGAGCGCGACTTTTTTCTGGCTCCGAGCCGATCGTCTGGAAACCGTTCTTCGCCAGCACATTCAGGGACCCGTCATTTTCTTCAAAGGCGCCGGAAGTCACTTTGCTCACACCCAGTTCCTCAAAGCAGTAATTGACCACGGCCTCAGTTGCCTCGCTCATATAGCCTTTGCCCCAGAACGGTTGACCCAGCCAATAACCAATGCGCGGGAAGCCATCTTCTGGGATGCGTATTCCAATGACGCCTGAGAACCCATGTTCGGATTCAATAACCCAGTTCGTCTCTTTGCTTAGCGGTGTCTCCTTGATGTGGTTCAACCACCACTCCCCATCCGCTTTTGTGTATGGGTGGGGCACCACAGTCAGCATCTTGCTGACTTCAAAATTGCTGATGTACTCGCAGATTGGCTCCAGATCACCCTGCTGAAACTGGCGGAGTGTCAGGCGGTTTGTTTTGAGTTCAGGAAACATCATTAATCCAACTTGTTGCGTTTGGAGTGCTTAGTCGGTGTGCCGCAAACACTCTGTAATTCCATAATGGTCGTTAGGCAGGGGCATGCCGTGCTGCCCACTGTTCCCGCGTTAAACTGAGAGAAATATTCGGCAGCGTCTCTTCTGGCCGGGAGCGCGGAGTTGAAAAGCCTCTTCCAACCTCCTGAAAACCCAGTTTGGTCAGAACGCGCAGGCTTCCGGGGTTCTCTTCAAGCGCAGAGGTATAAATCGTGGGCAGGCCAAGTGTCTCAAAACCATATGCAGTAACGGCCTGAGCAGCCTCACTCATATAGCCTTTGCCCCACAGATGCTCAGCAAGCCAATACCCAAGAATTGGCTTGCCGCTTTGAAGCTTCATCAGAGTGATCGCGCCGGAAAAGCCAGCAGGCCCCTCAATCACCCAGGCGATTTTCTCTGAGAGTGGAGTGGTCAGGCAGTAGTTGATCCACCATTCTCCGTCTGCCTTGGAATAAGGGTAAGGCACTTCAGAGAGTGTTTTACTAACTGCGAAATTGTCGGTGAACTTGCAAAGTGGCTCCAGATCAGAATGCCTGAACTGGCGCAGTATCAGCCTGTCTGTTTTTAGGTCAGGAAACATCTTGAATACTCACGAATTCATGTCTGAATTAGTCAGTCGAAGAAAGTCATTTCGGGTTATCTGAAGCTGGGTCTCATCAAATTCCACATTGTCCCGCGCACGGCAGGCGTGTTTAGCCTCACCAGTAATCTTGAAACCCATCTTGGTCAGCACCCGCATGGAGGCCGGGTTCTCCTTGAACACGCCGGTCCGCACCACATGCAGCGCCCGCGCTTCAAACAGATAATCAAGAACAACACGCAAAGCCTCACTCATCAGCCCTTTGCCCCAATGCTCGCGCCCAAGCCAGTAGCCAACGCTCGCAGCTCCATGCAACTCCTTCGCTTTAAAACCACCACAAAACTGCCCATCAAGCTCAATTGCCCAGGTCACATTCTCAGCTGTATTGTTGGCAAGCGCCTGCTCAATATAATCCCGCCCATCCGCTTCCAAAAACGGATGCGGTTGACTGCTCAGCGACTTGGAGACCTCAAAATCCCCCAAGTACGCACAAAGCCTCTCCAAGTCCTCAGATCGCATCTCGCGCAATACTAGTCGCTCGCTGCGTAGAACAGGAAAGGTGCTTTGGGTTGTCATGGCGCTCAACCTTCCGCTTCTGCTAAGTCCACAAAATCGGCTTTGGGCAATGCAAGCCGGAGATGTGGAACCATGATATCACCGCGTCCTTTAGAGGGGATAGTTTCTTCGCCAACTTTGCTGAAGCCCATCTTATCCAACAAATGAGAGGAGGCAGGATTGTCGGCAAACACACCGGCCCCAAAGTTCGTAACAAAGTGCTGCTCAAATCCGAAACGCAGAACTGTACGCAGAGCTTCGCTCATGTAGCCACGCCCCCAATAAGGCTCACCCATCCAATAACCGGTCCAGCCAGTACCATCCTCAAACTTTGCCCAGATGCAACCGACAAGGCCAGTCCCATCGTCAATGGCCCATAACACAACACTGGCAGGATCACTGGTCTTGCTGCTATGTATGTAGAACCTGCCAGTCTCTTCTGTAAACGGATGCGGCATGCCCGAAAGCATGCTCGCAATCGCGTAAGAGTTCGCCAGCTGGACAAGGCGATCCAGATCGCCGTCTTCAAGCATGCGCAATCGAAGACGGTCTGTTTTCAGCTCTGGAAAAGCCATCCTATCTTATCCCCGCCACGGCAAGGTGTGGTTGCTCTGCGGACTGTGCCAGCTTGAGTTCGAAATTTTGGGTCTCAATTTCGTCAGCCTCTCTGGAAGCGCAGGAATGCGTGCAGACAGAGGTTGGAACGAAGCCGTTCTTCATAAGAACGCGGAATGACGCAGGATTCTCCAAAAAAACGCACGCATCAACGTTCTCAACGCAACGCTCATTTTGTAGATAGTTTACAACGGCTTGCACGGCTTCACTCATATAACCCCGCCGCCAGTAGTACTTTCCAAGCGCATAGCCCAAAGAAGCAGATTTGCCGATCCGGTGTGCACCAATGGACCCGATGAAGCCCGTACCATTATCAATCGCCCAAACCACATCCGAATTCAGATCATTAGAATGACTACAAGTGATAAACTCATGCGCCCACTCATTAGTGATCGGATGCGGAAAGCTGGCAGTCATCCGCGCCACATCAAAATCAGAAAACAGGAACCGCAGCCGAGGATAATCATCCGGCTGAAGTGCTCTTAAAATCAAACGGTTGGTTTGTAATTCCGGAAAGATCATTGCGCTGCCTCCTGCGCTCTGGCTTGTTGTGCACTGATGAAATCAAGCGGGGATATGAGGAACTCTTCTGTCGGATAATTGCCCGCGAGGCGTGCACGACTTCGTCCCTCATTCTGTCCGGTATGAACAAACCCAAGTTTTCGGATCAGTGCCTGAGATCCCGCATTGTCGCTAAAGGCATCGGCAAAGATGGAAGGCAACTCACGTTCCAGCAGCAAGTAACGGAGAACCTCACTAACTGCCTCATACATAATGCCTTTTTTCCAATGCTCTTCTGCAAGCCAAAAGGCGAGTTCAGGTTTTCTGGAAAGTTGGCCAGCACCAACGCCACCAACCACTTCCCCCTGCAGCTCAACGGCCCAGTTCACTCCATGGCCAAGGTCTCTGGGCATAAACCTTTGCAGAAAGACCTCAGCATCCGCTTTGGTATAAGGATACGGAGCACTCGCCAGCATTCGCGTAACATTCTGATTTTGCAGCAGTTTAAGAATGCGAGGCGCATCCGTCTCTCTCCACTCCCGAAGTGTCAGACTGGCTGTTCTCAAACGAGGAAAAGTGGTCATTGTGCTGCCTCCTGCACTCTGAGCTGTTGTGCTGCGATGAAATCAAGCGGGGATATGGCGAACTCTTCTGTAGGATAATCCCCGGCAAGGCGGGCCATGCTGCTCCCCATTCCTTGCCCGGTATGAACAAAGCCAAGCTTACGCATCAGGGCTTGAGACCCTTTGTTATCGCTGAATGCATCTACAACGATTTTGGGGTACTCGCGTTCAAGAAGAAGGTAGCGCAAAGCTTCGCTAGCGGCCTCAAACATAATGCCTTTTTGCCAATGTTCTTCAGCAAGCCACCAACCCATGTCTGGTGTTTTATCAAGCGGTCCGGCTCCAATACCACCAACCACTTCTCCTTTAAGCTCGACTGCCCAATTCAAAACTTCATTCAAATTGTGAGGCATAGCCTTATGCAAAAAGGCCTGGGCATCTGCCTTTGTAAAGGGATGTGGCTTGGAGGTTAGCATGCGTGTAATATTCTGATTTTGAAAGAGTTTTAGCGCGCGGGGTGCATCCGTTTCTCGCCATTCCCGCAGTGTCAGGCTGGTCGTTCTCAAACGAGGAAAGGTGGTCATAGCGCTGCTCCCATCATCACATGCGCATCACCATGCAACGCCTCAAACCGATCCCGCGGCAGATGCATGATGATATTCTCAACGTCTTGTTGCAAAGGTTTAGAGTACCGAAGGCAAACACCAGCAGGCTCAAAGCCTAGCTTTTTCAATACCTTCTGAGAGGAATAGTTCGTCGCAAACACACGAGCGGCGAAGGTGTCACATGCAGCGCGCGCAAAGCCCCAATGCAGCGCAGCAACACATGCTTCAGTGATATACCCTTGGCCATGTGCGGCTTCGGAAAGCCAATAGCCAATGGTTGGCAGTTCCGGGAACTCTTTGAGATCACCGGGTTTTTGGACTTCAACGCCGCCTATAAGCTGTCCGTTACAGTCGATGGCAAACGGAAATGAGTCCGTTTTGGCATTTGCAAGGCACGCCTGTTCTATAAAGGCTTCGGCTTCCATCATGGTTGGAGGCCACGTTAACCCGGTGAGCCAGCGTGCTATTTCATAGTTAGAAGGTCCGATCTCCCAAAAGCGAGGGAGATCGTCAGATTGGAATGGGCGCAGTTGCAGCCTTTGGGTATCTATAGTTGTGGTGAGCATTGTAAAAGGCCTTGTAAATCAAACTCATGTTTCTCTAATCGTTCGTTGGAGTAGGTAAGTGAGGGTAAAACGCAGCATGGCCTCGATGACCTGGATTGCAGACAGAGCGACTGCATCAGGATCAGGTAAAAGCCTGCTGGTTTTGTGTGGTTGAGGGTAAGCCGTCACAGCCAAACAACAATCACGCTGCCGAAAGCAGGTTGCTGTCATTGCAACCTGCTGATCTGGCATCACTTAACCAGCAGAGCCCCATCGCGTATTCGCGATCCATTGGCTGCGGGTCAGTGTAAAGCGTGTGGCATCCACCACGGCCATAGCGCCGAGAGAATGCAGCTTTGTCGTTCCGTCCTGCTTAAAGCCGCACTTGGTCAGCACGCGGTGCGAGGCAGGATTGCTCACGCGACAAGAAGCGGAGAGCTCCTTAACACCATTAGCAAACGCGAATTCGATAACAGACTGAACAGCTTCTGTCGCATATCCCTGGTTCCAGAATGGCTCGCCCACCCAATAACCCAGGTGCACAGCACCAAAGTCTTCGGCAAGCGGGTTGAAACCGATAGCGCCAATAATACGGCCAGTGTTCTTCATGCGGATCGCGAACGTCGCCTGAGATGGCAACTGCACATCACACCGTTTCACGAGCGCTTTAGCGTCTTCATACGTGAAGGGATGAGGCATGTTCGTCAGTTTCTCAGCGATCCGACGGTTGTTGGCTAAAAACAGGATGTCAGCCAAATCATCCTTGCGCGCTCGGTCGATGACAAGACGCGCGGTGTCCTGCGGCGACCCGGCCGCAATGCAACTGCTTTCTTCTGGGATTTCTTCGTATTCAACTACCATGGTTTTAACTCCGGTCTACTGCCCATCCCACTGGACAAAGAAAAAGGAAAGATGGCGTCCCATCTCCCCTTTTTCTGATCTTTCGATCTGAACCGGATTTTTCCAAATCCGTCGGGGTCTGATGAGACGCCGACGATTTGGATTATCACGTCAGCGTTACTCGGCGGCGAGTGCCACCGGCATCACATTAATAAATGTTCGGCCATTGCGTTTTTCTTCGAATGCAACTTTGCCTTCGACGGTCGCAAAAATGGTATGGTCTTTACCAATGCCAACACCTGCGCCTGGGTGCCACTTAGTGCCACGCTGACGTGCAATGATGTTGCCAGGAATCACGGCTTCGCCGCCGAACTTCTTGATACCAAGGCGACGACCAGCTGAGTCGCGACCGTTGCGGGATGAACCGCCAGCTTTTTTATGAGCCATAACGAAGTACTCCTCGTTTAATCTCTAGGACAGAAACTTGCGCGAATTACTTCGCTGCGAGTTCCTTAGCCTGTGCAACCCAGTTATCACGTTCGAAGCGGCCTTTAGTGCCAGTTTCTTCTTCAACGCGGGCGATGTCTTCAGCAGAAAGAACTGCGATTTGTGCGTAGGTAGAGATACCTGCAGCATTCAGCTTTTTCTCAATTGCTGGGCCAAGACCCTGCAATTTTTTCAGATCGTCGGAACCTTCAGCAGCTGGTGCAGCGGCAGCTTTCTTAGGAGCGGCGGCTTTTTTAGCTGGCTTAGCGCCACTGGTCAGGATGTCGGTGATTTTCACAGTAGTGAAAGCCTGACGATGACCATTACGACGACGGGAGTTCTGACGACGACGTTTTTTGAAGATGATGATCTTACGATCACGACCCTGCTCAACAACCTCAGCTACAACAGAAGCGCCTTCAACGGTTGGTGCACCAATAGTGGTTTCAGCATCTGAACCAACCATGAGAACTTCGTCAAAAGTTACTGTTTCACCAGCTTCGGCAGAAACTTTTTCGATCTTCAGAAGATCGTCAGCAGCAACAGTGTACTGTTTACCGCCTGTTTTGATGACTGCGAACATGCGCATGTCCTTCTTATCTAAGCGCACCCTTTGGCGTCGCAGCAAACTGCGAACTTTGTCGACCGTTTCCTTTATGCTCTAGGAACGTCCCCTTTCGGGGAGATCGACCGCAAACTCTGGAAAAAACCAGAAGGCGGTTTCGATGTCTTGCCTCGGACAGCGCGAAAACACGGGTTTCCCCGCAATTTATGAGCTGCTGGAATATACGCAGGCATTCTGGAATGTCAACTCAGAATCTCAGCATTTTATTTGAACTTTGCGGAGAACGATCGCTCGTCAACAAAGGCGCAGTTAGCCCCCTTCTTTAGTCTGGCGGCTGATATAGCTAAAGCTCCTCAGAATAGGGAAAGTCAGGCCTAGTATGGGCAAGATTGCAAGGACTCTGTGAGCTGGCAATAGGTTTGAGGAAAGAAAACGCGGCTCCAGCAGAAATGAGCGAAACATCAATCTTTTGCTGAATAATTCAGACAACTATTCTATTTAAAGGGGATATGTAGCTGAAAGAAAAACAAAACCGCCATATTGAAGTTGAGCCGTCCAGCAGTGTTCCGGACGGCTCATATATGTTGGTTTTCGAATCCTTCTCAGCAGATTCCATAGGCTAGTTCGTGATGTAACTGACAGGAACCAAGTTATAGTGTTGGCCTGTACTAAGGTGAACGCCGTCTTTGTGGATGTAGCGCGCATTCACATAGCCGTCGACACCGTTGTAGGAGACGGCGCACCAGCGCCAGTCGCTTTGACAGGATTTGACCATCACGGTTGAGCCAGGCCTCAAGACTCTCACTACATTGTAACTGGTAGAGGGTCCCTGGCGCAGGTTAAGCCAGTAGTCACTCGTCGTGTTTGCTGACGTCAAAGTCTTGACAAGAGCTTGAGAGGTGACTGGCAAGGCAACAAATGACCCTGCGAGGATTAAGGCACACATCAGGTTGGTTAACTTAGGCATATCAATTCCCTTCATGGCCGTTTTGAGTTTTGTTGGCCGCAAAAAGCGAGTGATGCTGCATCTGAAAAATAACCTAACTTAATTTGATAATGTAAACAATCGTGTTTTTAGTTCACTATTTGCAATCGGCATACTATATATTTCTTCTTCGAGAATAATGACTGTAAATATGTAGTATTGTTTTTGTTTTTATTATGGCTAACTGGTGAGGGCATCTGTATGCAAACTGGTTAAGGCGCATTCAATAGATGCAAAGCCCCTTTCAGAATCACTAGCGATACCCCGACAAATGCGCTCAGGGAATGTGACAGAAAAACACTTTTTGATTGATATAGATCAAAGTCAGTTGAGTGCGTATCTTTGAATACTGAGGATGTTTTCGTTTTAATTATAATCTTTAGTATAGGCGTGGCAATAAAATACTACGTCAGAATACCTACAACACTAGGTTTCAATCTTTATTTGATATCAAGTTTAAGGATCGATAAACCTTCGCACTCCAACATCTGGTTAAAGTGATTTGTACATGTTCTGAGCAGGTGCTTTAGGAACTTCAGGCACCTACGGGGCATGTAACAAACACGCGATTGTTGATATCAAGTTATTTAAACCGCATACGAGCGGGGAGCATAAAATGCGCATTCCAAAGTTCGCCTGGATATACTCCGTCGTAACTAGAGTTACAGCTCTTGGGTTGTTGCCGATACTTGTGCTGGGTGGGGCCCTGATTTCCCTCTCCCAAATGAACAGCCAGAATGCTGAGTTTCAAAAAAATACGCAGACCTATAACCAGCTGATGCAAAATGCTCAGGCGATTAGTGCTGCAGTGGATCGTATGCGCGCAATTGGTGGTGAGTTTTTGCTTCATCCAAAAGCAGAGGCATCTGACATTGCAGCAGGTGCCCGTGAGCGTGTTGTTGTATTGGTAGAAGAAACACGTGAACTGAATGTCTCAGGCATTGAGGACGAACTCTACGATAACCTGGAAGGCTATGCCTACGGGTTTTCAGAGACGTTTGGCGCAGTGGTTGAAGCAACACTAGAACGTGGCACCAGCTCAGATGGAGGTCTCATTTCAGTCCTTCAGGGGGCTAGTTCCACAATGCAGCTCGAAATTAATAAGGCACGCCGGAAACTGAACGTCAGCAAAGACACACATCGTGTCGCTGGTTTGCTAAAAGATCTTCAGGCCATGGAATGGACCATTGGCGTTGACGGGTATGAAATTGAAAAGAGTACCTTCAAAAGCCGCATCGAGCAGTTTGGCATGGTCATTCAAACAGCGAAAATGCCAGAAGAAACATCTCAGGTAGTGAGCGAGCTCTGGGCAACCTACACAGAGACACTGGAGCAGATTGAAACTCTGAATGCTGACATTCAGGAGGAAATGGTCTTCGCTCTGGAACAACTGGACGAGATGATCCCAGCTGCACAACAGCTCAATGATTTTGGTGCGGCAGGTGAATCCGAAGCAACTGCGCTTCATAATGAGGCATCAGCTGCAAGCATGCAGCGCTTCTTGTTGCAAGCTGGCGCTATGGGCATTATCGGCCTGATGATTGCGGGCTACATTGCATGGCGCATCTCTCGCCCGTTGGCGAACCTGCATACGGCCATGGGCGTTCTGGCAAAAGGGGATGTCTCAATCAATATCGAAGGCACCAAAGGCCGGGATGAGTTCGCGAAAATGGCGAAGATTCTGGAAGTTTTCCGTGCCAACGCCATTGAGCGAAATCAGCTGAACGGTGAGCGCGATGAAGACAACAAGCGTCGTCAGGAACGTGAGCAGAAAGTTGCTCTTCTGGTGCGAGAGTTTGAAAAAGCAGCAACGGCTGCAGGCGATGGTTTTAATTCCGCGATCCAGTCTTTGCATGAAGCCTCCTTCGCTTTGAATGTCACTGTCGAAAGTGTCTCTGATAAAGCTGGTAAAGCAGGTGATGCGGTCAGCCACGCATCTACATCAGTGGCAACAGTGGCATCTGCCAGCGAGGAAATGTCTCTTTCCATTAAGGAAGTCGCGTCTGAAGCGGTGAACTCCAAAGACGTTGCCGATGAAGTCGGTGGGCTTGTCATCAACACGTCCAAGACAATTCAGGAGCTGGCTGAAACTGCATCCCGTATTGGAAAAGTTGTTAGCTTGATCAAGGATATCGCAGACCAGACCAACCTTCTTGCTCTCAACGCCACCATCGAGGCGGCGCGTGCTGGCGAGATGGGCAAAGGCTTTGCAGTTGTGGCCTCTGAGGTGAAGCATCTGGCAAACCAGACCACCACGGCTACGGAAGAAATCTCGCAGCAGATCCATGCGATCCAGCAGGTGTCTACTGATGCCGTTGGCTCCATTGAAAAAGTGACGAGCATGATGGAGAAGCTATCCACCAGCTCTTCAGCAGTGGCAGCGGCTGTAGAACAGCAGTCTGTAACTGTTGGTGAAATCGCGCGTTCTGTGACCGATGCTTCTGATCAGTCTCGTATTGGTGAGTCCGAAATGGGGGAAGTTGCCAGCACTATCGAAAACTCCACCAAAACGGCAGAAGACATCAACAATCAGGCAGACAGCATCTCTGAAGAAGCTGATCAGTTTAACCGCTCGATCAAAGCCTTCCTTGAAAACGTTCAAGCCGCATAACCCTCCAGAAATGGACAGTCATTTCAACGCAGTGGGTTCGCTCACTGCGTTTTTTATTGGGAGGTGACGCGTGAGCTGTGAGTTATCTGCGGTATAGCGGTCGCAGGGCTTGCCGAAGGGAAAGCTTCTTTATATGGTCCCGCAATCCTCACCACGAGGATCAATTAGGAGAGTTGCCGGAGTGGTCGAACGGGGCGGTCTCGAAAACCGTTGAGCACGCAAGTGTTCCGAGGGTTCGAATCCCTCACTCTCCGCCATTTGCTCTTTAGCCCACCTTCTCAATAATCATCGTGAGCCACTTTTCGTCAGGGCTATAGGGTTTGTTGCTCAGCGTAGTTCGGGCATCTCGAAGCTGTAGGTTCGGGAGCTGCTGCAGGATGTTGCTGAAGCGGGCTTCGGTCATCATGGAAAAGCGACGCCCGTCATCGCGGATCACTTCTCCTTCTCCCTGTTTGAAAGAAGCAAACAAGGTGCCACCATTCTTGAGGGCATTGCAGAGATTGGTGAGTGTGAGAGGAAGTTCAGAATAAGGAACGTGAAGCAAAGAGGCGTATGCCCAAATAGCATCGTAAACCTGCTCGCTGATAAATTCCTGAAATGTGTTTTGCTGGACATCTATACCGATCAGTTTACTAGCCGATTTTACCATTTCAGCAGATGCATCGAAGGCGTTTACTTCAAAGCCAAGCTGCTTGAAAGCATAGGCATCACGCCCGGACCCGCATCCCGCATCGAGAACTCGCCCACCTGGCGGCACTCTCTTGAGGAACCGTTGGTAGTGCTCCTCCATGTCCAGATGCAGTGTGCGCTCGATAAAGCTCTCTGCATTCTTCTCGTAATAGGCTCGGGTGGTCTCTGATGAGTTCGGCATAAGACCTTCAACTCTCCCTTAAGTCAGCAACAAATCAGCCTGGATTTTGAAACAGTTTCTCTGAAATGACCAACACTTTTGCAAAAGAGCATTTGCAATTACCGATCTCAGACTTAATGATCCTACAGGTTCAGGTGGTGCTGTTGCGCTAACCGATATCTGCGCCTGAGAAATATGGAGAATGCATAATGACCGTCGAATCTGCTGGGCCACAACAAGTGTTGGATATTCCGAAAAAACTGGGGCGTAGACTGCGTCTGGGAATGATCGGCGGCGGTCAGGGTGCATTCATCGGCGCAGTTCACCGCATCGCATCGCGTTTGGATGATCGCTATGAACTTGTTGCTGGTGCCCTTTCTTCCGATCCAACGCGGGCAAAAGCGTCAGCTGAAGAACTCTATATCTCATCTGATCGTGCCTATACCTCCTTCGAAGAAATGGCAGAAAAAGAACCGCTTCGGGATGATCCGGTTGATGTAGTTGCCATTGTGACGCCTAACCATATGCACTATCCGGCAGCTCGCGCGATGCTCGAGGCTGGTATCCATGTCATCTGCGATAAGCCGATGACAACGACGAGTGAAGAAAGCGAAAAGCTTGTTCAACTGGTTGAGGAAACTGGCAGGCTGTTCCTGTTGACGCATAATTACACCGGCTACCCAATGGTCCGGCAGGCGAAAGCGATGATTGAGGCAGGTGAACTCGGGAAAGTTCGTCTGATTCAAGTGGAGTACCCGCAAGATTGGCTGACTGAGCCGATTGAGCAATCAAGCCAAAAGCAAGCCAGCTGGCGTACTGATCCAAAACGATCCGGAGCAGGCGGCTGTATCGGAGATATCGGAACGCACGCCTACAATCTTGCCTCCTTCTTATCCGGCATGAAAGCAACGGAAGTTTTGGCGGAGTTGACCAGCTTCGTAGAGGGCAGAGCGCTGGATGATGATGTGCAGATGCTGCTGCGCTACGAAAATGGTGCCAAGGGAATGCTGTGGGCGTCTCAGGTTGCTCCAGGTAACGAAAATGGGCTGAGACTGCGTGTTTATGGAGACAAAGGCGGTGTTGAGTGGGTGCAGGCTGACCCGAACCATCTGGTTTACTCACCCTATGGAAAGTCAAGCTATCGCATCACACGCGGTGGCCCCGATGCAATAGAGGCCGCAAATGCAGTCTCACGCATTCCAGGTGGTCATCCGGAAGGGTATCTGGAAGCCTTCGCAACAATTTATAACGAGTTTGCTGATGTTTTAGTTGCGCGCATTTTAGGCCAGTCAGAACCCGAGTGCAGCAAACTGCTTCCGACTGTATCTGATGGGTTGGATGGACTGAACTTCATTGAAACAGCCGTGAAAAGCTCTCAGAACGGCGGTTCATGGCAGAAACTATAAGAGATGCTCCCCTCGCCATAGCAAAACAGCGAGGGGAGTTTCTTTAGGCTTGGGAGCCTGCTGGTTTGAGTGGTGCATCCTCTTGTGAGGCCATGCCGCCTGAAACTTCTTCCGTTGCTTCGGCAGAAAGCTCTTCTGGCAATACAAGATTGAGCACAATCGCGATCAGAGCTGCAGGAAGTAAGCCACTCGTCATCAAAATGCGCAGAGTGTCTGGCAGATACTGAACAGCTTTTGGATCCAGCTGCAAGCCAAGGCCGATTGATAACGCAATCGCGAAGATCACCATGTTTCGGCGGTTCCAGTTGACGTCGGAGAGCATGGAGACGCCAGCGGCAACCACCATTCCAAACATAACGATCACACCTCCGCCGAGCACTTCGATGGGAATTGTGCGAATGATCGCTCCAACCTTGGGTATCAGTCCGCACACGATGAGGAATAAAGCACCAATGGTCACCACGTGGCGGCTCATCACGCCTGTCATGGCAATCAACCCCACATTCTGGCTGAAGGATGTGTTCGGCAAACCACCAAAAACACCGGCTATGGCTGTGCCAAAACCATCAGCGTAGGTTGCCCCTTGGATCTCCTTGTCGGTCGCCTCACGTCCTGCACCGCCTTTGGTAATGCCAGAGACATCGCCAACAGTTTCAACAGCACTCACAAACGCCATGAGACAAAAGCCAACCACAGCAGCAAGGCTGAAATCAAAACCATAGGCGAATGGCATCGGCAGGGCGAAAGATGCAGAGCGGCCAACGCTTGTGGCAATACCGTCCACGGTCACCATGCCGACCATCATCGCGTAAAGGTATCCTGCAAGGATGCCAATCACCACAGCAGATACAGCTAGGATTCCGCGGGCATAGAACTTCAAGCCAAGCGTGACGAGAATAACAATGAGCGCAGCAGACCAGTTGAGCATACTTCCATACTCAGGCTTGCTAATAGCAGGCACACCACCAGCAGCATACTGAATGCCCACTTTCACCAGCGCCAGACCGATCATGGTTACGACAAGACCAGTCACCAGTGGTGGTAAGGCAAAGCGAATGCGGCCAATGAACATCCCTAGAATGGCATGGAACAAACCACCAATGAGCACGCCTCCAAACAGAGCAGGCAAAGCTTCAACACCTTTACCTGCAACGAGTGGAATCATGATGGGTATGAAAGCAAAGCTGGTACCTTGCACAATCGGCAAGCGGGCTCCAACTGCTCCCATTCCAATTGTTTGAAAAAGCGTCGCTATTCCGGCAAACAGCATAGACATCTGGATCATGTATGTCATGTCTGGGAAGCCCTGCGCCCCTGCATCAGAGCCAAACCCAAATCCGGCAGCTCCGGCAATAATGATCGCCGGAGTAACGTTTGAGACGAACATGGCAAGCACATGCTGAATGCCAAGTGGTACCGCCTTATGTAAGGCAGGTGTGTAGTTCGGATCACGCAGTTGTTCTGGTGTCCCGATGGAATTGCTGGTCATTTAGTCCCCTCCTACTAATGACGCACAGTGTTATTCCGTTATTAAGTAGGCCTCCTTCAGCCAATGTTCTTCTAGGTTATTTCCGTCCCCAATCCGGTCGACAACAGCGAACAGTCCTGACCCGTTGATGGGAGTCAGAACGCCGTGCCATGTGTTCCGTTTGATATTGATGGACTGGGTTGAACTCGCCATAAACGCACGAGGTGATGAAGGCCATCCACCTTCATCTTCGGCGACTATGACAAGATATTCTGATTGGTTCATCGGAATGAAGCATTGCGAGCCCAATGGATGGCGCTCCAACATCGTCAGCGTGTGCGGCAGGCTGCGAAGCTCTGCCTGAAACAGGCTGATACCAGCGCGGCCACCAATGAACTCAACATCAGCGAGATCAGAAAAACGCTCACATCGGCCTTCGTTGATTAAGATAGGTGATGTCTCGCCAGTCTCAATCAGTTCACCAAACGGCATAAATACCGCAGAGGTGAGCTTTTCAATCCGTATGGTGCGCTCTGTTGTGACCTGATTACCCATATCTGATCACCTTTGAAACGAGCCGAGTTGGGCATGTCGATTGACGTCTTTGTAAAGCAAGTACCGGAAACGGCCTGGACCGCCAGCGTAGCAAGCTTGCGGACAAAAAGCGCGCAGCCACATAAAGTCGCCAGCTTCCACTTCAACCCAATCATTATTCAGCCGGTAGACTGCTTTCCCTTCCAAAACATACAAGCCATGTTCCATCACGTGGGTCTCAGCAAACGGAATGCAGCCACCGGGCTCAAAGTTCACGATGTTGACGTGCATGTCGTGGCGCATATCACTGGGGTCCACAAAGCGCGTCGTTGTCCAGGCCCTATTGGTGTCTGGCATGGGAGCAACAACAGCATTCTTTTCATGAGTGAACAACGCGTCCGGTCTCGCAATGCCTTCGACAGCCTCATAGCGCTTTCGAACCCAATGGAAGGTGGCAGCTAGAGAGCTATTGTTGCGCACTTCATATTGGGCTCCAGTAGGCAGATAGGCGTAGCCACCTTCGGCAAGTGTGAAAGCCTCATTGCCCATTGTGATAGTAATCTCACCTTGAACAACGAACATCACGCCCTGCGCTTCAGGGTCTGGCTCAGGTTTAAGAGAGCCTCCATCTGGCTGAACTTCCATGATGTACTGCGAAAACGTCTCAGCAAATCCAGAGAGTGGCCGGGCAATAATCCAGGCACGCGTCTTTTCCCAGAAAGGCAGATTTGAGGTCACGATGTCCCGCATCACGCCTTTGGGAATAACGGCATATGCATTAGTAAACACTGCCCGGTCTGTCATAACTTGCGTTTGCGGAGGCAAGCCTCCCGAAGGTGCGTAGAAAGAAGAAGGCGACATGCCCTCAGAAGGGGCATCAAAGGTGCGGGGTAGCAGTGTTTGGGTACTCATATGTAAGTTTACTTTCTTGTACGACACTCACGCAATTGCAGTCTGCGTAAGTGCACCAACCCGAATTAAGTTGAATTCCTTGCCGAGGAGGTGCCTCGTCGAATTAGGGATCGACGAGGCACTGTTCGAAACACTGGGCAAATGTGCTGGTATCAAACGTGTCCTTAAAGCTCGTCAGCAGGCAAGGCCACCAAACTCCTCCCATTTATCAGTTTAGCCTAATAATTGAGTTGTATTATCAAAATTATTTTGAAAGTATTTCGCGAATAACTGGAAAAAGAAACAGTTACATAAACGACTTTTCAGTCGGGAATTACTTGTTCTGAAGGTGATTAGAGTATTGAGAACTCTTGTCTTTTAGATACGCCTTCAATCGCTCGCTGATGAAATTTAGAAAAAGTCGGATCTTAGGATCTTGATAGCGTTTGTGCGGAAAAAGACATGCCAAATGCACATCAGCGGGAGGGGTAGCAGTGCAGACGGCGATAAGGTTTCCGCTGAGCAAATGGTCGACAACATCAAACAAGGGTGCATTGATGAGGCCGTGATGGCCGAGTGCCCAGTTCACCAACACATCGCCGTCATCAGAGGTGAAAGGTCCACCAACTGTGAAGCTCTGTAAGCCCTCAGAAGTTTGAAGCGTCCATCGGCTTTCAGAGGAACCGGGAAACTGAAGCAGAAGGCAATCATGCTTCCCATGTTGGAGGTCTGCCCCTTGCTGTGGCTCACCACGATGTTCCAAGTAGGTAGGGGATGCACACAGTACCCGAGGGCAGTCCAACAGGTTTTTCAGCCGCATTTCAGAGTTTGGTAACTGTCCCAGAATGAATGCCAGGTCCAAACCTTCTCCAGTAATGTTAAGAGGACGGTCCGAGAGCCTGAGGCGAACATGAATTTCAGGATAAGCATCGTGGAATTCAGGAATAAGCGGTGCGATCAAACGCCGCCCTATCCCGAGTGGAGCAGAAACAAAGATTGAGCCGCGTGGAGTGTGTGTCACCTCCTGAACAGCCGCCTCAGCCTCTTCCATAGCTTCCAGCATCTTACGGGCACCGGGGTAAAAAATGCTACCTTGCTCAGTGGGTTGGATGGTGCGAGTGGTGCGGTTAAACAAGCGAATGCCCAGGTGCTTCTCAAGCTCTCCAATACGGGAGGAAGCAACCGCAGGAGAAACATGCATGTCTCTTGCCGCGGCAGACATGCTGCCAAGCTCAAACACGCGCACAAACATCCTGACATTGTTGATGTAAGACATTGCTTTAACTCTGAAATCCCCGCCTCTACACGAAACATACCAGCATCAAAGTAGTCTGGATAGGTGTTTTTCATCGCGTCGTGAGTTGGAAATAAAACATAGTTTTACTCCAAGTTGTATTTCAATTTTACTCGTTTAATCCTGTTCTTTCTATGAGTTGCTCTACTTTTGGGTGCTAAAGCTCCTGAGATTCTATGTGGATTGTCTTACCTGCTAGAATTCAGGATCAAATACTATGCATTCACTTGAGGGTGTTACTCGCTCCGATCAATATAGGGCATTGGGTCTTAGTACCTTTGCTTTTACTATTTGTTTTGCAGTTTGGACCATTTTTTCCATCATTGGCGTGCGCATTAAAGGCGAACTGGGGTTGTCCGATACTCAGTTCGGCTTATTGGTTGCCACACCTGTGCTCACCGGTTCTGTGAGCCGTATTTTCCTTGGAGTATGGACAGAGCAGTTTGGTGGACGAATTATGTTCCCGCTGCAGATGCTCCTTACAGCAGTCTGTGTCTGGTTGCTCACCTCAGTACAAACCTATGAAGTGTTTCTGTTAGCTGCCTTGGGCCTTGGATTAGCCGGCGGCTCTTTTATTATCGGCGTAGCCTATGTCTCCCAGTGGTTTGAAAAAGAGAAACAAGGAACTGCACTTGGCATTTTTGGTGCCGGTAATGTCGGCGCAGCAGTTACCAACTTCGTAGCACCATTTCTGGTAGTTGCAGTTGGCTGGGAAGGCACAGCCCGCGTTTACGCAATTGTTTTGGCAGTCACAGCCGTTCTGTTTTTTCTGCTCAGTAAAGATGATCCGTCTCAGCAGGAGCGCAAGAAAGAAGGCAAGCAAGCTGTATCTACAGCAGAGCAGCTCGCTCCGTTGAAGAACCTGCAAGTCTGGCGTTTTGCGACCTACTACTTTTTCGTCTTTGGTGCCTTTGTCGCGCTTGCGTCATTTCTCCCGCGGTACTACACCGGGGCTTACGGATTGGAGCTGACGACGGCTGGCGTTTTCGCTGGTCTCTATTCATTACCCGGGTCAGTATTTCGAGCGCTTGGCGGATGGATGTCAGATAAGTGGGGCGCACGTTTTGTCATGTACTTCACCTTCATAGTCTCGCTCCTTTGTCTCTTCCTGCTCAGTTATCCAGAAACCTCATATGTTGTCAGCGGTATTGACGGCCCAATCGAGTTTAACTTCGGTCTCGGCGTTGGTGCCTTCGTCTCTGTGACCGTCGTCCTCGGTTTTGTCATGAGCCTTGGTAAAGCAGCGGTCTACAAGCACATCCCGGTTTACTACCCCTATCATGTTGGTGCTGTCGGAGGCCTCGTAGGCATGATCGGTGGTCTTGGTGGCTTCTTCTTACCAATCGCCTTTGGAGTTCTGCTCGACTGGACTGGCGTTTGGACGGCACCCTTCATGCTTCTCTTCATCATTGTTGCAGTCTCAACTGTGTGGATGCACGTCGCCATCCGCAGGATGGAGCGCAAGCGTTATCCAGAATTGCAAGACGAAACAGATCTGTCTGATCTCCCGGACGAGCCGGTTGAAGGCCCGGACGGACCTGCAGGCGTAGAAAAGTATCCGTAACCAGCGAAACCCTTTCTAGACATTCGGTCTGGGGAGGGCATGTAGCCAAAAGGAATGAATGTATGTCTGATAACAACACTCAAAAAGGGCACACACTAATTGAATGGCGACCGGATGATCAGGAATTCTGGGAAACCAAGGGAAAGGCGATCGCCTCTCGGAACCTTTGGATCTCTATTCCGGCACTTTTGCTTGCCTTCTCAGTGTGGCTGGTTTGGAGTGTTGTTGTCGCGAAGCTCCCGGCGATTGGGTTTGATTATACAACTGATGAGCTATTCCTTCTGGCAGCTTTACCGGGAATATCAGGTGCGACCCTAAGAATTTTTTACACGTTTATGGTGCCGATTTTTGGAGGGCGATTATGGACGACCCTCACCACAGCTTCGCTACTGCTTCCTGCGGTTGGGATTGGCTATGCTGTGCAAGATTCGGATACGCCTTACGGTATTTTTTTGTTACTGGCACTTCTTTGTGGCTTAGGAGGCGGGAACTTTGCATCCTCAATGGCCAATATTGCATTTTTCTACCCAAAGAAAGAAATTGGCCGAGCGCTTGGTCTTAATGCTGGCCTTGGTAACCTGGGCGTATCAGTTATGCAGTTGGTTGTACCTTTTGTTATTACAATCGGTGTTTTTGGTGCATTGGGTGGCCCTGCTCAGGTTCTTGAAGATGGAACAGAAGTATGGGTCCAGAATGCCGGATTTATTTGGGTCCCTTTCTTAGTTATATGTACTTTGGCTGCATGGTTCGGTATGAATGATATTGCTGATGCTCAGGCGAGTTTTAAAGAACAATCTGTTATATTCAAAAGAACCCATAACTGGATTATGTGTATCCTCTACACAGGTACTTTTGGGAGTTTCATTGGATACTCAGCGGGTTTCCCATTACTCATAAAAACGCAATTCCCTGAAATTGATGCGCTAAGTTTCGCGTTCCTTGGTCCTTTTGTTGGTGCGTTATCTCGAGCTGCTACGGGCTGGGTCTCTGATAAATACGGTGGTGGACGCGTAACACTCTACACCTTCATTGGCATGATAATCGCAGTTGGTGGTGTATTATTCTTTCTGGCTATCAAGGCAGAGCCGGGAGCATTTTGGGGGTTCTTCGCGTGCTTTATGGCGCTGTTCTTCCTTACAGGTGTAGGCAATGCATCTACATTCCAAATGATCCCGAACATCATGGGGCAGGAAGTATCCAGATTGCTGCCTGATCTTGGTGCAAAAGAACATCGTCGTGAAGCAGAAATGGAAGGTTCGGCAATCATCGCCTTCACTTCTGCAATCGCAGCCTACGGTGCCTTCTTCATCCCCAAAGCCTACGGAACATCCATCGCCTACACAGGTGGTCCGGATGCCGCGCTTTGGGCCTTTGGCATCTTCTACGTGATCTGTCTGGTGATTACGTGGTTCTTCTACACCCGCAAGGGTGCCTCCGTTCCGTGCTAAGCAAATAACGTGAAGGACATTTCAGATGTCTCTACTACTCGATAAACTGAACTTCTTCGCAAAACAGGACACTGGTACCTTTGCAAACGGGCACGGTGTTACAACCAATGAGAACCGAAACTGGGAAGACAGCTATCGAAAGCGATGGCAGTACGACAAAATCGTACGCTCGACCCATGGTGTGAATTGCACCGGTTCCTGTTCCTGGAAGATCTACGTCAAAGGCGGGATTGTCACTTGGGAAACCCAGCAAACGGATTATCCGCGTACGCGCCCGGACCTGCCAAACCATGAGCCACGGGGCTGTTCTCGTGGTGCCAGCTACAGCTGGTATATGTATTCCGCAAACCGGGTAAAACATCCACTCATTCGCTCCCGCCTCCTCAAGTTATGGCGCAACGAGCGGACAGTGAAATCACCGGTCGCTGCGTGGGCAGCCATTCAGGATGATCCTGCAAAGCGCGCAGATTACCTGAAAGTGCGCGGACACGGCGGTTTTGTGCGAGCCACTTGGGAAGAAGTCAACGAAATCATCGCAGCAGCCAACGCTTACACCGCGAAGAAATGGGGACCTGACCGTGTCGTTGGCTTCTCACCAATTCCGGCTATGTCCATGATTTCTTACGCAGCTGGAACCCGCTATCTGTCTTTGCTTGGCGGCACATGCATGTCGTTCTACGACTGGTACTGCGATTTGCCTCCTGCCTCACCACAAACATGGGGTGAGCAAACGGATGTGCCTGAATCCGCTGATTGGTACAATGCGGGCTTCCTGATGTTGTGGGGCTCCAATGTTCCCCAAACGCGCACACCGGATGCGCACTTCTATACCGAGGTCCGCTACAAAGGCACCAAGTCAGTCGTGGTCTGTCCAGATTACTCCGAAGCGGCCAAGTTCTCGGATCTCTGGCTCCATCCAAAGCAAGGCACTGATGCTGCTCTGGCGATGGCCATGGGCCATGTCATCCTGCGTGAATACCATTTAAACAGGCAGGCAAAATACTTCGAGGACTACTGCCGCAAATACTCGGACATGCCGTTGCTGGTTCGCCTCGTTAAAAAAGACGGCAAATACATCCCAGAACGCCTTCTGCGTGCTTCCGAATTTGCGGACAAGCTGGGTGAAGAAAACAATCCGGAATGGAAAACTGTCGCTCTGGACCGTAAATCGAAGAAGATCGTGGTTCCACACGGTTCCATCGGGTTCCGTTGGGGTGAAAAAGGCAAGTGGAATCTGGAAGAGAGGGACGGCAAAGGCAAGGACACCGATCTGGCCATGTCGTTCCTCGATAAGGCCGACCATGATGAGATTGCTGAAGTGGCCTTCCCATATTTCGGCAATCGCGAGCATGACCACTTTGCGGGAACCAACCATGAAAGCGTGATGCTACGCAAAGTCCCTGCGAAGAAAGTGAAACTGGCAGAAGGTGAAGCACTTGTTGCGTCTGTCTTCGACCTCTTCATTGCAAACTACGGTCTGGATCGCGGATTGGATGATCCAAACTCTGCCAAGTCTTATGATGAGGAACTGCCTTACACACCAGCATGGGCAGAGAAAATCACAGGTGTTCCCAAGGACCATATCATCACGACAGCCCGTGAGTTTGCGACCAATGCCGAAAAGACCAACGGACGCTCCATGGTCATCCTAGGTGCTGGTCTGAACCACTGGTACCACATGGATATGAACTACCGCGGCATTATCAATCTACTGGTGATGTGCGGCTGCGTTGGTCAATCCGGCGGTGGCTGGAGCCACTATGTTGGGCAGGAAAAACTCCGCCCACAAACCGGATGGACAGCACTTGCCTTTGCGTTGGACTGGACGCGCCCACCACGGCATATGAACTCCACTTCGTTCTTCTATGCGCACACCGATCAATGGCGTTACGAAACGCTCAAGGTAGATGAAATCTTGTCGCCAACCGCCCCGGATGGGGATTGGGATGCATCACTGATCGATTACAACATTCGCGCAGAGCGCATGGGATGGTTGCCATCAGCACCGCAACTTGAGACCAACTCGCTTCAAGTTGCCAAAGCGATAGAAGAGAGTGGCAAAGAAGCTAAAGACTACATTGCTGAGGAGTTGAAGTCTGGCGGCCTCAAACTGTCTTGTGAGGACCCCGACAACGAAGCCAATTGGCCGCGCAACCTGTTCGTCTGGCGCTCCAACCTGCTGGGGTCCTCCGGTAAAGGTCATGAATACTTCCTCCGCCATCTGCTCGGTACTGAGCATGGTGTACTTGGCAAAGACCTCGGTGAAGAAGGCCGTCAGCGTGCGAAAGAAGCTGTCTGGCATGACAACGCACCGGAAGGCAAACTGGACTTGTTGGTCACGCTGGACTTCCGCATGTCAACGACAGCGGTCTATTCAGACATCGTACTGCCAACGGCTACATGGTACGAGAAAAACGACCTCAACACCTCGGATATGCACCCCTTCATTCATCCCCTCTCCAGTGCTGCTGATCCTGCATGGGAAGCCCGCAGTGACTGGGAGATCTTCAAGGGTATTGCCAAGTCCTTCTCTGAGGTCTCACAAGAAGTTCTCGGCAAGGAAAAGGACGTCGTCCTTGTCCCGATCCTGCACGACACCGCTGGTGAAATCGCCCAGCCATTCGACGTAGCAGATTGGAAGAAGGGGGATATCGAACCGCAACCCGGCAAGACTATGCCAAACGTTGTGGTCGTCGAGCGCGACTATCCAAACATCTACAAGCGCTTCACGGCTCTTGGTCCGCTGATGAGTAAACTTGGCAACGGTGGCAAAGGCATAAGCTGGAACACCGAGCACGAGGTAGACCTCCTCAAAGGCCTGAATGGAGAGGTGCTTGAAGACGGGCCAACCAAAGGCTTGGCCAAGATCGAAACGGATATCGATGCAAGTGAAGTCGTCCTTTCTCTGGCCCCGGAAACCAACGGTGAAGTGGCTGTCAAAGCATGGGCTGCTCTTTCTGAGTTCACTGGCAGAGACCACACTCATCTGGCATTGCCGAAGGAAGAAGAGAAGATCCGCTTCCGCGATATTGTCGCCCAGCCACGAAAGATCATCTCTTCACCAACGTGGTCCGGTATTGAGTCAGAGCATGTTTGCTACAACGCAGGCTATACCAACGTGCATGAGCTGATCCCATGGCGCACCATCTCTGGTCGCCAGCAGCTCTATCAAGATCATCTCTGGATGCGAGCATTTGGCGAAGGCTTCTGCGTGTACAGGCCGCCGATAGACACCAAAGGCGTCAAACCGGTGATCGATGATAAGTCTCTCGGCAGAAAGCAGTTGGTGCTCAACTTTATCACCCCGCACCAGAAGTGGGGCATCCACTCCACATACACCGACAACCTGTTGATGCTCACGCTCAACCGTGGTGGTCCGGTAGTTTGGATCTCAGAGGTTGATGCGCAAAAAGCTGACATTGAAGACAATGACTGGGTCGAAGTCTTCAACATCAACGGTGCGCTTGTGGCGCGTGCGGTGGTCTCTCAGCGCATGAAAGAAGGCACGATCTACATGTATCACGCTCAGGAAAAGATCGTGAATACACCGGGATCAGAGCTCACCGGACAACGCGGCGGTATCCATAACTCGGTGACCAGAACCGTCACCAAACCAACACACATGATTGGTGGGTACGCGCAGCAATCCTACGGCTTCAATTACTATGGAACGGTTGGCTCCAACCGCGATGAGTTCGTTGTGGTTCACAAACTGGAAAAAGTGAACTGGATGGAAGAACCGCTGGATGACAGTGGTCAGGAGGCAGCAGAATGAAAGTCCGCGCACAAGTCGGAATGGTGCTGAATCTGGATAAATGCATTGGCTGCCACACCTGTTCAGTGACCTGTAAAAACGTTTGGACCAACCGAGAAGGCGTTGAATACGCCTGGTTCAACAACGTGGAAACCAAACCCGGTATTGGTTATCCCAAAGACTGGGAAAACCAAAAGAAATGGAACGGTGGCTGGGTTCGCAAACGCAATGGCAAGATCATTCCCAAGATGGGTGCCAAATGGCGCATTCTGGCGAAGATCTTTGCAAACCCTGACCTGCCAGAAATCGACGACTACTACGAGCCGTTTGATTATGATTACGAGCACCTGCAGGGTGCTCCTGAAAGTGCTCAGTTCCCAACAGCCCGCCCAAAATCAGCGATCACTGGCGAACGTATCGAAAAAATTGAATGGGGACCAAACTGGGAAGAAATTCTCGGTGGTGAGTTCTCCAAGCGCTCAAAGGATTACAACTTTGAGGGCATCGAGAAGGAAATCTATGGCGAGTTCGAAAACACTTTCATGATGTACCTGCCACGCCTTTGTGAGCATTGCCTCAACCCAACATGTGTTGCTGCCTGTCCATCAGGTGCCATCTACAAGCGTGAAGATGACGGAATCGTCCTGATCGATCAGGAAAAATGCCGTGGCTGGCGCATGTGCGTTTCTGGCTGTCCTTACAAGAAGATCTACTTCAACTGGTCCTCTGGCAAATCAGAAAAATGCATCTTCTGCTATCCACGCATCGAGTCAGGGCAGCCTACAGTCTGTTCAGAAACCTGTGTGGGCCGCATCCGATATCTGGGTGTGATCCTGTACGATGCGGATAAGATCGAAGAAGCAGCCTCAACCAAGGATGAGAAGGACCTCTACGAAGAGCAACTGAAGGTCTTCCTTGATCCGCATGATCCAAAGGTAATCGAACAGGCCCGTAAAGATGGTGTTCCAGAGGATTGGCTCAAGGCTGCCAAGGCATCGCCGATCTATAAGATGGCGATCAACTGGAAAGTGGCTTTCCCACTTCACCCGGAATACCGCACACTGCCAATGGTTTGGTACATTCCACCTCTCTCCCCAATCCAGTCAGCCGCAGAGGCTGGTAAGATCGGTTGGGATGGTGACCTGCCGGACGTCCGCTCAATGCGCATTCCGGTCCGCTATCTCTCCAACCTCCTCACAGCAGGCAAGGATGAGCCTGTCGTCACAGCGTTGGAGCGGATGCTCGCCATGCGCTCTTACATGCGCTCCAAGTCAGTTGATGGCGTAGTCAATGAAGCTATTGCTGAACGAGTTGGGCTGACTTCTGAGTTGATTGAAGACATGTACAAGATCATGGCGATAGCCAACTACGAGGACCGCTTCGTCATCCCAACCACACACCGTGAAGTTTCCGAGGATGCCTACGATGTTCGTGGCTCCTGCGGTTTTTCCTTCGGCAATGGTTGTTCTGGCGGCAGTGATGGAACCGACCTGTTCGGTGGTTCCCGCAAGAAAACCGTCGAAACACCAACGGATATATTTAAGGAGATGCGCGGATGATCGTCTCCTTAAAAATCCTCTCGCTCTTGCTCAACTACCCGACGCAAGAACTGCTAGATGACCTGCTAGCGCTGAAAAAAGCAATAAACTCAGATCGCTTGCTCTCTGCAAAAGGCCAGAAAATGATCTGCACTCTTTGCGATGATATGGCTGGTAAAGATCTTTATGAGGTGCAGGAGCGATACGTGTTCCTGTTTGATCGGACCCGCTCACATTCATTGCACCTGTTTGAGCATGTGCATGGTGAGAGTAGGGATCGCGGACAAGCACTCGTCGATCTGCGTGAGATGTACCTGACAAACGGTTTCGCGGTAGAGACCACGGAACTACCAGACTACATCCCATTGTTCCTCGAATATCTGGCGCATCAGCCTTTTACAGAGGCACAGGAACTGCTTGGTCAGACAGCTCATATCTTTGAGGCCCTTCGTTTGCGTCTAAAAAAGAAGGGCTCAATCTATGCCAATGCGTTTGGGACCGTTGCTGAAATCAGCAAAGCGTCACCTTCCAAGGAGCTCCTTTCCAATATTCTTGCAGAGCCCGAAGATGATCCAAATGATCTCGAAGCCATGGACCGCATTTGGCAGGAAGAGGTCGTCAAGTTCGGTGGCAATGCAGGAGAGGGCAGTTGCGGCCCTGATCGCTTAAGAATGCAAATGAGAGCTGCGGACAGACGCCCGCCTGATGCCACGACTCAGAACACTCAAGGGGAGAACTAGAAATGTCTGGCTTCTTCAACACGTTGTTCTTCGGAATATATCCGTACATCGCCCTCTCGGTTTTGATTGTAGGCACAATCATCCGTTATGACCGCGAGCCTTACAGCTGGCGTGCTGGTTCAAGCCAGCTCCTGCGCCGCAAGCAGTTGGTCTGGGGTTCAGTGCTCTTTCATGTGGGGGTGCTGATCATCTTCTTTGGCCACTTGGTTGGGTTGCTAACCCCAATAGTCCTGTTCGAACTGGTGGGCATCAGTCACGGTGCTAAGCAGGTTCTTGCTGTCGTCGTCGGTGGTATTGCTGGTCTGATGGCGATTGTTGGCGCAGGAATGCTCATTCATCGTCGCTTGTATGATGCGCGTGTACGAGCAGTCTCCAGCACCATGGACACCTTCATTATATGTCTGCTGGGCTTTCAGTTGCTTCTGGGTCTTGGAACTATACCTGTTTCCCTCATGCATTTGGACGGTGAGGAAATGGTCAAATTCATGAGCTGGGCACAAGGCATCTTTACGTTCCGTGGTGATGCAGCAAGCTATGTCGTTGATGCTTCATGGATCTTCAAGTTGCACCTGTTCGTGGGGCTGACGATCCTGCTCATCTTCCCGTTTACACGCTTGGTGCATATGCTCAGCGTCCCGGCAAGATACTTGTGGCGTCCCGGTTACCAGATCGTGCGTGAGCGCAACTCCACTAATTCACGCCATCCTGCTGAGTGAGGTGAAATGGCCAATCTCTATACCAATCCAAATCTGAATGAAGGTGCTCAGGCAGATGTAGATCTGCCGAGCACCAAAGTGCCGCCCAAGAGCAAACCGATCATCACGGATGTGTCGGTCAACGGGGTCCAAATCTCAGAGCAAGACATTCTGGCAGAGGCCCAAAACCATCCGGCTGAGAACCCAGGTCAGGCGGTGCAAGCTGCCGCGAGAGCGTTAGTTGTCCGAGAACTGTTGTTGCAGCAAGCCAAGGCCTTAAACATTGAGGCTGCACCAGAACAGATGGATGACGGAAGTGAGACACCTGAAGATGCAGCGATCAGAGAACTGATTGAGCAGGAGGTCGAGATCCCGTCAGCCTCAACAGATGAGTGCCAGCGCTACTACGAAAACAACAGGACACGCTTCAGTTCAGAGCCAATCTATGAAGCCAGTCATATCCTGTTTGCAGCTGGGTCAGATCAACACACTGCCCGCAGCATCGCCAAAGCGCGAGCTCACGATGTAATCAAACTGCTACAGGATAAACCAGAGGCATTTGCCGATCTGGCGCTGGAGTACTCCGCTTGTCCCTCAAAAGAAACCGGCGGAAATCTGGGACAACTGACAAAGGGAAGTACAGTTACAGAGTTTGAAAAAGCACTCCAATCGATGCAAGCAGGCCAGATGACAGGTGAACCTGTTGAGACCAAGTTCGGCTACCACATCATTTTCCTGAACAGGAAGATTGAGGGAAATACCCTGCCATTCGAGCATGTTGAGGAAACCATCAGAGCATGGTTGGAAGCGGCAAGCTGGTCCAAAGCAGTGTCTCAATACATCACTATCCTGGCAGGGTCTGCTGAGATAAAAGGTATTGATTTACTTGGTTCTGACAGCCCGTTGGTTCAGTAAAATTGTAAGTACTTAGCGACGAGTACCTGCTCTTTTATCGATAAACTTGGATAAGCAGTAAGCTATTGATCTCCGGTATTTTCTCCTTCCTTAAATGTGATTAGGGTTATTTCTGGAGTTCTTCCCGTGATGTTCTCGGGATCCTGTGTTCTGGAGAAAAACAATGTCGAAACTGAACTGGGGCTTTCTCGGAACAAGCTTCATCTCGCTGACAATGGCAGACGCTATACAAGCGGAAGGAGCGACGCGGATACATTCCGTGGCAGGCCGGTCAGAAGTGCCTCTGAAAGTCTTCGCAGAAAAGTACGATGTTGAGCATACGTTTGATGACTTCAACGAGCTGATTGAAGACGAAGCCGTTGATATCATTTACATCGCTCTCCCAAACCACATTCACCATGAGTATGTGATCAAGGCAGCAAATGCGGGGAAAGCAATCCTTTGCGAAAAGTCGCTGTCTATCGACATGGAAAAAACCGATCAGGCGCTGAAAGCGGTTGCTGAGAACGGTGTGTTCTTCGTGGAAGGGCTGATGTACCTGAACCACCCGTTTGCAGCTGCTATTCGCGATGTGGTTGCCTCTGGTGAGTTGGGTGAGATCCAGTCGATTACAGCTCAGTACTGCGCGTCAATTGCTAGGTTCGTGAACCCACACAGCAAGGGGGCACTTTATAACCTTGGTTGCTATCCGACCTCGCTGATGCATCTGCTGTTACAGACTGCATTCCCGACCCATATCTTTGATAATTATAACATATCGGCAATGGGCCGGCGCGGTGCTGATGGGAACATTTGCGAGTCTGCAGCGACGTTGCGGTTGAATAACGGTGTGGTTTGCCAGCTTCACACGGCGGAAGACTACGGTCTGCATGCTGGTTTCACAGTGCTTGGCTCCAAGGCAAGTCTGGTGTTGAATTCCAACCCATGGCTACCAGAAGCTGAGGGGAATATCTTCACAGTTACCCCCTACGAAAAGCCGGGAGATACGCGCACAGTTACGGCAAACGGCAACGCCTTTATTTATCAGATCAGAGCGATCCGTGAAGCGATCGAAGCTGGCAACAAGGCGCTGGAAAGTCCAGCCCCGAGTGTTGAGGACAGCCGTCAGATCATGCAGATCCTGACCGACTGGGAAGCAGCAACCGTGACTGCCTGAGTGACATGATATTGCAATATGAGGGGTGCGATTGCACTCCTCTGAGCAGCCTGCGAGGGTCGCTAAAATGATCGCAAATACAACAATTCCCAAATTTTTCTCAGTGATTCGTTGAGACCCGCATTGCCTGCTCTATAAGCTGCAAGCGTCAATTCCTGCATGAAATCAGCTTGCTACGTGGATGCAATTTGGGAAATCAGAGCAATCATTAAGCGTTGTGTGCTATTTTTCAATCCACGCAAAATATTACAAAATAATATTGATTGAAATTATTTGACCGAAAAGTAAAATTTCATAATGTTGCTTCGATTCGAGTGTTTTATCGTCACTTGGCTCAATCCACAGCTATATAGTGGTCCAATAATATTTATACAGTCGATAAATAGCTGAATACCATAAGAAAAATACTGTGTGATCTGCATTAATTTACGTGCCGTCACGCAAAAAATACTTCTGGGGCATCTAGTCATTAGCCGCTTTGTTTCGTATACAGCCATTTTTAATGCCTTCGTCCTGCTCAGGACCTTTTCACTTAAAATGCGAGATAGGGCAGATTGCGGCTGCAGTCTGATCTGCAGCCCTGCACAATTATTGATTTCAGGGGGTGTGCATGTTTGCGACACGTTTGAACGGTTTGGTGAGACGCCATATTCTCGCAGCCGTAGCTGCTTTTGCGGCCATAATCGCGGTTTATTCTCCAGCAAAAGTTCTAGCTGCCGAACCTCTCAAGGTTGCAGCGATTTACACCGTTCCTGTTGAACAGCAATGGGTTGGCCGTATCCATCAAGCGCTCAACGCTGCGGCGGAGCGTGGTGACATCACCTACGTCTACTCCGAGAACACAGCCAACACCGACTACGAACGGGTGATGCGTGAATACGCCGAAGCGGGTCATCAGCTCATTGTTGGCGAGGCGTTCGCAGTAGAGCGCGCAGCCCGTAATGTGGCTGCGGAATACCCTGAAACAGCCTTCCTCATGGGCTCTTCTTTCCCGGCAGCAGAGCCTAACTTCGCGGTGTTCGACAACTTCATTCACGAACCATCCTACCTCTCCGGTATGATCGCAGGTGCTAAGTCCAAGTCTGGCAAAATCGGTATGATCGGCGGCTTTGCTATTCCGGAAGTAAACCGTCTCATGCACGCATTCATGAATGGTGCTAAGGCAACCAACCCGGATGTGACGTTCACGGTGAACTTCATCAACTCCTGGTACGATCCGCCAAAAGCGAAAGAAACCGCTTATGCGATGATCGATGCTGGCGCGGATGTGTTGTATGCGGAACGCTTCGGTGTATCTGATGCTGCGATGGAAAAAAGCATCTTCGCGATTGGCAATGTGATCGACACCGGTGCCGACTATCCAAACACCATCCTTGCCTCAGCAATCTGGCATATGGAGCCAACGGTCGACACTGCGATAGCGGCTGTAAAGGCGAATAACTTCAAGGCTGAAGACTACGGCAAGTACTCCTTCATGGGCCATGGTGGTGGTTCGCTGGTCGTTGATGAAACGCTGGTGGATGAAGACCTTCTTGGCAAGGTTAAAGCTGTTGAAACGAGCATTCTGGATGGGTCCTTTACCGTTGAGATTAACGACGAAGAGCCAAAGTCCTCCAATTAACGCTGGTCGGGCCGGGGGAATAACCCGGCCTGCCTTCTCCGCCTTCCGCGCGCATAACCTCTTCAGTCCAAGGGTATCCCATGCCAGAAACTGAGAGCGGGCATCCGCTTTTATCTCTTCAAAACATAACCAAGATCTTCGGTGATCTGGTTGCCAACGGAAACGTCAATCTGGACCTGCATGCCGGGGAAATCGTTGCGTTGCTGGGTGAGAACGGAGCGGGGAAAACCACGCTCATGAATATCCTGTTCGGTCATTATGTGGCTGACCAAGGACGTGTCATGGTACGTCACCCCTCTGGTATTCTGGTAGATCTGGAGCCCGGTGCTCCTCAGGCAGCCCTTGAAGCGGGGATAGGTATGATTCACCAGCACTTCACGCTGGCTGAGAACCTGACGGGGCTTGAGAACATCGTTTTGGGCACTGAGAGCCTGTTCTCACGCCGCTTCAGCCGCTCCAAAGCGCGGGCAAAACTGCAGGAGCTGATGCAGAGTTCCGGCCTAGAAGTTGATCTGGATCTGCGCGTCTCCAAGCTGGCAGTTGGCGAAAGACAGCGCGTCGAAATCCTCAAAGCGCTCTACCGCGATGCCCGCATTCTGGTGCTGGATGAACCCACAGCGGTTCTCACGCCTCAGGAATCCGACAGTCTTTTCAAAACCTTGAAGCTGCTCGCTGCCAAAGGCATGGCGATCATCTTCATCTCCCACAAGATGGCCGAGGTGCTGGGCGCGTCTGATCGTGTTGCTGTTCTCAGAGGGGGACGGATTGTTGCTGACTTGCCGACATCGCAGTGCAATCGTCACCAACTGGCTGAGGTGATGGTCGGGCATTCCGTCCAAACTGCAGAACGCAAACCTGGCTATCCGGAAGACGAGACGCTGGTTTTTGCCGGTGTCAGCGCTGGTGATGGCCGCGAGCAGATCGAGAACGTCAATCTCGCCCTCCGTAAGGGGGAAATCATCGGCCTCGCAGGTGTTTCCGGCAACGGCCAAAGCACGCTGGCTAAGGTCATCTCAGGGTTGAAAATCCCAACCGCCGGCTCCGTCCAGCTCAACGGCAAACCACTCAAAGCCAATGCTGCAGCTGCCATCAAATCCGGTGTGGCCCGCATTCCGGAAGACCGTCACCATGACGGCATCGTTGGTGCAATGTCGGTAGAGGAAAACCTCGTTCTGGAAGAGATCCGCAAGCCTGCCTATCAGCGCTTCGGCCTTCTCCGCTTCAACGAAATTCGCAAGCGTGCTCAGGAGGCTATCAAGGCCTATGACATTCGCTGCTCCGGCCCACTTGCTGTCTCCCGTCTGCTTTCCGGCGGGAACATCCAGAAAATCGTCCTCGCCAGAACGCTGGACCAGCAACCCGATATCGTCCTTGCCGTCCAGCCCTCCCGCGGGTTGGATGTTGGCGCAACGGCTGATGTGCACCGCCGCCTGCAAGAGGCGCGAGACAGAGGCGCAGGCGTCCTTCTCATCTCTGAAGATCTGGACGAACTCTTCCAATTATCCGACAGGATTGCCGTGATCCACCGCGGGCATATCTGCGAGCCAGTGGAGACGGAAAAGCTGGATAAGAAACAGGTTGGCCTGATGATGGCAGGACAATCCATAAAAGGGGAACAAGCAGCATGATCCGGTTTGAACCTCGCAGCAATGTTTCTTCGCTCTTCGCATTTGCCCTGCCAGTTATCGCAGGAATCACCGCGCTCGTGCTGGCTGCGATCCCCATTGCAGCGGCAGGGGGAGAAGTTTTCGCCGCCTACGGGCACATCTTCAAAGGCGCATTCGGCTCCAAGTTCGCATTCTCTGAGCTTTTAGCCCGCGCAACACCGCTCATTTTCACTGGTCTGGCCGTCAGTGTCGCCTTTCGTGCCAAACTCTGGAACATTGGCGCAGAAGGCCAGCTCTATGTGGGCGCGCTTGCAGCAGTCGCTGTAGGCACCGGTGCAATCTCCGCGCCCGCCTACATTATGATCCCGCTGATTATACTGGCAAGCATGATTGCTGGCGGCACCTTGATGCTGGTGCCAACCCTGCTGAAAACGAAACTGGGCGCAGATGAAGTGGTCACCACCTTGCTGCTCAACTTCGTCGTGCTGCTGTTTGTGCAGATGATGCTGGAAGGCCCGATGAAAGACCCCATGGGCATGGGCTGGCCGCAGTCAGAACCTATGACCAGCGCCGCCACACTGCCCAAGATGTTCGCTCGCATGCGCATCCACTGGGGCCTCGTGATCGCACTGGTTTCCGCCCTGATCATCTACATCATGATGAAGCGCAGCGTCTGGGGTTTTGAAATCCGCGCAACGGGAGAAAATGTCTCCGCGGCAAAACATGCTGGCATTCCGGTCACCTCCACGTTCATCAAAGTCGGCCTGATCTCCGGCGCATTGGCAGGCCTTGCCGGTGTCAGCGAAGTGGCTGGCCTCAAAGGGTATTTGACTGCCGATATCTCTCCGGGCTTTGGCTATACTGGTGTTGTCGTTGCGATGCTTGCAGGTCTCTCACCCGTTGGTGTGGTCGTGGCCGCCATCTTCATTGCAGCAGTCTTTGTGGGGGCAGATAGCATGAGCCGTGCCATGGGCGTGTCCAGCTATATTGCTGATCTTGTGGTCGCCATGTCTTTGATCTGCGTATTGATTTCCAACCTGTTCGTGCGCTTCAAAATACGCTTTGTCAGGCCCAAAAAGACACCACTTGTCGCCAAAGGGGAGGCATAAGCCATGGAATATATTGATATTCTTCTCTCCGCCAATTTCTGGGCCGCTGCCATCCGCATCGCAACCCCGCTCATCTTTGGTGTGTTAGGTGCTTTGGTCTGCGAGCGGGCAGGGGTGCTCAACCTCGGTATTGAGGGCATCTTTGTCGTTGGTGCTATGTGTGGCTGGATGGCCGTTTGGCTCGGAGCTGGCCTCTGGGGCGGCATCCTCGTCGCAGCATTGGCGGGGGCATTTTTCGGCTTGCTCCACGGCATCCTCACAGTGCCGCTGGGCTTGTCTCAGCACGTGTCTGGCCTTGGCATAACCATGTTTGCAACCTCGGTCAGCTACTTCACCTACCGCACAGCCCTGCCAAAAGTGTCCAGCCCGCCACGGATCGAGGCATTCCAGCCGCTTGATATTCCGGTTCTTTCAGACCTGCCTTTCATTGGCCCAGCCCTCTTCCAGCAAACATCCATGACCTTTCTGGCACTCGCAATGGTCTTGCTGGTCAGCTACGTGCTCTATCGCACCCCGCTGGGTCTCGCCATCCGCGCCGTGGGTGACAATCCATCCGCTGTTGAAGCACAGGGCCTCTCGGTCTTTGCGCTACGTATAGGGGCAATCATGGCCGGGTCTGCGTTGATGGCGCTGGGCGGTGCCTTCCTCACCATGTCCGCCTTTGATGCCTTCTTCTTTGGCATGATCAACGGACGCGGCTGGATCTGCATTGCACTGGTGGTGTTTGCAAGTTGGAGACCGGGTAAGGCTTTGCTGGGCGCACTGCTGTTTGGCGCGTTTGATGCCTTCCAGATCCGCCTGCAAAACGAGGTCGGCGCGGTGATCCCATCGCAGGTCTTCCTGATGATCCCATATCTGCTATCCATCGTGGCGCTGGTGCTTGTAGCTCGCAAGGCAGACTACCCGCGCGCCCTGCTGCAACCTTATTTCCGTGGTCAGCGTTAAGCTGGAAAAGCAAGAAAGGCACCACTCATGCCTCTGGATCTCCTTGTCCAAAACGCAGTTCTGACCACTGGCGAAGCTGGTGTAGATGTCGCGGTGAAAAACGGCACAATCACCGCGATTGAAAAGGGCATCACCGCAGAAGCGGAGCGTGTGATTGATGCTCAGGGCCAGCTGGTCTCAGCGCCATTTGTTGACCCGCATTTCCATATGGATGCCACCCTTTCCCTCGGTTTGCCAAGAATGAACGAGACCGGCACCTTGCTGGAAGGCATCAGCCTTTGGGGAGAGCTGAAACCGTTATTGACCATTGATGCGGTTGTCGAACGTGCTCTGCGCTACTGCGATCTGGCAGTCTCGCAAGGCCTGCTGGCTATCAGAAGCCACGTAGATGTGTGTGATGATCGTTTGCTCGGCGTGGAAGCTCTGCTGGATGTGAAGCAACGCATTGCGCCTTATATCGATTTGCAGCTGGTCGCCTTTCCGCAGGATGGCTTCTACCGTTCACCAACGGCGGAAAACAACCTGCTCCGCGCACTGGATATGGGCGTGGATGTGGTCGGCGGCATTCCGCACTTTGAGCGCACTATGGAAGACGGTGCCCGCTCCGTGAAGGCCCTCATGGAAATCGCAGCACAACGCGGCCTGCGGGTGGACGTGCACTGCGATGAATCTGATGATCCTCTCTCTCGCCACATTGAGACACTGACTTACGAGACACGGCGATTGGGCATGCAGGGCAGGGTGACTGGATCACATCTCACCTCCATGCATTCCATGGACAATTACTACGTCTCCAAGTTGCTGCCTTTGATGGCGGAAGCCGATGTCTGTGCCATTGCCAACCCGCTGATCAACATCATGCTTCAGGGCCGTCACGACACCTACCCAAAACGCCGTGGCCAGACCCGCGTGCGCGAAATGCGCGAACTCGGCATCACCGTCGGTTTCGGTCATGATTGTGTGATGGATCCCTGGTACTCGCTGGGCAACGCAGACATGCTGGAAGTCGCCAGCATGGGCCTGCATGTAGGCCAGCTCTCCAGTCGTGATGACATCCGCTATTGCTATGAGGCTGTCACCACCAACTCTGCAAAGATCATGGGGCTGGAAGGCTACGGCGTCAAAGTCGGCGGCAACGCAGACTTCGTGTTGCTTCAGGCACAAGATGCCATTGAAGCCCTCCGCATGAAAGCAACCCGCCTCACTGTTGTTCGCCGCGGCAAGGTCATCGCCGAAACCGCCCCGCGCATCGCCAACCTCTCTCTGGATGACCGCCCAAAAACTGTGAATGCCGCGGATTACTCTCCAAGCAGCGATGCCTAAAACGGGAACAACCCCGCAAAACTGCGTTTGCGTTGCTATGTGCGTTCATTTGCGTTGAATGCGTTTTTTCTGAGTTCTTTCGTCCCGCAGCACGCTGCGGGACGGAGGCAGTCTTGGATTGCTTGCTAACAAGTGAGATTGATACAAAATTCTTTTTCTTTTTCGGTTTGAAATGCAGTCTTAGATTGATTAGATAAATTTAGTAATCTCATAAGTAGAAGTTAGCATGATCAACCGACCAACAACTCTCTCAGATTTCATTTTTAAGGTCATATCTGATCTTCCAAGAACGATTGTGATACTTGGTGTGTTCTTTGGAAGTTTTGGATTGTGGATGGAGTATTCGTCACGAAGCGCTACTTGGGATGCAGCCGAAGTGGAAGTTACTGTTGCTGACGTAGAGACGGAGCTTGGTGAAAATGGGCGGATGTATCGACCGGTCTTTGCATTTGAGGAGAGTGCTCGACAACCTGTGATCTACAGAGGGAACACATGGGTTTCGCCGAAACCTCATGAGGTTGGTGACGTGGTTACCGGATTTTACAACTATGAGACTGGCGAAATTGTTAGTTTGGAAATGATTGAGCGCGCGAGGTATATGGGGCGAATTCTCATAGTTTTTGGAGTAGTTGCAACTCTGTTCGGTGCCTTCTTATTGAGATGGCGTAAAGCTAAAACTCCGTCGAAAACCTTGAAATAGCCCCCTTTCAAAATAAGTTATCCCCCTGCACACCAGAGCTGGCTATGATGGACTTCTCTTATCAAGCAGGAGGGATGAGCGGTGGAACGCATTCCGGCGGAGAAGTGGTATCGCACAACAAAACTGGCAGATGACATTACGCTGATTGATGAGCCCTACATCAAGCAGTTCTACCGCTGCAACATCTGGCATGTGCGTGGACGACATAAGGATCTGTTGGTGGACAGCGGCATGGGCGTGGTCAGCCTGCGGCAGCATGTGGCGCTCACTGCTGAAAAGTCCGTCATGGCCGTTGCCAGTCACACCCACTTTGACCATATCGGCTGCCACCACGAATTCCCGCATCGCTTGATCCATATCGCAGAAGCTGACCTGTTGGCCCACCCAACCCGTCAAAACACGCTGGCTGATCCTTACGCAACTGACGATATCTTCGATGCGCTTCCGCCAGAGCCCTACAAGTCTTCCGAATACGCCGTTAAATCAGCCCCTGCCAGCCACCTGCTGGAAGATGGCGAAGTGCTCACCACCGGAGATCGAAACTTCGAGGTCATCCATACACCCGGCCATTCCCCCGGCGGTATCGCCTTGTGGGAGAAGGCGACAGAAACCCTGATCGCAGGAGACATCGTCTATGACGGCCCGCTGGTGACAGACTGCTACCACTCCAACATGGCAGACTACATCACCAGTATGAAGCGCCTGCTGGACATCCCCGTCCGCACCATCCATGGCGGTCACTTTCCTAGCTTCGACGGCGAACGCCTCCACGAAATCATCTATGCCTTCCTGAAGGAGCATGACAAATAGCGCCAACTCCGTAGTCTTCCCTATAAAATCCAGTCATCTCCTGTGACGCTCAGAACAGCAACCTGCAAAGTCATTGCTTACTCTGGAAGGTGGGAGGGCAGTACGCCCGGGCCGCTGACATCATGGGAGTTGGACAATGACAGCGATTGGTTTGAACAGTTTTGTCTCCGCCGCACACACCATCCCGCAGGAGGGCAAGCTCACGGTTGCTGAGGGACAGGTGAAGACCCAATCCAGCACCGCAATCGCTGGCCGGCTCGTCACATGGGTCAAGCAACAGGCCGAAGGCGCTGAGCAAAAGCAAGCAGATCAGAGCGCCTTCCGTCTGGCGCTCACCAACCACTACGGCAAAACGCTGGGCGAGAAAGCCTATCAGGCCGCCTGTCGGGCTTGCGACCAGAATCCTGGCACAAGCCACAGCCTGACATCCCGGCAAGTGCAGGAAGGCGTCACCTTTGCAGAACATCAGGTGCTGAGAAACGAAAGCTCAGCAGTGCGCATCAAGACCCTCTCTGAAGATGTGAAGCACAACCCGATCAACAATCTGGTTCAGAACAAGGCCCATCAGACGGTTCCTTCGTTCCAAAGTGAGATCATTGAGACCCCGGAGACAAACACCGAACTTCTCGCTGCTCGCGCGGATGGCAAATACACGGAGCGGAACCCTTTCCACGTAGAACGGGAACTGATGGCCCGCCTCAGCACAGAAATTGCCGAGAAGTATGATCCACTCCTGGCCGAAAATGCCACCTCCAAGGCTTGGGGCAATGAACTGCTGCAGAGTATCTATCGCAATGTGCTGCGAGACCAAAGACCTGTCGAGAAAGGGGAGGCCCTGAGAGTTTCCGAAACACCTCACCCGATGAAGATCGCCGTTGAGCGCTTTGAAAAGCAGGTCTGGAAATACGCAGAACAAAGCTTCCTGCACTCGCTGCCAGAAAATGCGGAAGTCGCCATCCATGATCTGTCACGACAGCTGAACTGGGAGAATTTCCCCGCACTGGCCGAGCAGCACGGCGTCCCTGGCATTGGCTGGGACAGCGAGGCGACAGGCACCTACTTTGCGGCCAACATCCCGCCAATCCGCGATCTCGCTATTGAGCGGCTCATTGAGACGCGGGAGGATGAGACGTTCCTGAGCTCCGTCACGGTCGAGAGTTTCAACGATATCATTGAGGATGCGTTGAGCGAGCTGAAATCACCACAACAAAAACACGCCAGCCCACCAGCAGCCGACCACACCAGCAACACCACAAAGCACGTCCGCTGGGTCTAAGCCGACAAGCTCAGCCTGAGGAGCTCGTCTCCTCAGGTACCCACGAGATGACATAGCGAGGCAGATCCGGAAACGGTCCTTCACCACGTTTTTCAGAGGAAAGTTGCTCAAATCGCCCCGCCTTGCCAAGCGCCTCACACCCGCATTCCCAGTTCGCCAGCCAGATCCCCAAGGCCACCATGGCGTAGTACCGTGAATGCGTCGCCGCACAAAAATCCACCCGCCGTATCCGCGCATTCTCCGCAAGCACGACACCCCGCGTTGGTTGTGCATTGTAGGAGGAGGGCGACCACTGACACACCTCATAACACCGCCCGAAATCCCGATAGGGTCGTGCGTTCGTGTTAAGCGGCTTGGCGAAACCAGCATCCGCAAAGAACAATTCCTGCACATCCAGACGATGCCGCTGTGTCTTCTGAATGAGGCGGATCGCCAGCGGGGTGTAGCGGGAGCGATACCCAAACCCGCAAACGCAGATGATGTGATCCTTCTTAGGATCAAACCGTGCCCCCAGATGCTTGATGATGCTCTTATGATCAGCCCCCGGCCCAATCCAGCAGGTTGCCAGCCCTTGCCGTGTGGCCTCAATCACCACCTTCTGCAAACTGCGCCCCACATCCACCACTGCCATCTCATCATACGCACGCGGTGCTATAGCCACCAAAAACTCATGGGTTCCAACCGCAGGCCAAACCACAAGCGGATTGTAGACATACTCAAAGCGAATGGGGTGAGGGCTCAGACAATTCTCAGGCCTGCTGTTTTGCTCTGCCAATGAAAGCACCATCTGACGATGCTTTTCCGTCATAAGTCGCTTTTGAAAGGACCGGCACGAGACCCGCGTCCGCAGCAACTCAAATGCATCCAGATGCTCAAGGCTGGTTGGCAGTGGCTCTTCCGGGTGAAAGCCATACCGAACTGTAACCACCTCGAAAATCAGATTGAGAAACAGCAGTCCAGCAAGAACAAGCGGCAGATCCACCAACAGAAATGGCCAGCAGCCGACCAGCGCGCCGATCCCAGCCAACACCAGCAACAGCACCACAACCACCAGATTGGGCAGGTACTGTAGCCAGTTGGTCCACAGCAGCCACATCTTCACCCGCCACCACCACCTGGTTTCAAACCAGGCCTCGTTAGGGGGGCGCGTCTCTTGAGGAGGGGTTTCGTTCATGCACGTGTTCCGCAATCAGACCCGAGGAGGCTCACTGCGAAACATCTTAAGCGAGGCGTGTTCCTGAAACGTAACTAAGCATCCGGAACAGGATAGGGTATCAGCCAACCGCCTTGGCTGTTTTCGCTGGGCGGTAAAGGAACCGGTTGAATGCGTCCTCCGGCATCATCTGGATGAGGCGACCAATCAGCGCCATGGCTGCAACGCAGAACACAAAGCGCCCAACCAGTGCGCCGGACCAGTGCGCGCCAAACGCCATCATCACCAGCGGATCCTCAATCAACCCATGGCAAATGCCCATGAAGGAAAGCGACAGCACCACATCGCGAGAGGATAACTTGCCTTCCTGCGCTTCTTTGATGATGAGACCACCACCGTAAGAAAGCCCAAGCAAAACACCAACCATGGTGATCGGCGTTGCCGCCTTGCTGATGCCCATGAGGCGCAGCAATGGCGAAAGCAGCCAGCCAATCAGGTCAGTGATCTTCAGCAGTTCCAGAAGCTTCAGGAAGATGATCAGCCCCATGATAATCCAGAACATGGTGAAGAGCAGCGACGCACTGGAATAACCCCATTGCAGCCATGTCTCTTCAATCGTTGGCGCGAAAGGCAGCCAGTCAAGCTGGATCGGCTGCTGCAGCCAGCCACCCGCAGAGTAAAACAGGTTCAACACCATGCCGTAGGTGATGCCCACCACGAAACGCAGGCTGGAGGAAAACACAAAGCTGATCCCGGCACGGCGGGAGATACTCTGCTCCAGAGGCAATGCATGGGCGATCAGCACCACAGAAAGCAGCACGGTCACATCAGCAACACTCAGCGACACCAGTGGCAAAATAGTCAGCATCACAGCGACGGCAGAATAGGTGCTCACCAGCAAGCCAACAGCAAGAACAAGCCCCGTTGCAGCAGGCAGACCCATCAGGCCCATCAGCGGTTCAAGCGCAACACCCAGATAATCAACCAGCCCTAATTCCATCAGAATGCGCATAAGGATCATCACAGGAACCATGGTCTTGATCATGATCCAGAACAGGCCGACGGAGTCTTTTGCAATTTTTTGACAAGCGGCGGAGAAGCTTTTCATTTTGACAAACCAGAGCTGCGCGCGCTTTGTCTTGCTCAAAGCACTGCAAGTGAACGGAGGTTGGGAAAATCAAAAGGGTCGGGCCCCTGCTGCATTGCCCAGCAAAACTACTAGGATATTTCAGGTTTTGAGGAAATAGTATTTTACTCAACCCATCCACTTTAAATTCTCAAAGGAACGTTTGCACGTGGGGAAAGACCTGCGAAGTTTTCGGTTTAGTCTTTCAGAAAAACCAAAGCGAACAGCCTCGCTTTTGTCACCTCCAGTTCTGCACTGCTTAACTAACGAAAGACCTCTTCCTTTGGAGCTCAGCCGTTTTGCATTAGCGTTTTTCTGAACAAAAGCAGGTGACAAAAATGGCCGGGAAAACCCTGAAGACCTTTAAGAACCTTTCTGATTTCCGCAGTGGCTTCTCTGATCTCAAACAGAAGATGGACCACAAACACGGCATCCACCTGCTGGATATTACTAAGTTTGATAAGGAGCTGGGCAATAAGACCTTCCTTGAAAAAAGCTATGAGGCCGCCGTTGAGGATACCCCAAAGGTATCCAAAGTCTCTGAAGCGCATGGAAAACTCACGCGGCTCAAAAACTCACTGGAGCGCGAAAGCAGCGGTTTTGAGGACCTCGATAAACTCTACAACAAGCTGGTTGCTCAGCTGAATGAGGCAAGCAAGAAAAACAAAGGTGACGTCAAAAAACTCAGTGAAGACAAAGAGTATGATGAAGCCCAAGCCAACCTCCTAAAGCTTGCACCCCATTGGAAAAAAGCTAGTAAAAAGCGGAATGACTTCCGGAAAGCCGAACGCGAACTCGCTGGCCTCGACAAAAAACTCACGGAAATCAAAGCTGAAACCTCAAAGAAATGCCCTGTTGAGGTGAAACGGGACTCCAAGAAACTCCTCTTGCTTATCGCAGGCGACAAGGTGGTCGAATACTCTATGAAACATACAAAGTAGACTTCACCCCAGGCACCAATCCCTGAGTTACTTCAGCACTGGCCGCAAAAATTGGCGGTCATACTGATCAGCCCCACTTGAGTGGTCCGGTTTGAAAGTTAGTGCATGACTGACCTTTGGTCTACTGGAATGATTACTTCAGGAGCCGGTGGGCGGAAGTTCAGCGCACTATGGGGGCGTTTGGTATTGTAGTGTATCCTCCACCTTTCGATGATTATTTGGGCTTCACGCAACGAGTAAAAGGTCTCACCATTCAACAATTCGTCTCGCATTCGGCCGTTGAAACTTTCACAGTATCCATTCTCCCAAGGTGAACCGGGTTCGATATAGGCGGTCTTGGCGCCGACCGCTTTAATCCAATCTCTAACGGCCTCGGCAATGAATTCAGGACCGTTATCCGACCTTATGTATGAGGGCACACCACGTAGGATAAACAGGTCAGTCAGCGCGTCGATAACCTCAGTCGAGTTCAGCTTTCGTTTTACGCGGATCGCCAGGCATTCCCGGCTATATTCATCCAAAATATTGAGTGTTCTGAAAGCCTTACCATCGTCGGTCCTGTGATGCACAAAGTCATAGGACCAGACATGATTGCGATATTTGGGCCGCAGCCGAACACATGATCCGTCGTTCATCCACAGCCGCCCTTTCTTCGGTTGTTTCATCGGAACTTTCAGCCCCTCGCGTTTCCACAAACGCTCAACACGTTTGTCATTCACCTGCCAACCAGCCTCTCTCAACAAGGCCGCGACCCGTCGGTAGCCATAACGACCGTACTGGCGCGTCAACTCAATCATATCTGCGATTAGACGCCCTTCATCAGCGCGGCCTTTCGGCAGCCGCCGCTGTGTAGAGCGGTGCTGACCCAAAACGCGACAAACACGCCGCTCAGACACTTTTAACTGGCAACGCACATGATCAATGCAGGCACGGCGACGCGAAGGGCTTAGAAGTTTCCCGAAGCGGCCTCCTTCAAGATCAGTTTATCCAGCGTCAGATCCGATACGGCGCGGCGCAGACGCTCATTCTCCCTCTGTAACCGTTTCAGTTCCTTAAGTTGCTCTGTGCCCATTCCACCGTACTTTTTCTTCCAGCGGTAATAGGTTTGTTCAGTAAAACTGATCTGTCTGATTGCATCAATCCGGGGCATGCCTTGCCCCATCAGAACTTCAACCTGCCGTAACTTCACAACAATATCTTCAGGTTTGGGGCGCTTGATAGCCATCTATGGTCCTCCGGTTTCCTAACTATAGGCGTGGACCACTTAAATGGGGGAGGCTCACTCCTCTATTGTACAATCATCTCTTTAATGGTTGAGCAAGTCGATTGCCATGTTTTTTCTTTTGCAACATAGTTGTACCCCTTTAAACCCAACCTCTTACGCCTCTCTTCATCACATAATCTAAGCATCACGTTGGAGATTTCTGTACAGTTTCCAGGCTGAACAACTTCTGCATTCTGCACCCCACCCACCAATTCAATTAAAGCCGGTAATCTTGAAATTATAACTGGTTTCCGTGCTGCCATTGCTTCTAATGGCTTCAAGGCAGGAATGATCTTCGTGACTGCAGTCTCTACTCGTGGATAGACAAATACGTCGCATAAGCAATAATATTGATTAACTTCAGAGAAAGGTATTCTACCCGTTAAGTGTACAAACTCCGAGATGCCCAAGCTTAAAGTTAATTCACTTACGACGCTTGAGCAAGCGCCGTCTCCAACGATGACAAGCTTACAGTCGACACCTGTATCTAGGACCATTTTAAATGAGTGTAGAACGTCCTCTAAGCCTTCGTATACTTCTAGAGAACCGATAAATCCGTAAACGACTGTATTGATACCGATATTTAAATGGTGGCGCATCTCATTTGATTGTAAGGGCACATCAAATTTTTCCAAATGAACACCATTGGGAAGAAGTTTGATTTTTTCTGCTTGAACTCCTCGGCTAATGAGTTCGTCTTTTAAAGGAGACGAAATTGCGAAGATTGCATCTGATGCATTTGCGACAAGTGTTTCTAAATTACGAGATAAGTTAAAACGATCTGTTTGCTCCCACCCTTGGATCTTTGCGGCAGACGTGTATTCCCATAAACCTCTGACGTCATATATGAAATCAATACCTAAGTGTCTAGATGCTATGAGTGCTGGCAGCGCGTTCACGTAATTGGAACCAGCAACAACATATTCTGGAGTTTCTGTTTTTAACACCTCAATCAATTTTGTTGCTGCTTCTTCAACAAAACGCAGTATTCCTGACCCGCTAATGTTAGGTCCGCTAATATGTCGATAAGTCACATTCTCAATTTCGTGTATATCTTTTACGTCATGAAGATTTCTGCTGTCTGCTCTGTCCCAAGGATAACCAGGCCGTGTAATGCAAACGACGTCCGTTCCTGACCTCGAAAGTTCTTGCAAAATACTATGTGTACGAGTTGCATATCCAGATGTATGGAAAGGTACACAAAGATGTGAGATGTATGCAATTTTTTTCTTTTTATATTCTGTTCTTCTAATTTGCTTGTTTATGAGTGCGAAGCCATTTTTAGAAATAGCTTCTTCGTCAAAAATCTTCTGGACTTTGACATCGTCCGTGCTTGGACCGGATAAACCTAATGCTGACAAGTGCTTACTAGCAGAATTTATTGAGCCGCCGTCATACATTAGTATTGCAGCTCTCTTCTTTAGATTATTTTTCGTTGCGATCCTATATGCTTCTTCTGCAAACCTTCGTGTTTTACTAGACGAAATCTTTAAACTAACTCGAGAGGCTTCAATGAGTAAATGTGCAATTTCATTATCTGACTTATTTTTTGACTTTAAATGTTCATAGATATTCTCTGTTTTACTAAGAATAATTTCCAAAATTTCATCATCAAATAGATGAGGATTAACAGCATCTTTGTGTGAATTTAACTGATATTTTTTGTAGGCCTTGTTAAGGCGATACAAGCGTAGTGGTAGCAGAAAGGCCGACTTCAGTGAATTACGGGAATCAATTAACAGTGAGCCAGCTTTATAAGCGACAGTCGTTTTCATGTAATCTGTAAGAGTTTGAACTTCTTTCATTATACTGAGGCCACCCACGCCACAATTCCGATGAGCAATAGCTTCAAACTCAAGAACTTTATATCTAATACTTCATTAAGTTCCGAAGCACCTTGGACGCAATATAGGCGTGCCATTAGTTTCCTACTTCGACGTGATTTAAATCTTCTTTGAGCTGCGCTTATATATCCTCTTAATCGGTTATTTGGGTTTCTGGATATTCTATCAATCTCTTTTTTCCTAAAAATAAAAAAATTATGGGGATCAACGGAGACTAAACTGGCATTAGCAAGCGCATCATCATACATAAGCCAATCTTGAGAAGCCCTGACATTATGGAATGGCAGACTTGTTACAATGCGGCGGTGGAATGTGACGCCTCCTAATGGGCCAATCCGATTGACTAAATACTGCAACAGCTTAAGCCTAGGGATATTTTTGCAAATCTTTGATAGTCTTTTTGCATCAATAAAAGTGACTTTTCTATTTTTCTCATCAACCACAAGCCTAGACGTTATGAGTACATCTACGCAGGTATTTTTTTTGAATATTTTATATGTCAATTCTAGCCAATCTGGACCTATTAAGTCATCAGAGTCATGAAAATGTATAATGTCACCTTGGCTATGTGAAAATCCCACCTTGCGCGATAAATTTGCTCCGATACGCTTTGGATTGCGAAGTAGGATCAGATCAATGTTTCGGCATTCGTGATAAATGCAAATTTCAGCTAGTGAATGATCATCGACAATTATTACTTCAACTTTGCAGGTGTTCGTGGCAGCCTGCGCATCAATTTGGGATACAAGCTCGGTTAATGATAATTCTCTCTCAAATGTAGGTATAATGATACTAATCTTCACAAGACTGCAGATCCTCTAAGTTCTTTAACTTTTATATATATTGAGGCAGCCAAAAGAACAAACGAAAACACCAATACTCACCCATTAACTTATCGCCGTTCTGAATTAGAATTTTTATATGGTTTTACCGACGTGGTAGAAGATGTTGGGTTCAATGAAACTTATTTAGCTATTGATGGAGAAGGCAAGTGATTGGTGAATAGTTTACACCGGAAGTGAGCCTCCCCCATTTAAGTGGTCCGCCAGAGGTGGTTCCGTTTATTTGGACAGGTGAGCGTGTTTTATAAGTGGATCCGCTCCGATTACGCAGCAGCTTGAGTTATGTGCTGCGGGTGGGTGCAGTAAGCCTGATCCGGGGTGTTCCAGTCAAG
>NZ_LMCF01000013.1 GCF_001623075.1 Pseudovibrio sp. Ad37
GCAGCAAGAAGTTATCAAGCACTGTGGCAGGCCGTAGGCCAAGTCTGCGACCTCTTCACAAAGCAAGAGTGCAACAACTTCTTCAAAACAGCTGGATACATGACCGATTAAACGCGACAAGCTCTAGACACCATTGAGCTAAATCGCCAAAAACATCTCGGTCCAGACCAATACTGGGGTGATCCAGTCAAACGAGCACAACGTTTCCTAGGCGGCATCGATCACAAACGCGCTGCAGCAAAGGCAATACAACTAGGACCTGTCTGCTAGTCACCAATCAAAAAAGGCCTGAGAAGCATCACGCTTCCCAAGCCAGAATATTCCGTGAGAGGCAAGGCCCCTCTTCATTCCGTATTTTTAGTCTTTGGAGACTTCCAGCGCGCAAGGTTCGAGCAGCTCGGAAATCTTCTCGCTACTTCCCTGCACATCCTCAATGTGATTGCGCACAGTATCAAACAGCGTCAACAACGCTTCATATTCCTGTGTATGCTCCATGCGTTCGCTCAAAACCACACTCATGGAATAAACTAAATTTTTGAGGTGGTTAGTTGCTAAGCTAAGCTGATCCACTTCATTGCGAAGGGACGTATGGGCACATTTCTCTTTACCAGTTTCTGTCATTTCAAGCCCTCTACTTTGGGTGTTGAACAACCACTCAGCAGAAGGCTTCTGACAACCCACTGGTGAGCGGGAGGTTCAGAACCTGCAAGTAGACAGGCGGGTTTATTCCCCCGCGAAGGGTATTATATTCACCGCCCTCCCGCCCATAAGCGAGAGTTTGCGTTTGGAGAACGAACTCCAGACACAAAAAGACCGCGGATTAACGGCTGCGGTGACCGCTACTTGAAAAGAGGTTCTGATGCCTCAAGATGAGCATGCGATGATTGGCGCAAGGTGTCAATGCAATGAAACTGAATTCCTCCACAAACCCATAGGATTAGCGGGGCCAAAAAGGGAGAACAACAACAAGAACATCAACACCAAGCCCTCGCGAAAACCACATAGCCGCTTGCGCCGTGGTCTCGAACTACCCGCAGTCAAGGGAAAGCCCAGGAAGGACCCATGATGTCTTGAAGGGAAAACGGCTAAATCACATCCAGATAGATCAGCCGCTTTGAACCCGTCGCCTTCTTCAGCACCTGAATACGCTTCTGCCTCAGCAGTGGCGCTGCCCGATCCACCGCACTGCCAAACGCATTCACCTTTGTCGGCCAGAAACGTGAGGATCTGATCTGGTCACACACAATCATATTGAGTTCAGCCAGCAGCTCAGTTGCCGTGCCCACCCAACTCTCACCACCTTGCCGAACCATGAGAAACTCATGAAGCGCCACAGCAACCGGATCACCTTCAAAGACGGCCTCTGCTGTACCACGCCGGTTGCTCTCATAAGCCTCCAGAAACTCACCCTCTTCCCAACCAAGGCCAGAAGACGCAGCCACCATCAACCGCGCAAAGTCCGCCATGCGTGGATGGCGCTCCAAACGCACACTCTCAATACTGCGAATAGCTGCGCTCAACGCATCCAGCAATGCGCCAAGCATACGCGGTTTGAGCTGCTCCCATTCTTGCCAGAACAGCTCTTCCGGCTGACGGCCCACCTCATCAATCCGCTTGAGACGAACAGAAAGCGCTCGCTCTGCCAGATCAGCCCGCTCAGTCAGCGCGGGAATGCCATTAAGCAGCACAGGCCGCGCCCCTTGAAACCAATAGGCATCTCCATCCGTGTGCAATTTGCGAGAAATAAACCCACTCCCCGTCGCCATCCGGCAAATTGCATCAGAGAGCCAGCCTTCCATTTTCGAGACATTATCGAAATTAAGCACATGCCCGTTTTGCGCCATCACCATAAGATCACGCTCATCTTTGGGAAGTGAAGACGCAGAAACCGCACAAGGATCTGTAATCGACCGCAACAGCCGCGCCATAGTACTCTTGCCGCTGCCTTGCTCTCCTCCAAGCGCCAATACCGGATAGCTACGGCTACGCCCCCAAAGAGACGCCACCATCCATCCAAGAATAAGCTTGCAGTCCTCTTCCTCCGCATTGATAATATGGTGCATCTCTTCAATGCCATATCCTTTTTCAGGCACGGGTAACGGCGACATAGTCTGCTTGCGGATGAACTTGATGGCTGGATTTTGTACTACCCTCCAACCGTTGCGGTTGATACGGACCGCTCGCCAGTTCTCATCTGTCAGATCCAGCCAACTTTCCCCATCCTGCCAGCCAGTCCGCATAAACGGCACATGGCAGGCACCTTGCTCCAACGCCCGCACCTCAAACACGCGCAAGGCATCACCTAGATTCTGCGTTGAAGGTGCAAGCCCGGTCTTCTCATAATACCGCCCCACCAACCAACGTTTGAAACTCTGGCTCTCAACCGACCAATGCTCATAGTGATCATTCACCAGCACAGTGGCAAAGGCATCTTTCTGCGGTGAGTGCCAAAGCTCCAGATCCTGCGCGACTGATAACAAACTCACACCACGCACACGTGGCTTAGCTTCTCGCTCTTCCGCATCCTTTGCCTGAGAAGACAATACGAAGGCCTCAGCTTGTTCTGACGTCCATCCATCTGCCAAAGCATCCGCCGCATCCCAGCCTTTGGCAACATCATCCGGTGGCACAAGAACCGATACAGTTGCAACCCCAACCTTCTCAAGGCAACCCGCAACATCATCAGCAAATTTCAGCCCAGCCTCATCCGCATCAGGCCAGATGGCGACCTCTCGCCCTTGAAGCACAGACCAATCCGCTTTCTTAGCTGCATTGGAGCCACTAGGTGAGCTGATACAAACATGTCTCAATAACAATTGCTTGGCAGCATCTGCAGCCTTTTCTCCCTCAACAATGACAACAGGCATATCCGAAGTTTTGGCAAGTAGGTCTAAACCATATAGAGGCCTTGGATGCGGCCACGTCTCCCACCGCCATTTCAATTGCCCTGCGACTTGGAACAAACACAAAGGGCGATAGCTCTTCCCCGCCTCGGCCTCATCAAACCGGCACACATACCCAAGCACTTCACCCGCTGCATCGCGGTATGTCCAGCACTGTGAAGGAACCCCAAGCTTAGGATGAAAGGCATGTGGCTCCGGTGCCCCATCTGACACCGGCATTACAATCACCTTCTGAGGTTGTTCCCGCTTCGGCTTTGATGCTTGAGTTGGTTTAATTGGAGCAAACGGATTACTCATAAGCATCCACACCAATCATGTCCGCCAGATTACAAGCAGCTTGTTTTTGCGAGAGCGAAAACAGATAGGCTCCAAGGCTGATAAAATCCCGCCCACCTTCACCAGTGGCAAAATCACACCACAAGCCAGAAGCAACGTTGACTTTGAATGACCCGGCACGGCGATCCATCCGGCGCGGGTTCTTCACGGTATACTCGCAGCCACAAAGCCGCCCACCGGGGAGCCACTGCCTGCAGATCGTATCACCATGCAATAAAGCAGCTCTGGCGATTCGCTGGAAAGCAACGCGGGGATTGTGCCGCCGTCTCATGACCTCGCCCCCACTTCACTTGTGGAGCTTGTCAAATGAGATTCAATCCATACCTGTATGTCAGAAGGCCGATAGCGAACCGACTTGCCCAACTTCACATATTTAGGCCCGCCGCCGCGCACCCGCCACGCCTGTATGGTCCGTATAGAAATTCCAAGATAATCCGCCGCCGCCGCCTCTGTAATCAAGGCGTTCTCAACGCTGTTCAGTTCCGTCCTCATAACCATCATCTCCGCTCATTTGCGATGATGGGATCATGACGAGGTGTCAGCAGTCCTAGCAGTCAAAAGGGGATAAAACCATTTTACCCATCCCCATCAACAACCCTACGCCAAAGCTGAATCTTCTTCGTTTTTAGCCAGTTTCTGACTTGCTCTGCATCTGGGACACTTGCACCTCGCATAACCTGAAAGCAGTCAAGGAACATGGAAACAAGTTGAGCGCCATTTTCTGGAAAGCCTTCTTGTCCAAGTTTGAGAACAAGAGCATCATAGGCCTCGTCCCATAGATACTTTTTGGGACGCCCTGAGCTTGCCTGCTTTGGCAAGCATGCCTCATCTTTCAGTTTACTCGGATGGTAGATCTTCAAACCTTCTGCGACCTGCACCCACTTACGCGTATTTGTGCGGCCTAAGGTACAACTCTCAATTCCAACCCGCGTATGGGTATAAGTCCAAAGCTCTGGGGGAATGAGTGTCTCTTCAGCAATTGGCCTATCCCGACCTTTCGCAACCAGTTTGCCCGTAGCGAGTTGAGATATAAGCGTTTCATAGCGCCCGAACACTGCCAAAAAATATTCTCGAACCTCTGGAGAGGATGCCTTCCGCGCTTTTCGAACAACCCGTGTCTTCCCCCTCACACGAGTATATTTGGCTTTGATTTCCCGCGTTAAATCGAATGCCCATTTTCGAGGCTCCACAATGACTGGCCATCTTGGGTGCTTGTTAAAGGTCCAATACCGAATGATTGCTTCAGAACTTGGCCCAAAGCTTGGCGTTTCAGCTTGAACGGAATTGATAGCTTCCAAAACTTCAGGTGCTTGGCAAACAGTTCTCACAAACGCCTGTCTAAAAGACAAGTCGTGCAGCCCCAGAAGTTCCTGACACTCTTCATCCATCAGCTTACCTTCTCCTAAGAGCTTTATGGAAGGCTAGCGCATATCTCACAGCTCTTCAGCAAAGAAATCCTCATCCATCCGCTGAATGGAAATGGTCCGGCTGGTACGTACGCCAACGCCATGCTCAACCATGAGCTTGGTTAGCGAAGCACCATCAATCAGGATGATCCGCTGAACCAGTCCTTCTGCATATTCTTGCGCTTGCTTGCTGAAGCTGGATGTTGTGACAAAAATCCCCTTGTTAGCACCCAGCCCAACAAGAGAACCCACAAACCCCTGAACATCTGGACGACCTACCACGTTATCGGCTTTATAGCGTTTGGCTTGCAGATAAACACGATCAAGACCAAGGCGATCTTCATCGATCACCCCATCAACACCGCCGTCACCAGATCGGCCAAGCTGGCGAGCGGCCCTTGCATGAGAACCGCCATACCCCATGGAAATCATCAGCTCGATGATTAGTCCCTCAAAAAAACTTGGAGAATTTTGCAGTATTCGTTCAAGAAGATCAGTACCAAGCGATGAGCGAAGCGTTGCATAGGCATTATCAATTTGCTCTTCTGGCGTAGCTGGATCGTCAGACAACGAAAGATCTACACCATTCTTAGTGGAACCAGTTTCTTTCCCACGAGCGCGAAAATCCTGAAACTTCTCGTAACGTGTCAAAAACTCATTGCTAATGCGATCAGGCGAACTCTCAAGTACTTTTCGCCCCTCTTGCGTCGCCACAAAATACCCTCGGCTAGGGCTTTCCAACAAGCCTGCTTTGGAAAGGTAAGTCTTCGCCCAATGGATACGATTGTTTAAGCGTCGCGTTTGTCCACTTGGCAACAGTTCTTCAAGGTCTTCTGCGGTGAGCGAAAATTCAGCAGCAATCGGCATGACCAAATCAGTCACACGAACAGCCCCATTTTCAGCAAGTCGCAAAACAGGAAGCATCAGGGTTTGATAGTCGGGAATGGTCATAGGATACTAGCCTAACAATGTCTGCAACCAAGGATGCTCAGTAACGCGTCGCTTTTTCAGATGGTTGTACATTTCACCGCTAAAATCAGAGCCAGGGGAAATCATACGAAGAATTGGCTTCAAAGCATCTCTATATTTTTTTTGCCTCTTAGCGGAACCATCCAACTCATAGTATCGATCTTTCGCAGCTACAATTTTCTGATCTAAATCCCTAATTTGGCTCAGCCGCATTTTGTTCAAAGCATCTTGATGCAAATGATATAGCAAAATAGAAACGCTAACGCGCGCGCATTCGTTGGGGTCATCAGTCGCCGCCACAGGGCTTCCAGACTCTACTGAGCATCCTAAAAGTTTCCATTCTCCTTCTTCACAAGGATCAAGGAGTAATGGTGCTTCATCATCAATATCATCATCTTCGCAATATGCGCGTGAATCTTCGTCCTCAAGTGGAAAATGATCTGCCTTGCCGCCTTCGGTGCCCCCACTCCTATCTTTACGCTTACTATTACAGAACGTGCAGATGTACCGGAAATTACTCAACTCAAACGCCAGCCATTTATAACCTGAGTGCTCCTCCAAAGCCTCAGCCACGCGGTTTTTGGGACGAAAGTGATCAATTGCATTATCAGATCTAGCAGCAGGAGCTTCACAAATCCAACACCGTTTATCGGAAACAGCTGCGAAGGGATCTTTTAAGCACCTCCAGATTTCTGAGGAGCCGTCGGGCTTAGCACCATCTACCATGACACGCTGTTTTGCTCGCGCGGCTCGGTCTATCCAACCTTCTGGTAACTGAATTTTATCTTGATCAATCCACCGCATCACTCGTTATCCTCATCACCCTGAGCCAACAAGTCTGCAATAACATCACTCGCAATCGCCTCGCGCTCCTCTCGGGATAAGCGAGACACCCCTTCAGCAACATCTGTGCGCTCTTGTTCTTTGAAACGCTGCTGGAGAGCACTACTACGCAGGCGCAAGTAACGTGAATATTCGTCGTCTGGATGAAAGAACCTAAAACCTAGGCGGTCCAGATCCTTGTTGATTTTGGTGAGCCGCTCAGCATCGTCTAAAGAAAGTTTGTCCTTACTGCCCAACTCACGTTGTTCTTCAAGTAAATCCTGAGTGTCTTGATCGAGTGTAGATGCAATCCCAAACATCTCACTCGTCACAATCGACGCATACCCCATCCCCTTAGGGCTCTCTTCTGGGTAGCTTGCAACAACACGCCTATGCTTCTCACTTTCATCAACGCTTAGGATCTGGACCTGTTCGCGCTCAAGTTCAGCAATCGCCATAGGATTATGTGTAGTGAGAACAATATGGCTGGTGTCTTCTTGCTCATCATCGGTACTTGCAATGAACTTTTGGATGTAATTGAGATAATCAACACTCCACCTTGGATTGAGGTGAGTATCAGGTTCATCTAGCAAGAACAGGCTTTCTTCCCCTGCGGTGAAACGCATAAGGCCCAATACTGTGAGAAGCTGCCGCTCTCCCTCGCTTAACTCGCTAAACGTAACCGGCGTCTTGTTCTTCTTTACACGTACATTGATGCGAACATCTTCAATCAGCTGTGAAACATGTGTGCTTTCAAGATCGCGGAAGAACTCGGCTGGCTCTTGCTCGCCAACAAGCTCCTTCAGGGCACCAAGGTCCTTTACGAGGAGATATTTAAACTCGAGAGATTTTTTGTTTCCCCACTGAGAGACGACTTCGGTTCGCTTGATATCGACAGGGCAAATGGCGATGTCCATCAGTCGGTTAAGGAACCCCTGCACAACACCTTTCGCATTCCAGAAACGCTCATCCCCCTCTTTCGAAGTCCATGGAGGTTGGCGCAAAACAAACAGGACTGAGTCGAGCCCGCTTTCCGGTTCCAAGCTCAATTGCTTTTCCAGAAACTCACTCACAACGTCGCTCTGACCAATCAAAAAGGCCAGCAGAACAAATTGACTGTGCTCAGGCAGGGCAAAAAATAAGCGCTTGAGGCCAGGATCGTCTCCGGCACGCAGTTTCTTGTCGTATTTCGTCAGATATGGCGTGTAGACGTTTTGCAGACGATCACTTTCACCTGAGTAATAGCTAAAAACGAAACGTGGAAGGTTATCTGGATCTTTGAGAAACGCTGGTAACCTCAGAGCGGCTCCGTTCTCATCCGCAAAAAGATCGTCCAGTATACCGGGTACCGCATTTTCACTGTAAGAAACCCGAGCTTTCAGCTGTTCAGACTTGCGGTCTGGATCATTTTCCAGAAACACTTTTCGAGCTCTTTCGCCCTTCCCGATCTCATAGGAAAGTTCGAAGGCAAAGTCGATCTGGGGTTTGTTCGTCTTGCTTGGGCTAATCAGCTCTCGAAATATAATCGATAGTGCTTCGAGTACGTTGGATTTACCGGTGCCGTTCCAGCCGATGACAACAGTAACCCAATGCTTCTCATCAAAATCAATGCTAATATCTTTTAGGTTTTTATAGGAGTGCGCCGGACTATCCTTCGCACTCCCAATCTTAAATTTATCTAGCCGCATAAAATCCTATGCCACGAATCTAACCATATCTGTTTGCTTGATATCATCTTTATTCCGAACGGCTTTGATTTCAATTTTATTTTGTCTTTCAAGATCCAACAACTGTTGGTAGATAAGCTCTATCTCTCCCGTGCTCGTTCCATCTTTGACCCCACAAAGCTGGAACAACCGCTGAGATTCAAGCCATTCATCTGCCTCTTTCAGGGCGTCGAGAACTGTTTTTGCCATTTTGGAAATCTCTGTTTTCTTGCGAGAAACTTTTTTACGTACCACCTTCGGCTGTGCTGCCCGTTCTGCTTTGATGCGCTCTAAGAGCACGGAGGCAGGTTCGTCATTAGGATCTTGCTGCACCAACTCACCGCGAAACGCTTTGGCGAGGATTTTTTCATCTAACCTGTCCACGAGATGCAGTGCGCGCTCGGCTTCCACTGCCAGTCGGTCGATATTGCCAAATGCCACCTCAATACGGGTGACAATTTCTTTTTGTTCTGGGATAGAAGGGATTGAAAACGAAAACTCTCTAAGCTTCTTTGCGTTGATATTCGACTGGCTAACGCCATCTGACTTTACTCTCCAACTATAAGCTCGCCCTTCCGGACTATTCAGAGCATAGGTCAGATATTCAGGTAGCAATTTTTCACTACAACGAACCTTTATTAAGTATCCGGCGTATATTGCTTCACGCTCACCTTTAAAAAGAGCAGTCTTACCAACCAATTCAGGACTGTTTGTTCTATTGAAGAGCACGTCTCCTTTGTGGAGGCGGTACTTAGCCACTTCATTGTCAGAGGTCGCATAAACGAGGCTATCCCATACTAATTTTCCATCTTGTATATTACCCATCCGTAGAACAGGGACAGAGCCTTCTTTTGCTGATTTTGAGGAAGAGCCATAGGAAAAACTATCGGCAAAATCCAAGAGCTGTGCTGAGTCTGGCCATTTAGCGTTTTTCCGCCAATCAGCCGTCAGTTCCCCGCTGAATGCCTTTTTGAGGATGGCCTGTTTGTAGCGTTTGGTGAGGGTGTCGATGCGGGCAAGGCTCTCCCGCGCTATACGAGATTTTGCCGTCAGGCTCTCGATCTTCGCCACAATCCGCTTCTGCTCAGGAAGCGGTGGAAGATTGAGCGGAAACCCTGAAATGGACTTAAAACTAACCCTAGGCCTATCCCCAGTACTTACACGGTTGCAGTATTCAAGAAACTCAGAGCTAAATAACTGATTTCGTGTAAAAGTTAGTTCACTAGCTCCGTTTTCTCGCATCACGATAAATTCAGCAGAGGCAGTGCCATCAAAATTCGCAATAAATATCTTTCGCAAGTATGGTCGAAGCCGACCAAACAAAAGATCTCCGCGATTGAAAGTTATTACGCTACTCTTTAGTTGACCTGTATCAGCTACGTTGATTACTCGGCCGGTTTGAGCTTCGACGTCATCCATGCCGAGGAAAGGCATTGTATCTGAATTTTGCGGATTGAGCTTTACCTTAGATTCGCTAACTATTTCGCCTAAAGTCGTTCCAATCCACCCTTCAGGAAGCCCACTCATAGCTCTGCCCCCACAGCGTCAGCGCCGTCTTCCAACTCAGCGGAGAGTGCTTCAATCTCGCTCATAGCAGCGGTCAAATGCCCAAGGATAGCAGCAGCGATGTCTTCCGGCTCACTCAGGCCTTCTTCCTGTTCTTCCTCATCATCCTGAAGCCATTTAATATCCAGATTATCACCACGCGCTGCAATTGCATCACGAGTGAAACAACGGAAACGACCTTCCTCGCCTTCATCCGTACGCTTTGTTCCGCCATTCGCATCAGCTCCATAAGCTTTCACAAACTCGGCAAAATGGTCTTCAGTCAACGGGCTAGTTTTGCCAAACTGGGGCATCTGGCTGCGCAGGTCATAAACCCAGAGCTTCTGCGTCTCATCAGTTTTCAGGCTGGCAAGCTCAACCGCTGCGCTCTTTTGCAAGAAGATCACATTGGTCTTCACCCCTTGGGCATAAAATATACCCGTTGGCAGACGCAGGATGGTGTGCACGTTACATTCCCGCATCATCTTTTGGCGCAGGGCTTTGCCTTTGCCATCTTCAAACAGCACATTATCAGGAATAACGATGGCCGCACGACCACCGGGCTTTAAGCCTCTGATGCAGTGTTCCACAAACGGTAGCTGATAACTGGAAACATTGGCCGTCTCGGAAAGATCGTCCCGTGTCGGTTTGCCCCCAGCAGGACCAAACGGCGGATTGGTGAGGATCACATCCACCTTCTTCTTACACATAGCCTCTCCGTCAGGAGAAAGCGTATCACCTGCCAGAATATGGCCGGTATCAAAGTCATGCAGATAAAGGTTCATGAGCAAAAGGCGATAGGTATCTCGCACGTTTTCCATACCATGGAAGGCCTGCTCCTTTTGAAACTTCGCGCCCTCTTCACCCAGATCAAAATAGTTATCTGAACGGGCTTTCATATAGCGGTCAGCAGCAATCAAAAATCCGCCTGTGCCCGTTGCTGGATCTTGAATGCGCTCGCCCGGCTGAGGCTGCATTAGATTTACAATCACATCAATCAGCACACGTGGCGTAAAATACTGGCCCGCTCCTTTTTTGGTCTCTTCTGCGTTCTTCTGTAGGAGCCCTTCATACAGATCGCCAAACTGGTCACGCTCAATATCATGCCAGTCAACCTTGTCGATCTCGGCTACCAATTTGTCGAGATTGACCGGGTCACGTAAGAAGGTGGCAGAATTCTCGAAAATGTCCTGCACCATCCTCGGAATTCTTTTGGCTGCCTTGTAGGCCTTTACTGCTTCCTCGTGAGCTTCTTTAATAGCCTTTACTTTTTCTTCGCCTAAAGCTTCCTCTTGTTCTTTGCTGATTGCAACTTCTACAGGTTTACGTAGGAGCACATCCTCATCACCAAGGCGAAACGAGGTTGTGCTAAGTGCGGTAAGCAAATCGCGATAAAGGTCCAGCCGATCCAGATTATCCGCCTTCACCAGATCCCTCCAGCGCATCCCCGTCGGTATCGCACCCACCTCCTTTGAAATCCCATTCTCGTTCCTCTTTTCCTCCATCATTTTGAGAAAAAGAAGATAGGTCAGCTCCGTCACATATTGCTGATAGGTGATGCCGTCTTTGCGCAGAACGGAACACAAGCGCCAGAGCTTCTGGACGATACTATTGGTATTCATAGGTTATGGCTTCCAGTTGGAGCGTATTTTATTTTGCTATGCAGATTGATTATGCAGCTGAAGAAGTCCAGATAGCCTCGTTGATTTCCTGCAAGACATCACCAAGTTTCCCGTCAAACTCTTTCGAGATACGTTTAAACCCGCCTTTATCCTGAAACACTCCCTGATTCAGCAAGGATGGGTCAGCAACAGGCTTATCTTTCAGCGCTCGGCCAATACGGCGCAACCACTGAATTTGGTTAGATTTCCAATCTCGCGAGCCAATAATCTTCTCAATGGCGTTTTCCACCCGCGTTGCATACGGCACCAACGGATCACCCAGCGCAGCTTGTCGCACATAACCGATGATATGAGCCGCAATATCAGCATTGCGAGCACGGCCATAAGCAGCCCTGAGCATAGCCTCAGAAAAATGCGCTTCATCCAATTGAGCTGCTAGGTCTGTCAGTTCCTTGCGGGTGAGATTGCGCGGCTTTTGCGTGACAGCTACCATCGCTGGAATACTATTCATATTCTCACGCACATAGGTCTCAAAGCTCTCGATATAGCTTTCCGGTGTGGCGTTGTCTCCAAACACTTCACGAATATGAAGCAGCTGATCTTCATGATAAGAAATCGCCACACCATTCTTCAGCGGGTCTTTCTTCACCGGAGCACGAACGAGGTTTTCCAATGCACGAGGATGCTTGTTCAGCCAGTCTTTCACCTCCGCGCCTGATTTGCGCGATAGACTATTAATGACAGAATCAGCCTCACCACCCATAGCGCTATCCAGCGCCTCTCGCCCTGCTTCATCCGTACGTTTTGCAAGTCCCCGCATTTTTACTACAACTTGCCCGGCAACCCAGTCCTGCTCCTCCGCATTAGGTGCGCGATCAAGATCAGCAATAAGCTCAGCCAGAGGGATGCTCGGCTTTACAACAACCGGACGCATATCGCTCATTTGCTGTAGTTCAGCATAAAGATCCACCGCGTCAAAAATGCGGAAGTTCTGCTTGCCAATCTCGGGGCAAAGGCGTGTGGCACGGCCAATCATCTGATCATACAAAATGCGGCTTTTCACCCGGCGCACAAACACCAGATTGGCAAGTACAGGGATATCAACGCCAGTGGTGAGAAGATCAACCGTGACGACATATTTAGGCAACGGATCATTGCGGAATTTCTTGATAAGTCCTTTTGCATCGCGCACAGAGCCGGTGATTTTCATCACCATATCATTGTGAAGGTCGCCGTACTCTTCGCGTAATTCTTCCTTCAACAACCGCACAATGTCATCGGCATGAGTATCCGTTGCGGCAAATATCAGTGTTTTACCCGGTGCATCAGGAGCAATTTCATTAGCGACAGTCTGGCAGACAATGCGGTTGAAATTCTCTGAATAAACGCGGCGGTTGAATTTGGCGAGCTCGTATTCCAACTCAACTTCATCAGGCAGATTGTGAAGTGTGACTTCGCCTGTGTGGCGATCAACGATCTCGACCTCTTCGCCACCGTTGAACGTAATGCCAGCTTCTGCAAGTGCGGTGGTGATGCGTTTTGGTGGTAGATGATCAATTAGGAAGCCCTCAACCACAGCCTGGCGATAACCATAGGAATACGATGGTTTTTCACAGTCAAATATCTGTAGTGTGTGCAACGCTGGTGTTGCAGTCAGGCCAATTTTCACCGCATCAAAATAACTGAGTACATTGCGATAAGCGGATTCATAGGCAGACACGTCACGATAAACTTCCTCGCCCTCTCGCAGATCTGCATCCAGCGTGTAGCCTCTGTGTGCTTCATCAATAACAATGCAATCATACATACCCGGTGTGAGGCGTTCTTTGGGATCTTCTGTATTGTTAATGCGTGCCACAAGGGATTGTACTGTCGCAACGTGTATTTGCGTTGCATCATCGGGCAGTTTCTGATCAAGCCCAGCCACATTGTAAATCTGGGAGAATTTGTAAAAGCCCTCAAACTCGGTTGTATTGAGAGCATCAGTTGCCTGATCTCCCAAGGCGGTGCGATCAACAAGAAAAAGAACACGGTTGAAACGCTTGGTTTTCAGCAGGCGGTACATAAGAGCGATACAAGTTCGCGTTTTGCCAGTACCCGTTGCCATTGCAACCAACACAGAGCGTTTCCCAGCTGAGATTTCTTTCTCAACCGCATCAATGGCTTCTTCTTGGTAAGGGCGCAGGCTGGTCTGCCCAAAAGCCTCTTCAGCAAGCGCATTATTGGCCTGCTCGGTATCCTGCTTTAACTTACCGGCTAAATCTTTGGGTGAAAACCAGCTAGGCAAAACACTCGCATGATTGGTGTGCAAACGAACGTCTCTAAACCAGATACCAGATTTGGTTTTAAACTGTCGGACGAATGGGCGACCATTACTAGCAAAGATGAAGGGCACTCGGTAAGGTTCATCAAGCCCATGTTGCCAAGGCGCATCTAGGAGCATTTGCTTGACATCAAGCTTAATCTTGTGCGCGTATTCATCAGCCTGTTGCAACACGCTTGGAACATCTGCAGATTGCCGTTTTGCCTCAATGACCCCAACGCATTCAAGACCAACGAACAAGGCATAATCAACACGACCACCCTCAGTTGGCCACTCAGAGATTGCCTGATTCCGCCCTTTCTCAGGTTGAGCACCAGATGAATAGCGAAGAGTAGAGGTATCAGCTTCCCAGCCAGCATCCTGCAACTGACGATCAATCAACTTACGCGTATCGTTCTCGTTTAGCTTAAGCTTTGCAGCTGCGTTCTGTCCAAGCGTCTTCAGCTTTTGCAACTGTTGCTCGGTTTGCTCTTCTGCTTGTGCTTGAAGCTTTGCAACGGCCTTTTCTAGCTCAGCATTTTGCTTTTCAAGGTCACTAAGAGAACTTACCGCTCTCTCAGCCTCCTGACGAACCTGATCAAGCTCTGCAGCTCTTTCCTCTTCATTCTTCGCCAATTCTTTTAGGCGACCCTCGAACACTTTCGATTGTTCTATATAGTCTGAAATCTCTGCAGCAAGCTCGACAGAAACAACCTTTGGAGCCTTGGGCACGATGAATGGCGGCGGCTCGTAATTTGCTTCAGGCCCATAGCTACGCTGATACCAGACACCTAACACCATACAGAATTTAAGCGAAGTGAGCGCTTGGCCAGATGTTCCCACAATACCATGGGCTGCATCGTTCCCCGGCTTTCGAACAGCATGAAAAAGATCTGCAACTTGCTTGGGCAGAATCCCATCACGGCTTAATCGGTTAAGGAGCGCAAAAGCGGTTTCTTTGTCTTCTGATCGATAAGCAGCCGCACGTGCAGCTACATCCTTGACCATAAATTCGGTAAACTGTCGTGTTTTGATAAGGCATGTATTTGCATCCAGAGCAAACACCTGCTCTGCAACCATGCCAAGGCGGCAAAGATCAGAGTTGAGGGTTTTTAGGTGAAGAAAGTTTGATTGTGACATCATGAGCACCAAAAAACGAATATGAATCAATAATATAAATTATTACACTCAATCTCGACCCACAACCTATTATTGCAAATCTGAGTAAACTCACAATCACTGTCCCCTCAACCCCGCCTCAATCCGCTCCCCAACCGTTTCTGAGAGCACTCGGATAGGGTGCGCATCGTGGTTCACATAGCGGTTGGTGATGGTCACGTTGCGGTGGCGTAAAAGGTGACTGATGAGGAAAGCGTTGCTACCTGATTGCGCGGCGAAGGTGCCAACCGTATGGCGCAGGTCATGAATGCGGACATCTGGAATGTCTGCATGATGGCGAACGCGCTGCCATGCATTCTCCACCAGCTCCTTGGTAATGTGCCGTGTTGGGTCGTTGATGCGGGCAAGCACATAGGGGGAGCCGTCCAAGCGCGGTATATCGGAAAGGATGTCCAGCACATTCCCGCTGACCGGATGCGGTTTGCGGCCATCCCCTTTCTTCGAAGGTAAAGCAATTGCCCCCTCGTCAAAGTCCACATGCTTCCATTCAAGAGAAGCGATCTCCATCAGCCGCGCACCTGTATAAAGCAGCAGCTTGAGGCAGAAGAGCGCCATCGGGTTAACTGGTGTTCGCCGCTTCTCGATATCGTTGCGCAGATGCTTTGTGTGTTCCGGTTTCGCCTTGATGATCCATGGGAGCCCTTCTTTCTCTGCAAGCTCCAGCGTCTTACCCAAGCGCTGTAACTCCTCACCAGATAGAAACCGGTCGCGCTCATTTTCCTTATAGCGTTTGATCAACCTCACAGGATTACTGTGCTCAGGTCTCAGCCCCCACACTTCAGCCAGATTGAACGCCTTGGAGATGATCGCTAGCACATGGTTTGCTTGTCGCGGAGTTCTGCGCATGGAGCGATGTAGCTTCGAGATATCCTGCCGTGTGACAGAGGCTAGCTTCGCTTTGCCTAAAGGCTTCCTCACACAACGTTCAAGAATACGCCGTATCTCAACAAGCGACTTTGGTTTGTTATGCACCTCAACATGTTCGCTCAAATACATATCAAGCAAATCATCAACTGTTGGTGCATTACGAATGATCTTGCGATTAACGGTTGGGTCTTCCCCATTACGCACCTTGGCCAGAATATCGACGGCCAGCCCCCTCGCCTGATCCGGTGTCAGCTCACCGTATTTGCCGAGGGTCATCCGGCGAGAGCGCCCTTCTAGTGTGCGATATTGAACAATGAAGGTTTTGCGCCCGGTTGGCATCACCTGCAGCCCAAACCCCGAGAGCTTACCATCCCAGACGAAGTACTTCTTCGCCGTTGGCTTGGCTGCATCGACCGTCCGTTTTGTGACATTGGGCATCAGACAAAACTCTCCCGCTGACGGCCCATGACAAGAACCACCACACGTGCGAAAATAAAAGTTAAAATTAGTCCCCGAATGCTGCTGTTTCTGACGGCCTGACAGCTTGTGACAACCTTTTGGGCTTCTCTAATGACCGTGTGCAAAACACGGCCTCATCCCCTTATAGATCGCTTGCGCTATGCCTACCGTTTCTTGTCAGCATATTGTAAGCAAATGTACGAGTTTCGCAGCGAAATGCAAGGTAGGCAGAGGCAAATAATTTTCTACAACTCATTGATTCATAGTACTGAATCGTAGTAGAGTGCAAGTGGACGTGAGTTGCAAATTGCAACTTCTTGTCTTCAGGGCCGTTAGTGAGTGGTTACTTCACCAGCTATTTCTCTTGGAGATGGATTTTCTGGATCAACCCACCCTTTGTTTTGATCGTCTGCTTGGTTATCGCATTTGCGCCGTTGAGGGGACGGATTGCTCACGGACAGGATAAAAGCCTTTCGGATTACTCTTTTAACTGGCTCGGCATCATCACATTGCTTGTGGGGCTTTTCTTCTTCGTTCTGGCCATCATGCAAGCGCCGGAATGGGGTTGGACATCAAGAGATATCGTCTTGTCATTTGTTGTTGGGGTGTCCGCGCTAGCTATCTTCCTCTGGAATGAATTGCATATAAAAGCGCCGCTCATTCAAGTGCGTTTCTTCAAGAAGCCTTCCTTCGCAGTTGCGGCATTTGTGGTCTTTCAGGCGCAATATTCCAAGATTGCAATGTTCATTTTTGGAGCTTTGTACTTTCAGGATAAACTCGGTTTTGCCCCGTTCTTCGCAGGCTTGGCATTGATGTCGGCAGTCGTGATGAATGCAGCAACAGCTGGCTTGAGTGGTGTCTGTGTTGACAAGTTTGGTGTTCGTAAGCCGGCTATGTGGGGCTTGCTGGTGTTGTCTAGTTCTACGCTCTGGCTAACTGCCTTTATTGCCGAAGATAACTATTGGTTGCTGCTCCCCGCGCTTCTTGCATGGGGAGCGGCAATGCCATTGTTGTTCTTGCCATCAATGAAGTCATCAGTGGACTCAGTTGAGCTAACGAAGAAGGGGCAGGCGAGTGGTGTTATGATCACATCGCAAATGCTGGGTGGCACAATAGGAATGTCTATCTCCAGCTCGATCTTCCTTTTCACGGAAAGCTATGAGTACGTATTCGGCACCGCAGCAGCTGTCACTCTGCTCTGCTACCTGCTGTCTTTTATGTACTTCGGAAAAGATGCAGGTGCTCTCGACAGTGAAAAACAGAGCTGATGCAATCACCAGCTCTGACCGTAGCGTTATCCTGCTTGAGAATAGACCCGCTTGCCGTCCACATAAGTCGCTGCAATCGCGCGATCATCGCCAAGGATCATCTGAATAAACAGCTGCTCAATCGCGTTATTGGCGTAAGCCATGCGGTGGCGGATTAGTGGTGTTGAGAGTGGGTCAATAATAGCGAAATCCGCTTCCATACCCACTTTGATGTTACCGATCCGGTTTTCCTGATAGAGCGCTTTGGCTGAACCAACCGTCGCCAGATAATAGGCCTGTACCGGGTGCAATGAGTAGCCTTGTAACTGGGCAACCTCATAGGCCGTCCGCATTGTGGTCAGCATGGAGAAGCTGGAGCCACCACCCACATCTGTTGCCAGCCCTACAGTGATTGGCTCGTGTGTAAAATGCGAACCGCGTACATCAAACAATCCAGAGCCAATAAAGGTGTTCGAGGTTGGACAATGCGCAATGGATGTCCCGGTTTCATGAATAAGCGCTTTTTCACGATCATTCAGATAAATCCCATGCCCAAGCACACAGCCCTTTCCCAGCAAGCCAAAGTGTTCGTAAACGCCAACGTAATCAGGATGCTCAGGATATAGTTCTCCGACCCATTCCAGTTCCTGACGGTTCTCAGAAGTATGGGTCTGTAGCAAAGCTTCAGGATGCTCTTTCCAGAGCGCTCCGGTCGCTTCCATCTGCTCAGGAGTAGAAGTTGGTGCAAAGCGGGGAGTTATGGAGTAGAGCGCACGACCCTGCCCATGCCATTTCTCCAACAATGCTTTGGATTGATCATAACCTGTCTGCGCCGTATCACGCAGGTTTTCTGGCGCGTTGCGGTCCATCATGACTTTACCGGCAGCGATGCGCATGTTGTATCGCGCAGCCTGCTCAAACAGCGCATCTACGGACTCATGATGGATTGTGCAGTAAACGGAAGCACTGGTGATGCCGTTTGAAAAGCTTTGCTGCAAATATATGTCGGCAGCACGGCGTGCGTAGTCAATATCGCCAAATTTGGCTTCAGCTGGGAAGGTATAAGTGTTGAGCCACTCGATCAGCTGAGCGCCGTAGGAAGCAATAACCTCTGTCTGCGGATAATGGACATGGCAGTCCACAAAGCCCGGCAGAATGAATTTGCCGCTGTGATCATGAACCACAGCATCACTTGGCAGCGTCTTAATAAGCTCTGCCGCGTCGCCAACTGCGGTAATCCTACCGTTTTCGGTAACAACCAGCCCATCAGACCAGTCTGTCAGTGCCTCTGCCGGATTATCGCAGAACGGATCGCCGCTAAATTGGAATACATGGCCGCGAAGCGCTGTAATCGTCCGAACAGTGTCTTGCATCAGATCTTCCCCGGGAATTGAACCAAACAGCCATATCTAGCGTAAATCCCGGTAGGGATCGAGGGTAAATACGTAATTACTCGGGAGAGATCTGAGAACAACGTGATGCGTGTAAGAGATCAGTCCTCTTCTACTGCTGCCTCATTGAGTTCAACGTCAATCATCAGATCAGCCGCAATACCTTCCAATGCCTCAGAGACTTCTGCTGGCGACAGATGTGGCGGAATAATAATGCGAGCATTTGCGCGGAACATAAGATCACCACTCATGGAACCCGGTTCAACCAGTGACTCCAGAGTTTCAATGCTCACATGAAGATCTGCCAGCACGCTGGAGACACGGCTGATCATGCCGGGTTGATCTTGTCCCAGAATATGAAGAAGCGCATGAGCACCTGCTGGCGCATCACCCGTGTTGTGAACGTGAATGCCAATGGTAAGCCCCACAGACTCAAGCTTGGTCAGAGCGGCTGAAAGATCTGCTGCCTGTGCCTTTTCAACATGTACACGAACAATCCCCGCAAACTGGCCTCCCAGACGCGAGAGGGAACTGTCGATCCAGTTCGCTTTGTGATCAGCAACCACCTTGGAGATTTCACCAACCAGACCTGGGCGGTCATCAGCAACGACGGTGAGGACAAGCTCTTTTTTCATAACGCATTCTCCACAAAAGCGACCCCTGTGATAGGCTAGGGCCTTGCCTATAATAGCAATGCCAGATGCAGGTGTAAGTCAAACACTTCGATCAAGTTACCCGTATTTTTGCACCTAAGAAAACCTCTGGTATCGACCAATTGCGCAAATTATCATCTTGCTATCTCTAGGGGCGCCAACTAACTTGCTCCTCGTAAAACTATGGACGGCGTCCCGTGACGGACTGAAATGGATTTCGGGGGCGGTCGACCCACATCGGGGGCCAGAATCGAAGCTGTCTGACGAAATAATGTGTGAAGCTGCGGACTTATGGTGCGCGGCCGATGTTCTATTTCGTTGGTCCATCTATTGTCTTTGCGACGTCTCCTTAAATGACAGCGATAAACCCCTGTTGCCAGTGGCAATGGAAGGCACCGCTGCATGTTGGAGATAGAACATGTCTTATTTCTTGAAGCCCGCGCTCCTCGCAGGAGTGATGGGGCTTTCCTCGTCTGCTGCCTTTGCACATGCGGGACATTTAGGTGAGCTTGCTGGCCACAGCCATTGGATTGGCGTAGCCGCAGTCACCGGCGCTGCAATCATCGCTGGCTTGGCTGCCAAAGCAAAAAAACGATCCTCTTCCTCTGAAGAGAACTCGCCTGAAAATGCTGAGAGCGATGGCGCTCTCTCCCCAGATGGTACAGAAGCAGAGCCAGCATAATGACAATAAAAACAGAAGAAAAGCTCGGCGTCATGATCTGCGGACATGGCAGCCGAAACAAAGGTGCAGTTGCCGAATTTGCTCGCCTTGCAAAAGGTATGCGTGAAAGATTTCCGGATCTTCCTGTGGACTATGGATACCTTGAGTTCGCAAATCCAGTGATCCATTCAGGCTTGGACAATCTGCGCGAGCAGGGGTGCACGCGCATTCTTGCAGTTCCGGGTATGCTGTTTGCAGCTGGGCACGCAAAAAACGACATTCCATCTGTGCTCAACACCTATCAGGCCAAACATCCTGAAGTTTCTATTGAATATGGCCGTGAACTGGCCGTCGATACGCGCATGGTGCAGGCTGCAGGCGTACGCATTCAGGAAGCCATTGATGAAGCTGGTGGTGATGTAAAGCCAGAAGAAACCCTGCTTATGGTGGTTGGCCGTGGTGCGTCAGACCCGGATGCAAATTCCAACGTTGCCAAAATCACCCGCATGTTGTGGGAAGGCTTTGGCTTTGGCTGGGCGGAAACCTGCTATTCTGGCGTAACATTCCCTCTCGTTGAGCCGGGCTTGGAGCACGCTGTTAAGCTTGGTTACAAGCGCATTGTTGTGTTCCCATACTTCCTGTTCACCGGCGTTCTTGTGCAGCGTATTTACAACTTCACCGATGAAGTTGCAGCGCGCCATCCGGATATCGAGTTTATCAAAGCTGGCTATCTGAACGATCACCCGAAAGTCATCGACACCATGCAGGAGCGTGTGACGGAGATTGTTCAGGGTTCAAACAACATGAACTGCCAGCTCTGTAAATACAGAGAACAAGTTCTTGGATTTGAGGCTGAGATCGGCCTGCCTCAGGAAAGTCACCATCACCATGTGGAAGGCTTAGGCGACGAAGCAGAGTGCAAGCTGTGTGATGTGACGTGTACTGGAGAGTGCGATAGCAAGGACGCGGATGCTCATGATCACGCGCATAGTCACTCCCACGACCACAGCCACGGGCATGGACATCACCACCATCACGGTGACGACCACGGACATGACCACCATCATCATCCGTACCCCCATGCAGATCACCCGCTTGGACCGAAATCCATGTTGAAGGACGATGCCTGAGAATGGGCCAGAACGAGATTCCAGAGGTTCTGGCATCCTACGATTACATTAAGGATCCTGCCGAAATATATCGGCAGTCCTTTTCAATCGTACGGACAGAGGCTGACTTACAGAGCCTGCCAGATAATTTGAGGCCTGTTGCAGTCCGCTTGATACATTCCTGTGGGATGACTGATATTCCGCAGGATTTGTCATATTCTGAGGATGTCGTTACCAAAGCAAACGAGGCTCTGCGAAACGATGCTCCTGTACTGACAGATGTCGAGATGGTTGCTCATGGCATCATCCGCAAATATCTGCCAGTTAGCAATCAGGTCATTTGTACTTTGAACCAACCAGAAGTGCCCGAGCTCGCAAAACAGCTCGGTACGACAAGGTCAGCAGCTGCTGTTGAACTCTGGAGACCGCATCTGGACGGTGCAGTCATAGCAATTGGCAATGCCCCGACTGCGCTATTTCATCTTCTTGAGATGGTTGCAAATGGAGCACCAAAGCCAGCTGCTATTCTCGGCTTTCCCGTTGGGTTCGTGGGGGCGGCAGAGTCTAAGCAAGCGCTAGCCACAAGCTCACTCGGAATACCGTTCCTAACGCTTCAGGGACGCAGAGGTGGCTCTGCAATTGCAGCAGCTGCAGTCAATGCAATGGCAGCGGGCTTGCCTGAAGAAAAGGTGCAGGGGACATCAAAATGAGCGGTCAAACAGCACCTTGGCTCACAATCATCGGCATTGGTGAGGACGGATTCAGCGGCCTGTCTGAAACTGCAAAGTCAGCACTGAGCGCTGCCTCCTGCATATATGGTGGAGCGCGACATCTGGAACTTCTGCAGGATGGTGCAAAAAACATCAGTTGTGAGATGAAGGCATGGCCATCCCCGCTTTCAAAAGGCATTGAAGAGCTTGCAGCAAACCGTGGTCAAAACACCGTGGTGTTGGCGACGGGTGATCCGCAGTGGTTTGGTATCGGAGCAACCCTTCATCGTCAGTTTAGCGCTGAGGAAATTGAAGTCATCCCGCATCTCTCAGCTTTCTCTCTGGCTGCAAGCCGCTTAGGTTGGCCTCTGCAAAGTGTTGAAACTCTCAGTTTGCATGGTCGTCCACTAGATACCCTGCGCGGTTTCCTTTATCCCGGCGCCCGCATCATCGCACTCACGTCCAACGGCGCAGCTCCGGGGGAGATTGCAGATCTACTCGCTGATGAAGGGTATGGAGCAAGTACCCTGAAGATACTTGAGCATCTGGGAGGTCCGCAGGAAAACGTTATAAGCTGTGAAGCTGAAGAGTATTCTGATCAAGCTGCCGAGCTGAACACGATTGCGATTGAAGCCAAACCAATCCCAAACACGCCTGTCTTGTCACGCACACCCGGCCTGCCGGATTCTGCGTTCCGCCATGATGGAAAAATGACCAAACAGGAAGTGCGGGCTGTTACGCTTGCCAAGCTTGCACCTATTCCGGGGCAGCTTCTGTGGGACATTGGCGCAGGTAGCGGATCCATCGGTATTGAATGGCTGCGGGCTGCAAAGGACACCAAGGCACTTGCCATTGAGCCGCTGGAAAAGCGGCATGTGTTCATTCGTGGCAATGCTGCAGCTCTCGGAACCCCTACGCTTCAGCTGATTGAAGGCAAAGTACCGGAAGCACTTGATAATTTGCCGCAGCCAAATGCGATTTTTGTTGGAGGTGGCCTGACGTCAAAGGGTATACTAAAAACATGCTTTGAAGCGCTGCCATCAGGAGGTCGTCTGGTTGCCAATGCTGTGACTCTGGAAGGAGAGCAAGTGCTGGTGGAAGGCTGGAAGAAGTACGGTGGAGATCTAAGCCGTATAGCAATATCAAGAGCCGATCCCATTGGCGGTCTCACGGGTTGGCGTCCATTGATGCCGGTAACACAATGGAGCTTGGTAAAATCATGACTGGCACGCTCTATGGCGTTGGTCTTGGACCAGGAGATCCTGAGCTTTTGACGCTAAAAGCTCACCGGCTCATTTGTTCTGCAAAAACAATCGCATACCCGGCTGCCGTTGGAGTGCCCAGTTTTGCTCGACACATTGCAGCACCGTATATTCAAGAGGAAACAACAGAAGTCCCGATTGAAATGCCGATGAAGGTCGAGCGTTTTCCTGCAAAGGAAATCTACGACCAAGCTGCAGAGACGATCTCGGAGAAATTGAAAGCGGGAGAAGATGTTGTCGTCCTGTGTGAAGGCGATCCATTTCTCTATGGCTCGTTCATGTACCTCTACGAGCGCCTGCGCTGTGACTTCTCCTGCGAAATCGTTCCGGGTGTGTCATCAGTCAATGCCTGTGCAGCTGCATTGGGTAGGCCTCTCGCAGCGCGCAATGAAGTGCTGACAATCATTCCTGGTCCGCTGGAAGATGAGCAACTTCAACGCCGTATTGAGCAGTCCGACGCCTTCGTCATCATGAAGGTTGGACGCCATCTACCGCGCGTCAAAGCTCTGCTTGAAAAACTGGGTTTACTTGGTGCTGCGGGATACGTCGAACGGGCGACCTTGCCGGAAATGGTCGTGGCCCGTCTGGCCGACTATCCAAATGAAACGGCACCGTATTTTTCAATGATAATTGTTTATAAGGGAGAAGAGGCATGGACGTTGCACCCGCAATCGTTGTGATCAGCCCGGTCGCTCTGAAAACCGCTCAGAAGCTCTCCACTGTACTGGATGAAAGCCTCATTCATGGCTTTGCAAAACATGGTTCAAAGCCGAACGTAGATTACCAGCTGTCCTTCTCAGAGCCGATGGACCATCTGCGATCCCTGTTTCAGTCAGGAACACCAATCATCGGTATTTGTGCTGCGGGGATTCTCATCCGCGCACTCGCGCCCGTCTTGGGAGATAAGCGCAACGAACCCCCTGTTATTGCGGTGTCAGAAGATGGTTCAAGCGTCGTGCCACTGCTCGGAGGACATCGCGGCGCCAATGCTCTCACTCATCAAATTGCGGAGGCCCTGCAAGGGCATGCCGCGATTACAACTGCCGGCGATACTGTATTTGGTGTTGCACTGGATGACCCACCAGAGGGCTGGACACTGGCAAACCCATCAGATGCCAAGTCAGTTATGGCGCATATGCTGGCAGGTGACACCGTAAAACTCTCCGGTCAAGCAGACTGGTTGGAGGCAGCCAACCTTCCTGTTGCAGATGATGCAGAACTGGAAATTGTCGCAACCGAGCAGCCACATGATGGGCACAACGGAAAGCTCGTGTTCCATCCTCAAACTCACGTTGTCGGTCTTGGCTGTTCCCGAGGGTGCTCTCTTGAGGAGCTGGATGAGCTCCTTCAAAAAGGCTTGGAAGAGGCGGGCATCTCGATGGGAGCTGTCGCAGCTTTCGCGAGTATCGACCTGAAGGCCGATGAAGTGGCTATGAACAAGCTTGCGGTTCGCTACAATAAGCCTTTCCGCCTGTTCACTGCTGACGAACTCAACGAACAAAAAGATCGTCTGCAAAATCCGTCTGACGTGGTCTTTGCCGAGGTTGGGTGCCACGGCGTAAGTGAAGGCTCTGCATTGGCTGGTGTCGGTGCATCTGGCGAACTCGTGCTGGAAAAGCAGAAGACTGCAAACGCCACAGTTGCGATCGCCAGAGCGTTGGTCCCTGTGAAACACGAGAAACTTGGCAGAGCAAGAGGCCGCCTTCACGTCATCGGCATTGGGCCGGGGCAAGAGGCATGGCGTACGCCAGAAGCCTCCAGCTGGTTGGCAGAGGCTGATGAAGTTGTCGGCTACGGCCTCTATCTCGACCTCGTCTCGTCTCTGATCAGAGGCAAACAACGACACGCCTTTCCATTGGGTGCAGAAGAAGAGCGCGTCCGCTTTGCCCTCGAAAGAGCCGGACAGGGCCACAACGTCGCGCTGGTCTGCTCAGGAGATTCGGGTGTCTACGCAATGGGCGCCCTGGTCTTCGAACTGCTAGACCGTTCGCAGGACAATGGTGGCGTCAGCGATGCAGCCCGCCGCGTTGAGGTCGCATCTGCACCGGGCATCTCTGCAATGATAGCTCTCAGCAATCGTATCGGTGCGCCGCTGGGGCACGATTTCTGCGCGATTTCGCTGTCGGATCTCCTCACTCCATGGGAAACCATCCAGCAACGCCTGGAAGGTGCAGCAATCGGTGACTTTGTGATTGGGTTCTACAACCCGGTCTCTAAGCGCCGTCGTACGCAATTGGCTTGGGCACGGGAGAAGCTGCTGGAATACCGTCCAGAAAATACTCCTGTTATTCTTGGATCCAACATCGGGCGAGAGAATGAGCTCATCACCACAACAACGCTGAAGGCACTGCAAGTCGATGATGTCGACATGCTGACCACGGTCATTGTGGGATGTAGCCAAAGCCGCTTGGGGGGCAACGGCCAGTCATTGCATTTTGTGTACACGCCACGCGGATATGCCAAAAGGATTGATGCATCAGAGAAAGAAACGGAGACAGCAGCGTGAGGGTTCATTTCATTGGAGCAGGGCCGGGTGATCCTGAACTCATTACAGTGCGCGGGCTCAAGCTCATCGAAAAATGTAAAGTCTGCCTATACGCAGGCTCATTGGTGCCGCCCGCTATTGTAGAGGCAGTGCCAGATGATGCTTTAGTGATGGATACAGCTTCCATGACGCTGGATGAAATCATCGACGAAATTGCGAAGGCTCACGAAAAAGATCTGGATGTGGCAAGAGTTCACTCTGGCGATCCATCTATTTATGGTGCCACAGCAGAGCAGATGCGCAGATTGGATGATCTGGGCATTGAGTATGATGTAACTCCAGGTGTACCCGCATTCGCTGCGGCTGCTGCTGCCTTGAAAACCGAACTGACGATCCCAGAGATCGCACAGAGCATCATCGTCACCAGAACCTCGATGAAGTCCTCAGGTATGCCTGAGGGTGAGGATTTGGAAACGCTTGGCCGCTCTGGCGCCACACTGGCAATCCATCTCAGTGTTAGAAATCTGGGAGAAATCTATCGGAAACTAACACCGCTTTACGGTGAAGATTGTCCAGTGATTATCGCCTACCGCGTTGGCTGGCCAGATGAGGCATTCATTCATGGAACACTAGCGGACATTCGCGATAAGGCAAAAGCCTCCAAGATCACAAGAACGGCGCTCATTTTTGTCGGACCAGCCTTGAAGGCAGGGAAAGAGTTTCGTGACAGTGCGCTCTATGACGCCAACCACGTTCACGTTCTTCGCCCAAAGAAAAAAGCAAAAGTGACCGTGTAACCAATCAGATCAGGAAGAAGCGGACCACCATTCTTCGCTTCTTTCTGCTACCACGTGGGCAAAAGATCCCATAACGCGTCCATTGATATGGCCCAATGGGTCCAGATCGTGATGCTCTGCATCCTGAGCGTCAAAAAGCGACGGCGCCTCTGATTTCACCGTCAATGTCGAATAGTGGAACTCATGTGCCCCCAAGGGGTTCAGCCAAGGGAAACCAGCAGATTTTGCGGCATCAGTTGCTTTCAGCTTACGATAGCCTAAATGCAGTTTTCTCTTCGCAAAGCTGGTTTCAATCGGCAGCAAACCAAGCATCTCATGAGATTGCCCGCTTTTATCGGTCAAGGCTTCCCCAAGTACCATGTAGCCACCACACTCACCATAAATGAGTTTGTCCGCAGCTGCTGCAGATTTTAGTCCGCGCTTAAAGGTCTCTGCTTGAGACAACTGCCCTGCATGAAGTTCTGGATACCCACCACTCAGGAATATGGCATCAGCATTTGCTGAAGGCTCTTCGTTCGCTAAGGGAGAGAAGAAGGAAAGCGTAACACCTTGCTTCTGCCAATCACTAAGCAGGTGCTCATAGTTGAATGCAAAGGCAATATCCTTAGCAATCGCGATATGTTGCCCAAGCGGTGGTAAATGAGAAATACCCGTAAGCTCTTTGTTTTCCCGGGCAGGAATAGCAAGCACTTTCGCAAGGCGCATCAAAGCCGGCACATCTACACTTTCAGTAGCAACCTCGCCAGCAGCATTTAGAAATTCTTCCAAATCCTCACGCTCACTGGCTTGCACAAGCCCCAAATGGCGTTCCGGCAGTTCCAGTTTCTTTGAGCGATAAAACGCACCCAACACAATGACATTCAACGGTTCCAATGCTCGCCGCAAAATGCGTTCATGACGCGGAGAACCCACACGGTTAAGAATGACACCTTTGATATGACAGTGTGCATGATACGTAAGGAAGCCATGGACAAGGGCAGCAACCGATTGCGCCTGAGACTTGCAATCCACCACGAGAATAACTGGCAGACCCAGATGAACCGCTAATTCTGCAACAGAGCCAGAGCCATCGGCAGCACCGTCAAAGAGCCCCATGGCTCCCTCAATAACCACAACGTCAGAGTGTTTTTCCTGTTCCGTGGCGTTGAGCGAAAGTTGCGCCAATGACATTGCCCAGGCGTCGTAATTAAGGCATGGCCGTCCGGAAGCTGCGCTATGGAAAGCCGGATCAATATAATCTGGTCCCGACTTGCCAGAGGCAATACGAAGCCCGGTATCACGAAGAGCACGCAACAGCGCCAGTGTAATCGTTGTCTTTCCAGACCCGGAAGACGGCGCGGCAATGACGAAACCCTTCGCAATAGTCATAGGGCTGGTTCTTCTTTCATTTGAGAGGGTTGTGAGGTGCGCGCAAGAGTAGGCTCAATCCAGTTCAGTTGCTCACGCAGATTCACCACCTCACCGACGACAACAATTGCAGGCGGCTTTAGGCCACTACTTGCAATATCCTCAGCGCAAGAAGAAAGCGTTGTTTCCAGTACCTGTTGGGTCTGCTGTGTAGCATTGCAGATGACAGCAACAGGCTCGGTCGCACGTCGGCCACCATTCATAAGCTTCTGAGTAATGAGAGAAATATGCTTCATCGCCATGTACATCACGATCACGGGTGATCCTTTGGCAAGAGCATCCCAGTCGAGCTCGTCTGGCGCAACCCCATTTTGGTCATGACCTGTAAGGAACGTAACCGCTTGATTAATCCCTCGGTGGGTAGACGGAATCCCAGCATATGCCAGCCCGCCAATACCAGCTGTGATGCCGGGAATAATACGGAAGGGAACACCTGCATCCACCAGTGCCAGAGCTTCCTCTCCACCGCGGCCAAACACAAACGGGTCTCCACCCTTGAGGCGCATGACACGTTTGCCGGACTTGGCAAGTTCCACCAGCTTAATCGAGATACTTGACTGCTTGGGGGAAGGCTTGCCACCGCGCTTGCCAGCATAGATGATTTCCGCCCCGTCTCCCGCAAATTGAAGTATTCGCTCATCCACCAGTGCGTCATAGACAATGACATCCGCTTGCTGCAGGCCATTCAAAGCATGCAAGCTCAGCAGGCCGGGGTCACCAGGTCCTGCTCCAGCCAACCAAACCCATCCAGCTTCAAGCACCGGAAATTCAAAGTGGGGGAGAGAGATATCAAACAAGTGGGTCTCATGATTCATGTGATTTTGCCTAGCAATTTAATTGGAAACCAATTGGAAGTCCAAAGCCTTCTACTTGGTATATCCCGCTAAATCTGTATAGTCGCCGGATGGCTGAAACTGGGCAAAAAAAACTGAGAACAGGCTGGACAACAGGCGCCTGTGCAACCGCTGCGGCAAAGGCAGCGTATGCAGCTTTTTTGTCTGGAGATTTTTCGGACCCGATCAGCATCACCTTGCCTCGTGGTGATACGCCATCCTTCGCACTTGCCTTTGAGAAATTGAGTGAGAACTCTGCCTCAGCCACCATCATCAAGGATGCTGGTGATGATCCTGATGTAACCCACGGAGCGCTCATTCAGGCCAAAGTGACCCCCAACCCAACGGTCACCGGAATTCGCTTTATCGCTGGCTCTGGAGTTGGAACGGTTACGAAACCCGGTCTGCCGATCCCGGTTGGTGAGCCTGCAATCAACCCCGTGCCTCGCCAAATGATGACCCGTGAGCTGCAACAAGTGGCAGATGATCATGGCGTAGGTCTTGCTGTAGATGTTGAGATATCCATCCAAAATGGCGAAGAACTTGCTCAAAAGACCATGAACCCGCGCCTGGGTATTGTCGGTGGCCTTTCCGTCCTTGGTACAACAGGTATTGTCCGCCCGTTTTCCTGTGCTGCCTGGATAGCATCTATTCATCGCGGTGTAGACGTTGCCCGTGCCACTGGCTTGACCCACGTCGCAGCTGCAACAGGAGCAACCTCAGAAGATGTGCTGCGTGCCCACTACCCTGATTTATCCGAACAGGCTTATCTTGATATGGGAGACTTCGCGGGTGGCCTGCTCAAATATCTGCGCGCGCACCCTGTTCGGAAACTAACGATTTCCGGTGGAATTGCAAAGCTGACGAAGCTTGCACAAGGCGCTATGGACCTGCATTCAGCCCGCTCCGCAGTCGATTTTGATGCCCTCGCAGATGTGCTGGATCATGCCGGAGCTTCGAAAGAGCTCCTTGAGGAAACAAGAAGGGCAAATTTAGTCTCTCATATTGCTCAGAAAGCTGCTGCTGAAAACATTCATATGGGAGAGGTCATAGCGCAGAGAGCACAGCGTGCGGCCTTAAACATCCTTCGCGGAGCTCCAGTGAGTGTCGAGATTATCGTGGTCGATCGGCAAGGTCAGGTATTGGGTCATGTCCCAGCGAAAGAACCTGCAAAACTGGAGCAGTTTTGATGTTGGAGAGGTCCAAAATCCTCGTGCTCGCAGGCACACAAGAAGCCAGAAAGCTGATTGGTGTGTTGGTTGCAAATACCGAGTACGAAGTCATCGCGTCACTCGCAGGCGTAACCAAAAATCCAGCAGATCTGTCAGTGACGACACGAACCGGAGGCTTTGGTGGCGCCGATGGTCTCTCAAACTACTTGCAAACTCAGGGCATTGCTGCCGTCGTCGACGCAACCCACCCCTATGCCGCTCAAATATCCTGCAATGCGGTCGAAGCAGCAAGACCTCTTGCGATTCCGTTGCTCCGTTTTGAACGAGCTGCTTGGGAGCAAGCCAATGATGATATTTGGTATTCGGCAGATAACGTAGAAGAGTCATTGAGCTTGATTCCACCCAACGCGAAGGTCTTTTTTGCTGCCAGTACCAAGATTGCTGCACCGCTGAAAAAGCGCCCAGATCTGATTTTTGTAATCCGTACTTTAAAAGGCCCGAGTGATAGTGAAGTGCTTCCAAACGCGGAGTACATTGAAGGACTGCCCAATGAAAGCTGGCTTGAAGAGGCCGAGCTTTTCAAGGTGCTGAAAGTAGACTGGCTCATCAGCAAAAACAGCGGTGGATCTGCGTCCTACGGTAAAGTAAAGGCTGCTCGTGAGCTACAGATACCTGTTGCAATGCTCAAGCGCCCAGAGCTATCCAACGGCATGTTGTGTGCGTCGATTGACGAGGTATTGAAGACCTTAAAGGCTTGCGTGAAAAATGCGCAGTACTGCAAAATTACTCTTTAGGCTTCTGATAGGGCGCCGTTGTCATCCGCTCAATAATCCCATCTTTAGCGATAAGCCAGTGATAAAGCGCACCCAAAATGTGAAGCGTGATCAACCATGCAAACACAACACCAACAGTCGCGTGGAAATCCAGAACGCTTTCTGAAACTGGACGATTTTGCGGAACGATACTCGGCAGATCAAACAAGCCAAAAAATGGCATAGGTGCTCCGTATAGAGAGAGCCCTACCCAGCCAAGGATCGGGTTTGCGATCAGTACGAGATAGAGCAACCCGTGTACTGAACGTGAGACGATCCGAAGCACTGGTGCAAGGGAGGCAGGCGGTGGCGGAGCGGGAGTGATCCAATGTTGGAGAAGGCGCAAAACCACAAGCAGGAAGAGCAGGATACCGATGCTTTTGTGGTAGAAATAGAGCGTATTCTGAAGGGCACCAGGTCCCAGGTCCGTCATCACCAGTCCCATCGGAACCATGATTAAGACCAGAATGGCGACGATCCAATGATACGTCTTTGCCATGACTGAATACCCGGCAACTTGATAGGCCATGCTCTATTCTCCTGATAATCCCAGAGGATCCTGAAGAGCCCCTGCAATCTCCTGATCGACAGATTAATCAAGGTTCGTTACCACTAGGCTAACCTTAGGTGAGGTGAGCTGTGAACTCGGTAAAACAAGGGGGCTTGATGGACAGGGGCCACACAACACCAATACATCTGCAAGATCATCCGAATAATTCTCAGTTGACCTGCGAAAAGCCACTAGAACAGTCCTCGGGATATTTGTCTCCTGATGAATGGCAGGAGGTCTTAGCAGCATCAGTGGAGAGGCGTGCACCAGACCTACAAGGCTATGGTAGTGTGTTTGCACCCCTTTGCATGGCGCAAAAGCAATTTGTTATTGGTCAGCTTGGACAGTCAGTTGATGGTCGTATTGCGACGGTCACCGGAGACTCCAATTATGTGAGTTGTTCTGAAGCATTGATCCATCTTCACCGGCTCCGAGCACTTTGTGATGCTGTCGTGGTGGGAGTGGGAACTGCGGTTGCGGACAACCCTCAGCTCACTGTCAGGCATGTCAGTGGACGTCACCCGGCACGCATTGTCATCGACCCTTATGGTCGAATGCCTCGCGACAGTACACTCCTGCAGGATACAAATGCTCGCCGCATTGTGATTACGCGAACAGATGCCCATGCACGTTATCCTGATGGAGTGGAATGCTTTCAGCTACAGCCGAATGCAAAAGGCCGTCTGTCCTGTGCTGAAATCCGGCATGCACTGCGAGAATTTCGATGCATCCTCGTTGAAGGTGGTGCTTGGACGCTGTCTCGCTTTATCGAGCTGAAAATGATCGATCGTCTTCACTTGATGATCGCCCCACTAATCATCGGATCAGGGCCAAGAGGTCTTCAGTTACCTGCGATTGATTACCTCGCACAGGCTATCCGCCCCGATGTCACTTGGCATCCTTTGGGTGTTGATATGCTGGCAGATCTGAGCCTGAGCAATTAACTCTCCCAAGGAGTTGAAAAGAATTTCCTTTCGCCAACAAGTACTCGTATAAACTTGCGTGAATTTCCGAATAAGGACACACGCATGCCAGAGCTCATCAGACGCACCACCCTTTTGGAAGCTAAAGGGCGGATTGAGGAAGTTGAAGTGGGTGTTGTTCACGAGGATGGACGCGAGCACATCACGACAGATCCGGTATGGGTCTACGGCGATTCAATTGCCGTGCTGGCTTATGACCCTCAAGCGAAAACAGTCCTGCTCGTCAAGCAACTTCGTGTAGCACCCTACATCATGGAGGAAGAGATTATCCTGGAGGCATGCGCTGGCGGAATCGAGATCAGCGATCTGTCCATAGAAGAAGCATGTGTACGCGAAGCTCAGGAAGAACTCGGCTGTCAGCTTACCAATCTCACCAAGGTTGCTAATGTCTTCATTAATCCCGCACGTCTTGCTGAGCGGGCGCATTTCTTCCTTGCTGAGTACATATCTGGCGACCTGAATATTGAAGGTCGTGACCTGGATGATGACGAAGATATTGAAGTTGTCGAGTTGTCATTCCATGAACTGCGAAAGCTCTACGACAAGCAGGAAATCCGCTGCCCACGTCTCTTCATGCTCACACAGGCGTTGATCTTAAAGAACATAGGCCTCTAATTTTGAGTGCTGGAAGCAAAGGTCTTCATAGCTTCATTGAGGCGGAAGGCCAACAATATCAACATGTCCGACCTGCAGTTGTGATTTGCCTTTGCCAAGTGCCGCTAAACGAAATTCTAGCCAGTCATCCACGATTGCATCTGATACCCCAACTTCGCGTGCGGCTTGGGCCCACCCCTTAATCAGCTCCAGTTGCAAAGCATCATCTTCAGGTGCGCATACCCAGTCAGAGCGTCCGGTAAAGCAGGTATACCCCGCCTTAAGCAATCGCTCACGAGCATGAAATCCACCAAGCGGCCCTAACGCAGACCCAAACCCTTTATCTGTTGCCTGATGCTGATTGAATGCCCGCTGAATAAGCCGGTCTGTCGGGTGGTGTGGTTTGCTCAGTAGGATACCGTTGTACGAAAGCCCTGCAAGAAACGGGAGTTTCAGCTGACGCATACGGGCAACAAAGCTATCCAGCCAGTTTGCACTCACAAGATCCAGAAAGGCCGAGGTAACAACGCCATGATGCCCTTCCAAAATATCCAGTGACCCGACATCAGTCAGCTCGCAAACGTCTGTTTTCGTTCTAGTATGAGGCAAGGGAGGAGAGATGCGTTTTGCAACTTTGAGAAGTTCAGGGTCGTTGTCGATCAGTAACCACACCTGCTCCCTGTTTGACTCAATGTGTTCTGCCAGATCCTGCAGAAAGGACCCCGTTCCAGCACCCACATCAATGAGTCTGAGCGGACCACTCTTGGGAGCATGCTCGACCAACCAGCTACAAAACTTTTTCATGACGTCTTTATTGCGCGCACGCCGGTCCGCTTTACGACGTAATGAGAGCCATTCAGAGGAAAAACCACTCACCTGTGAGCCTCCAGTGTGCAAGCAAAGGCCTTTGCGCTGTCATTCCAATCTGGCAATGCACGAGCAGCAGCAAGGGCCCCAGTTGAAAGTTGAGAGCGTAACTCCTTGTTTTGAAGAAGTGTTTTGATCGCCTTGCCCAAAGCTAGAGGATCGCCTGCACCAACATGAAAGCCGGCTGTAGGCGGAACCGTCGATGCGACAGCTCCCTCGCCACTTGCAATAATCGGGAGCCCAAAACTCATAGCCTCCGCAAAAGCCATCCCGTATCCCTCATAGTATGTTGGGAGCACAAAGAGGTCGGCTGATTGATAGAAACCTGTTAATTCAGCTTTGGGAATGCCTCCATGAACGCGAATACGCTCAGTGAGGTCATGCTTTTTGATCTGAGATCGCACTTGGCTCGCATATTCTGGATCAAACCGCGTTTCTCCAATGAGATCCAGATGCCAGTCCAAGTGCTTCAATTGCCCCAGCGCTTCAACTAAATGCAATTGCCCTTTTCGCGGTACCAACGACCCAACACAAAGCAACTTTGGGGTTGCCAGAGTATCGTTCGAGGTTGGAGCGCTCTCCGAGACAGTTGGCCGATCAATACCGGGTAGAACAATACTGATCTTCTCCGCAGGAACGTCCATTTGAGAGATAAGCGTCTTCTGTGTCGAAGGACTGGTCACAATCACATGCTTTGCGAATGTGAGAGCTTGCGTCTCAGCTGCGCGGAGCACCTTTGCCAGCTCAGGGGCAATCCCACTTTCCAGAAACAGTGGGTGATGAACCAGCGCAATGAGACTGGAACGATCAGCGATGTTCTGCGCCAGATCAGATGAAGCCCCAAGCACCAAACCATCCACGATGATCAAAGCTGAGGGCTCTATCTCTTCAATGACTTCAAGCGCCAGCTTTTTGTCAGCATCAGATGGGACTGGATAGGTGCCTTCAAGGCTAATGAGTGAAACATTCCAGCCGTGTTTCTGCAGCCCCCGAATGATCTCACGATCATATCGATAACCACCTGTGGGCGTATTCAGATCACCGGGAAAGACAAAATAGCAAGATCTGGCAGGTGCTTCTGCTGTCTGGCCTAAAGAAGGATGTAAGTTACTCATGAGCCTCGGATGCAGTCAACGGCGCCTCATAAGACGCACGCGCATTAGGGTTCTCGGAAATTGAAACGCGTACCTTGCTAAGTTCGCTCGGTTCGCGGCCCAGTTTATGTAGATAAGCAGCATCGCACACGCGCTGGTAAATGTAGCTACAGAGAAAATCGACCGTGGTGTTCCGCCCCTTGAACTGAGGAAGGTCATCAAGATTCTTGTAGTTGAACGGATGCAGGATTTCTGCCAGCACATCAAGCGCATTGCCAATGTCGATGACAATCCCGTTCTCATCCAGTTCCTCTGCAAAAATAGCGACGTGGACGTGTGCAGTAAGGCCATGAAGCTGAGAGGCGGGACCAAACACCTCTCCCTTCAGGCTGTGCGCGATCATTATGTGATTGCTGATTTCGACTGAATACATCTCAAAGTCCTCATAAAATTAAGTGTAAACAATGGGTTGGCATAAAGTATCTTTCTTGCCTGAAAGAACGTCTTTCAAATCCTTCGGCGCTTTTTCAAATTCGATGGGAGGCGCGAGCAAAGTATCGAGCACGTCATCTTTCAGAAGAGAAATTGCCGCCTCCATTCGCCTGCGGTGTGTCCAGCGTGGCCTCATGATGGGGGCAACCTGACCGACTTGAGACGAGATAAGACTGAGGCGCTGGCTGTGAAAACTCCCACCAAGAACAAGACCGGAAGGGCGCGAGCCATACCAGGACGCCTCCACAATTCTGGCTTCTCTCCCTGCAATTCGGATCGCAGTGTTCAAACCAGCTTCAGAGGCGCTGCAATGCACGACAACATCTTGATTTTCGGGAGCAACTTCCGGCAAGGAAAATGCGCAGGAAAACTCGTCTGCAATGTCCTGCCGCTTCGGGTTGACGTCAATCATAGTCACGTTCGCACCTGCGATGCGAGCGCAAAGATAGCCAACCAGTGAGCCAACAGTGCCAGCACCAACCACGGCAACATTGGAACATGGCAGAATAGCTGCATCCCACATGATGTTCAGCGCTGTTTCCATGTTTGCTGCCAAAGTAGCGCGGGTACTCGGCAAATCAGAAGGGATAAGATAGAGCGCATCTGCGGGGAGCAGAAAGTTGCTTTGGTGCGGAAAAAGAGAAAAAACGCGTTGGCCCGCTTTTAAATCATCTTTTGTTTCAATCACTTCAGAAACGTTTGCGTAGCCGTATTTAACAGGAAAGGGAAAGGTCCCTTCCTGAAACGGAGCTATCATCCGCTCCCGCTCGCTTACTGGCACATCACCACAATAGACAATGGCCTCCGTACCTCGGCTGATCGCGGAAGCATGAGTTTTTAAGTAAACACGGTTACCAGATGATTTAGAGAGTTTTTCCTCTCTTATTTCAATGGTTTGAGGCGCAGTGTACCAAAGCGCTCTGGCTAACTCAGACAAGAAACGCGCTCCCCGGATCGCTAAGTTTTCACAAATATACTCTAGGGAAACGTGAACAAAGGAAACTAGCAGAAATGTAGGTGCCTCTAAAAACAATAATAATTTGGGTAGGACATGACAAAACAATCACGGGTTCCTGAAGAGAACGCCCGCACTAGTCTTGTTGACCAGCTGCTCTCCACCAACATCATCGACAAGCATCAGGAAAATAAGCGCTTATTCAGGCGCAGACTGATCTTTGGAGGGCTCGTTCTAACCTCTTTGGCAGTGTTGACCACCATCATGTCACTCACACTGTTCCTCAACGGCTTTGCCCTTTCAAAAGTCGTGATGCTTCTCGCATTTCTGGTAACCTTACCATGGCTCGTTATCGGCTTCTGGCATGCTGTCATTGGCTTGATGCTCATGAGATTTTCTTCAAACTCTACTGCACAGGTGTATGCTGGCACGCCTCTGGGTACACTTGACCTAAAAAAGCCCTTACAGAACAAGCAAACCGCATTGCTTTCCTGCGTGCGAAACGAAGACTCGCCTGAAGTGGCTGCCAAGCTGGAAGCGATGCTTCAAGATCTGGATCGTCTGGAAAAGCTCAACGGCTTCTCTCTCTACATCCTGAGTGACAGCAATGATCCTGAGCATATCCGGCAAGAAATGCGGGAGTTCTCGCTGCTACGGGCACGATGGCAAAATCGGATTGAAGTGCTTTATCGCAGACGTGAGAAGAACACTGGTTTCAAAGCAGGAAATGTCGAAGATTTCTGCCGCAACTGGGGTACTCGGCATGAATATGCGATCACGCTGGATGCTGATAGCTTCCTCTCGGCAGAATCCTTATGCCACCTTGTAAGCAAAATGAATGCAAATCCTCGTCTGGGTATTTTGCAAACACTTGTTCTGGGGCTTTCAACCAACTCGTTCTTCACCCGTGTTTTCCAGTGGGGCATGCGCTTGGGAATGCGCTCCTACACACTTGGCGCGGCGTGGTGGCAAGGCTCGTCAGGTCCGTATTGGGGACACAATGCGATTTTTCGTGTAAAGCCCTTCACGCAATTCTGCAAGCTTGAGCCTCTGCCAGGAAATGACGCATTGAGCGGCCCGATTCTCAGTCATGACCAGGTTGAAGCTGTGATGATGGCAGACGCGGGCTATGAGGTACGCGTATGGCCGGTAGAAGGTGGCAGCTATGAAGAAAACCCACCTCATTTGATCGAGTTTATCCGCAGAGATCTGCGCTGGTGCCACGGAAATCTTCAGTACTTTAAGTTGCTCCGAGAACCCGGTTTTAAGCTGCTGGGACGAATCCAACTTGGCCTTGCAATCCTCATGTTTGCTGGCTCTCCGGCATGGTTCATTTTTATCGCAATGGCGATTTTAACCGCATCCGTTTCAGCGCCCGAGACGATGGCATTCGACCCGTTTTACGGTACGATTCTGATCGTGGTCATCATGAGTATGGTCTTTGCACCTAAGCTCGCGACGCTTGCCCATGTCCTTACAGTTCGGAACGAACGCCGGGAGTATGGCGGCTTTTTCTCGGTGTTTGTCAGCGCATTCTTCGAACTGGTCTATTCCATGCTGCTAGCACCAGTCATGGCAATTGCGCACAGCATCTTTATTGCACAACTGTTCGCAGGACGAAAAACGCAATGGGGAGGGCAGGAAAGACAACCTCATGGTATCCCGTTCCTTTTGGCAGTGAAGAAGTTCTGGCCCCAGACTCTTTTCGGCCTTTGCGGTGTAATTTGGATGATGGATTATACTTTTGCAGATACATGGCTTCTGCTTCCGGTAATCCTTGGACCATTGCTGACAATCCCGTTTGCAATGATCACCTCAAAACCAGCGCTCGGTATGTACTTTAAACACTCCGGGCTTTGGGTGTTGCCTGAAGAAAAGAAAACACCGTATGAACTGCAAGGCCTCAATAAAGAGCAGCGCCGTGTAGAGTTGGAACTTGCCAAAGCAAACCGAGCTGCGGCCACTCGATAAAAGAATGAGCTGAAGGTGGTGAGAACCATCAGGTTTCCAGGAAAAAGCCGGTTGCGTAAATGGCACGCAACCGGCTTTCTGATTTCTTGGTTTCTATTGAACTGGCCAAGCTAGGAAGCTGGCTTTTCCTTTGGCTTTCTCCATGGCTCACCTTTAAACCATGCCACGGTATAGGCGACGGCAATTAAGCCTGCAAAACCAAGCAAGTTTGCCATGATTCCACCTGTGACTGTGCCTTTCAAACCGAGTTCATCCCGGAAGATTGCAATGCCCTGCGCAAGTATGAGGCTAGCAAGGAAAACAGCGAGAGACTGTTGGCCTACCTTCTTGATGACCCGGACAACTTTGCCGCCAAAACCGCCCATGAGCAGGCGTTGCCCGCCTTCTCCAACAGCCACCCACGCCACATAAGCAAGGGCAAGGAAGTGGATGTAGCGCAGGAGGCCCATCTCGGATTTTACTGTGAGGTCGCTGATATCATTTGCAATTCTGCGGAGCTCAGGCACCTCATTGAGAATGCGGAAGTAAGCAAACGGAATCGTAAGAATGATAATCGAGGCGCTCAGGAACAAGAGACGTTTCTTGACTGGAGGAGCCGGAATCCAGCCCTTGATGAAGGCAAATCCGGTAAAGAACAGCAACTGCCATGCAAACGGATTGAAGAACCAACGGCGATCGGACCATGGCTCAGCAGGGAAATCCACCAGCCGGAAGGTTGCGATCAGCCAGAACGCGATGATGATTGCTGCAACTGCACCTCGTCCGGCCTTGTAATACGCAATCATGATCACTGGCAACATCGCCAGGATCACCAGATACATCGGCAGAATATCGAAGTAGTTCGGCACATAGGTAAGGGTCAGCAGACCTGGCAGTTGGAAGATCGGATCCTCGAAGAAATGCCAAAGGTTCAGCTTCCCGACATAGTCGTCGCTGGTCCAGCCATTGATTTGCAGGAAGGCAAGCATGCCCGCAACGGCGAGAAACAGGCAGATATGGGCCCAGTAAACTTGCCAGACGCGATAAAGAACACGCGCGCTGCCCATGACCAGGCCATGCAGTTCAAAGACGCGCCCGAAGGCAATTGCGGAGGCCATGCCAGAGCAAAACACAAATATCTCGGTTGCATCGGAGAACCCGAAACGCGCCGGAATCCAAAGAGCCCACCCGTTTGCAGGAAGGTGGGCTATGAAGATGATGAACATTGCGATCCCTCGAAAAAAATCGAGGCGTGGATCTCTTGGTCGGCTGGCCGTTTTCATAGGGGTCGGCGGTATACTGTGCTGGTTCACGATGTCTCTGAAACTAAAAACTATAGATGATGAAATGCAGCTCCGAAATCCCCCGAAGCTGCACCTCCATTTATCCCATACGGAATCGTAGGTGTTCACTTTGCATGAGGTCGGTGGCTTCCGTCATGCGGGTTGCTTGAGCCATGCGGGTTTCACCATAGGTGTCTGATCCGCCTCTCAAGCGTGTGCGCTCATCAATCATCCGTTTTGCTTCCTGACAAAGGCCAGCGCGCAAAGCGGCTTCAATTGTGAGGCGTTCAAATACATCACGCTGAGCATGACTGCCACCAACGGTACGCAGCAGCGGGCGTGCTTCTGCGAGGTGGTGGTAAGCGCTGAAGTAATTGCCGTTCTTGAACTGCATCAAGCCAGATGCTGTTGGAGAACCAGTTGTTTTGGTTACGAGACCCATCTCGTTGGTGTCTTGTTCACCAAATGTGCGCATTCGAGTCAACAGACGGTCAGAGGACTGACGACGGTTGTCTCCCAGCAGAGCAAGCATGTAGTGCAAGTCTGCGAAAACATTACAGGAATCGTCGATGCGCTTTTCGCTGATGCTTGCCAGTTCTTCCCAGCGGTTACCAACCTTGATGCCCTCAAGCTCAAGGCGAACCAGCATGGAAGCTGCATTGGAGATATCGCGATAATCGTCTGTGTGATCTTTACGGAACTTTTGGTCATAGAGCTCGAAAACACGCTCAACATTGCCACGATCAAGGTGCAGCAGCGCAAGGTGCCACCAAACGTGATAGCCAAAGTTGTTGCAGTGTTCCCAAGCTTTTGGCTGGTCATCAAGCCATTTGATGCCTTCTTCGGTCTGACCCGTCATGTCCAACACGTGAGCAACGGCATGCAAGCCCCAGGCATCATCATGTTGAAATGCAACGGCTTCTTTGCCGATCCGTTCAGCCCGCTCAAAATCACCAGTCTCTTCCAGAGCAAAGGAGTAGCAGCCGTGCACATAGCCCTTTGCAACATGATCGTCTTCATAAGACGAGATCACACCTTCAATCGAGGAGCGCATGCGGGATGGCTGGCCAAGAACGAAGCGAATAGCGTGGACGAGCTTTAGAAGGAATGCATCGCGTGGGTATTTAAGAAGCAGTTCGTCAAGACGATCAGCAGACTTGGTCGGCGTACCCTGAAGCCAGTCATTCAAAGCCTCAATAACAGCTTCTTCACGGTCTGTGATCTGTGTATCTCTGCGGCATTTATCAGCAATTGCATAAGCTTCAAAGGCAGTTGCTGTCATTTCGCGTCTGCCAAGCAGTAAGCAGAACAGTCCACGCGCGGCTTGAGCCAGAGCGAAGTCTGGGTCGGCCTCCAGTGTTTTCGCAAGATGCTCCGGCGTTGCAGCACTATGTGCCAGAAACGCAAGAATAGTGTTGTTCCAGTGTGTTAATGCACCCTTATCGGAGAGTGTTACCGTGTATTCGAACTGGTCATCAATGCGCATGGATGCGACCCGTGGTTGAGGCGACCGGTATTTCGTGCAATGTGCAATCGCTTATGAGATAAGCCATTGGGTTTACATTACTAACGACACAGGTCTGCCAGGAAATCTGTTGATCAGAACCCTTTCAAAACTGGCGATGACGTTCAACACACAAAATGGTGTTTAATATCAGCAAGCTTTGTTTATGTAGAAAATATAGTTCACCCTCATGAAGAAATAGAAAACACTATTCTATTCACTAAGAAAAAATATGCGTCAAATAGAAGCTTACTTGTAAAAACCGACTATTATTAATAGTGATAATAAGTAAGATTTTAGGTATTAAGTTCTATTATACTTGTATTTATTACCTTGTGATAATCTTCTGTTTGTTGGATGAAATAGTGTTCACTGCTTCTTGATTTTCTAGTTAGTCCCCACTGTGTAATGTCCTTACTCCAAGAGAGACTAAGTACGTGGCGAATTCATGGCGAATACGAGTAGCTATCAACAAACAAAAATCGATCAACAGATTCAATCACCGCAATCTGTAATCGTCATCGGTGCGCTGGTCGCGTTGGCCGGTGTTGCTCTATTGGGACTCCAGAACAACGGCTGGCGTGTTTTTGGCGGTGCCTTGATCGGTGCTCTGGCAGGTGTTGCGCTGTACCATACGAGCTTTGGATTTACGGCAGCGTGGCGCCGTATTGTCACCCAGCGAAGAGGGCAGGGGCTTCGTGCTCAATTTCTTCTTATCTCATTGGTTTGTTTAATAAGTTTCCCGCTCCTCCAATACGGACCAGACATCGGAATACGCACCGGTGGCTTCGTGTTTCCATTCGGTGTTGGAGCAGCTGTCGGAGCATTCATTTTTGGCGTCGGAATGCAGCTCGGCGGAGGCTGTGGATCAGGCACATTGTTCACTGTCGGAGGCGGCTCATCACGCATGGTGATCACACTTGCCTTCTTCATTTTGGGAAGCGTAATTGCAACAGCGCACCTTTCATTCTGGAATTCTCTTCCAAGATTACCGGCATTTTCGCTTGTGCGTGGCTATGGGGTCGTCCCTGCGCTGCTGATCACCATTTTGCCACTTGTCGCCTTTGCGATATTCTCGGTGTTTATCGAGAAAAAACAATGGGGTGAACTTGAGAAATCCCGCAAAACCACCGGGTTTTTCCAGGGCCAATGGGGCTACGTTCTGGGTGCGTTGATGTTGGCGTTGGTTTGCGTTCTTACGTTCGTTGTGCTGCAGCGCCCGTGGGGCGTAACATCCGGCTTCGCACTCTGGGGCGCAAAGTTTTTCTATGCCATTGGTATCCCGGTAGAGACCTGGCCTTACTGGCAATGGCAGGTTGGTGCGATCAAAAGATCTGTCTTCGCCGATTCCACATCCGTCATGAACTTCGGCATTGTGCTCGGGGCTCTGATTGCAGCTGGACTGGCCGGAAAGTTCAATCCGATGAAAAAAATTAATCTTAGAGATGCTGGAACTGCAGTGGTCGGAGGCCTCTTGCTCGGGTACGGCGCGCGCCTTGCTTACGGATGCAATATTGGGGCGTATCTCGGGGGTATAACCTCTGGCTCCATACATGGATGGCTATGGCTCGTCTTCGCCTTTGCCGGGTCCATGGTTGGAACCCGTGTCCGTCATTTGATCGGAATGGACCCTGCACCTATTACCGCGAAATAAAAGCCAGCTGCCGGAACCGACTAAAACTTGGCCAATTAAAATCAAGGGAGCTTGAACAACAGCCTGTTCAACTCCCGCTTTTAAACTCATTTCATTACGAAAAGGATTGAACCATGAAACTCCTTACGGGGATGCTCGGCTTTGTTGGAACATTGATGTTCGTTATGGCCGCTTTTCAGCCATCCCAGGCTCAAATCACCACAGAGCAGGCGCAGCAGGGCAAGGTGCTTCCACGCAATGGCTGGCGGGTTATCGAAACCACCATAGCGATTGATGAACTGCTGGATTCCCTTAAGAAAGCCATTCGCGAAGAAGACATGTTGCTCGTCAGCATGGCAAGTGCTTCTCGAGGCGCTAAAGCAAACGGTTTCGAGATTCCGGGCAACTACGTGATTGGAGTGTTTCGCAATGACTTTGCGCGCCGCATGTTGGCAGCAAGTGTGCAGGCAGGTATTGAGGCGCCAGTTCGTTACTATCTGACGGAAAATCCAGATGGCACAGCAACGCTGTCATGGAAGACGCCGAGCTTCGTATTTCAGCCTTATCGCGACAGAGCTTCTGAGGACCTGGTCTCGCTAAGCGAGGAGTTGGACGTGATCTTCCAGCGGATTGCGGACCGTGCCACAGGCAACACCTGAGGCACTCTTCAATAACGAATTTAGAGAGTGTGTCGCCTTTCTCGCGACACACTCGAAAAGGCGAATGCCTCTATAATTTTCCGTCGTAAGCTCTGCGGTCAATGCGGCAAGCAAGAACAGTGAAGGTATCCCGCTCCAGCGCTGCCTTTGCTTCTTTCTTCAGGCTCTCAGCATCATCCACCCAAACGCCATGCCCGCCATAAGCGTCAGCCAGCGCTGGGAAGTTGGTGGCTGAGAAGTCCACGCCCAGATTAGGATTCTGGTTCGCGCGCTGCTTCAGCTCAATCAGAGACAAGCTCTCGTCAACCAACACACAGACAATAAACGGCACTTGCATATCGCGCAGAACCGCCAGATCACCAAGACCCATCTCCAGACCAGCATCGCCTACAAACACAACAACCGGGTCTTCCGGTTTTGCCATCTTATGCCCGATGCCAAGCGGCAAGGCACATGCCATCGTACAAAGCGCAGAACTCTGCAGCATTGTGCGCGGGTAGTGGCTCTCCCAGATTTGGCTGACCAGAATGCGGTGCGCACCACTGTCCGCAGTTGCAACAGTGGTATCCGGCAGGGCTTCTCGAAGGTCGTGGAACACAGTGGCTGGCCCCCAACCGCTTTCTTCCGCAGTAAAGTCGGCCTTCAGCTTTTCCTTGGCTGGTGCGATACGGTCACGAAGCCAATCGCTCTCTTCAGGAACAATACCGGCCTCATCTTCTGGTGTCAGAGCCATCAGGGTCGGCTTCACATCGCCTTCCAGTGTATGGCTCACATGGTGCATGCCATGGCTGCGCAGCACCGGTGTCAGCTCAATCACCGAAGTCTCTTCACCCCACGGATTGCGCCAGTTCACGCGCATTTCAATGGGGTCATAGCCGATCAGCACAACAAGGTCCGCATCAGCCAGCAAAGGCATCAGGTTCTTGTCAGCTTTGGGCGACAAACCTGCTCCACCAAGCGAAAGCTTATGGCCTTCAGGAATGAGCCCCTTGCCCTTGTAGCTGGTGATCAGCGGAATCTGGTAGGCCTCACAGAACGCCTCAATCTCATTGCCTGCATCCACGTTGACGGCATCAACACCAGCAATTGCGATTGGGCGTTGAGCAGAGCCAAGAAGGTCACGCGCTTGCTCCAGCACGTCGCCAAATGGCAACTGGGCAGCACGAACACCATAGTTCGGCGTTTTTTGTGTTTCGTCGCTTTCACCTTCGGCAACGGAGATCGGCACATCAATGTGCACTGGCCCCGGTTGACCAGACATGGCAATGGAAATCGCCTTATCCATCATGGCATTCAGCGCACCCGGAGCTGCTTTGAAGCTGGCTTTCACAATAGGACGCAGCAGTTGCTGATGATCCATCACCTGGTGAGTGTAGGTCTCAGCCTCAGCAGTATCTACGCAGCCGGTCAGGAAGATCAGCGGAACGCGATCCTGAAAGGCATTGGCAATCACGTTGACGGCGTTGGTCACACCGGGCCCAAGCGTCGCCAGCAAAACAACAGGAGCATCCGTGCCTTGGCGCGCAAGGCCATGCCATGCGCCTTCAGCCATAAAGCCACCAGCGTTCTCGTGCTTCACCAGATTGAATTTAAAACCAGCAAGGTTCAGGGCATCCATAAGGGCCAGCACTTCGCCACCCGGAATCCCGAAGGCATACTGACTGCCAGCCTGATGCAGTTTTTGAGCAATAAGATCAGCGCCGCGCATATTTATGAATCTCCCAGTGACACGACACCGCGAGCAGCGAGATCGTCAATTTCTTCTTTGGTTTTTTGCAGGTACTTGGTCAGCACTTCAATGCTGTCTTCGCCAAGGGTCGGCGGAGCTTTCCTGTATGTAACTGGCGTCTTGCTGTAGTTGATCGGGTTGCCAATCAGGCTCACTTGACCATCATCAGACTGCTTGTGTGGCAGAGAAATCTTCATACCACGATGTAGAATCTGCGGATCGCTGAACACGCCAGCCAGATCATTCACCGGACCACAGGGAACACCAACAGCCTCAAGCTCATCCGTCCAATGCTGCGCACCCTGTTTGATTGTGAACTGACGCAGCAATGGCACCAGTTCAGCACGATTGCGCACGCGGTCAGCGTTGGTTGCAAAGCGAGGATCAGTGCTCAATTCAGGACACCCCAGAATCTCACAGAAACGCTGGTACTGCGCATCGTTGCCAACAGCCACCATGAAGTCCTTGTCAGAGGCCGGGAAGGTCTCATAAGGCACGATGGTTGGGTGCGCATTGCCAAGCCGTTTTGGGATGTTACCGTCGGTTAGATAGGAAAGGCCTTGGTTGATCAGCCATGCCACCTGACAGTCCAGTAAGGAGATGTCGATGTGCTGACCTTCACCGCTTTTCTCGCGGTGGTGCAGAGCTGCCAAAATGGCGTTGCAGGCATACATCCCGCACATCACATCAGCAATGCCGACACCGATCTTGGTTGGGCTGCCGCCTTCCTCCTCAGGATGCCCCGTGATGCTCATGATCCCGCCCATGGCCTGAATCAGCGCATCATAGCCAGCCCGATGTGAGTAAGGGCCAGTTTGGCCAAAACCGGTAATGGAGCAGTAGATCAGCCGATCATTCTTCGCACGCAGGTCGTCATAACCGAGGCCCTTGCGGGCAAGGTCACCAACCTTGAAATTCTCGATAACGATGTCAGCGGTAGCCGCCAGTTCTTTGAGCATCTCCACGCCTTCTTCAGAACGCATGTCGATGCCGAGAGAATGTTTGTTGCGGTTGGAACTGAGATAATACGCGCTTTCGCCAGTATCCGCGCCGCCTTTGCCTTTCAGGAAGGGAGGCCCCCATTTGCGGGTGTCATCCCCGCGTGTTGGGTGTTCAATCTTGATGATTTCAGCGCCCATATCACCCAGCAGCTGGGTGCAGGTTGGGCCTGCCAGAATGCGCGAAAGGTCAAGCACCACAAGGCCATCCAAAGGTCCTTTAGTGGTAGAGGACTGGTGCTGTTCACCGTCTACTAGAGAATTCAAACCGTCTAATCCATTGGTTTTGAGGCAAGATTGACCGCAAATGGAGGGTGACTGACCATGTCATGTACAGCAATCCAGCAGATTTTGGAGAGACGTTAGAGCACTCAGAAAAGGCCCACCACAACAATCTGAAAAATCACACAGTATCGTGATGACCCGTGAAATTTGAAGTTTCTACCGTGATAAACCTGTGGGTTTTACCAGTGCTTTGTGTTGGCAAGATCAAGCCATGCACGCCGGATCCAGTTGGCCTTCATGGAGTGGCCTCCATCATGCAGGCAAAGCTCCAGCTTCTCGCCTTTGGCAGACCACACATCACACTGCAACTCACCAGCGCTGATGGATGTCGGCTTAGTGTCATAAAGACCAGCTTGCCGCTTCCAGACATCCAGACTGTCAAACACATCGGCCTGATGCCAGTTCGCGCCAATAGCGCGGCCCACCATCGGAACGGTTTTATCTTCAACGCCGTGGGTGTGATAAAAGTAGGTCAGCGGAGAAGGACAGGTTGCTGGGATCGGATCCCAAAAGGCACCGGCAATCGGTGCGAAACCGGCATAGTTCTCGCCCTTGTAACAGGCCAGATTCCAAACCATGGACCCCCCCATTGAAAAGCCTGAGAGTAGAATTTTTTTGCGGTCGATTGGGAAACGATCGGAGACATCACTCAGCATCTCATCAAAAAATTTAAACTCGTCACGATCCTGACTTGGAGAGCCGGGAAAGGACCAGGAACCGCCGATGCCCTGCGGGACAATAAGGGCAACTCCAAGCTCGTTTGCAAGACTGCGAAGAGCTTTATTCTGGATGGCGCGATCAGCTTCGCCCTTCCACCCGTGTAGGTAGATTATGGCACCAATCTGTTCATTATTAGCAGGAGAATCCGGAAGTGCAATATAGTATTCACCGCTCTCAACTTCACAGGGAGCAGTCACACCACAGGTCGCTTCATCTGCCATTGTTGCATGGGGAACCAACCCTGAAATAACCACGATAGCAAACGTAATCGCACTTGTAAGAAGGCTCATGCCCATTCCACTTCTTGCTGCTCTCTCGGATTAAACCTATTGAAATTCATGGATAAATCCAGGAATTACCGAGACTAATTTTGTTTATGCTAACATACCCATCAAGGGCGGTCTAACTCTCAAAATTGATGCCGTCATTTACAGCTTACCGCGAGAGGGCCTACTGCCATTCCCCTTCCGTGGGAATGTGCAAAGTATTGCCGCAATGCTTGCAGTGAACGGCGTCATTATCGTGACGATTAAGGCCACAATCAGGACAGGCATATTTTACTTTAGACGGACGGAAAATGGTCTGGATCAGCCGCAAAAACAGCGCCACGCCAAACACCATGATGACGATTGTAATCCCGCGACCCATCGTATCCGTCATGGTGATGTCGCCATAACCAGTCGTCGTCAGCGTTGTGACGGTAAAGTACAGCGCATCCATGTAGGAGTTGATGTCCGGGTTCAGGTGCGCCTCAATCACATAAACAATCGCACTCACCATAAACACGAAGACCAGCAGGTTCATCGCTGAGTTGATGATCTCTTCATGCTCTTTGAACCACGAGAACGTCTCTCGTAAATCCTTCACCACATGGTAGGAGCGCAGCAACCGCAACATGCGGATCACGCGCAAGAAGCCAAGGTTCTCGATAAGAGCTTCAGCAAACAAAGACAGGATCACAATAAGATCTGCAATGGCCGTGCTATCGAACGCAGCTTTGAAGGGCCGAAGCGTAATCGTGAGACGGAACCCGTAATCAATCAGCAGAATGAACCCGATGGCCCAGTCCAGCCGCGGATAGCCTTCCAGCTGGGGAAGCGTTGCAGAAAGCACGAAGTAGAGGATCGTGACCACATCAAACATCAGCAAGCCGATACGCCAAGAACGTCCAGCAGTGGTCTGCCCGAAATACAGACGTCGCAAAGCGCCCCTGAAATCGGTTATTGCTTCCTGCATTAAATTAGATCCCTCAATACCGATAGCGCGCCCAGATAAAATCTACTAGCAAATGTGGGCACTTCTGCAAAGTCACTCAAGCTCGTCACGCATAAACTTTCGTGTGAGCGGCGCTATCTTGACCCCGCAAAAAAACTTACGCTTTCCCTCAGTGAGTTTATCGAAAAATTCTGCAACTGATTAAAGGGTTTCTGCTCTACTTCTGGCATGAAGAAAGCCAAGGCCATTCCGGTGCCACCACCTCCCGGGTATTTGGAGGAATGGCGGGCAACCAACAACACCTGTCTGGTAACGGGCGCGACGGATGGCATCGGCAGAGCGCTTGCGATCCGTCTGGCTGATGCTGGCCAAACCCTCGTCATTGTGGGGCGTTCTAAGGAGAAAGTGAGCGCCGTCCTCAAGGATGTTGGCGACGCCGGCCCCCATCGCTCCCACCGTGGCTTTGTCGCAGACCTCTCCCTCATCTCAGAGGTGGATCGTCTCGCCGACGAGATCTCGCAAAAGCTGCCGGACCTCAGCCGTATCGTCCTCTGCGCTGCCGAAACGCCGGGGTTTCGCGGTATCACAGGAGAGGGGATTGAGGCCGGGTTTGCGGTCATCTACCTCAGCAGGTTTCAGCTGCTGAACAAACTCACACCTCTCCTCAAGCAGCAACATGCGCCAAGGATTGTCTCTTTCGCCAGTCCGGCCACGAAGTTCGAACGACCAGACACGAGTGCGCTCAATGATCCTGATTGCACACTCGACAGCTGGGATCGCAGAACAGCACACACCAACTGTAATCTGCTCTTCTTGATGGAACTGGCTGAACAGTTGAAGAACACAGACATCTGCATCAACGCGTTAGGTCCCGGCCTTGTGCTGACCAAACAAATGCAGGGGTACAGCGCCATGAGACGGTTCTGTCTTGGCATGAAAAGCTCGCTGGTTGGCAAGTCCGCCCCCTATGCGGCCTTACCAGCTATGCACATGCTGCTCTCTCCGGATTTTGCAGGCAAGACCGGAGGGTTCTATGAATGCGGAACAAAAATCCCGCCGGACAAGCAAATCCTGAGCAAAGAAATCCGCCAGCAATTCTGGACAGAAACCTCTCAGCTTGTGCACCTGGCACAGGCAAACAAGGGGTAAAAATTTCCAGAAACCGCTTTTTGTGACACCAGTCACGGGCTTTCCCTCGCGAAAGTGGGAGGACAAATGCACTTCTCAGTCTGACTTGATTTGCACGTTGCCAGGGGACCTTGGCAGCGAAGGATCGAGCTGTGCCCAAAGCTATCAAGGATTGAGTTACTTCCCTAGGGTAATGTTAGGCAAGTGCTGCCAGCAATTCTCAATGTGTAAGAGTAAAAAATGAACAACAAAATGGAATTCCCTGCCGGCCGGAATGGAAATCTGCTTTCATCAACGCGCAAAGCCGCCCTCGCATTTCTGGGAGCGTCTCTTGGCACATTTATTATGTCCTCGGCAGTCTTCGCTCAGGAAACTCCCCCCCCTCCAGGTGTTATTGTTGAGCCTGCACGCGAAGAAGTTATTGAAGAAGAACGTGTTTTCTCTGGTCGTACCGAGGCAATCAGTCAGGTCGCGCTCATTGCCCGTGTCGGTGGCTTTCTTGAGCCACTGGAATTCAAAGAAGGCCAGACAGTTCAACAAGGCGACCTGCTCTTTGTGATCCAGCAGGAGCCCTATGAGTTCTCAGTAGAGCAATCACAAGCCAATCTGGAAAGTGCTCAGGCAAAGGTCGATTTGGCAAAAGTTGACTTTGACCGCAAGGAGCAGCTCGTCAACCGGGATACAATTTCAGTTTCCGAACTCGACACAGCCCGCGCGAACCTGAAAGAGGCCAATGCCGCACTGGCTCTGCGTCAGGCAGACCTGAAGCTCTCCGAGTTGGATCTGAGCTATACCGAAATCCGCGCTCCACTGGATGGTCAGATCGGAACTGCTGCCTTTAAAGAAGGTGCCTACGTCAATGCCAACAGCGGAACTCTGGCAACCATCACGTCATTGAACCCCATTCGCGTGGCGTTCCCGGTTCCACAAGCACTGATCTTGCAATCTCAGCGCGCCAACAACTTCGTCACCAATAACATACTCATCCGAATCCGCCTGTCAGATGGCAAGTTCTACCAGCACAACGGAAAGCTGGACTTCCTTGAAGCAGAAGCCAACCCGGGCACAGACACCGTCACCGCTTATGCAATCTTTGAAAATCCTGATCACTTGCTGTTTGACCACCAGCTGGTTGATGTCGTTGCCAACGCCAAAGATGCCACCCCAGTTCTGGTTGTCTCTCAATCCGCACTGCTGCTGGATCAGGAAGGCCCGTATGTGCTGAAGGTGAATGACGAAGACGTGGTTGAGCAACAGCGCATCGCCGTTGTCGACCAGATCAACGGCCTTGTTATTGTTGGAAGTGGCCTTGAAAAAGGTGATCTGGTGATCACATCCGGCATCCAGAAAGTTCGTCCCGGAATTAAAGTCAACGCACAGCTGGCAGGTCAATAAACCATGATCTATGACATGTTTATTCGCCGGCCTCGGCTGGCGATGGTGATTTCGATTCTCATAGTCGTGGTCGGTGCGATCTCGATTTACTCAATTCCGGTATCACAATACCCGACCATTGCTCCCCCAACCGTGCAGGTCAACGCCACTTACATCGGTGCGGATGCGCTGACGGTGGAAGAGAGTGTTGGCCAGCTTGTTGAAGGGGCAGTCAACGGCGTAGACGGCATGCGCTATATGAAGTCGTCGTCTTCCAGTGATGGCACCTACTCGCTTACAGTCTACTTCGATCTGACAACAGACCCCGATATCAATGCGGTGAACGTTCAGAACCGAATAAGCACCATTGAAAGCAAGCTTCCGCAGGAAGTCCGGGATCAGGGTGTCAACGTCACCAAAAAGGCCGGTGACCTCCTGCAAGCGATTTCCTTCTATTCGCCAGATGAGACACATGATGGCCTCTTCATTTCCAACTACGTCACCATCAACATCGTAGACGAACTGAAGCGTATTCCAGGTGTGGGTGACGCCAGCGTGTTTGGCGCGCAGGATTACTCCATGCGCATCTGGCTGGATCCGGTCAAACTCAGAGCCCTCAACCTGACAGCAGAAGACGTAATCTCTGCGGTCCAATCACAAAACAAACAAGCTGCTGTCGGTCGTATCGGTGCAGCTCCTCTGGCCGCTGATCAGCAGCTCCAGCTCACCGTCACGGCGAAAGGCCGTTTGAACACGGTTGAAGAGTTCCAGAACATCGTTCTGCGTGCAAATCCTGATGGGTCTGTTGTTCACCTGAGAAATGTCGCCCGCGTAGAACTCAGCAGCGCCTCCTATGACATATTAGCAGAATACAACCAGCAACCAACAGCGATGGTGGGGATTTACCTGTCCCCGGGCGCAAACGCTGTGGCTGTGTCAGAAGCGGTCAACGAGCGTATCGCGTATCTGGCGGAGCGCTTCCCGGAAGACCTCACATACATCTCCATCTTCGATACCTCACTCTTCGTGAATGAGATGATTTCGAAGGTGATCCACACACTGCTGGAAGCTTTCGTGCTTGTGACCATTGTGGTCTACGTCTTCCTTGGCAAATTCCGCGCAACCCTCATTCCGCTGATTGCTGTTCCGGTATCCATCATTGGCGCTGTCGCGGTGGCCTTCATGATGGGGTACACGGCCAACACCATCTCACTGCTGGCCTTGGTGCTTGCCATCGGCATTGTAGTGGATGATGCGATCATCGTGGTTGAGAACGTTGAACGCATTATGCATGAGCACCCCGATCTCACACCTGCTCAGGCAACGTCAAAAGCAGTTGGAGAAATCGCTGCCCCTGTGCTGGCAACCACGCTGGTGCTGCTCTCTGTGTTCGTACCTGTGGCCTTCCTGCCAGGCTCATCCGGTGTGCTCTTTAGAGAGTTCGCGGTCTCCATTTCCGCGGCAATGGTGATCTCCACAATCAACGCGTTGTCACTGTCTCCTGCTCTTTGCGCTATCTTGATGAAATCAGAAGACCTGACAGGCGTCATGGCCAAGGTTTCCAAAAAGATTGATGACGTCGGCCATGGTTATGCTGGTCTAATTAAGCGCATCGCAAAAATGTCGCTGCTTTCGCTGCCTGTAGTGGTGGGTTTCGCGCTCTTTGGTTTCCTGGTTGTTTCCAACACCCCAGATGGCTTTGTCCCGGATGAAGACAAAGGCTACGCCATGGTGCTGGTCAATTTGCCTCCGGGTGCGTCTCGCAACCGAACTGAAGCGGTCATGCGCAAAGCCGACGATATCATCCGCAAAGACCCGGCAGTCAACTCCAACACAATGATCATCGGGCTCGACCTGTTGGCAGGTGGCGGCTCATCACCAAACGCAGGCGTTTTCTTCGTCAAACTCAAGGATTATGAGGAACGTCCATCACGTGAACTGTCTTCTTTCGCCTTCGTTTATAGAACATACGGAGCTTTGGCAGGCATTCCGGAAGCAACCTTCTTCCCGGTCAACCCAGCTGCAATCGATGGTCTCGGCACGGTAGGTGGCTTTGAGTTCATCATGGAGGCACTGGAAGGTCAGGATCCAACGGTTCTTGCGCAAATTTCCCGCTCCTTGATTGTAGCAGCCAATGAAGCGCCTGATATCGCTTCCTTCTTCACCACCTTCAATGCAAACACCCCACAATTGAATGTGAAGCTGGATCGTGAGCGTGCTCAGGTGCTTGGCCTGAATGTGGCAAGTGTTTACAACGCATTGCAAGCCACGCTGGGCGGTTATTACATCAACGACTTCAACCTCTACGGTCGCACATGGACCGTTCGCCTGCAGGCAGAGCAGAAGTATCGCTCTGGTGTTGAAGACATCGGCTCCATCTTTGTCCGTTCAGACACAGGTGAGATGGTTGAACTGTCCTCCGTCGTGCAGACTGAGCTGTCGCGTGGGGCAAACACCATCACGCGCTACAACAACTACCGCGCAGTCGCGTTCAACGGCAATGCAGCCCCGGGTGCAGGCTTGGGTGAAGCTTTGACGGCGATGGATGGGGTAGCGGCCAAAGCACTGCCAAAAGGCTACGCCTATGAATGGACGGGGCTGGCACTGGAACAGAAAGAAGCTGCGGGGCAAACTGCACTGGTACTGGGGCTAGCCTTCCTGTTTGCCTATCTGTTCCTTGTGGCGCTTTATGAAAGTTGGAACACACCCATTCCCGTTCTGCTTTCGGTCGCTCCTGCCTTGGCAGGTGCCTTGTTGAGCCTCTGGATCTTCGGTCTGGCGTTCGATCTGTATGCGCAGATTGGTATGGTCATTCTGATTGCGCTGGCGGGTAAAAATGCGATCCTGATGAACGAGTTTTCACTCGAAAAACGCATTGATGGCATGGGGATCTACGAGTCCGCAATTGAAGGTGCTCGTTTGCGCTTCCGCCCGGTGATGATGACATCACTTGCCTTCTCCGCCGGTCTTGTACCGTTGGTCATCGCATCCGGCCCTGGTGCTGGAGCTATGGTTGCGGTGGGTGTGCCGGTGCTGGCAGGCATGCTGTTCTCAGCTACCATTGGTATCTTCCTCATCCCGACCCTTTACGTCAGCTTCCAATGGATGCGCGAAAAGGCTGGTTGGACCATCGAGGAAGGCCGTGCGGCAAGAGGATCTGGTGGTGAACTGGCCATTGATGCCAAGGAAGACAAACCATCTGAAAATTGATCTGAAAATGATCCTGATGACAATGAAAAAGGCGCCTCTGGCGCCTTTTTTGTTATGCAACACGCAGCAAGGCGAACCAGTAAAATGCCGCAAGCCCGGCAATCGCGTGGCTGGTGGAAACCGCCACCCATGACCGGCGATGCTGGAACATCACCCCCCAATAAAAACTCACCATAAACGTCAGTAAAACCGCCAGTTTGGAATAGGGCAGGTGGATGATAGAAAAGGCAACAGAAGCTGCAAAATTGCCCCAGAACACAGAGGAGAGCTTATGCGGCCCCAAGGCCGCAGTCACCGGAACCTGCATGCCACACCGAACAATGAACTGCTGAATAGGGCACATCACCAGCGCATAGAAAACCGCAAAGGCAACCTCAGGCCATCCCATAAACGGTCCTTGTACCTGATGCGTGAGAAAGTAGAAGGAAAACGACTCTTCTGAAGGATGCACAATGTACCGGGTCACTGCCATCACGAGAATGATCGGAACAGTCATCACCACCCCATAACCGAACTGGCTCGGGAGATGGCTGAATTCAAGCCCGAAGATGCGTGGCGGCAAATAAAGGTTTTTCATGATGTAAAACAGAATTGCCGCAAGAATGAAGTTCAGGCTCAAGCTGTAAACCGTCATCGCAATAAAGCCGTAGCCGTAATCATCAAACGTATTTTTGTAGAGGCTGATGAACAACGCAAATGACGACATGGCGATCATGTTCGCCACCAGCAAAACCGCATAGGCCTGCAAACGTCGTGACCGGATCTTGATCTCTTCCAGTACTCGGGAACTGCTTTGTTCCAGTTGATGCGCCGCCTGCCGGGCAAAATAGCGAAACAGCATGGAGTTGGTTTCAGTCGAGGTCGGCAGAGTGCCGTATCTGTTCCAGCTTAGCGAGGCGACAACCGTATCCCGTTTGGCCCGAACACTTGCGATGTAACTTTGCGGTCCGACATGGGCACGAATATAGGCCAGTTCTCCCGCCACATCACCCGCTTTCAGGTGACCAAGAACAGTATCTGCCCCGTCCTGATCTTCTTTGATGACTTCCAGATCCCCTTCAAGAATGATGAAAAACCGATCTGCGCTTTGCCCTTGCACCAGCAAATCCTCGTGGGCTTTGAGGGAGTAATACTGCGCACAATCCAGCACCTCACGAATAACAGGCTGGGTTGGCAAACCAAGATCGAGAAGCCGCTGATGCAATTGCGTGCGATGGCGTGGGATATTGCCGTAGCTCACCTCAAGCCGTGATTTGGTTTTTTTAGGAGACTGTTCCTCATCGCGCTGGGACAGGAAGCGCATCTATGGGCCTTCTTTCAGTAACATCCTCGGCTGATCAGCCTTGTCGCGGATTTTACCCTGCCCGTGCCATCCTGCATGCACTTTGGCAAATCATGGTAATCCTGCACCAATGGGATCTCTCAAATTCCATTCAACTCTATAACGTATTCCCCAAAACTGGCCGCGGTATCTGTGCAAGAATACGCACCAAGCTCTAAGGGGTTAGGGAGTTCTCTGGAAATGGTGGGAAAGATTTCAGAGTGGCGCTAAACAACAGTGCACGCTTAGATATCGGAAAGCGCAGGAGGGTTGGTTGGTCTTTTCATTGCTGCAATACAAATCCTATCAGTGGATGCCGCGAGACAGAGAGGAAAATCACTGCAAGTTTATCTCCAGCAGAGGCCTCGCCAAAGCTTGCCAAAGCCGGAACCAGAAGCTGAAGTCCTCAGTCCCTGATCTCGATGATGACTTGCTGGAGCATCACCATGAAGGTGCTACGCTTTACATCACCACTGATGCCCTGCCGCATTTCGTCCAAACCAAACTGCTGCACATTCGCCAGCCATTCGTCCTGCTCAGCGGTGACAGTGATCTGCCCGTTGGACCGGATACGACCCTGCCAAACACGCTGTCCTCACTCGATCTGAAGAACCTGCTCTCCCATCCGCTGCTGGTTGCGTGGTATGCGCAGAACTTGGCAATCGAGCACGAAAAAGTCTTCAACCTGCCCATCGGTTTGGATTACCACACCATGACAGCCCGCAATTCTCACGCTTGGGGGGACTTCCAGACACCGCTTGAGCAGGAAGAGTGCCTGCGAGTCGTAGCTACCGATGCCGCACCGTTGGAGGCTCGAGAAGTCCGAGGCTATTGCAACTGGCACCATGCAGCCCATCGTGGAGACAGGGCAGAGGTGATTGATGTGGTTGATGATTCCACCGCCTATTTCGAAAATGAGCACCTTCCTCGCGAACAGTCATGGCGTAAGAACGCGCAATTCCTCTTCACGATCAGTCCTTTTGGGGACGGAATGGACTGCCACCGCACATGGGAAGCCTTGTTTCTTGGAGCGATTCCCATCGTCAAATCCTCCAGCCTGAACCCGCTGTTCAAAAACTTGCCAGTCGTGGTTCTGGATGATTGGGTTGAGCTGACCAGTGAACGTCTGCTTGAGGAGAAACAACAAATTCTGGCAGGAACCTTTGACTTCTCCAGTCTCTACCTGAGTTTCTGGCAAGATCGTTTTCAGGGGCATGAACCTGTACGCCAAGCTCCACTGAGCTATCAGCAATTCCTGGATACCCTGTGAGAAAAGATGCGCCCAAAAAGAAAAAGACCAGAGGAACGAATCCTCTGGTTCAGGTAAAGGGACAATAGCCCTTGGGGGAACTTGATCGGGATCTCCAAGCATGCTGAAAAATGCCCGGAAACACCCTGCAAAATAAAGCAAGTTGCAGACTCAGAAATAACGCAACCTGCTTTTGCGGAGCTGACGCTCCAACAAAATCGTCAGATAGCTAGATAGGTTTGCCGTAGCTCTTCGTTGTCCAGCACCTCTTGCGCGGTGCCATCAAACACCACTTCGCCCATGTCCAGAATAACCGCACGATCCGCAAGGTGCAGGGCAGCCACAGCGTTCTGCTCCACGATAATCGTCGTGATGCCCAGTTCTTTCACGTTCTCAAGAATGCGCTCAATCTCCTGAACGATCACCGGCGCGAGGCCTTCATACGGCTCATCCAGCAACAGCAGCTTCACGTCGCGAGCCAACGCACGGGCCACAGCCAGCATCTGCTGTTCACCACCAGACATGGTCACCGCCTCCTGCTTGGCACGCTCGGCAAGACGTGGGAAGTGATCGTAGAGACGCTCAATCGACCACCCATGCGGTTCCGAAATCTGCGCCAGTTGAAGGTTTTCCTCCACGGTTAGCCCCGGAATGATCCGGCGATCTTCCTGCACCAGTTGGATCCCGTTCTGGGCTGCCAAATAGTTTGGCATCGCATGAATAGGCTTATGGTCCAGCCAGATCTCACCATGTGTCAGCTGCGGGTCACTGGCGCGGGCAATAGCGCGAAGGGTGGACGTCTTCCCAGCCCCATTTCGTCCCAGCAACGCAAGGATCTCACCTTCGCGAATATCAAAGCTAACACCCTGAACAATATAACTTTCACCATAGTAGGCGTGCAGGTCCCAAGCTGAAAAGTAAGCCGGAGCACCACCCTTGGAGCGCACAGGCGTAACACCCGGCGCAGTCGCGCCTTTGAATTGATCTTCGAGAATGGTCATACGTGCGCCCCTCCCAGATAAGCTTCCTGAACGCGTGGATCGCCCTTGATGTCTTCCGGCTGCCCTTCAGCAATCACAGTACCCTGCGCCAAAACGCTGATCTTGCTGGCAAGAGAGAACACCACATGCATGTCATGCTCGATAACAATCTTGGTGATGCCGCGCTCACCAATACGCTTCAGCAGATCAATGGTGTTGTTGGTGTCAGCACGAGACATGCCCGCTGTCGGCTCATCCAAAAGCAACAGTTTTGGATCCTGAACCAGACACATCGCCAGCTCCAGACGCCGCTTGTCACCTCGTGAAAGAGAGTCTGCGGTCATGTCTTTCTTATCTGCAAGCCCAACATCCTCAAGCATATGCATGGCTTTGTCGCGTATCTCGCCCTGACCATCCACACGAGCCCAGGCGTTCATGGTGAATGCCCCATCTCGCTTGGCCAGCGTTGGGATCATCACGTTTTCCTGCAAGGTCAGATCACCAAAGATCTCCGGTGTCTGAAACACGCGGGAAACACCTGCCTGATTGATCTCATGCGGCTTAGCGCCAATGAGATCCTTACCCAGAAAGGTCACAGAGCCCGTATCAGGGATCAGGCGCCCTACAAAGCAATTGAGCAATGTGGATTTGCCCGCCCCGTTTGGCCCGATGATGGCATGCACATGCCCTTGCTCGATGGAAAGGTTCACGTCATCGAGAGCTTTCAGGCCACCAAAGCGCTTGTTCACGCCCTTAACACTAAGAATTTCCATGGTTGCCTCTCTCTATTCCGCTGCATTGGCTGATGCTGGAGAATGCGAATGACCTGTTCTCTTGCCAACACGCGAAGGTCTCCTGCGGAACAGCTTGGTAATCCGGTTGAAGCCTTCCATGATGCCGCCCGGCAGGAAGATCACGATCACCATGAACAATAAACCAAGCGTCAAATGCCAGCCTTCGCCCACAAACAAGCTTGCAAGGCTCACCACTGCTCCCTCCATGAAATCAGGCAGGAAGGAGAAAATGGCATGCAGTGTCTGCTCGTTATACGCAGAGAAGATGTTCTCGAAGTACTTGATGAGACCTGCACCTAGGATCGGTCCAAGCAGAGTGCCGGCACCACCAAGGATGGTCATCAAAACCACCTCACCAGATGCCGTCCACTGCATGCGTTCAGCACCCGCAAGTGGATCCGTCACGGCCAGCAGGCTACCTGCAACACCAGCAAACGTGCCGGAAATGATGAAAGCAGCAAGCGTGTAAGGTCGTGTATTGAGGCCGGTATAGCTCATGCGGTTCTGGTTGGATTTCACAGCACGCAGCATCATCCCGAATGGGCTGCGGAAAATGCGTTGTGAAATATAAAACCCGATGATGAGCAAAACAGCACAAAAGTAGAAACCCGAGTACCCGGTCATCTCAATCCCAAACAGATTGGAGATAAGCGGACCGGACGCTTCTGAAGTGCTGTCAAACAACCGTGGGTCAGATTGCAGCACCCGCAAGCCAGTCTCACCATTGGTGATTGGGGTTAGTACAGAGTACGCCAGATTATAGCTCATCTGCGCAAACGCCAGCGTCAGAATGGAAAAGTAAATGCCTGACCGGCGCAGCGAGATATACCCAATGGCTACCGCAAACAGGCTGGAAAACACCACGGAAAAGAGCAGTGCTGGAATAGGGTTCATTCCCAGCAGTTTGAAGCTCCAGACCGCGGCGTAAGACCCGATGCCCAGAAAAGCTGCATGACCAAAGCTGAGATAGCCAGTCAGGCCAAACAGCAGGTTGAAGCCCAGAGCAAACAGGCCGAAAATCGCGAACTTCTGCAAAAGGTCTGGGTACCCGGCACCAATCGGTGCCAGCCAGATCGGCATTGTTAGGATTGCAGCTGTAAACAGCACAAGCATGAGCAGGTCGGAGCGTGGAGAAATCTTGGTCATCATTGGCTCAGGTCTCCATCACGCCCTTGCGGCCCATAAGTCCACGTGGACGAACCAGAAGGATAATAACTGCAACAAGATAGATAATGATCTGGTCGATACCCGGCAGAATGGTCTTCACCTCATTCATACTCGCAAAGCTTTGCAAAATGCCCAGCAGGAAGCCAGCAGATACCGCACCAGGCAGAGAACCCATGCCACCCACGACCACCACCACGAAGGACAGCACGAGGAAGTCCATACCCATGTGGTAATCTGGCGGAAGGATCGGCGTGTACATAACGCCAGCGAGACCTGCGACGACGGCAGCAACGGCAAAGACCAGCGTAAAGCGACGCTCAATGTTGATGCCAAGAAGGCCAACAGTTTCACGGTCGGCCATGCCAGCGCGAACAACCATGCCAAAGGTCGTGAACTGCAGGAAGGCAAAGACCCCGCCAATCACGCTAAGCGAGAAGAACAGATACACAATGCGCCACTGCGGATAGACGACAGTTCCCGGATCAAAGCCGATCCAAATGCCCAGGTCCATCGCGCCGCGCACCATATCCGGTGCAGATTGTGGAATAGGGTTTGCTCCGAAGTAAGTTTTGATGATCTCTTGCAAAACAATGGCCAGACCAAAGGTCACAAGGATCTGCTCAGCATGCGGGCGCTTGTAGAAGTGGCGGATCAAACCACGTTCCATCACATACCCAACCAGCAGCATGACCGGAATGGCAAATGCGATAGACAATGGAACAGAGTAGTTCAGCATCGTCGTGCCAGTGTCACCCAGCCAAACCTCAATGTAAGGCACACGGGTTTCCAAAGGCGTGCCCCAGGCAGTGGTCTTGGTTGGATCGACAACAACCTGCTCAAGGCCAATCAGTTTATTGAAAGCTACGGCACAAAATGCGCCAAGCATAAACAAGGCCCCATGGGCGAAGTTCACAACTCCAAGCGTACCGAAGATAAGCGTTAGCCCAAGCGCAATCAAAGCATAGGCACCGCCCTTATCAAGGCCGTTGAGAATTTGAAGAACGATGGCGTCCATCCGCTCTTCTCCCTTTAAATTCGTGAGAAGGTGCAAGGCATCCAATGCGGAACATTAGTGGTTCAAGCAGGAGCCATTGCCCGGCTGCAAAAAAACTGCAGCCGGGCAAACGGTGCTGTTAGACCTTGTAAGGTCCAAGCTCGCCACCAAAGATCTCTGGGTCATACGTGACCTGAGAAGCAGGTGTCACTTCAACAACTTCCAGAAGGTCAAACTGGGAAGTCGCGTTCTCGTTGCCTTTCACGACCAGCACATCCTTGAAGCACTGGTGATCAGAGCCGCGGTAAAGAGTTGGGCCGTTACCCATACCGTCGAACTGGTGATCTTCCAGAGCCTTGATAACCTCTGCTGGATTGAAGGTGCCCGCACGCTCACACGCATCTGCATAAAGGAGTGTCTGAACGTAGCAGGTGTGTGCAGCCTGGGATGGTGGGAAGCCATATTCCTGACCGAACGACTTAACAAAGGCCTTGGAACCTTCGTCCTGCAAGGACCAGTTCCAGTTGGTTGTGCCGTAAATGCCTTTGATGTTTTCGCCTGCACCCTGAGCCATAAGGCGGGAGTACAGTGGAACGATGATCTCAAAGTTCTTACCATTTACAAGCTTGTCACGCAGACCAAACTGAACAGCCTGTGTCAGCGAGTTGATCATGTCCTTACCGTAGTGGTTCAAGATCAACACATCAGCACCAGAGTTCAGAACAGGTGCAATGTACTGAGAGAAGTCACCAGCACCCAATGGAGTGCGGACTTTGTTGACGGTTTCCCAGCCAAGGCCTTCTGTGGTGTTGGCAATGGACTCTTCCTGTGTCCAACCCCACGTGTAGTCAGCTGTCAGGTGATAAGCGCGACGGTCTTTGCCCATCTCTTTTTCAAGCACAGGACCAAGCGCTGCACCGGACATGTAAGCGTTGAAGAAGTGGCGGAAGCCATAGCGCCGCTTGTCCTTGCCGGTAGTGTCATTGGAGTGGGTCAGGCCGCACATAAATACGACGCCCATTTCCTGCGCGAGAGACTGCTGTGCAATCGCCACGCCGGAAGAAGAGCCACCAGACCACATGACAACGCCGTCTTTTTCGATCATGCGCTTTGCAGAGGCGCGGGCCGCATCAGACTTTGTTTGAGTATCACCGGTGACGTAATCAACTTTCTTGCCAAGAACGCCGTTACCATTGAGCGAAAGCGGCTTCATGGTGCTCAGCATACCGCCGTCACCTTCACCGTTCAGGTGCTTGACGGCCAGCTGATAAGCACGCAGCTCGTCAGCGCCTTCGTCAGCATATGCGCCTGTTTGTGGCACGTTGAAACCGAAGGTGACTGTTTTGGAATTGGTTGGGTCATTGCGGAAATTGGTTTCAGCCCAGGCGCTGCGGCTGATAATAGTTGGGGTCGCCAGAACCAGACTACTGGCTGCTCCCGCCTTCAATAGGCTACGCCGATTCATCGGCCTACGAATAATGCTCATGAAATCCTCCCGAAAGGCAAAATGCCCGAAATGACGTGATAGAGGTCCCGTCCTCCTAAGAACCTGCCGCGTTCACCATTCCTTGTTCACCAGAAACAGTTACGTCAGCTCACGCAAAGGAAAGCCTAGTTCGGTAGTATAATGAATCGCAATTCGACTTATGGTTTTTAAACCAAAGGTTAATGCCAAGTAACATTACATTAGATGTTGTAAATCGTTTGTCCTATTTAGTTTTCAGGAAGTGCTGCACTGCAAATGTGACCTGAATGAAATAAATGCATTTTACGTAAGGTGTCCGTTAAAACTGTAAAATGCTGAATTCATGAAGAATGTCGTTTAAATTTCTCAAGGCATGCAGAGCACTGGTGTTTGTCTTTTGGTTGAAAGACAAACACCAGTTTTTTGTAGTGCAGCTAACGCAAGTGCGAAGGCTTTCTATCGCAAGTTGCCGAGGAAAGTGCCAACCGAAGAACGCAGGTCAGCAGCCTGATTGGATAAAATTTGTGCAGCGTCAAGCACACCAGAGGCGGTTTTATCGGTTTCGTCCGCCGCTTTTTGCACTTGGCCGATGCTATCTGACACCTGCGTGGTCCCCAATGCAGCATCCTTGATGTTCACAGCAATGGATTGCGTCGCGATGCCTTGTTGTTCAACCGCACTGGCAATGGCATTCGCGCTGTCATTCATTTCTTCAATGATCACTTTGATCTCAGAGATAGCCTCTTTGGACTCACTTGTGCTCTCCTGAATCCCAGAGATCTGATCGCTGATCTGCACAGTCGCATTCGCTGTCTGCTGAGCAAGCGATTTCACCTCATGTGCAACCACCGCAAACCCTTTGCCCAACTCACCAGCACGCGCCGCTTCAATGGTTGCGTTGAGGGCGAGCAGATTGGTTTGCTCTGATATTTGAGTAATTAAATCAATAATATCACCAATCTCGATTGCCACTTGGGACAGATGATTGACCTGCTGGAAGGCCTTTGTGGATGCGAGTGTCGCGTTGGAGGCTGTAATCGTTGTTTTGTGAACCTGCTCGGCAATCTCGGAAATGGCAGTCCCCAGTTCCTCAGTTGCGGAGCGCACCGCCTCCACGTTTTGAGAGGCATCCAGAGACGCTGCTGCCACGCTGGAACTGATCTCGTTGGTGTGCTCTGAGTTGCCGGAAAGAGAAACTGCAGACCCATGTAGCTGATCTGCAGCGCTGGCAATGGAGGACGTGACTTGGCCCACGGATCCTTCAAAATGCTCTGCAAGGTCCGTTAGAAACTCTTGACGCGCCTCTTCCCCGGTCTGTTCATAAACCGCCAGCGCAAGGTCCATATCAAGCAGAATGACCTTGTTGAGGATGTGAGGCAGGTTCTTGCTTGATCGGCTGGAGCGGGAGAATAAGCCGCCACCAGACTGCTCAAGAAGAGCTGTGCTGAGCAACGTTCCCAACCTGCTGTAAGCTCCGATATACCATTGCGGTGTCAGGCCGAGCCGCTGATGCGTTCTGCCGATCCGCTGCACAGATTGAGCATAGTCATCATCCAACTTCCCGCTGCATATGAGCCGCCAATGTTCATGCTGCTTCTCCCGTGCATGACGCATGTGCTCTTCATTCTTGAAAAACTTCATGGTCTCAGGAAAGTTTCGAATGTGTCTATAAAACTCATCCAAGACCTCCGGCATGATTGCCATGATAATATCTTGGGAGTTTCCAAGTTCTTCCAGTTCTGCCGAAGAAATACAGTGATACTTCAATCGATCATCGATAGTTTCGCTCATTAGAAATCCAAGCTTAATAAATCATAGTTTTCGTTTATTTCAATTATTACGTAAGGAAATATTGGGGTCACGAAAGAGAAAAACGCAAAAAAAGTTACTTACGCTAAGTATAGAAGATAAATTCTAATTGACCCAGCGTAATGGTTCGGATGTGTGTAGTTGGTAATTGTATTTATATTTTGATAACTTTTGATGGAGATCAATGTTCCCATGTGAGTACTGCTCTTTTGTAGTATATGACCGGCGTCAATCAATAAAAATAATACCCCAAATGTTTTTATTAACTGTAATTCGATGAAGCAATTTCAGCTTTAGAGTAAGGTCGAGGTACCTATGAAATTAACTGGGATGACAGATGTAGCGGTACGCATACTGATGCTCATGGCTGTCAACCGGAGCGACAAGTGGACAATTGACCGCTTGTCTGAGGCAACCAACAGCGGGCGCCCTCAGGTCGCCAAGGTCGTGCAGATCTTAAACCGGAAGGGCTACATCAAATCCAGACGAGGGCGATTGGGTGGTCTGATGCTTGCTCATGCACCAGCTTCTATCAACATCGGTAAACTCATCCGGAATGTTGAAGACAACTTCGCACTAGTGGAGTGCTTTGCATGCAATCCTGCCAAACCATGCCCACTATCGGGTGTCTGCCGTTTCGAAGGCAAGCTGAAGCATGCGCTGAACTCTTTCATGGAAGAGTTGGATGCAATCAACTTGACGCAGATTATTGAAAACGCAGATGAAATTAGGACAAGCGTTGAAGTGAACGCTGAGAGAAAGCTAGAGCTCTCTGCCTAGTACGATGCAATTAAAGTGCATTTAACCAACCTGCTTTCGTGAGCATTAACCGACAAAACTCATAGTTTGGTAGTGCTCACGCCTGCTTAAGACAGTTTCGCGACAATCAGGCCTTGTTCATGAGACCTCTGTGCCCTCACGCACGAGGTTTTTGTTCATTTGGCGAATAGCAAACTGTTCGGCGCAGGCAATTTCTATGAGACGAGTCCGGCACTCAATTTCTCTTAAACTAGCAATCATCTCTGTTGTCGCCATTGCTCTATCTTATTTCGCGCTAACATTTCTCGTTGTAATTCAATGGAAAAGAACGCTTCAACTCCAAAGTGAGCAACTCTCTCAAATCGCTGTAAACCAGTTTTCCACCACGCTTGAACGCGATGTTGCGTTGATAAGACACCGTATCCAGTCTCAGCTATCCGAAACCGCAGCCAGCCTTTCTGCCATTGGCGAGCGCGGCGACATCGTAAAAGCCGCAGAAACCCGCGTCTGGGCAGGTGATGTGAACATCCTGTCACTGGTGCAGGAAGGCACGCCGCTTGATGCTATTATCCTGCTGAATTACCGCGGCCAGATCGTCGGAGCATCCAAGCGCGCCGATCCGGGACTAATCCAGAAACAGCTCCTCAAAGTTCATCTGAAACAGTCGCTTAGCACTGTCTGGACACCGTCCACGGGCACAGGCCCAGCCGTCAGATACACGCTTCTTCCAGCCACTCAATTTGGCCCGTTATTGCCGGGGGAGCCTGATGCAGGCGTCTCTCAGGTCCTTTATTCCTCACTCATTGACCCGGGGACCCAGTGGCGCGGAGCCTTGGTGGCGCAGCGTTGGTTTCCCTTCAATTCCGGTGTAATTGACGAATACAGCAAAATCTCAGGTGCCGAGATTGCGATCTTCTATCAGGACAAGCTGGTTGGCGCCTCGCCACATGCACCGGTCGAAGCGCTGCAAATGCCTGAAAACCTGCGTAAACTTAAGATCCTGAATACCGCATTCGAGTTCTGTGACAACGGTCCATCCCCGCTCGTGATTTGCGCCTTCAAGCCACTGGAAGTCTTGCTGGACGCACAGGAACGCCTACGCAATGTGGGCGAAGAGACCAGCGCTCAGACTTTCCAGCGGCTTATCGTTTTGGGCTTCACAGCCTGCCTCATCATCTTCATCGTAGCCCTGTTTGTTTCCCGCAAAATGTCTCAGCCATTGCAGCGCATCGCAGATGCTCTCTCTGATGTGGCCGGAGGGAACTTCGATGTGCGGGTAGAAGGTACCCGAAGAATGGACGAGGTCGGAGAGATTGCCCGCGCCGTCAAAGTGCTCCAAGCCTCCGCTCGTGAGCGCGACAGTTTGCGTCTCAACATCCAGCGCAAGAACAAGGAATTGCGCAAGCAAGAACAGCAATTGGTGAAGCAAAATACGTTATTCGACGCTGCTCTCAACAATATGTCTCATGGGTTGTGTATGTTCGATACACAGAAAAGATTGATTGTGTTTAATCAGCGCTTTGATGACATCTTCGCTTGTGAGCAGGGTGAGGGGAAAATTGGTATGACATGGGACGAAATGGTCCAATGTATGCCGTTGGCTCAGGAGTTCTTGGAGGAGGCAGACGAAAACTCTGTCGCTCAACAGCACTGGCCCAGCTCAGTACGCAGCACCTTCACGCTCACACTGCAAAGCGAGCAGGTCATTCTGATGACGCTTGAACCACAAGATGGCGGTGGCTGGGTTGCTATCTTCGAGGACATCACCGACAGGCAGCGCATCAGTGATCATCTGAGCTATCTTGCAACTCACGATGCCTTGACCAAACTGCCCAATCGCTTGCTGATGAACGAACGCCTGCAAGAGATGAAGCAAGCCGCCCTTGAGCAGGATGAGCACTTTGGCATTTTGTGGATGGACCTCGATGAGTTTAAGACCATCAACGACTCATTGGGCCATGCTGTTGGTGATAAGCTCCTGTGCCACATCGCTAAAATCCTACGCGAACAGGTAACCAACAAAGAGATGGTCGCCCGTCTCGGAGGGGATGAGTTCGCGATCCTATCCAAGTTGCCTGCTTCGCGAGAGGATCTGGAGCAGCTTGCCAAAGAAGTGCTGAAAGTCATTGCTTCTCCATGTTTCCTGGAAGGTCATGAAATCGTGGTCGCTGCGAGTGTTGGGATCGCGACATTCAGCAAGGAACATCAAAACGTGGATGAGCTTATCCGCTTTGCCGACCTTGCTTTGTATCAGGCCAAAAATGATGGCCGAAACACTTTCCGCTTCTTCGAAGATGATATGGCTGCCAAGATTAAGCAACGCCAGACCTTGATCACTGATCTCTATAAAGCTACCGCAAACAGGGAGCTGGAGGTCTACTTCCAACCACAAGTCATACTGGCAACCGGCGAAATCTCGGGGTTTGAGGCACTACTGCGCTGGAACCACCCACGCTACGGTTTCATCTCACCATTTGAATTCATCCCTTTGGCAGAAGAAACCGGTTTGATTCTGGAGATTGGGGCATGGGTGCTGGACGAGGCCTGCTCCCTAGCCGTTGGCTGGCCCAAACGGGTGAACTTGGCGGTCAACCTGTCACCACGCCAAATCTACTGCGAGCAGCTTTTGCCCGTTGTTGATGATGTGCTGGCCCGCACCGGTCTGGATCCCGGACGACTTGAGCTGGAAGTGACAGAAACCGTGTTGCTGGCAGATCATCTGCGCGTGCGCCAGACCTTGGCGAAGCTGCAGCAGATCGGCGTGAAGATCTCCATGGATGACTTCGGAACGGGCTACTCCTCACTGAGTACGCTTCGCCGTTTCCCCTTTGACAGGATTAAAGTCGATAGATCATTCGTGATGAGTATGACTGAGGATGACGACTCCCGCTTCATCGTCAACTCTGTCATAGATCTTGCAAACAGCCTGGGTATTACAACCACGGCAGAAGGCGTTGAAAGCAAAGAGATCTCAGAGCAATTGAAGGCTATGGGATGTACAGAAGCGCAGGGCTACTACTTCGGCAAACCTGCACCACCCAATCAGGCGCTCTTTTGGATGCTGGAAGAAGCGCGCGGCATCACATTGGAAGCTCAGGTCAACAACTCAAAACTGACCAAGAAAGCCGCTGGCTAGATAGTCACTCAGCAGGTTCCATCACAGCGGCATCATCAACGGGTTCTGCCACATCATCCCACGGTTGGAAGTTTGGAATACGCCCGTAAGTGGCTTGTGCCTCAATGAAAACATGCTCAAGGCTGGCAATAAAGTCGCGCGAGCCAGCCATATAAGCCATGTCAAACTCGGTGAGATCTGGCAGCAATGCTTGCAGGGTTTCAGCGGCTCCAATACCTTGCAGGTCTGCAAAGGTCGGCTGTATGCCACGACGGTTCAGCCAGTTAAACACCTGCTGAAACTGGTCTTGTTTCAATGATTGATCCAGAATGAGTATCTTCTCACGGCGTGGCTGTCCCATGACGGAACTCAAAGCCATTGCCCAGATTGGAGGCAGACTGTTCGGTCCAGCAACCATAATCAGTGGCTCATCATCATGCCCAAGAAAGGATGAGCCATAAGGACCGGTAATGCCAACACGTCCCTTCACATCGCCTTTCTTCGCGAGCATCGCAAAAAGATCAGGGGTATTAGCCTGCTCAATGAGGAAAATCAGCGTGTTGAACTCTGTTCCTGCATCCAGCGCAAAACTGGCGAACAGGTTCACCCGCTCCTGGCCGCTAAACTCAACATGGTAATACTGGCCCGGATGCCATGAAATCGGCTTGGTAAAGCTCAGGCGCAATTCGAAGAGGTCTTCGGAAACCTTCCGCACTGCAGAAACATGCCCCTTAAGCGATTGCAACTCAGAGGATGCGGGCAGCTTCAGCTCAGCATCGCCAGCAACCGTTGCCTTACAAGCAAGAACAGTGCTTTTCAGCCGAGAGCCATTGGCTTCCACCTCACCGGAAATCACAGTAACACGCGTGCTTTCACAAGTGCTATTCCCGCAGTCACACTGCAAAGCTAGTCCACCGCGCTCAGCGACTTCTAGAAGTGTTTCACCAAGCTTGGCATCAATTGATCTGCCATTGATATTAAGACTGGTCATGGGCACCCATGTTGCTCCGCATATGTGACGGACGTATCTAAGGTTGTGCAAGTTATAGAGCTACACGCTTATTTCCTAGGAGGAAATCTAAGTCATTCGCGACATTAATACAATTTTAACAATTAATAGTCACCTGACTTTATCTAGTTATTTTTACGCCCTTAGCTCTTCTTGTAGGCCGCAATAACCAGATGACCCGGAACTGGCTCACCCTGTTCAAAGCGTACGGTGATCGGCGAAAGATCAAGAATGGTAAAACCACTGCTCTCCAGCAAGCTCCGAACATAGCTCTCAGCGTGCGCAAACCGATGGTACTTGCCCACCATGAAGTTCTGCTCGCCTAACTCCTCTGCAGGAAGTGTCTCAGAGGAAAATGCAAAGACACCATTGGCTTCAATGTTGCCCGCTACACCGGCGAAAAACTCTTCCAGTTCGCCCATGTAGGGCAGCACATCAGTCGCGACGATGAGGTCCCAGCGCTCTTCTTCCTCAACCTTGAGAAATTCAACCACTTCACCCACGTAAAGGTCGTCGTAGATTTCCTTCTCATCCGCAACTTCAACCATCCCCTCGGCAATGTCCACGCCGGTTTTATGGGGTACTAGGTTATTCAGGGCTTCACCGGAAAGGCCAGTCCCGCAACCAAGGTCCAGCAAACGTTTGAAGGAGCCAAGTTCCAGCTTTTCAATCTTGTCACGCACCATCAGCGGAACGGAATAGCCAAGCTGATCCACCAGAACCATGTCGAACACTTCGGCATGCTGATCAAACAGCGTGCTCACATAAGCATCCGGCGCTTTGAGGGGCGCATTTCCTTTGCCCATACTTGCCAGGCGAACGGCCACGCCACCATGATCTTCCGGATCTAACTCCAGAACTGCTTTGTAGGCTTCAGCAGCCTCGTCAAACTTGCCTGCTTTTTCCAGATCCAGAGCCCGGTTATATGCGTCAGCAAGTGCTTCATTGTCTAGTTTAGTCATGGGGACAGTTGAGCCGCTGTAATATTGAAATTGAAGGTCTTCCTTACACAAGAAATTCTCGAAAATCTACGCAATACATAAGGTTTTGTTGCCGCATCAGAGTAAATAAAATGGAGCACCCCGATTAAAATACGCAGATCACTTTTAAACGGGAAGTGAGGTCATGCTGATAAAACCAAGGCTGGTGAACAGTGAGGCCCGTATGGAAGGTGCGCAACCTGAGCTAATTGAGATTGATCCATTTACGACAATCACAATTGCAATTCTTGTTTTGTTTGTCGGACGAGAGCTCGTTCGAAAAAGTGTAGCCCTTCGCAAACTGACGATCCCTGACCCTCTGGCTGGCGGATTGCTGTGCGCCATTCTTGTTACTGTGCTGACAGTCTGGTGGGGTGTGAAACTTAAATTCTCGACAGAACCGATTGATTTCTTTCTGATTTATTTCTTCGCGGCAATTGGCCTTCGTGCAAAGGTGAGTGACCTTCTTACAGGTGGCAAACCACTTATCATTCTCATCATCATTTCCTCGGTGTTCCTTGGCGTTCAGAATTTTGTCGGTATGGGGGCGGCCAGCGTCTATGGCTATCCGGTACACACAGGCATTATCGCCGGGTCAGTCTCGCTATCCGGTGGGGTAGGGACAACGCTTGCATGGGCACCGATTTTTGCTTCAGAACTTGGCGTCGCAAATGCGCAGGAGATCGGCATTGCCTGTAACACTGTTGGCATCGTGTCTGCGTGTATCATCGGCGGACCAATTGCTCAGTACCTCATGAAACGGCATAAATTGGCAGGATCCCTCAGCACAGACGAAGCTGTCGGGCAGAATTTCAAGGATGATGGTAAGCTGAATCTGCACTACTACGATGTTCTGGGCGCCGTCTTCTTCATAAACATGGCAATTTTCATCGGCTACATGATGTATCTTGGCCTGCAGGAAGCTGGTGTCGTTATTCCGGTATTCGTGCCAATTCTTGTCGCAGGCATCATCATAAACAACGTGGGCCGCCTGCTGTTTCGCAACTACGACAATGTTGGTCGCGAAAAAGGCATGGCGATGATCTCAGACATCAGCCTTGGTATCTTCCTCAGCATCGCGCTGATGACCATGGACCTGCTGGTAGTCTGGCAGTTTATGGGCTTCGTCGCACTGGTGATGTCCCTGCAAATCGCACTTGCCATTAGCTATGCACTCTTTATCGTCTTCACCTCCATGGGCAAGGATTATGATGCAGCCGTTATCGCAGCAGGCTTTGGCGGGATAGCACTCGGTTCCACGGCCACAGCCGTGTTGAATATGACCTCCGTCACCCGTCAGTTTGGTGCATCGCCGAAAGCATTCCTCATTGTGCCACTCACCTGCGGCTTCTTCATTGACCTGATGAATACCTGGGTGATCTCAAACCTGATTGCGCTCTGATGTGCGTGAAGTTGAAGCTGAAAACATGGCTGGAGTAATTAAGGTCGCACGAGCAGATATCGCGAGATCGTTGCATACGGTCCGGCCTCATAGTGCACCAGCTCCATTGTGTCAGAGTTTATCATGTGCCCCTGCATGGTACCCGTATCTGGATGCTCTACAAGTGTGATGGACGTACCATCCCAACCGATCATCCCAATCACAGGTTCTTTTGATTTTGAGACCTCGGACCGTCCATCATGATCTCGCCCGGACCCAGGACTGACCTGCCAGAAGAAAACTCCCTCCAGCACCGGTCCTGTTTGCTCATCTATCCGCAAATGAGAAGGTCCGTTCTCTTGACTTTGGATATCCCGATGCCAGTAAACAGCATCTTTTTTGATCACCACCCATTGCCCAACCAGCTCTGGATAATGCTGTGGCGGTTTGCCATCAATTGCAAAGGCAACAAACGTGGCACACCCCATCATCAGTGCCGCAATCGCAGCCTGAACAGGAAGTTTCCATTGCCCCATTTATGCCTCCCCAACTCAACTTGAAGTCACAGGGCAACACATCTCAGCCAAGACCTAAATCCCTAGGATCTGACGTGGTAGTTCAGATCAAAGAAATCTGCCTGTATGGAAGCAAGAGCATCTGTTTTGTCGTTCTCATAAGAAAGGGATAGCCAATCCCGCTTCTGGAACATATAGTGAACAGAAGCTATTGTAAGTGATGGCGATCAACCCGGATGATTGATCAAAAGGATATTTGAAATGACGAAGATTGCAGTGATCCTCACCCAAGGCTTTGCTGATTGGGAATACGCATTGATTGCTGGCACTGGCGGCCCATTTTTCGGCATGCAGGTTGAGTTCTTCACCCCTCAGGTCGGTGAAGTGAAGTCGCAAGGCGGGCTCGCTGCGATTGTCTCGCGTAAGCTAGATGAGATCAGAACGTTTGAACCGACCGTTATTGTCGTTGTTGGGGGAACAATCTGGGAAACTGAACAGGCTCCGGATATCGCAGATCTGCTCAGGGCTCACCACGAACGCGGTGGTGCTGTTGCTGGAATTTGCGGTGGCACATTGGCTCTTGCCAGAGCAGGTCTGCTAAATGAAGCGAGACACACATCAAACAACGCAGAATTCCTACAGCAAAATGCGAAAAACTACAAAGGTGCTGAACACTACCAGTCAAGTGCATCCGCCATCTCGGATCGTGGCGTGATTTCCGCTCCTGGAACGGCCCCGGTATCCTTTGCAGCAGCTGTTCTTGAAGCTGCCGGGCTCGCCACTGACGCTCTTCAGCAGTTTAAGGCCATGCTTGGCGCGGAGCATTTGGAACCAGCAATGGCTGAGACGACCTCTTAAAAACTGAGTCAGTGCCCTGGGTTGATAGGGCACTGACCAGTTTCTGCTGACTACACGAAAGCAAAGTCGCTTTCGCCAAGGAGTGCAGCATCCACATTCACCAGAGAAATGGAGTTTGTTCCAAAGGTGATCACGGTATCTCCGCCATCGTCAAAGATGGTGAGGTTGGCAAACTCTGCCATGCGGCTCTTGATCATGATGAGATCACTGCCAAGTTCAAAGTCGTTGATGGTGTCATCACCTCCCAGATTGAAGAAGCAGAAGTTGTCAGAGCCTGAACCGCCTGTGAGCGTGTCGTCACCAGCACCTGCAATCAACTTGTCCGCACCAGAGCCTCCGTCCAGAGTGTCGTCCCCGGCACCGCCTTTCAGCACATCGTTGCCAGAGCCACCACGCAGGGTATCGTGACCGTTTCCGCCAATCAGCTTGTCCTTGCCACCGTTGCCGAGCAGCGTATCATTGCCAGCTTTGCCAACTAGAGTATTGCCAGCCGCATTGCCGATGATGGTGTCATTACCGCCACTGCCAATCGCGTTTTCAATAACGGCATTGTAAGCAATCGCCAGATTACTCAGGCCACCACCCACATCGGAGAAGGAGCCATCAATGAGGCTGATCATCTGGTTGACTTTACCAGCACCTGACATGTCGATGGTATCATTGCCACCAGCATCCCAAATGGTGACCGCGCTGGGCATTTTCTCAGAGAAATCATAGGCACCACCAGCATTGGAGTTGTAGCCGTAGACCGTGTCATCCGCACGGGTGGTCATATTCACCCCGTAAAGCTGCTGAAGCGCCAGAACATCCAGCGGCATGAGCGTATCCGGGAAACCGCCGTAACCGAGGTTGGAATCGGCATTACTCTCATCAAAATAGCTCATCACAGAATACTGCTGCGTATCCTGACGGAACTGAGCATGTTCATCATAAGTAATGCGAACACCCGGACCAGCGTTGTAGTCCCCCGGATGGGCCAGCCCCACAGCATGGCCGATCTCGTGCATAACAGCAAAGTGGCTGTAAGAGCCGGTTGGCAACTCATCGGTTGAGACACTGTTCGTGTTCAGCCAAACGTCGCCTTCATTTTCACCAGCGTCCGGCGAACCTGGGTAATAAGCATAGGCACCAGCACCATCCGTGGTGGAGTTGTAGTTGGAAAACAGCATGGTCGCATCGTCGGTGTATCCGTCCGGGTTCACCCGATCAAACGAGATATTGGCAATTTCTGAGTAGGAGGCCAGCACCTTCTCAATAGCTGCAATCTGCTCATCAGTGACGTGCGCAAACGTGTCTTCAACCCCGTTGTTGTTCTCACGGAAGCCATAAGTCACTGTCGCAGCTGTACCCGGTCCACTCCACGAGAGGCCAGGGCGAAGCAAGGCACCAGCACCCATATTGCCGTCATAATAAGCTTTGTCGCCTTCCACAGCAGACAAGCCGTACTGGCCGGTGCCTTCATCACCATAGGACGCCACATCAAGATAGAAAGTCCCGCTGGTTACTGCGGTAAACGTAATAGTGGAGTGTGTGCCCGGTCCTCCATCATCGTCATCCACCAACAAGTTCCCATCGGAATCCCGCAGGCGCAGATAAGGATCGTCCAAGCGGCTTTCGCCATCAAAAGTGCCAATAGCAGCAAAGGTATAGGTCTGCCCGGCAACCAGCTCGACTTCATACCAGTCGTGGTCGCCATCGCTGGCAATAGTGCCCTGAACTGTCTCGAAGATATTGTTGTCCGATCCTTGCGCATCCTTCCCCGTGTCCCTCAAACGGTAGGATGTGGACGCGTTGTCTGCGGCATCTCTGGTCTCATAGAGATTTGTCATTATGTTTCTCCAGCTTAAAATGGACATTCAGATGAATGAGTTCATTTTCGCTGGGGCTTCGGAAGGTCGTCCGTCCGCCCAGCATCTTCCAGGCACGCACGTTCCACTTGCTCAATGGCATATTGAACAGTCCGCTGTTGCTCCTTGCTGCTTTGCAAGGGGCTGCCAGCCACAGCCTCCTTCAACCGTTCAATGGCATAGGAACAAGTGGGTTCTGAGTAGGGCCGGTCAGGATTAATCGGCATTGAGGCTCTCACTCCGAAAGCGGAAAAACAGAAAGCAACAACCGCAATAAGCAATCTGGCGTTCTTCATGTGTCACAGCATCCAGTTCAAAAGCTCATGGACCATCAGAGAAGAGCAAAACACAGGTCAGGCAACAAACAATAGTTATGCATGACCGGTAGAAATGACGCCTACCGATGACCTCCTACACATTATGTAATTATCATGCGTACATGAATTTACTAGCAGTTGACGTAGGGGCAGAAAAACGAAATATCCTTAGGCGAATATATGCAAAAAGCATTATTCATCAAAGATCTGGTATTATTGATAGATTAGGTAGATTTATCGTGCATTATTATCAACTAAAATGACATCAATTAATATAATTATATTGCGCTTGTGAGGGGTGGATTAGTTTTATTCATTAGATTTCACGTGGATGAGCTGGCTGATTAACTGATTTTTCTAATCAGCCAGCAAGTCTACGCTACGGCAATCAAGAGTCTTTTTCTTTCAGGCCAAACTTCTCACTGAAGACTTCGATCACTTCTTTGCACTCAGCGCCTACTTTATCCTGCTTCTCACTCAGGCAGGTTAGGACACGACCACCGCCAACTGCTGTTTCTGAACACTGAGCTTCAATATCTGGAGCACAAATTGCCAGAGCCTGTCTGGCGTTCGCGAAGAAGAAGTCCAGGGCATCGGCGAAATCATCAATCGCAGTGGAGCATTGCTTACTGAGTTTATCCTCGTAGGCATACATGCATGCAAAAATGCGACCTTCTCCGGGTGTCACTTCCTTACAATGAGATTTTATCTCTGGTTCACAGGCTTCAAAAACGCCTTGGGCTGCATTCTTTCCTGCTGTATCCTGCGCTATCGCATTGTGTCCGGTGGCCGCAACCAACAAGCCAAGACCGAACAAGACAGCTCCGAGTGATTTAATCATTTTGGGTCTCCAGAATAGAAAAATTACGGATTAACAACGACATAGACAGTCACGCCGTTTTGAAGGACAGGTCTGTAATAGACGCCGCCGCAGTTGTAATAGGAGTTGTAGGGGTTGCAGCCAGATATAGACTGACGATAGTTGGTGCGTCTGGATGTTCTGCGAGATGTTCGCCGTGAGACGCGTCTTGATTGATTGAGATGAGGGTTTTGGGCGTTGGCTTTGCCGACAGAAAAGAGGAGAGCCACGCCTGTTGGAAGCTCGGTAAAGTCAATCTGGCTGGTATAGCCGAGTGACCCTGCGATGACCGCTGCTGCGAGTAATTTCAGTCGCATGTTTGTTTCCCTGAGTTGATGTGGTCTTTGGCACCAAACCAGTCCGATGAACGGGTGCACTGGAATTTTGCCAATCGCTTCAGCCATCGGCTTCCACGCATTTGAAGATGCTTAGGGACAAACGTTAGAGTTATCTTTCAGGGGTTACTCGCGTTTTAGGCATACAAAACCTCAGGGCACTTCGCAGGGCAACGGTTCAAGTCAGCATCAAGTTTTCATGGGGAAAAAGCTTCAAGTTTGCTCAAAGCTTGAGAGATCTCCTTCAAACTGTTTTCACTCAATCTCTCATATATGGAGGCAAGAGCTTTCTAGCTAAGCATAATGGATCGCAAAGAAATTAAGCTGTCACCGCATTGGTCTGGAGTTGCTAAATGTCGGATGTAGACGCACAAATCATCTCGCCAGAGGTTGAGGCCTGGGCAGATAATGTACTAAGCGCTTGTAATCTCAGATGGAACGGTCCGACGAAAAGTTTTGATCGCGAACCTAAAGAGAACCTGCGCATTGATGGCAAAACGCCCGTCGCGGATCACATCAATTACCTACGCAAAACATTGAAGGATACATATGCCAGGCGATCTGAGATTGCAGGCAAGGCGAAACTTGACCGAGAGCTTGCGGTGCACCTCCAACACTTTGATCAGGCCTATGTCGCAGTTGATAGTAATATCGACAAAGCACAGGCCAGTATGGGCAGAGGCGACGCAGGAGGCGCAATCAGTGATGCCGTGGACCAGCTCGAGTTCATGAGGGATGCGCTGGAAGCAGCTTATTACTCCGCAGCAAAAGACCCGGAAGAAGCCTACGCCGAGTTGCGTGAGAAAATTGATGCTGCCAAGGCTGAACTGGACGAGCTGGGTAAGGAAAAAGAAAAAATTCAGTATGATAACGCCCGCGAAGAGTTTGAGGACATCTACTCAGAAGCCAAGGATGGGCTGGATCAATCTTTGAAGACGTTGGAAGCTGACAAATTCCTCGAAGCTGAAGAAGAGTTGGAAGAAGCCAAAACCGTGATGCTCGATTTGCGATCTGGCAACAGTGAGGACATCGCAAAACGGAAGAAAGAATATCAAGCAGCTGCCGAGGATGCCCAAAAGAACATCAAAAACCTGTCTGGCAAGCTGGGTACATTGAGTAATCCGGACAAAGTCGCCGAATTCAACAAACACAAAGCCTCCGCAAACAAGTTGATCAAGAAGGTTGAGGCCGCTCTCAAGAACGGCAAGGTCAAATCTGTGCGTTCAGATATTCCGAAGCTGAAGGGTGAAGTCGAAAAGATGAAAGCTTGCTTCAAGGTAGAGCCAAAAGCAAAAGCACTGCCCAAGGGCAAATCCGGCAAAAAGTAACCCTAGGTGCAAACTGAGCAAATGGCTGCTGGTCAACACGCAGCCAACGACAGAGCAACATAATCAGGAAATGAGTTCCCCATGAAAACCACAGGCAAAGCCCTCGCGATGTGCGCTGCAATCTTGTTGAGTGGCTCAGCATTGGCAGCAGACACTGACCAGAAAACCGTCATCAATCCCGACACTCTGTCGGATTCAACCAAGTCTGGGTACGCACAGATTGTTGTTGTCGCGCCTGGTGCTCGTATCGCATACGTGGCTGGTCAGGTGGGCATTTCCAAAGATGGATTAAACACCTTTGAAGAACAGGTCGACCGGACTTTCGAAAACCTGATCAAAGCGCTGGAAGCAGCTGGCAGCAGTGTAGAAGACACGGTGAAAATCACAGTGCTCATCAAAGATCATGATCAGTCCAGACTGGACTATGTCAATAAAAAGCGCCGTGAAATCTTCGGCGCCAGCCCACCTGCAAGCACACTCATTCCTGTGCCGGTCCTTGCGACCGATATTATCGAGTTCGAAGTGGATGCCATTGCAATCGTGCCAGAAAAAGCACCAGCTGATTAAGGTGCTTGCCTGCGAAACTTCCGCCTGTACTGGGCTGGCGAAACCCCAACCTGTGCAAGGAACGAGCGTCTGAACGCGTTCTCGTCAGAATAGCCCAGTGCCTCAGAGATCGTGGCTATTGATGTCGTCGTATATTCTAACTGAGACTTAGCACGCTCGCAGCGGATGTTCAAAATGAATTGCTGCGGAGACAGTGACAGTTCTCGCTTAAAGTGCCGCAACAGGCTGCGTGTGCTCATACCTAAAAAGTCAGCAAGCTCCTGTACTTTGAGGGGGCGTGAGGACAAATTGTTCTGTACCCATTGGTCCGCACGTTCAATCGTCTCATCTCGTGTTTTTTCATGCCATGGGATCATGAAGGGCTGCTGTAAGCCTCGGCTTTCTTCAAGAACCATAAATCGCGCACATAATCTGGAAAGGGCAGGGCCTTCCAGCCGGTTGATGAGATGTAGTGCAAGGTCCAGAGAGGAAGTGCCCGCGGCGCTGGTAATGACATTGCCTGCATCAACGAGAATTTCATCACCGGCCAGCTCCACACCTTCATAGGCCGCGCTAAATTCCTTCTGTTTCCACCAGGTTGTCGTTGCTTGTTTTCCTTCCAGCAGTCCAGCTTCAGCAAGTAGAAACGTGCTGGTGCAACTCGCAGCGATGATGCTGCCGTTTTGAGAATGGTGCTGAAGTTGCTCAGCAACACCACGGAACCAGTTTGTATTGATCGTACATTGCGGCGCTGAGGTCGTGCCAATGCCGGGAAGAAACACCACATCAGGTGCAAAAATCTCCTCTAAGGAGCCATCGGGTGTCACTAAAATGCCGTTTGAAGATCGAACTGGCTCGCCATCTAACGAGTAGGTCCGGACCTGAAACGGCATGACCTCGTCGCCACGCACCTCTGCAATCTGGTTTGCAGTCTTGAACATGTCTGCGGACCCAAAGGCTGCGAGCCCCAGAAAGTTCTCCAGCAGCAAAATCGCAATGGTTGAAGTCATGCTCAAATCTCATGTGGCGGATTATGTATGATTTGTGTCTAGTCGGACTATATCAAACTTCCTGCCAAAAACTAGGATCAACGGACCAAGGTCAGGTTAGAGCAGTAGGTCAGGATGAAACTTCACTTTCTTCGCAATGCAACCCTCATCATTGAGCACAAGCAACACCGCATACTGGTTGATCCCATGTTGGGTAAGGTTGGATCACTGCCAAGCTACAGCTTCATCCGACATAAAAGCCGAAGAAATCCAATGGTTCCGCTGCCTGATGGTGCGCAGCAGCATCTTGAAGGGCTTACCGCGGCACTGGTGACGCATTGCCAGCTCGGCCATTCAGATCATTTGGACGGCGCAGCAAAGAAACTTCTGCTCTCCAAGAAAATCCCGACCTACTGCCGTTTGGATGATGAGAGCTTCATTGGGAAAAGGGGAATTCCCACCGTGCCGCTGAAGGATGAGCAACGCCAACCCTTCTTCGACGGTTACATCACCCCAATCCCAACGGTCCATGGCTACGGCTGGATTGCAAGATTCATGGGGCCCGGCGTGGGGTACTTTCTCGAACTCCCTGATGCACCTTCGCTCTACATTTCCGGCGACACTGTCCTCACCAAAGATGTCCGCCACTGCCTCAAAACCCTGAGGCCCGACATTGCAGTTGTCGCAGCAGGCAACGCAAGTTTGGATATCGGCAAGGACATCCTCATGTCGCTGGATGAGATCATGGAGTTCATCAGATTAGCGCCGGGACAAGTTATCGCAAACCATCTGGAAGCCATAAACCATTGCCCTGTAAAGCGAACGCAGCTACGGGATCTGGCAGAAAAATCTGGTGTCAGCGAAAAACTTCTGATCCCGGCAGACGGTGAAACACTCACGTTCAGCAAACAGCCGGAGTTCGCCTGACCTTAATGAGGCGATCCGGCGCGTGCCTGCTCAGCCTTCGGTTCCCATCAGGTCATCCCAGATGGCTTGCGCGACAACGCCAACGTCTCTGTCGCGCTTGCGGATCTGAAACAGGCGGGACTGGCGTGGCTGGAAGCCTTCAACGTTCAACTGGACCAGTTCACCACGCGCCAGTTCCTCTTTGATCATGTGCTCAGGTATGCCACCCCAGCCAAGTCCAGCTTTCAATATCTCCTTTTTGGCTACAGTGTCTGTCACCGTCCAACGCAATCCTCCAGGCAACAAATCCTTGCTTTGAGTAAGGGCTCCACTGCCACTGTCTGCCACAACAATCTGAGTATAACTCTGCATTTCAGTGGCCGATTTCATATGCATGCTCTGTGCGGGCTCAAAATCGGGATGTGCGACAGGTAAAATGGTGACATCGGCAAACGAAACCGCCTCTACTCGCTCCTCGGGAACACCATCCATAGTGGCGATAATGATGTCAGCACTGCCACTTAGCAGTCGTTCAATCAGACCACTCAGGTTCTCTCGAGAAAGATGAATATGTGTTGCGGGGAACTCTGATCGTACACGACCAATGATACCCAGAGTAGGTTGTAAAGGCAGAGTTGCAGCAATTGCGAGCGAGACCTCAGCCTCTTGCTTGGCATTGAGTGTTTTTGCCAAACTCCCTAGCTCGTTCATCTGTTGCATCACCCGAATGGTTTGTCTGTAAAAGATTTTTCCTGCCGAAGTCAGCTTCGGACGATAGTCCTCTCTGGATAGCAAGACTATATCAATCTCCGCCTCCAGTTTTTTGAGCATGTGACTTATGGCGGATTGAGACTTGTTTAAACGCTCCGCTGCACCGCGAAAAGTTCCTTCAGTCACAATGGCATGTAAAACAATCAGTTGCTCGTAGGTCATAGACACTGCTCACTAAACATGATTATAAAAAATAATCATTATCGTGAAAACTTAATATTATCAATCAATCATGAGGGTTGATATCCCTCGGGGTCTGAAAATAAAAACCTTGAGAAAAGAGCCTTCCCATGAAATTGTTTTACAAACCCGGCGCATGCTCACTGGCAACACACATCACACTGAATGAGATTGCCATATCATACGAGATTGATCGCGTTGACACTGAGGCCGGAAAAACCAGCACTGGTCTCGATTTCAAAACCATCAACCCAAAAGGTTATGTTCCTGCACTTCTGCTGGAATCGGGTGAGGTGCTCACTGAAGGTGCTGCAGTCCTGCAATACCTTGCAGACACACATCCAGAACACGGGCTCGCGCCCAAAGCAGGCAGTGTTGCTCGTGCACGGTTGCAGGAATACCTGAACTTCATCAGCTCCGAGCTCCACAAGGCTTTCACTCCGCTATTTACACCATCCGCATCTGTGAAGGAAAAAGAAATCGCTGCAAAAAGTGTAGGGGCCAAATTGGACTGCTTTGAGAGCCTGTTTAGTGATGGTAGATCCTATCTATTGGGTGAGAGCTTCTCAGTTGCGGATGCCTACCTCTTCGTTGTCTGTAGCTGGCCGCGCCTTGTCGGTATAGATCTGAAGAACTGGCCAAACCTTGCGGAATTTGCAGAACGGGTCAGCCAACGCTCATCGGTTCAGGCAGCAATGAAAGCTGAGGGGCTGATCTGATAAGCATCTCGCCGGTTTATGTAAAAACTTATGCTTATAAGCGGTTGTCTTGATGGTCAGACAATAGATGATCATCAACAGCGTTTGTGACAGACCTCGGAAAAGAAACGCAGGGCATTGGCTCTGCGTTTTCTATACTACTTCATTCTGGCAGAATCTTCAGCGTCACATTCCGGTCTGGCACCAGAAAATCTGATGCTGCCACGACCAGATCGTCCGGGGTGATCTGCTCCAGAATTGTCGTGTAATTCTGATAGCGCTGGATTGCCTCAGGATAGCTTACAGCCTGACTTGCCAGTTCAAACCACAGCCCATTGCTGTGTTCGGCATTGTTCATGGCTTCCAGAATAGGCTGGCGCGCACGCAGCAACTCATCCGCTGTGATATTGCCCTTCACCTGCAGTTCTTTGACGATATCCTGATAAACAGTCTCCGCCGCATCCACATCATCGAGTTTCAACTTGCTGGACATTCCAATATAGCCGAAGCCTTTGATTGTATTGGAGTTCATGCTGAACGCATAAGGGCTGTAAGTTGCGCCCATAGCCTCACGCAGTTTATCGCGCAGGCGTAGCTCTATGACGCCCTGCAACAACTGCAGCGTATAGCTCTGCGTTGCATCTTCATCATCGCTGGTTTTCCAATAATGCTGCAAAAGCGCAGCGTCACTGTCACCTTCATGGGTCAAAGAAACAGCTTGCGCCTCAGGAAACTCAATACCAGTTGCGTAGCTATGCTTTGGCGCCTCAAAGGATTGCTGCAAAGCGCCGAAAGTCTCGGCAACCGCATCCAGAGCGGTTTGAACCTCAAGATCGCCTACAATACCAATCTCGATCGGGCCCTTTTGTGCGATGCGGGAGATGATTGGCTTCAACTCCTCATAGTTCCGCTCCAGCAGATCTTCTTCACTTCCTGCACCCCAGCGTTTGTCGCCGCTATGCAAAATGCGGGAGAACTCGCGGCCACGAACGGCTTCAGCAGAGCTGCGGGAGTTCTTGTAGGTCTCTTTCAGGCTCTTTTGGTAGAACGCTTGCCCCTCAGGACGAAAAGCCGGATCTGTCAGATACGCCGCGACCACCTGCAATTGCAGCTTCAGGTCGTCCGGTGTTGTTCCGTATTGCCCGGAAATGCCATCTTCGCCAAAGGAAAGACCAACGCCAACTTGTGTACCAGAAAGAACCTTGTCCAGATCAGCAACCGAGTACTTGCCAAGACCACCAACAATAAACGCGCTCTGGAAGAAACCGGCCAAGCCATCTTTATCAGCCGGCAGGTCTTCAATACCGCGACCCGTGCGCAGAGACACAAACACCTTACCCTTGTCAAAGTCCGTCTGCTTAAAGTTCAGCACCACGCCGTTTTCAAAAGTGTAAGAGCGGATCTGTCCAAAACTGCTAATTGTCTGCTGGGCAACTTTGCCTTTGGGGCCAAAGCTTTCATAGTCAAAGCTGGTCAGCGACTTGGCTTCAAAGGCTGCAACTGGCTGCTTCTGGCTTTCTTCAAACACGGAAAGAATGGTCTCTTCAGCATTTGGAAAGGCCTCGGCAGTCGTCATAAACAGGTTTGGTTTTGCACCTTCCCAAAGCTCAAGCAGTGCTTTTGAGACTTGCGGCGCTTTCAGATCAGAAAAGTGTTTCTGGAAGAAGGCCAGATCATCGGCAGAGGATGTGGTGACGCTCTCATTGAGCACATCGCGCACGAGAACATTGGCGATTGCACGGTTTGGAATAGTCTCTTCCGCTTTCACCGCAACTTCCAGTGAGTTGAGCCGGTTCACCAACTGCCGGTCAACTTCTTCCTGTGTCACACCATAAGCCAGTGTTTGCCGCAGTTTCTGCTCCAGCAAAGCAAAACCGTCCTGCCACTTGTCTGTGGCAACGGTCGCGCTGGCAACAACGGTGTCGGCAAAGTCTTCGCTGTAATAATCCGTGCCGGCAGTGACCATAGTATCGTGAGAGGCAAGGGCTGCATCACGCAGCCGCTCTTTCAAAATACTGATCCCGATCCTGCGCAGCGTGTTTTGAATGCGGTTTTGTTGGTTATCAATCAGCTCTTGAGAAGGTTTGACGAGATAAATGCTCAACACGGTAGGCAAAGACGGTTCTACAAAAAGCGCAGCACGCGGGGCTTCGGCAACCTTCAATCTCCCAAAATCCGGCTCTTCGCTGTCCAGCTGCTCTGCATTCGCAGGGCGCTTCCAATCCGCAAAGTGCTTTTGAATGGCAGCTTCTGTTGCTTCAACATCAATATCGCCAGTCACAACCACTGTGGTCCGACCGGGCGTGTAATAGCTCTCATAAAAATCGCGCAGGGTTGTCTGGTCAACGGCATCAATGCCATCCATTGTGCCAACCGGCAGCAAGGTGCGCTGTTTAATGCCCGGATAAAGGTAATCAAATCTGGCAACCAGCGCGTCATAGCCCGGGCCGTAATTGCCGCGCACTTCAGAGGCGACAACACCGCGCTCACGGTCAATTGCACTTGTTGAGAGCGTCAGTTCACTTGCTGTCTCACGCATAATAAACAGCGCAGTGTCCAGCAACTCCGCATCTGCTGAAGGCAGAGAGAGACGGTATGTGGTGTTGTTCAGAGTGGTCGCTGCGTTGGTGCCCGCGCCAAAGGCTAGCCCTGCGCGCTCCAGCAAGGCCACCATCTCGCCTTCCGGCACATTGGTAGAACCGTTAAACGCCATGTGCTCCAGATAGTGAGCTGCACCCGGTTCCGACCCTTTTTCCAAGGAGGAGCCAGCATCAACCGCCATACGAACCTCAATCTGGTTCTTGGGGGATTGGCTCTGAACCAGCAAATACCGCATACCATTGGTCAGCTGACGAGAGATTATTCTGGGATGCAGTTTGAGGTCGGTCTCTGGAAACCAATAGGATTGCTGATCTTTAGCATCCTCAAACGTCGGTTTGGGCTGCGGGGCAGAGGTATCCTGCGCATAAACAGGAACAGAAAAGACCAGTCCAGTACTCAGCAGTGCTGGCACCATAAGGTGTCGGATTATATACATTATTTCTTCCCTGCGCCCGCCCAAGTTGCCGATGTGCTTTTGTAATGATGCTCCCTGTGTGAAGGTGTTCACGAAAGCACACCCCCATGCTTCAGCGCACAGGTTTTGCAGACCCTATTGAAGTCCGTCACAAATAAATCCCAAGCTGAACCCGAGCGCCCGCGAGGTCTTCACCTCATAAAAGCTACATCTGCCTAATTATCATAAACTTTGCTGTTATCTATATGCTTTCGCTTCATGTTGCTTTTGTGGCAAAAACAACTTTGAGGCTATGATGTAAAGCAACACCACAAAACAAAAAAACGCAGAGCCAATGCCCTGCGTTTTCATGAAACCTATGTGTCTGGCTAAAGCACTGCTTAGAGCGGCAGTTCGCTGACACCGCCGTTGGCTGCGGACCATTCCAGCGGATTATTGAGGAACTTCTCAACTTCGTTCACCTTCTCAGCTGAGAAGTAATCGTTTGTGCGGCAAACGCGCAGGATGTCGTGCCATGTAGCAAGGTAGTGCAGGTTCACGCCATGCTCTGCCAGCTTGCCTTTCGTTTCCGGAAAGATGTCGTAGTAGAACACCACCAGCGTGTCGGTCACTTCCGCACCCGCCTTGCGCAGTGCTTCGCAGAACTTGATCTTGGACCCGCCATCGGTGGTCAGGTCTTCCACCAGCAGAACGTTCTGCCCCTCGTGAATATCACCTTCGATCTGCGCATCACGGCCATAACCCTTTGGCTTTTTGCGCACATACTGCATTGGCAGTGCCATTTTGTCTGCAATCCACGCAGCAAACGGAATACCAGCCGTCTCACCGCCTGCAATCGCATCAAACTTCTCAAAGCCCGCATCACGCAGCAGGGTTGCCACGGCAAACTCCATCAGGGTGCCACGAATGCGCGGGTAGGAGATCAGTTTACGGCAGTCGATGTAAACCGGGCTCGCAAGACCGGATGCCAGAATGTACGGCTCTTCTGGACGGAAGTTCACCGCCTTGATTTCCATGAGCATTTTTGCGGTCAGTTCCGCCATCACTTCGCGGTCAGGAAAAGAATTGGAAAACATCGCTGTCCCTCAAGTCACAGTAGGTGGTTTAGAGCGTATTCCCGAAAAGTGGTTCCGGTTTTCGGATAAGAATACGCGCGAAAACAAAGATCTGGAATGTGTGGGATGACAGGGAGCTGGCATCGCACGCATTCACGTCAAAAAAAAAGCAGCTTGCCCCGGCCATATTAGGTGCAAACTGCTTTGAAACTCATCTTTAGGTCTCAACCTTCCAGAATATATCAAATCCCGGATTGAAGAGGGTCACCGGCCCGTCCGGTGTTGGAATACTCGGCGGGTAACTGACCTTTTCATCGGCCTTTACCAGATCAATGGTCGCCTCGTTTGGTGCCATGCCATAAAACGCCGGACCATTGAGAGAGGAAAATGCCTCAAGCTTGTCGAGTGCGCCTTCCTGCTCAAACACATGTGCCAGACAGCTCATGGTATTTGGTGCGGAGAAGATGCCAGCACAGCCACACTCACACAGCTTGTTCTGGTCAAGATGCGGGGCGCTGTCCGTTCCAAGGAAGAAACGGGCATCGCCAGAAGTGGCCGCAGCACGCAGCGCAAGGCGGTGTTTCTCACGCTTCGCCACAGGCAGGCAATAGAAGTGAGGCTTGATGCCGCCGACCAGAATGTCATTCCGGTTGATGATCAGGTGGTGCGTCGTGATCGTCGCCGCCAGATTGTCACCACCAGACTTGGCATAATTGACGCCTTCTTCCGTGGTGATGTGCTCCATCACCACTTTCAGCTTAGGGAACTTGCGGCGGATCGGGTCCAGCACAGTCTCAATGAACACTGCTTCACGATCAAAGATGTCCACGTCAGACGTTGTGACCTCACCATGGACCAGAAGCGGCAAACCGATCTCGGCCATGCGTTCCAGAACACCCGCCACCTTATCAAAGTCGCGCACACCACTTTGCGAGTTGGTTGTCGCGCCAGCAGGATAAAGCTTCACCGCAGTCACCAGACCAGACTTGGCTGCTTGCTCCAGATCATCCGCATCGGTGGTCTCTGTGAGATAAAGCGTCATGAGGGGAGTGAAGTCGTGCCCCTCTGGCATGGCTGCCAGAATGCGATCCCGATACCCGGCAGCATCCTTGCTGGTGACAACAGGTGGGACCAGATTGGGCATAATGATCGCGCGGCCAAAGTTTGCGGAAGTTGACGGCAGAACGGCCTTCAGCATCTCGCCATCACGTAAGTGCAGGTGCCAGTCATCAGGCCGTCTAATGGTCAGGCGGGTCTCGGTCATCTTCATGCTCCGTGTGGTCGAAAGGCTGCGCGACACCGGTTTACTGCCCAATGCCACCAAATCTCAAGGAAAAACTGATGCTTTCGAGCATCTCGCACAAATACGTAGTTATGGGAACTAGCCCTTCGGGTGAAATGCGCTGCGTAACATTGCGAAAAGTACGCAGCTAGGTACTTCCCACTATCCACATCTTCATAGTTTCAAAGTGCCCCGCACAAATCCTATGCGAATCTACCTGTCAATTCTCACAGGTCGCCAAGCCCCAAATTTACATGGATTGATCTGGTGGGTAGATTATCATAATGTTCCTGTTATGTACTAAATTAATTCACTTTTAGTTCTGGTTTTTGGAGACGAGTCGTTACGGCAGTCTTCACAGCTTGATCTCTTTCAAATGAAAATCGTGTCCATGTCAGTTTTCACGGCCTCCGCCCCAACCGGCCATTCAACTCCCAAGGAGAAGATCACCTCCTTGCCAACACGTGTTTCCCCTGTTCATCATGGCGCAGGTGAGCAGGGGCGCGTGTACTTTATCGAAGAGGTCATCCGCTCAACCGTGCTCTATGATCTGCTGAAGATCCTGCGTGACGCTCAGTTACCAGATGCCTGGCTCGCGTCGGGTGCAATCTACCAAAGTGTCTGGAACGCACTGACGGGCAGGGAGGCCGGACACGGCATCAAAGATTATGACCTGATCTACCACGATGAGGCTGACACATCCTACGAGGCTGAAGACCGTGTGATCACCAGTCTCGCCAAAGCCTGCGAACCGCTAGCCCTACCGGTCGAGATCCGCAATCAGGCCCGCGTGCACCTCTGGTTCCCCAAGCACTTCGGCATGGACTATCCCAAACTCGGATGCTCGCTGGAGTCTCTCCTCTACTACGCCTCAACAACCCACTCCGTCGCCGCCCGCCTGCACGACGATGACCGCCTGCAAATCGAAGCCCCCTTCGGACTGGAACCCATCTTCCAAATGCAGATGCTCCCAAACAAAGTCCTGCCCAACGAAGACACCTTCACCCGCAAAGCCAACCGCCTCACAGAACACTGGCCGGAACTAACAATCGTCCTTTGGTAGGCTGCCCCCAAATTTTATCCGCCTACCCAAAAGCCCGCTTTTCGATCTCAAAAGTGGGCTTTTGGACGCCAACCACTTGTAATAATTGAGATAACGAACCGAACCATAACAACAAGCGACCCGCAATTGATCCTCAACATTGTTTACCAAGGTCCAACCCACCAATGGATTATCTCATTGGAATCTTTTAGTAGTTAGAAAGAGTAGAGCATCTCCTCGAGGCATGGGTTCCAGTCTTCGGATCAGGATATGCATAAACATGAAATGTCAGAGCATCACCCGTGATCTGGTTTGATCACCCGATACTCTGAAATGAACCGGTGCAGGCGTCATCAGGGCTATGCCAAAATTAGTGCGTCACTCAGCTTTGGCCAATGCCAACTTGGAGTACCTGGATCAGGCAACGCTCGCGGACCCTCAACTCACCAGTGAGGAGGATCGCAAGCGGTTACTTGAGCTGGCCCTGCGATCCAACGCGCATCTGATTTCCGCAATGAAGGGCATCAGATCCCTCCGCCTGCCGGACTGGTGCATCTCCGGCCCTTCCATCGCATGGCCTCTTTGGACTGCGTTGAAGGGCAAACCCGCCATGGCGGGAAATCACCAGCTCTACATCACCTACTACGATCCATCAGAGCAAGCCCTCGAAAAAGAAGCCACCTACTTGCGCCATATCCGTCAAATCCTGAGCGCTGGGCCATATCAGGTGCACCTGTCCAATCAGGCAGGCCATGTCATCCATCATGACAGCGAGCGGATGAGCAATGGAACACCCGTTACATGCACCGCAGAAGCTTTGGTGCGCGATCCCGTCCAAACCTATGCACTCGGCGTCCGCTTAGAGACCAACGGAACCTTCACCGTTCTGGCGCCGTTCGGATTGTCTGGCGTTTTTTCAATGAAGATGGAACGCAATACCGGATACTGCGACGAAGAGTACTTCCTCTATAAACTCCGCCGCGTTGAAGCCATGTGGCCGGGAGTTGCTCTCAGATAGCTTTTGCTGGGGCGTTTTCCCAAAAGGTGTCCCGGCCTCTGGGCAGGAATATGCGTGTAAACGAAGAGATAGATCTTGGCACGTGTACGAGCCATGTCTTAACGAAGCGGCTGAACTGGCAAATAGCCTCTTTCTATCAAATGTACGGTCAAACCAACTGGAAACGGCAGGGCAACTGCATTCTCGTAATCGCACTTTGAACTTGGTGATCTATCCGGGCAAGCATACTTCCGGAAATCCTCTTGATCACCCCGGCTTTTCTCTGTGGCTTGTGCGACAGCCTCCATCCCGTCTCCCAACCGCGCCCGAAGAGCTGCCCAACCTGCAAGGAAACCATTCTCGCCCCAAAGCGACTTCTCAGAGCCAGCTAACTCCTCGAGATAGGCCAGTTCTTTACGAAAAGCGGGCTGATAGACTGGGTCCATATTCACATCGGTGATTTCGTCGTAGTAGAGCTTTTCAATGTAAAGCGGCGCAAAACTGCCTGCGTATGGTGCGAAAAGATAAAAGAAGCTGTTGTCCGCACTAACAAGCTCAAGTGTGCCGTCACCATTCAAGTCCTCAAAGCTATAGCCATATCCACCATCCAACACCGCACCCTGAACCATCACCCAGCTTCCCTCTCGATTTTGCGTGATGATCTGTTGCTCCACACAGCAATGCGCCCCACCCGTAAACCGCTTGATCACGACCTGAGGAAACTCAGTCTCACTGGCAAGGCGAATAACTTCAACGCTCTGGCCGTACTGAGGAAAATAACTTGGCTCCGTCTCAAACGAGAACACTTTATTCTGCCCGGTCCATCCAACAACCTGCACCTTTGAATTCTTTGAGAATTCATCATTCGGGTCAGTCTGTTCCGTGATAAGGCCCGCATCAACACGCAACTTTTCGAGTTTCAGAGAAAAATGGTTCTGCGCTTCAAACTCTCCAAAACGCAAGTTTATGGCGGGCCAGACAGTCTCCAAGTAGCGGCGCCCGTGAGACAGATAAGCATCCTCAGGCAAATCAATCGCAATCTGCTGGCGCGCCAATTGAAGGTTTTTAAAGTTTACAGGGCCAACAACCACACCAAACCAGCCGCTTTCTGAGCGAACCACCCGCACTTTATCCTGATAGGGTGTCCCTTGCAGAGCTTCTTGAAAGCCTTCCGCCAGCTGCACAGCTTCGGTCGCATCCTGTTTGCTGGCAAAAACAAGCCATTGTTGCCCGCCTGAAAGGCTGAGACTGTCTGCTGCAAAACTGATGCGTGGCGTACTGAAAAGTGTGAGCAATAAAACTGAAATCACTTTTAGAAATTGCATTGCTCAACTCCACATACAGTACTAACTAAAATCAATTAAAACAGGTTCTCCTGGTTGCTTCAAAGAGTTTCGCCAAAGCTAGCAACAGGAAACACTAATCAAACCGATTGATGTCGAAATCCGCTGTCTCTTGTAAAAACTCAATAAAGCCATCCACTTGATGCTCGGCGGTCAAACGCCCTTTCTCTGAACTTGCATTTGCAGCATTTCCCACTGTCCCATGCGGGTTCAAATCAGAAGCAATCCAGCCATAAGAAGGGAGCCCGGTTGGCCCCAGCCGGGCATTTTCATCAAGATCTTGAGCTGTTGAGCGGAAGTCTTGTGCATGCAACATGTCAACAAGGTCTGCTCGGAAATGCAGCATCAACGAAGTTTCCTCATCGCCTCCATGCAGCCCAAACTTCAACTCTTCTTCGCTAAATAGCCCTTTTGGTGCTCCAAAGCTGGACCAATGACATTTGCCAACCAACATCTTGCAGCGAATGCGAAGCTCCCGTGCGACAATGCCAATCAGATCGAGATTACCTCCATGAGAGTTGGCGATGATCATTTTCCGGATGCCACAGGCGGCAACGGAAGCACCAATATCAATCCAGTGTTTGGCTGCTGTATCCGCTCTCAGTGAGAGTGTCCCAGGCGCATGAATATGTTCATCGGACTTCCCGATGCATTGCAAAGGCAGAATGCGGAAGTCTAATGCTTCCGGTGCACGGGCACACAAGGTCTCAAGCATGCCCTCATTAATGTATGTGTCCACGCCAAGAGGTAGATGAGGTCCATGTTGCTCAACAGCGGCTGTCGGCAAAATTGCAATAGTCCTTTGAGCGTCGACTTTCTCAAAGTCAGTGGTTTTAAAATCCATCCAATAGCGTCGAGGAAACATGGCGGGTACCTCAGGAGTCTGTCGCTGTCCTCAGGCCATCTTTAGTTGGCCTGATAGGAGGGGGGTATGCTTTGCAGAGGCCTCGGGTCTTTCGGTCAATCACCTTTAAATGACGAAGCCTCGAGCTTTCAGTAGAGCTGTCCATGTTGTAATGGGCGACATATCTGGTTTTTACCCAAGGATTGCAAAGCACACGCACGCCGCGCAAAATGGTTTTCTTGCCGGGCGTGCCCATAAGAAAACTAAGCCATCTTGGCGCACCGCAGGTGGTAAAAACGGCAAGTTTCTTAATGTTCTGCAAATTTGGTTTGATCGCACCCTCTTCAGTCAGCTTAAAAGCAACTCCTGGCACCAGCACGCGATCAAGCCATCCTTTGATCATGGCAGGCAAGCCATACCACCAGGTTGGGTAAACGAAGATCAGCGTGTCGCAGCGCTGCAGTACATCAATGTGGTGCTCAAGACCCTGTTTGTTGAGGAATGTGTTCAAATAGCTGTCCAGATCGCTCTTGGTAAGGACAGGCTGAAAACCCTCCTCATAAAGATCAATGAGATCCAGGCTGACGTGTTGACGCTTGAGTGTCTCCACCACCTGATCAAGGACAGCTTTGCTGAAACTTTCAGAATTTGGATGACAATAAACGATCAGGGCATGCATGTTTCTATCCGGTTCAAATGTATTTCTATCAATTTATACCATGCTTTATGTCAGTTGATGCCTGCTTCTCATTGAGTTTCATCATTATGATCCTATGAAAACCGTCAGGTCCGTAATCCTTCTTAATTCAGCTGAGATTTTTTGTAACCTAATGATAATATTAGGATAAATATGAAAAGTACTCAATTTTATTATGCTGACTCTACGGTGCATTGAAGTAATGTCTCAATATTTACACAATTTTGTATACTTTTTAGTGCGTACTTTCTGAAAGGCCAATTCAGAAGACAAGCTGTGAGCCACCAGGAGGAGGTGAGCCCCGGCAAGAAGAAGCGAAATCGCCAATCAAAAATAAAAACCGCTTCCAATCCTCCCAAAAAGTAATCTGCGCCCGATGAATGGTGCACTGTGTAACTCATCAAAAAGAAGCAGAACCAATGACGAACCACAGACCTACTCTCCGATCCGTTCAGGCTCCATCTGCCGTTGTTATGATCCGCCCTTTGTTTTTCAGCACAAGCAAAGATGCAGCTCAGAGCAGTTCTCGCAGTCTTATTGGTGAATCTCAAAGAGACATCGATTTTGCAGAACAGGCATATGTTGAGATTTCTGCCGCAGCAGATGAGTTGAGTAGGCATGGTGTTGATGTTCATCTGTTCGAAGATAAGTCCCGTGACACACCACACTCTGTTTTTCTGAACAATTGGTTGTCTACGCATGCAGGCGGTTATGTCACCATCTACCCAATGCAGGCGGAGAGCCGTCGAAAAGAACGTCGTAATGATGTAATCGAGCTTCTTAAAACCGAATACCGCATTCAGGATGTGGTTGATTTTTCAGACCTGGAAGATGAGCAGCAGTTCCTTGAAGGAACGGGCGCAATGGTGTTCGATAACGTCGAGCGCGTTGTATATGCAGTCCCGTCAAGCCATGCAGATCAGCAGGCTCTGGAACAGTTCTGTAATCATTTCAAGTATGAGCCGGTGATTTTTCAGGCGCAACATAGTGATGGTAGCCCTGTTACTCACACCAATGCAATTCTCTGCATTGGCACTGGCATCGCATTGATTGGATCAGATTTGATCACTGATCCCGCGAAAAAAGCAGAGATCCTTAATCGTTTAGAGCAGTCTGGACGTCAGGTTGTTCAGTTGAACAACGAGCAAATTGAAGCCTGCGCAGGACGTTCCATTGAGTTGCATAGCAAAACAGAAGGCTTGCTTCTTGCTATGTCCGAGGGAGCATACTCTTCTTTACATCAGGATCAGATCGATCTGATTGAGCAGAGCACCAAAATTGTTCAGTTGAAGCTGGATACCATTGAACAAGCAGGCGGCTCAGCCCGCTGCGCTATGGCAGGCATCCACCTCAACCTGCGCGAAGTCGAACCTGAACTGGAAACTGAAGCTACTTAAAGTTTCCCTGCTGAGTATCGTTTAAGTCCACAATATCGGTGACCGTCAGAACAGCTGGCGTGTCACCTTTATTTTTGACCCAATGCTGTACCTCAGAGTTTTCGTTGATCACTTCACCAAGCTTATGAATGACCGGCACACCGCACTCATTACTATACTCAACAAACTCGCCTTCTGTGACCAGCGCCAGAGCCGGTCGATTTTCATGACCATGTAAAAGAACGTGTCCTCCCGGTTGAACCGTAATGGTCCGCATACGAAGGTTATGATCAGGGATGTTGACCTTCTCTTTGCCAAGATCGATAGCATCGAGTTCTTCAGTCTCTACCAGATAGTTTTCTGTTGGAGCGCTATCGTCAATGGCTGAACCTTCCTGGCCAGGAGGACATTGTCCGGCCTGAGCAGAAGGAAGAGCTAAGCCTGCAAAAAGCAGTGTAGTCGCAGCGAGTATAATGGTCTTCATAGGGACCTCCAATGTTCCGGTCAGAACATAGCTCAACTGAAAATCCAAGGTGCCGGGATTTGAGAGCATGTTAAACTCCCCACGAAGCCAGCTGATAAGAAGCAACTAAAATCATCTCGCAGAATTTCTCCGCCATTTCCATAATCAGTGGCCTCCTTTGCGGGGATAGTTTTTTGGTTTGCGTTTATAAGATTTGATAGAAGGAGGATAAGTCCTGTCTCTCAGTTGGCCGGCGCAGGGGGCATTTGCTGATGTTGTTCTTAGTTCCGCGTCTTCCCAAACGTGCTGTTTCCTTGCCGTATTGAACATTTGAGCGCATAAAAACGCTGTTTCGCGCAAAACCACGCAAACGAACGCAATGGCGGGGCTTTCCATTGGGCGTCTCTCAGCACATTGATGCCATCTCGGCGAGTTCAGGCGCTACAGCCTGTGCCACGACCACCATACACCCTCATTCATTATTCAGTTTTCAAAGAACGCGGATTGCTCCGAAGTCTGCTTGCCAGCGTTCTGAGAGAGTGCAGTCTGATTTGATCGCGGTCTATTCCTGTAATGTTCTCCCTGAGTCTTTGATGGCCGGGAGTTGGAGCATGGAGAGTGGCTGGTGTGATTACGGGGAAATAAGGCGCTTTTAAACCTCTCGTTGGGGGAGGTTGATTAGATAGATTTGTCCCCCACAGGTCTGGTGTGGAATTGAAACGGCGTGTTTCTGCGGATTAGGTATGTTTTACACATAGGTAGATGATGTTTTTGGGTTTTTTTGTCGTTTTCAGGTTGACGGTTGGAGGGCTCAGGCCTATAACCCAGCTCATCGAGAGCGACGGCGCTGCCGGCGACGGCACGATGCGCTCTTGAGTTCCTCGAAAGGATTGATCGCTCAGGCTCGATCGGAAATGATTGAGTTGGTGAGTGATTTACTCTTTTGAGTGTGGGTGAAAGCCCTGTTCATTGACAATTGAATACGGAAGAAGAAAGAGAAACGTGGACGGCGGTTATTCGCGAGTGGTTTGGTAACAAGTCACTGTTACGGAATAGCTGACTTAGTTTACGTTTTTCAGAACACCAAAG
>NZ_LMCF01000014.1 GCF_001623075.1 Pseudovibrio sp. Ad37
CTGATCATTCAGGCCTTCATTTCAGCAATTCAGGGAGCATGGGATCTGACTAACATCACAGTTAACGCCAGCAGCTTTTGGCGAGGTATATGCGAACCTCCCAGAAAGCGAAAAATTCAACGAATTCGAAAACATAGCTCCTTAAGTTAGCGCCTATGGGGCAACTCCCCCTCACTTCTTCCCCCACGCCAGCAGGGGGCCGAAGGTCACCACGTACACCACGAATGCAAGGATCCATGCTAGCGCTGACATATCGTAGAGCCTTGCTGCGAGGTCTGGGAATAGGCCTGCGGAGAAGCGGAGGAGGACTGATGTGGCCATTGCGCAAAAGAGGAAGGTGGCACCACGGCTTGCTTTTAGCTCCATGCCCATATGCCCGAGGGTTGCACGGGTCATGACGGCCAAAGTCATCATACCCAGGACGCCAGCCATTAGCAGGTGTTGTGCTCCGGTGATATCCAGTAGGTCTGGCTGGAGAATGGCAAAGCCAAGTGCAAGCAGACCCAGCGGCATAAACAGATAGCTTGCGTGCAGCACCAAAACCAGAGGTTCCTTGAAGGTATACTGTCCTTTCCAGCGAACCAGACGCGCGAAGTGCAATACTCCGGCAATCAAAAGCACAACACCCGCCAGCCAATGATCTTGAAGCGCAGTCCAGACAAGCAGTGCGACCAGGAGGGCAAGCAGTGAGATCTTGTCGAACACCTGCATCGGGCTCGCTGGCAGGCTCTTACGGCCTTGCTTCACCAGCCAGTTACGGGTGAAGGAAGGAATAATCCGCCCACCGATCAAACCTACCATCAGAACCATGGTGGAGATACCCAGACGCATACCATAGCCCTGCGCTGCGTATCCATCGCTCCAGGCTTCCCAATGGAACAGCAGGTTGGATGCTATGAGCAGGCCCAGCAAACCCAACACGATCAGGTTGCGCCAGTTTTTGCCTGCCATAATTTCGCGCAGGCACGCAATGGCCAGCACCAATGGCATTGCAACATCAAGCGCGGCAACGACGCTTGCTGGAAGGTAAGCGCCGAACAGGATCGCGGCACGGCCAATCACCCAAAGGCTGAACAGGACAATGAGCGGCTTGCCCACAATGGGCATACGCCCGGTCCAGTTGGGAATAGCGGTCAGCAAAAAACCTGCAACAACGGCGCTTAGATAGCCGAAAAGGAACTCATGGGCGTGCCACGAGACAGGATCAAACGCAATCGGCAGCTCGATGTACCCGGAAACGAGTGGAATCCAGAGCAACATAAGCACGATTGCCCAGACTGCGCTGGCGAGGAAGAACGGCCTGAACCCATAACTGAATAGCACAGGGCCTTGCCAGGATCTGACTTGTTCCATAGTGGTCGACATGAGGCGCTCTTTTGGCTTTTGTTGATGCGCGCGTGCACATTCAGTGATCGATGCGTTAGAGCGCGTTCCGTTTGATTGCATTCAATCAAACGACAAGAATTCGCTCCACTAAAGATGCTAGAGCGCGATGCGTAAATGAAAATGAACGCAACGTGCTCTAGCTTTACAATCAGCTTCATCAATCTAACTCACCATGTCCTTGACTATTATTAAGTGCACTCTGCATTTAAAGCGTGTTCCCGAAAAGCGGTTTTGGTTTTCGGGTGAGAATATGCCCAGCCTAATGAGAGGAGAGTGTCTCGATACGTCAGTTCGTCCAAGACATCTCTTAGGTGGCTTATGATCGCACAAGCACTGAAACCACCACATGGCATCCCATGCAGTGTTGAACCAGAGTTCCCGGAAGTCGGGATGAGCAAGGCGGCAGGCAATGCCTGCGCTATTTGTTAGTAATGAGTCTTCGGCATCAGCTGCTCGCCTCGCCCGGGCTTTCTTGTAATGAACAACGTCGCCTCTTTTGCCTATAAGGCACGATAGCCGGTTTCCCGGAAAGAAAGTGGCTTATCCAGTCAGATTTCCCTGACCAGACAGTTCCTCCGTCTTTGACAAACACTTTTGCAAAAGTGAGTTACCTCACCGGCACATCTGCACCTGTCACCGCGTGATACCCTATAGTCCTGGGCCCTTCCCCTCAAACCATGCGGTCACGTTTGAAGTTCGGTTCACCGGACCACTGAAAGGTGCGTTACGTCTTCCAATAGCCCCGCCCAACCTACGACAAACTGACGGTCGCTCCGCCAGCAGCCCGTTACGTAGGCATAGGTTTAGAGTATGGGAGGAAAACACGAGGGGGATAAGTTTATCTTTAGTTTTCAGGCGTTCCAACACCTGCAATCCTGTTGCCGATGTTGTACTTGCCGCGAGGCTTTCTCATGAGCAGGCGCCGCACTTCTTCCAGTGTTTGTGCATCATAAACAATGACAGCCCCATCCTCTTCCCAGACAGAAACCAGGGCGTATTTGCCATCATCTGTGAACTCCACATGGGCCGCACGGGAGCCTTCCTGAGGGCGCAGGGTCTTTACAATCTCAAGGCTCTGCTTGTCTATCACCTGGATCGCGTCTTTGTCTGGACCAAAGAAAACATCTACCCAGACATAGGGCGAGCTCTCGTGCGTCCGCGTGAAGAAGCCAGAGCCGAGCATCTCAATCTGTTTGATAGTCTCCCATGACTTCATGTCTACAATGGAAACCAGCGGTTCTCTCAGATGCGGGGTGGCCATGACGGTCCGCTCACCCATCTTCCAGGTAGAACCTGAGCTCAGATGTGGCAGGCCTGCCAAGTCCAGATCAGCAATCTTGTGTCCGATAACCAAATCAACCACCTGTCCACCAATGCCACTGGGGGAAGCGCCCATCACGTATTCATCACTTGGGTCGAGATAGAAATCTTCAACCAAACTTTTGACAGTGAATTTGCGCAAAGGAAACGGGTCTTTGTTAGGAGCAGGCCCCTCAACGCGCCAGTCATGGGCAAATCCGTAATGCGGTGGATTAGGGCCATAAAACACTTCCCAAATAGAGGGCGCATCCTTCAGCGCCAACACAAAGCTCTTGCGTTTGGCGGCGAGGTAAACAGAGGAGACACGGCTTGGTGTGCCGTCTTTGCCTTGAACGTGCTCTAGTTTCTGCGGGCTCAAATCATCAGCGGAGAGAATGACAAACGTGTTGGGCAGATAGTTCGCCACAGCAATCCACTTGCCATCGTGGCTCAAAGCAATATTCCGGCTGTTCAGCCCGGCACGAATGCGGCTCACCTCCTGTAACGCGTAAAGGTCATACTTCAAGATCCAGCCATCACGGGACATGATGTAGACGTAGCGCCCATCAGGGGAGAACTTGGGCTGGCCACGTGTCCCCAACGGAATCTTGAAACGCGTCAAAACTTCGAAGCTGTCGCCATCCACCACGCTGACAGAATGGTTCAGCATCTCCACTACCAATGTCAGGTTCATCGGGTCGGCAGACCAGACAGGCTTCACAGTCGCTTTATAATCATCGTTGGCAATCAGGCTCGCGGAAATCTGCTCCATCGTCCATGTCGGTGCAGGCTTCAATGGCGTCTTCAGAAAAGCGCTGAATGCATCAATCTCCTGGTCGCTCAGCACATCCTGAAAGGACGGCATCTCAGTTATATTTCGCCCGCGTTTAATTGTGTCTTGCAACGCCGTGCCGCGCATACTCCCCAAAGTTTCAGGAAGCAGAGCTGGCCCGATCAGGCCCAAACGGTTTTCACCGTGGCACTCTACGCAGTGCCTTTGGTAAAGAGCGGCAGGGTCGGCAAGGCAAGCAGATGCTGAAAGAACAGCCGAACCAAGAGCAACAAGGAGCCTGATCATTGAATAAACTCGAATTTGGGGAAAGTACCTCTGAAGCGCAGTCGCCGTGCTGGTTCAAAGCCACGCAAAAACAAAGGCAAAGCAGTTCATGTGTTTCACCTTAAATGCGGACTGCTTTAAGGTGTGACGGTCACCATGCCGATCATCTTCTGCGTTTCCCAATGTGGACCACACAGATATTGCTGCGATCCCGCGCTCAGGAATGTGAATTCGAAGGTCTCTTCAGGGAACAATCGATCGGACTCTTTCTCACCCGCCTCATTCAAATGAACGGTGTGGCTTGTCCGCTTGTCAACATTCACCCAGCGAACGGTGGTGCCAACAGGGACAGAAAGTGTCTCAGGGCAGAACCGATACTTGTACATCTTCACGATCGTAACGCCATCCACCTCAGCTGCCGGATGTCCAAACATATCGACATAACGAGCTTCTGCTTTTGCGCACAGTGCAGCAGCTTTGTCATCCGCAGCAACAGCAGGTGCCACCATCAAAAGACCCAGAAGAAGTGCGGAACAGTGAAGAAATCTTGAGTACATGAAGCGCCCCCTTGCAAATGCATATCCAAAAACCACTTGATATTATTGATAAGGATACGCTCGGAAAAACTTAGAGCAAGCTCTGCAACTATGCATATCTTCGAAAAGTGGAAACCGGTTTTCGGATAAAGATACGCAAAACCAAAAGAATAAAGGAGGATCCAACCTCCAAGAAAAAGGGTGGCCAATTGCTCGGCCACCCTTTGTGTTTTTTTAACGTCCTACCACATTGATTTGGGCAGTTTCGTCATCCAGTGCCAGACTGGTGTTCAGTGTCACGTGGTGGAAACGTGCAGCTGCGAAGTCATCATGGATAGCGAAGCCAACCGTGTAGGTCTTGCCAGCTTCAAGCGGAACATCACCTGGCTTGTCGCTTGCCAGAGGACGGGAGAAGACCACAGTCCACATACCAGCGGAAAGCTTGGCAGAAGCTGTGATGTCACCATTATTCTCGACACGACGCTCAAGCAAGTAACCATTGCTTGCGGAACCGTCAGCATAGACGCGCATCAGATCCATGAAGGTACCATCAGCTAGCAGCTGATCGAGTTCTTCAGCAGATTTCAGCTTGTTCCAACCACCTTGAGCCTTACCACGACGACCTTTGATCTCGACCTTTGTCCGGGTCTCACTCAGGTACTTCTGGATGGACTTCTTGGCTTTCAGCATCTCAGCAACATCACCGGAAGCAGCGATTGCTTCTGGACCCGGATCAAACGGCATGTAGGTGTTGTCTGCATGGCATGTTGCCCAGCAACCAACCTGTTCACCCATCTTGATACCGGTGCCAGTGATCATCATGGCAACCTTAATCTGGTTTTCAGGATCCATCTTGCCACCGTCAACAAATGGTGCTGGTGCATGAGGAGTATCTGGCCATTGCAGGCGGAAGTAGACATTCTCATCATCATAAGCAGCCTGCATCGTTGCGTTGATCACACCACGCTTCCCAGGAATTGGGGTTGGCTCGGTGTTGTCAGTGCCTTTGACGATCTTGTTGCCAATGTTGTTCAGCTCTTTCGCATGACAGGTTGTGCACTGGTCACCACCTTTTGTCAGCGGACGAGCACCACCGTGCTGCTTGCCGTTCTGCACAAACTCGAAGGAAGCCTGACCAGGGTAGAACAAAGTCATGTCTACGCTGTCCACACCGCTCCAGTCGATGTTGGCACCAACAGTGTCACCTGCATCAGCAGCGGGTGCTTCACCGGCAGCTTTTGCACGTTCTTCAGCAACGGCTGCGTCAACAGCAGCTGCAATCTGAGCCTGTGTAGCTTCCTGCTGTGCTTTCTTCGCAGTGCTTGCAGCCTCCGCTTCAGCAGCTTCTTTGGCCTCAATGCGAGCGAGGCTCTCCAGATACTCTTTCGGAATCTCGCGAACGTAATTCTGGTCAGGAGCTTCAATCATCTCCAGATATTCGTCAGAGGCACGGTCACGAACGTTCTTATGCGCAATACCTTTATGGCAATCGATACAGGTCTGACCTGTCTTCATTGCATTCAGGTGCTGCTGACGTGCGCGTGGCCTTTGGAATTCTGGCATCATGGATTCAAAATCATGACAGTTGCGGCATTCACGAGAGTCAGAAGACTTCATCCGCGCCCATTCGTTTTTCGCGAGGTGTAGACGCTTCTTGTCAAATTTCTCTGGTGTGTTGATCGTGCCGACCAGCTTGCCCCAAACTTCTTTGGATGCCTTGATCTTGCGGATGATCTTATGTGTCCAGTCTTTAGGAACGTGGCAGTCTGAGCAAACTGCACCAACACCTGACCGGTTTACGTCGTGGATCGTGCCCTGGTATTCCTGATAGACAAAGTCATTCATCTCGTGGCACGAGACGCAGAATTCTTTTGTGTTTGTGGCTTCCATGACGGTGTTGAAACCGCCCCAGAAGATAATGCCGACGACAAAGGCCCCCAAGAGACCAGCAACCGGCATTCCCCATAGGAAATACCGGCGCCAGATCGGCTTTTTCTTTTCCGTACCGTTGGACTGGGTCATTTCCAGGCTCCGTTTTGGATTTTCTGTCGACCCATCCTTGTCGGGTCGTGTGCGGTCGGCTTTCAAGATACGGGGAGCAAATCCGTCATCTCCGGCTGGTGTCCAACCGTTGCAGTCTCGATACCGCTGATAAAAAAGAAGGGCGGGCGTGGTGCCCGCCCCTCAAAAGGATCGTTAGATCACATTAGGTAACGTGGTTCGAACGGATATGAACGTTGAACTTACCGGTTGGGGCATAAAGGCCTTTAATCCGGGTTTTCTCTTCAAGGGTGTCTGCGTCGTAAACAACGATTTCACCATTTGGCTCAAGAGAGTCGCTCATGTTCCAGTTGGATACCCAAACTTCAGAACCATCTGCGTTGAACTCGAAGTGAACAGCGGCATTGCCGTCTGTTTCAGTAACCTGGATTGTTTTCACAATCTCACCGGTTTCTTTCGAGATCACCTGTACAGCCTGCTGTACTTCTGGATCTGGGTGTTTGGTCTGGTCAGCCCATACGTACTTGGAGTTTGGATGTGTACGAATGAACAGGCCTGGGCCATCAGTTTCAACTTCGTAACACTTCTTCCAAGCTTCATCAGGACGACCTGCTGGATCGTTTGCCCAAACAGAAACAGTACCAACACCGAGGTGAGTTGTACCTGCAACCGGACCACACTTAGGATCGTTCCAGTTAGCACCTGGACCTGGGTGTGGAAGAGCAGCAACGTCGATCATAGCTTCAAGCTTGCGATCTTTGGTGTCGACAACAACCATTTTGTTCGATGCGTTAGCAGCGATCTGGAAGTAACGGCCTGTTGGATCGAAGAATCCGTCGTGCAAGAACTTCGCGGAGTCAATTTTGTCGATACGAAGGTTGTCGATATCGGAGTAATCAACCTGCCACATCTGGCCAAGTTCTTTAACAGCAACCAGCCATGTAGGCTCATTTGGAGTTGTGTAGATAGCAGCAACACGGCTTTCTTCTACATAATCTCCGTCCACGTTCACGCCGCGGGTTGAAACAACCTTAAGCGGTTCCATGGTCACTGCGTCAGAAATCACGAAGTGTGGAGGCCAGTAAGCACCACCAATGATGTATTTGCCATCGCCGGAAACGGCAACGTCACGTGCATCATAAGCAACGGTAACTTCAGAAACGAGCATCTTGTCTGGTGTCTGCCAGAGGTCGATTTTCGTCATCTTGCCGTCACGGCCCATGGTGTACCAGAAACGACCTGGATCTTCAGGCTCTGCCAGTTTGTGATGCTCGGATGCTTTGATCACGTGCACTGCATAACCGGTAGGGATATGAACCAGAACTTCTTTGGTGTCGCCGTCGATGACTGCAACTTTACCTGCATCACGCTCGATAACAACGAAGAAGTTTTCCCAGTTACGGCCATGAAGCGGCTTGGTTGGGTAATCTTTTTCTTCGACGTAAACCTTGCGGGTTTCGCGCATCTGAGCAAGTGACATCTCAGGTGGCTTTGGCGGATCCAACATAATGTAGGTCGCCATGTCCTTGATTTCTTGCTCGCTCAGGATTTCCGAGAAGTTGTTCATGCCGCCTTCTGTGCCCCAGGCGATGATCTTCTCAAGGCGTTCCTGACCTAGCTGAAGGGTACCACCTTCAGTGACGGTGCCGTCTTTGCCTTTTTTCTTCCAATGCGGCTCAAGGTTTTTACCTGTCGCGCCCTTGCGTAAAACGCCGTGACAGCCTGCGCACTGCTCAAAATAAAGCTGCTTAGAACGTTCAAAGGCTTCTTCGCTCAGTGTTGGACCTTCAGCAAATGCAGGTGCAGCTGCACTTCCTAGCAACATCGCGAAGCCGGCCGCTAAAGCGTACCCTGACCCACGTCTCTTATTTTGTAACATTCTCAATCTCCAATGCTGGTGAGACCAGGTCACAGTGAATTGAACGGCCGCTGTCCTCCTTGACTAATGTTAAGCAAGAAAACTTAGAACCCTACCCTGAAACATCACGCCCCAAAAAACCGCCGAAAACTCCCCTTTTAGCCAAACTTGCGACAGAACGTCTCAACCGTGCTTTTCATTCAGTGGACAATAACCATGCGATGAAGAGGCGATGAAACGGCTTCGCACTGGAACTTGGTGTTAGAATCAGTAACTTATTGAAATAATTGATTTTAATGTCATGCGCTGCTGTCGTGTATGGCAATAAAGGAGAATGATGAACGATCGTTCCGCTGATTCTTACTTATGAGACTTCAGGTTTGCATACTTCCAAGAGCAGACCCACAGACTGGTCCATCACTCGCACATAGTATTCAATCACGATAAAATTAAACGTTTATATTCCGATGTCTTCTCTGATATATCTCCTATGTGGGTGATTCTTTAAGTGTCACTTATTGAGAGATATTCGTTGTATTGAGGCGTTTTGAATGTTGGAGTTGGGGACCTGTTATTATCCTGAGCAATGGCCAGAAGCCATTTGGGCTGATGATGCGCATCAGATGGTTGAGCTTGGCTTGAAATGGGTACGCATTGCTGAGTTTTCGTGGGCTTTGGTTGAGCCGGAGGAAGGGAAGTTCGATTGGGCCTGGCTGGATAGAGCTGTCAAAGTGCTTGGTCAAGCAGGGCTGGATGTTGTCATGTGTACACCAACCGCAGCGCCTCCGAAGTGGCTCATAGACAAACATCCTGAAGTTCTTCCCGTCAATGAAGATGGTGTAACGCGAAAATTTGGAGCCAGGCGCCATTATTGCTTTTCAAGTCCGATCTATCTTGAGTATGCGACGAAAATTGCTGAAGCATTTGCTCGAAGATACGGCCAGAACCAACATGTCAAAGCTTGGCAGATTGACAACGAATACGGTGACCACGACACGATTCATAGTTATTCGTCTGCCGCAAAACAGGCCTTTAGTGAATGGTTGGAGCACCACTATAATTCAATCGAGCAGCTGAACGAGGCATGGGGAACGTGTTTCTGGGGTATGAAATATTCCGCATTCTCTCAGATTGAGCTACCGAACAATCTTGTAGAAGAGCCAAGCCCTACTCATCTGTTGGATTACTATCGCTTCTCCTCTGACCAGGTCGTCAAGTTTAATCGGTCTCAAGTCGATACCCTTCGGAAATTTGTTGGTAGTACGCCAATCACGCATAACTTTATGGGTCACAATGCGGACTATGATCATTATGCTGTTGGTGTAGATATCGACTTTGCCTCTTGGGACAGTTACCCCATGGGTGCACTTGTCTACTCACCGAAGGAAGATGCCGAGAAAGCAAAGCTTCTGCGGGTTGGTTTGCCAGATCAGCCTGCGTTTAATCACGACCTCTATCGTCATGTTGGCAAAGGTAAAGCCTGGGTTATGGAGCAGCAACCCGGACCTGTGAACTGGGCGAAGCATAACCAATCTCCTCAGGATGGCATGATCCGCCTTTGGACGTGGCTGGCTTATGCGCACGGCATTGATGTTGTCTGTTACTTCCGTTGGCGCCAATCAAAATTCGCGCAAGAGCAGTTTCATACAGGTCTTCTCTTGCCGAACAATGAGCCCGATCAGGCTTTTAGTGAAGTGGCTCAAGTTGCGAACGAGTGCAAGCTGCTGCCCGAAGCCGGTGAAAAGAAAAAAGCACAGGTTGCACTTGTCCTTGATTATCCATCTAGATGGGCAGCTCGTACCTTGCCTCAGGGAGCTGACTACTCCAGCGCGAAAGTTGCGATGGATTGGTACGCAACACTCTCTAGGATGGGCGCGGATGTCGATATCATTGGCCCGCACTCCGATCTCAGTAATTACAAGCTGATCATCCTCCCGGATATGATCATAGATAATCCGAAATTTACTTCGCGATTAAATGAGGCCGCCGCCAAGGTCTTTCTGGGGCCGCGCTCTGGCAGCAAAACTGAACACATGCATGTTTCGGAGCCTTTGCCACCAGGCAGCCTCAAAGAGCTCATCGACCTTGATGTTGTGCGGGTGGAGTCTTTGCCTCGTTACAATCAAGACCAGATTGTTTTCGAGGGGGAGCGTGGAAATGTCACCAACTGGCGGGAGAGCATTAAGGCCTCTGAGGAGGTCTTGGGGCACTTCAGGTCCGATTATCGCGATGGGTATCCGGCATTGGTTGGTAATCAGAAATGCATCTATGCAGCGGCACACGTTGACGATGCTTTGCAGGAAAAAATAGCAACTTATCTTGTGAAATGGGCGGACGTTGAGTTGCATGCAGGCCTACAAGAAGGCCTTCGTATTACATGTCGCGGACAACTTAAGTTTGCGTTCAATTTCACCAATGAAACCAAGCATCTGATGCTGCCGAAAGCCGCAAAGATTTATGTAGGGGCAGAGCTGGTGCCGGCATTTGGAGTTGTAATTTGGTCAGATAGTCCGAATGGGTGAGTAAGGTGACTAAAATATAAGTATCTTTACATATAAAATTAAACGTTTATATTTTGAGTGGCCTTGCTCAGCTTCGGGGGGAGATCCATGGCAGGCGTAGATATCAAGCAGCTTTACAAAAGCTTCGGCAAGACAGAAGTGCTTACCGGGATCGATCTGGGTATTCGAGATGGAGAGTTCGTCAGCTTCCTTGGTCCGTCTGGATGCGGAAAGACTACGCTCCTTCGTTCCATTGCAGGGCTTGAAGAAGTATCTGGTGGCTCTGTCAGGTTGGGAGCGCGCATCATAACACAGTTGCCGCCCGCAAAACGCGATATCGCGATGGTGTTTCAGAACTACGCGCTCTATCCGCACATGAACGTCTACAAGAACCTGTCTTTCGGTCTTTCCTTAAATGGTGTCCCTAAAGCGGAAATTGAAGAACGAGTACAGACTGCTTCACGTATTCTTCAGATTTCTGATCTCTTGAAGCGCCGCCCAAGGCAACTTTCAGGTGGGCAGCGCCAGCGTGTGGCCATTGGGCGTGCCATTGTTCGTGATCCTAAGTTGTTCTTGTTGGATGAGCCTTTGTCTAACCTTGATGCGGGCCTCAGAGTAAGCATGCGTGTGGAACTTGCCAGCCTTCATCGCCGACTGGGTGTGACCATGATTTACGTCACGCATGATCAGGTAGAAGCAATGACGCTTTCTAGTCGTGTCGTTGTCCTGAACAAAGGAGCGGTCGCACAGTTCGGTACACCGCTTGAATTGTTCTATGCTCCGCAAAACCTGTTTGTTGCCGGTTTCATCGGTTCACCCAAGATGAACATGATGAAAGTGAACGCCAATGCTATCAATGAGATGAGTATCGCACTCACATCAGAAAGCATCTCTGGTTCTATTTCGTTTCAGTTAAGTACTCCCGTGCAACAAGTCCCCGACCAGCCTCACATTTTTGGTATTCGTCCAGAAAATGTGGGGCTGGTTGAGGAAGCCAATTCCCATATGAGTGGCAACGTGGAACTGGTCGAGCGATTGGGGACAGAAAGCCAGGTTCATGTTCGTTTGGACTCTGGTCAGGGGCTCACGGCCGTCACCAGAGGAACGCATCCGGTCAATATGGGCGACAGGGTCCACCTCAATTTTCCAGCAGAGCACTGCCATCTTTTTAGTCCTGAGGGGGAGGCCTATCCACGCAAGTTGGATGGGGAAACGCGTTCATTGATTGAACGTCAGGAGACTGCAGCACTTTGCATTGCATAGAAGGAGGAGAGGAATGAAAAAGCGTCTGAAACAATTAGCGATGGTGACAGCAGTTACCTCAATGGCTTTGGGAGGAGCCAATGCTGTATTCGCAGAAGAAGTGCTCCGCTTTGCAACATGGAACAGTAGCGAGAACCTCGCTATTCTACAGGAAATCTCAAAGCGTTTTGAAGCTGCAAATCCCGGCGTAAAAGTGCAGGTAGAATCCTACGGTGATGGTTATGACAAGAAGCTCATTGCAGCATTCGGGGCCGGAAACCCACCTGATGTCATGTACATGTGGAACTACCCTAAGTACTACAAGTCTCTGATGCCTCTTGACGAGTTGATGGCGCGTGATGCTGAGAGCATGGATCTTGAGGATATTCCTGCGGGCCTAATCAATACCACGCGAATAGAAGGCAAGGCCTACGGCATTCCTGCGGGCTTCACCACTCATGTCGTCTTCTACAACAAAGATATGTTTACAGCTGCTGATGTTGCCGAGCCAAAAACAGGATGGACTTGGTCAGATCTGCGTGAAAAAGCCGCGCAATTCCGCGACAAGGGCAGTAAGACCTATGGTTTCGCCGTGGAAGCCAAGCCAGATCCATATGACTATGAGCAGTTCTTCTGGTCCAACGGTACGCGCTTTATTGCGGAAGATGGCAGTTCAGTTGATGGATACATGAACAGTCCGGAAGCTGTCGAAGTGCTGACCATGTTTGCTGAAATGGCGAAAAACGAAGAGGCAACGGTTCTCGGCATTGGTGATAGCACCTCTGGCTCTGCACTCTTTAAAGGTAGCAAACTGGCCATGTTCCAGAGTGCGATGTGGTCCAAGGGGGGCATCGACAAAGCAGGCATAAACTATGGCGTTGCCATGTTACCTGCATTTGGTGACAAGCCTGTTCATTCATCAATCGGCGCCTCTGCTATGTCCGTCGCGAAGGCGACGAAAAATCCTGAGCTGGCTTGGGAATTTGTTAAATTCTACGCCTCCCCAGAGGCCGTCAAGTTGCGTGAAAACGACTTACCAATCCGCACAAGTGTCGCTGAAGAGATGAACCTTACAGCTGACCCGATCTACAAGCCATTTTTTGAAATGCTGGCCCTTTCTGATCGGGAATCCAACGCGTTTCTCAAGCACAAAAACTGGAGCAAGATCCAGACCAATCTTGAACGTGCGATTGAGGCGACCATGATCGAAAAAGGTAACGCTAAGAAACACTTGGACAGTGCTGTCGCGCGCTCTAAGCGTCACCTGAAATAAGAATTGTTGGGGGAGGGAGAGATGTCTACATTGGTCGTGCAGGATGAAGCATCTGAGGAGCGGCATCGCTTCATCGAAAAGCTAACACCATATCTATTCATCTCTCCCTGGATCTTGGGCTTCCTGTTTTTCACATTGGGGCCGCTCATCTTCTCGTTCATCATGAGCTTTTATGACTGGCCTGTGGTGGGAGAGCGTACATTTGTTGGGCTGCAGAATTACGAGGTGATGCTGACAGAAGATCCGCTGTTCTGGGATAGTCTCTGGATTACCGTCAAGTTCGGTCTGTTCTTCGTGCCATTTAATGTGATCCTTGGATTGTTGCTGGCTGTACTGCTCAATCAGAAAGTCTTTGGCACAGGCGTCTTTAGAACGATCTTCTATCTGCCTTCGGTAATCTCCGGCGTTGCGCTGGTAACCATCTGGGCGTGGATCTACAGCCACGAATACGGCATCCTGAACTTTCTGCTTGGATTGGCAGGTATCGAAGGGCCGAATTGGTTGGGGGATCCAAACTGGTCGCTGCTGGCTATCGTGATTGCATCTCTTTGGGGCCTGGGCGGCACCATGCTCATATTACTGACTGGCCTGCAATCCATCCCGAAAGAACTTTACGAGGCGGCCAAAATGTCTGACGTGCCAGCGTGGGCACGACTTATCTATATCACCATCCCAATGCTCTCACCCATGCTGCTCTTCACTGTGATCACGTCGATCATCTCAGCCTTTCAGCAGCTTACAATCGCGCTGCTGCTTACCGGCGGTGGACCACTGGAGAGCACCTATTTCTTCGCCATGTACATTTACGACAACGCCTTTAAGTACTTCGAGATGGGGTTTGCTGCTGCGAACTCATGGGTCATGTTCCTGATCATTCTCGTCCTGTCCATGTTGGTCCTGAAATCATCGTCCGCATGGGTTTACTACGAAGGGGAGATGAAAAACTCGGAGGCAGCTGATGCCTAGAGCTCTCACATATGGTGCGCTGCTGTTTCTATCAGCAATGTTCATCATCCCGTTCTATTGGACATTCATCACGGCAGTGAAAAGCATTGGCGAGCTCTACCAGTTTCCGCCGGTCTTCTGGCCCGATGAGGTTATGTGGGATAATTTCGTCACCGCTTGGTTCAAGCAACCATTCGATGTCTACCTCAAAAATTCGGTGATTGTGGTGGTCCTTTCCACCATCGGGCAATTGTTTTCCTGCTCTTTGGTAGCCTTCGGTTTTGCCCGCTTCAAGTTCAAAGGCCGTGATGCCATTTTCGTCCTGTTGCTCTCTACCATGATGATCCCGTGGGATGTAAAAATGATCCCGCTTTACATGGAGTTCAACATGCTCGGCTGGATCAACACGCTCAAACCACTGATTGTTCCGGCCTACTTCGCAGATGCGTTCTTCGTGTTCTTGCTGCGCCAGTACATCATGACTGTACCCATCGAGATTGACGAAGCTGCGCGCATGGATGGCGCCAACTCCTGGCAAATCTATTGGCGCATTCATCTGCCGTTGATGATGCCTGCACTCGTGCTGGTCGGTACGTTCCACTTCATGAACGCGTGGAACGACTATCTTGGTCCGCTGATCTATCTGAACGACCAGTCCAAATACACACTCACGCTGGGTCTTTCCATGTTCAAAGGTCTGCATGAAACGGACATCACGTCCATCGCGGCCATTACTGTGGTTCTTTGCATCCCGCCGCTGATCCTGTTCTTTTTTGCGCAACGCTACATCATGGACGGCTCAATCGGCTCCTCGGTGAAAGGATAAGGCATGACGCTATTTGACTTCGACCGCGTGCCATTCTCCCGCCACCAGCGCTTTACAACGCTCTCCATGATGCGCGGTCGGGATGATGAACAGCACTGCTATCTACGCTATGTCGCTGGTGGAGATGAGCGACCAAGCCTGGGCCGCTTGTGCAAGCTGGAGTTTCTGAGCAAGGATGGCACAGTACTCACCCCTCAGTTCACGCTGTCTCCACATCGTCTGGATGCTGATCTGTTCTCAAATGGGAGAAAGCAGGGATATGTCAGCTTCTGCATTGGTGAGGGAGAACTGCTACACATCAAAGGGCAGGGCGTCTTACTGAAGTTCGCCTTGGAAGGCTCCCGTTATGATTACGCTTTCCAACACCCCAACAGAGACCAATGCATTGTTGCAGCAGGCGAAAACCTGCGACTGACACCGTTCACAACAGCTGGCAATGCTGTTGTTGAAGGCAACTGGCGCCGCGATCATGCAGACAACGTTTCCCTGATCTTTTCTGGAGAGCAGTTTGAAGGCGGTATAATCCTTCACCGCCGCCTCTGTCCTGAAGTCGAGAAACAATCCTTTGAAGAAGCTCAGGCAACATCTCGGCAAGCCTTTTTCAACTGGCATGGCAAGCAAGACCAAAGTGAAGCGGAGCAACTCGCCACCTACCTCCTTTGGGCAAATACTGTTCCTGCAGAAGGAGTGCTAACGCATCCGTCTACCTACATGTCCAAGAACCACATGATCAATATCTGGAGCTGGGACAACGCCTTTTCTGCAATCGGGCTTGCTGGTATCGATCCTGATCTGGCATTTAGTCAGTTCGCTGCAATTTTTGACTGGCAAGATGACAGCGGACTGCTGCCAGATTTTGTGCACGATGCTGGCACTTCCTTTGCATTCACAAAACCACCCGTCCACGGTTGGGCACTCCTGCACATCTTTGAAGCCTATCGTGATTGCTTTAACTCAGAGCAGCTCGTGTATCTCAGAGACAAGATGGAACGCCAGCTCAGCTATTGGCTCACGCATACACGCGCAAATGAACAGGAGCTTCCCAGCTACTTTCACGGCAACGACAGTGGCTGGGACAACGCCAGTTTCTTCGATCACGGCGGTCCGGTCGTTGGACCAGACCTACCAACATTCCTATGCCTGACAGCCACCTGCATTGCGCGGCTCTACCGCACATCAGAAGACCCGAATACCGCGAGTAAGTATGATTATGTCAGTAAGCAACTGAAAGACCTGATGATAAACCAGTTATGGAACGGCAAGACCTTCGAGTTCCGCAAACCTGCTCAGCCAGACTTGGTCTTGTCAGACACTAGCCTGGCGCAGTTTATGCCTCTTCTGCTTGGCAGTGATCTGCCAAGAGAGATTGCAGGCAAACTCATAGAAAGGTTCAATACTCAGGGCTTTCTCACTGAATGGGGACCTGCTACTGAAAACCCGCAAAGCACGTATTATGAAGCCGATGGGTATTGGCGTGGGCCAATATGGGCTCCAACGACATTACTGATCTTTGACGGTTTATGCTGGCAAGGCGAAATCCGGCTGGCTCACGAGTTGGCAAAGCGGTTCATGAAAACCTGCGAGGCCTCAGGAATGGCGGAAAACTTTGATGCCTTGACTGGAGCCGGTCTTCGCGACAAAGCCTTCGCTTGGACATCTGCCGTTTATCTTCGTTTTCAGAATGTGCTTTCCAAAGCGCAACTGACCCCAGCTTGAGTACCCCATGGCGCAAAGACCGACGATCAAAACAATTGCTAAGGAAACCGGGCTTTCAACGGCAACAGTATCGAAAGCACTAAATGCCTCACCGCAGGTGCGCCCACGCACACGTGACAAAGTACTGCAAGCGGCTAAAGAGCTGGGATACGAACTTAACATCAGTGGAGTTCAACTCCGGACTGGCAAGACCTATCAGATAGCCATGATCACAGTCATTGCATCACCTGATGATGACGAATGGGCAGGTGTTGGTTACACGCAGCTGATCAGCGGAATATCCCGTGCAATTGAGCATACGCCTTACAGAGTTGTGCAGCATCAGGTTGCCAGTTTTGATGATAGCTTTGAGGTTATAAAACGCATCGTTCAAAACAAAAAAGCCGATGGAATCATCATCTCCGGGACGAGAGCAAATGATCCGCGCATCAGCTTCATGCAGGAGCAGGACTTTCCGTTTGTTACCTACGGAACCAGTGACGCCAGCGCACCCCATGCCTTTGTTGATACCGATAACCGCCGTATTGTGACGATCTGTGTTGAGCGTTTGCTCTCCAAAGGTCATCGCCGCATCGCGATGATCAATGCCAGAGAAGAGTTGAACTATACTCAAAACCGTATTGAGGCTTACAAAGCCGCACTGTCAAAGGCGGGCCAGACATTCGACCCTTCACTGCTTGCTTACGGGCGCCTGACACCGGCCTTCGGACGAGAACAGCTTTTTGAAATGTCCATGTTTGATGAGCCGCCGACTGCCTACATCTGTGCCAATGAAGCAACCGCAATGGGAGTTCTGTCAGGCTTTCAGGTGCGTGGTATGGAACATGGCCGGGATGCTGTCGTTATTGCTACAGATGACCTGAACGTGTCGCAGTATTTCTCACCGCCAATTACAACATGTTATCTCCCGATATCAAAGCCGAGCGAAACGCTGGGCAAGTTCATGCTGGACTTAATTGGCGGTGAGGATCCTATCAATCTCCAAAAGCTGTTCGTACCAGACCTCATTGAGCGCGGCGCAGATACCTGCAACTTGGAGAGACAGTAAGGGCTCTTCAGCCGCTCCCATCTGCAATCAGAGCAACATCCCTATACCCTTGCTTTGCAAGCGCCTCTGCACCGCGCCATGCGCGCAGGCCTGTGCGGCAGCAAAGGGTGATGCGGTGTGCAGGGTTAAAGTTGTGCTGGCCAAGTTCATCGGAGGCAAGGCGCAGTGCGGTATTGCAGACAGGTTGGGGGGCTTCCAATGCATCTCGAAGCTCAATCACTACGTCGTCCTGCCTCAGTTCACTAACTGAGATAAAGGGTGCATGCCAGTCCGGTTCTTTGGCGTTGAGAAACGAAAAGCCACCGAACTTAAATCCCTTAAAATCCACTGTGGTGAGACGACCCAATGGGCTGGGAGAAAAGTCCAGCAGCACCGCTAAAGTCATTTGTGCCTGTATGGCTCCGATGCTGCCGACCGAAGGGCCGAGGACACCCGCACTGGCGCAATTGGCAGAGTTGGTTGGTGGGGAGGGGAAGACAGCTCGCAGTGATGGCGCACCACCACAAAAACCTCCGAGATAACCGGAGGTTCCAAGCGCAGAGGCTGAGATAAGCGGCTTGCCTTGTCGGTAGCACTCATCTGAGAGCGTGTAAGAGGCTGCAAACGTATCTGCAGCATCCACGATGATATCTGCCTGAGCAATCAGTCCGCCCGCATTCGCAGGTTCCAGAGCAATGTTAAGGGCGTGTAGCTCCACCTCTGGGTTGTATCCATGTAACCGAGCTGCTGCGGCATAGGCCTTGCTCTCCCCTACATTTGCCGGTGAATACAAAGGCTGTCGATGCAGATTGCTCTCTTCAATCACATCGGGATCAACAATGGTGATAACGCCCACACCGGCACCGGTAAGATATTGCAGGACAGGGCAGCCTAAACCGCCAGCACCAACAACGAGGACATGAGCGGATAGCAACCGCTCTTGCCCTGCGGTTCCAACTTCTGGCAAGAGCATCTGGCGGTCATAACGTGTCATTGCTTACAAGCCTCCACCCATTCCTGAGTTCGGGCAATCGGATCGTGTGCCTGTAAAATGTCTGTCACCACTGCAGCGCTATCAGCACCAGCTTCAAACACACCGGCAAGTCGCTCCGGCGTTAACCCACCTATGGCAACAAGAGGCGTCTCGCCAACCATCTGTTTCCAGCGGCTGACACGCTCCAAACCTTGTGGAGCCCACTTCATTTTCTTCAGCTTGGTTGGATAGACCGGGCCCAGAGCGACATACTCGGGCTTGAAGGAGAGAGCACGATCCAACTCGGCCTCATCATGGGTGGAAAGACCAAAGCAAACACCAGCCTTCTGGAGTGCAGCAAAGTCAGCACTGTCCATGTCTTCCTGTCCAAGATGAACGAAATCACAGCCAAGCTCTAATGCCAGCTCCCAATAGTCATTGATGATCAGTTGAACACCATGTTGATGGCAATAATCACGAGCCTGCGCAATGTGCTGTCGAATAACCTGTTCAGGTTGGTCTTTGATCCGTAGTTGAACAAGCTTCACGCCGTGAGGGACAAGCTTTTCAATCCAGTCCGCGTCTCCGGCAATCAGATAAAACCGTTCCATCAGATCAACTCCGCCATGCCAAGGGTTGGGGTAGAGGGAACCGCCATGTCGCGCGGGTCCATAGGGTCTGCGATGTATCCATTCCGCCCTGCTTCAATGGCTTGCGCCATAGCCTGCGCCATCAAAACCGGGTCACCCGCTTTGGCAACTGCGGTATTGAGCAGAACAGCATTCATGCCAAGCTCCATTGCACGCGTGGCGTCAGAGGGACGCCCAATACCAGCATCCACGATCAAGGGTACATCCGGAAAATGCGCTCGCATGGCCCGCAAGGCCTCAGGATTTCGCAGGCCCTGACCAGACCCGATGGGAGCCCCCCATGGCATCAGCAGTTCGCATCCGGCTTCCAACAGCTTTTCGCCAACCACAAGATCATCAGTCGTGTATGGAAACACCTTGAAACCATCTGCACAGAGAAGCCTCGCAGCTTCGACCAACCCAAACACATCGGGCTGTAAGGTGTCTGAGTTGCCGATAACCTCTAGCTTGATCCAGTCAGTTCCAAACAACTCGCGAGCCATCTGTGCAGTAACAACGGCTTCTTGCACGCTATGGCACCCAGCGGTGTTGGGCAGAATTCTGCAGCCACTATCTTTCAATAGCCCCCAGAAACCAGCCCCAGAACCGTCAGCGGTTTCGCGTCGCAAAGAGACTGTGATGATCTCTGCCCTGCTGGTCTCAATTGCTTTTTGTAGCACAGCAGGAGAAGGGTATTGCGCTGTCCCGAGCAACAGCCGGGAACTGATGTCTGTACCATAAAGCTGCATGTTACCCTCCCTGCATAGGCGCAAGAACTTCCAGTCGATCGCCTTCTGAAAGGGATGTCTCAGAGTAGTCCTCACGAGGAACAAACCGGCCGTTCAAAGCCGTCGCAACAGCGGGGCTGGTGAACTCCAGCTCCGTAAGAGCATCCTCCAACGTTTCGTTGGTGACCTCGCGTGGTTCCGCATTCACGATGATCTTCATGCGCAAGCCTCCTTCAAAAGATGTTGTGCTGCTTGCTGTGCCAGTGCTGGTGCAAGCAAAAAGCCGTGGCGGTAAAGCCCGTTGAGGTGGAGAGACCCGTCATGCTCGACCAGTCGAGGCAAGTTGTCTGGAAACGCTGGACGCAATCCCGCTCCAATTTCAACCACACTGGCCTCGGCAAAGGCAGGGTGAATGGCAAAGGCTGCGCTCAGCATTTCTGTAAGGGATCGTAGGGTGGGGGGACGGTCTGAGTTACTCTCCACCATGGTCCCGCCAATCATGAACAACCCATCAGCCCGCGGCACCAGATAAAGCGGCATACGTGGGTGTAAGAGCCGGATGACACGGGAAAGCTGAACCTCAGGACAATGCAAAATCGCCATCTCACCGCGCACAGCCCGCAAGTCAGGAAGGCTGGATGCGGTTGCTGTGCAATTGAGATTGACCCGCGCAGGTGCAGTCCTTCCATATTGGATCTCTACCCCAAGCTCCTGAACAGCACCTGTCAGATCAGCCAGTGCCTGCCGTGGATCCAGATGCGCTTCCTCTTTAAAAAACAGCCCGCGCTCAAAGCGTCCAGCCAATGCTGGCTCCAGCTCTGAGATCGCTTGACCGTTCACCTCGGTAAAGTGTGAGGTCCGCCGTGCAAAGCGGGTCAGCTCGGCCTGATCGCGCGGCGGAGTAACCACCAGCGTTCCGTGCCGGGTCACAGGCGTTACCTGAGACCACCAATCAGCGGCCTGCACCCCACATGTAACAACCTCCTCTTCTGCGCTTTCTCGCTCGCAAAATGGCGCAAGCATGCCACCTGCAAACCGTGCAACACTGCTTTCACCCGGCTGCTCGGCTTTTTCAAAGATAGTGACGGGTGCACTGCGCTTTGCGAGCTCATAGGCGGAAGCCAGCCCCGCAAGACCGGCTCCAGCAATCGTAATCACTGCTCTGTCCCTTCAAGTGGCAGGTATAACTTGCCGCCTTCGCGGAACTTGGCTGCCATGGCCTCCATACCTTCCTTTTGCGCTTCCGCGCGGATGTCATGGGAGATCCGCATAGAACAGAACTTAGGTCCGCACATAGAGCAGAAATGAGCCACTTTATGCGCATCTTTCGGCAGGGTTTCATCGTGGAACTCTCGCGCAGTATCCGGATCGAGAGAAAGGTTGAACTGATCCTCCCAACGGAATTCAAAGCGTGCACGGGACAAGGCATCATCCCGGCGCTGGGCACCCGGCAATCCTTTCGCAAGATCAGCGGCGTGAGCTGCAATCTTATAGGTAATCACACCGGTTTTCACATCATCCCGGTCCGGCAACCCTAAATGCTCTTTCGGTGTCACATAGCAAAGCATGGCGCAGCCAAACCACCCGATCATCGCAGCACCGATGCCGGAGGTGATGTGATCATATCCGGGCGCGATATCCGTGGTGAGAGGGCCAAGCGTGTAAAACGGTGCTTCATGGCAGCATTCCAGCTGCTTATCCATGTTCTCTTTGATCTTGTGCATGGCCACATGACCCGGGCCTTCAATCATCACCTGACAATCCTTGGCCCATGCAATCTTGGTCAGCTCCCCAAGCGTCTCCAACTCGGCAAACTGGGCTTCATCATTTGCATCTGCAATGGAACCCGGACGCAATCCATCACCAAGAGAAAACGCCACATCGTACTGGCGGCAAATATCGCAGATCTCGTCAAAGTGCTCATAGAGGAAGCTGTCTTTGTGATGATGCAGAGACCACTTCGCCATGATGGAACCGCCACGGGAGACAATCCCCGTCACGCGATTAACGGTCATCGGCACCATGTGAAGGCGCACGCCAGCATGGATGGTGAAGTAATCAACCCCTTGCTCTGCCTGCTCAATCAACGTGTCGCGGAAGATTTCCCAAGTCAGATCTTCCGCAACTCCATTCACCTTCTCAAGTGCCTGATAAAGCGGGACGGTCCCAATCGGTACAGGACTGTTGCGGATGATCCATTCACGGGTGTTGTGAATGTTACGACCGGTAGACAGATCCATCACCGTGTCAGCGCCCCAGCGGATCGACCACACCATCTTGTCGACTTCCTCTTCCATGGAGGAGGTAACAGCAGACGTGCCCATATTGGCGTTGATCTTGACCAGAAAGTTACGGCCAATAATCATCGGCTCACTCTCAGGGTGGTTGATGTTCGACGGAATGATCGCGCGGCCAGCAGCCACCTCATCACGTACAAACTCCGGTGTCACATAGTCAGGGATGCTCGCACCCCAGTCATTGCCACACCGCTCTTCTACAACCGCTTCCCGCAACTGGTTTTCGCGGATGGCGATGAACTCCATCTCCGGCGTGATAATGCCAGCGCGAGCATAGGCCAGCTGGGTGACAGCTTTATCACCTTTCCCGCGTAAGGGGCGAGGCTTCACCGGAAACTCAGGAACAAGCCGATCGCCTTTTACAAAACCATTGTCTTCAGGCTTAATCTCGCGGCCATCATACTCCTCCGTGTCACCACGTGCCTCAATCCACTCGCGTCGTAGAGCGGGCAAACCTTCAGAAATATTCGTTGTTGCCGTTGGATCCGTGTAAGGGCCGGAACTGTCATAGACAGGGAGGGGAGGCTCGCCTGCAGTTGGGTGAACGCTGATCTCGCGCATGGGCACGAGCACGTCTTCGTGCAGGCTGCCTCGAACGTAGATTTTACGTGCTGCTGGCAAGGCGCCGGTGGTGATGGATGGGTTTGGCGTCGTCATTATGGTGCTCCTCAAGTTCATAACTCGAAAAAGACACCAGATGAGTTTTGGCTGGGAAACGGCAGAAAGAACTTCTGCTGCTAAGATCGCGGTTGTTACACTGGCCCTTCAAACAGGCCCCGCGACCCGTGCTTCCTACGCCAGTATCAACTGGGTCAGGTTCTAAGGGTCGCGTCGCCGAGCTTGCGCTCTGTCAGCCTCTCAGTCTCCTTGGTGAGACTCCCCTGCATACATGATTTTGCTAGAACGATTATGAACTAGTGTCAAGGCAGGTTCGGTTCAGGCGAGGTTCAGAAATCTTTTGTAAGTTGGATTTTATGAGAGGGGAGTCGCTGACACTTATTGGATTTTGCGGTTTGCGTTCCTATCTCTCATCTAAGAATTTCACATCTGGATATCGCGAAAAATAATATCAACGAATGCTTGAAACCTGTTCTCTCCCATCCGTTTTAGCTGGCCCAATCTTGCGGCGACTGGAAACCTTACGTCTGACGTTTTGGCTCGCACTGCGCGCACCGGCAGATGTAAAATTGGACTTGTTCCCACAAGGTGGCGAACCACAAACCTACGAGCTGACGAAAGCGCAAACCGAGGTAAACCTGATTTCAGCAGGGGTGCATCTCCACTACCTCCTGATCGATCTACCTCTCCAAACCCCACTCCCGCAAGACAGCTGGATCAGCTATCGCCTTGCACTGCGTATGCAGGACGACGAGGAGACTGGCTGGCAAGATCATTCCGTATGGGCTCCGGATCTTTGCTATGAAAATCAGGAGCTTCCTGGCTTTCTGCTATGCTCAAAAGTGTCCTCGCTCCTACATGGATCCTGCCGCAAACCACATCACGAATCCGGCGATGGTCTGGTCGCAGCGGATAAGTTTCTGGCAAAGCACATCAGGGCTGAGGACGGCACCAAAGTTGATAAGGAAAAATGGCCAGCTGCCCTCGTGATGAGCGGTGATCAGGTTTATTCAGATGACGTTGCAGGCCCCATGTTGCGGGCTATCCATGCGCTCATCGAAAAACTCGGTATCACTGAAGAACAGTTGGCGAGCTTGGAAAGCAAAGTGCCCGATAAGGCATCAGACCTTTACCATCATGGCGACACCTACTACCGGCGCGAAAAGTTTCTCCCAAGTCTGGAGAAGAACCGGAAGCTCTGGCTTGTTTTGTTCGGAGGTGTAGAAAAGCCAATCTTTACTGCCGACCATGCCCATAACCATCTGATCACACTGGCTGAATTCTTGGCAATGTATCTTCTCGTCTGGTCTCCAGCAGTATGGGAGCTGGTTGAGACAGATGTTCCCGAAGGACTGACGCATGAAGAAACAGGGCTCTACCAGAGCGAGCAGAAAATCCTGAAGGAGTTTGTTACTGGTCTCAGTCAGGTTCGCCGCCTATTTGCACACATTCCAGTCGCGATGATCTTTGATGACCATGATGTCACTGATGATTGGAACCTCAATCGTGATTGGGAAGAGACAGCCTACGGACATCCGTTCTCCCGCCGGGTTATAGGTAACGCCTTATGCGCTTATATGCTCAACCAGGGGTGGGGTAACCGACCAGAAGCGTTTTCTGGTGGAACACTTCAGGAGATGACACAGGCCATTACAGTGCCGGGCACTCGCAGCTATGACGAGTTCTTGGACCACCTCTTTACCTTTGAAAATTGGGATTATCACTGGGAACTAGACCCACCACTGCTGGTGCTGGATACGCGCACACGGCGTTGGAGATCTGAGCGTGCAGGTTATCTGCCCTCTGGTCTACTGGATTGGGAAGCCGTCACGGATTTACAGCGCGCTTTACGCGGAAAAGACGCCGTGCTGCTCGTGTCTGCAGCTCCGATCTTTGGCGTCAAGTTGATCGAGACGCTGCAAAAGCTGCTCACGTTCATGGGCAAACCGCTCATGGTGGATGCAGAATACTGGATGGCACATCCGGGAACGGCAGATGGCATTTTGAACGTGTTCCGCCACCGCAAAACGCCAGATCGCTTTACGATCCTTTCCGGTGATGTGCACTACTCCTTTGTTTACGATGTTGAGTTGCGCGGACATTCTCGTGGACCTGACATCTGGCAAATCTGCAGCAGTGGCATCAAAAACGAGTTCCCAGCCAAACTGCTCGACAAACTCGATCACCTGAACCGCTGGCTCTATGCCCCGCGTTCACCGCTGAACTGGCTAACAAGACGGCGCGGCATGAAGGTTATTCCGCGTAAGCCCGTGGGCACACATCATGGTCGACGCCTGCTGAATGCAAGTGGCATTGGATTAGTTGAGTTTGATGAACATGGCGGTCCAGACCAAATCAGCCAACTGCTGCCAGATGGGCGTCAGGTTGTCTTCGTGCGCCGGGAAGAAGAAGCGCGCTGGGATTGATGGTGGAGAAAACTAGATCCAAAACAATACCTGTGGCCTGCAACTGTCACAGGTAACTGCAAGAAATCTATTGGATTTACTCAAATTACGGGTCTTGTCTAATATATCATTGCCATATTGCGAGTTGTTGGTATGCTATTGGTATCAGGGAGAGTCTCGTGTCCAGCATATCCAAAAAAGTGGGGTTTCCAGAACATTCCAATCCGCAGGAGTGGCGTGAAACCGAGCAAAGATCTTCACGTTATGCGGGCTTGGAAACATGGGGGACTGACGAAGTTCTCAAGGCCTTGCTCGGTGGTCAAATGCAAGCCCTCAACGCTGTTTGGTCCGCGTTGGGTGAGCTGGAAGCCGCAGTTGATGCCGCTGCCCAAAGGCTACAGGGAACCGAAGGTAGACTTGTTTATGTTGGTGCAGGTACCTCAGGCAGGCTCGGCGTTTTGGATGGCATTGAGCTCATCCCCACATTTGGCTGGCCAGAGCATCGGTTGATCTATGGTCTGGCAGGCGGCGAAGCTGGATTATTACGCCCGCAGGAAGGTGCTGAGGACAGCGCAGAAGCTGGCCGTGACTTCATTTTAGAGAACAATGTCGGCGCTTCTGATGTCGTCTTGGGTATTGCAGCAAGCGGCACCACACCTTTTACCCGCTCTGCCATTCAAACCGCCAGAGGCGCGGGGGCTCTGACCATATCACTGGCGAATAATCCGCAAAGCCCGTTACTGGCCGATGCTGAGCATGAAATCCTTTTAAGGACAGGTCCGGAAGTGTTGGCAGGATCAACCAGGTTATCCGCAGGAACCAGCCAAAAGGCCGCACTCAACCTATTTTCTACAGCGCTCATGGTCCGGTTGAAGAAGGTGTATCGTGGCTACATGGTGGATATGCAGCTGACCAACATCAAACTGGATCAGCGCGCCAAAGACATGGTGGTCTCACTCACCGCTTGTTCGCAGGAAAAAGCCGCAGCTGCCCTGCATGAAAGTGACAGTCAGATCAAGCTGGCTGTCTTACTGGTGCTGGGGGCAACAAAGCAACAGGCCACTAATGTTTTGAATGAAACTCAGGGAGATTTGGGAGAATCTCTTCGGGTGCTTGGGTTACATCAACCTGACTGAATTATGCGCACATTGCGATCTGCTTAGACCGTAATGTGCCAAAAGGAATATTCGCCAGCTGGGGGGCTGGCGAGTTGCAATACCGGCGGTTTTTCAAGGCGGTATTCGATCATTTGTTACGGGAGGAATTAATGAAACACTATTTGACATCAGGCATTGCTGCATCCCTGCTTCTGGGCTCCGCATCTTTTGCTTTTGCAGCGTCTGAACTGACAATTGAGAGCTGGCGTAACGACGATTTAAGCATCTGGCAGGACACCATTCTGCCTGCGTTTATGAAAGCGCACCCAGAGATCAAAATCAGGTTCTCGCCAACAGCTCCAACACAATACAATGCAGCACTGAATGCAAAGCTGGAAGGTGGAACCGGTGGTGATCTGATCACATGCCGTCCGTTTGATGGTTCGCTGGATCTCTACAGTAAAGGCTATCTGAAGAACCTGCAGGACATGGCAACCCTCGATAACTTCCCGGATTCAGCAAAAGGTGCATGGAGCACCGATGATGGCAGTGCCACATTCTGCGTTCCAATGGCCGCTGTGATCCACGGCTTCATCTACAACAAGGATGCCTTTGCTGAAGTTGGTGTTGAGCCACCAAAAACTCAGGCTGAGTTCATGGCTGTTCTCGACAAGATCAAGGCAGATGGCAACTACATTCCAATGGCGATGGGCACGTTAGATCAGTGGGAATCCGCTGCAATGGGCTATCAGAACATCGGCCCAATGTACTGGAAAGGCGAGGAAGGCCGTAAGGCAATTGTTGCAGGCACTGGCAAGCTGACAGATGATGGCTGGGTCAAGCCGTTTGAAGTACTGGCAGGCTGGGGCCCATATCTCGGTGACGGGTATGAAGCTCAATCCTATCCAGACAGCCAGACCTTGTTCACACTGGGCCGTGCAGCAATTTATCCATCCGGCTCTTGGGAAATTGCAGGCTTCAACCGTGATTCAGACTTCGAGCTCGGCGCATTCCGTCCACCTCTGCCAGCCGAGGGTGACAGCTGCTACATCTCAGGCCACACTGACATCGGCATTGGCCTGAATGCGGCCTCTCCAAATGCTGAAGCTGCTATGAAGTTCCTTGAATGGATGGGCACCAAAGAGTTTGCGGAGCTCTACTCCAACGCTGTTCCGGGCTTCTTCTCTTTGTCCAAGCATGAGATCTCGCTCACTGATCCACTGGCGGATGAGTTCATCTCCTGGCGCAAAGACTGTCAGTCCACCAACCGTTCTGCGGCACAGATCGTTTCTCGCGGTACTCCAAACCTCTGGAACGAAATGTGGGTTGTGTCTGCAAATGTCATCAATGGCAAGCAGACACCTGCGGATGCAGCGAACCAGCTTCAGAAGGGGTTGAGCTCCTGGTACGAACCTCAGATGGACTAAGCCATCTCTCTGAATGAACACCAAACAGCAGATGTGCGGATTGACCCGCGCATCTGCATTGCAATGAGAGATGATGGAATTGGAACAGGACCTTATGGTCAGTGAGCGGAAGAAGAAGCCGTTCCGCTGGCATGTACTTGTCTTTCTGGCTCCGGCAGTCATCGTTTACACGATGATCATGATCCTGCCGTTGGCTGAAACTCTGCGCTTTTCATTTTTTCAAAGAGACACGACCACGCAGGCGATCTCGTTTGTCGGACTGGAAAACTACATCAAGCTGTTCTTTGATCCGTATTGGGTCGAGCCGTTTTTAAACTCGCTCTGGAACAACTGCTATTTCTTCCTGATCCACATGTTAGTGCAGAACCCGATTGGCATCCTGATAGCGGCTTTGCTCTCCATGGTGCACCTACCGGGCAAGAAGCTTTATCGCACAGCCATCTTCATGCCGACACTCCTGTCCTTCGTTGTGGTCGGGTTTGTCTGGAAGCTCATGCTTTCCCCGTTATGGGGCGTTTCCAAAGGCCTGATGAAGTCTGTTGGGGTGGGCAGTTGGTACCTACCGTTCCTCGGGAAAGAAGAAACAGCACTCACAACGCTCTCTCTCATCTCCGTCTGGCAGTTCATCGGCATTCCAATGATGCTGATTTATGCAGCGCTGCTTTCTATTCCTGATGAGGTGATTGAAGCCGCTGAATGCGATGGCGTGACCGGCATCTCGCAGTTCTTCAAAATCAAGCTGGTCCTGATCCTTCCAACAATCGGTATCATCTCCATCTTAACCTTCGTGGGCAACTTCAACGCATTTGACTTGATCTACACCACGCAGGGGCCGCTTGCGGGGCCAAATTTCTCGACAGACCTGTTGGGCACGATCTTGTACCGAACATTCTACGGGCAACAGTTGCAACCCGGTGACCCCAACATGGGAGCCGCCATCGCAACGGTGATGTTCTTTATCATCCTGACGGGTGTTGCCATTTATCTCTTCTTCATTCAGCGCAAGCTGACACGTTACGAGATGTGAGGCGCAAATGGCTATTTCTCGTGCAAGACGAAACCGAATGGCAGAACTGGGCGCACATGCAATCTTGCTCACGTTTGCAGTGATCGCGCTTTTCCCGGTTCTCCTCATTCTCATCAACTCGCTCAAAACCAAAAAAGCGATCTTCCGCCAGCCTCTGGAGTTCCCTACTTCCGAAACACTGGATCTGGTTGGTTATTCAACAGTGCTGCAGCAAGGCAACTTCCCGCTGTATTTTTGGAATTCTCTGTTCGTGACTGGTGCCAGCTTGTGTCTCATTCTCCTGTTTGGAGCAATGGCAGCTTTTGCGCTCAGCGAGTACAAGTTTCGCGGTAATCGCCTAATGGGCCTTTATATGGCACTGGGCATCATGATCCCGATCCGTCTGGGGACTGTGGGCATTCTCCGCCTGATGGTCACGACGGATCTGGTGAATACACATTGGGCACTCATACTGGTCTACATAGCACAAGGCCTGCCATTGGCGATCTTCATTCTCTCCGAGTTTATGTCGACAGTGTCGTCAGACCTCAAATCTGCTGGTCGTATTGATGGCCTTTCAGAATACTCCATCTTTTTACGCCTCGTACTGCCTCTCATCAGACCCGCAATGGCAACAGTGGCTGTCTTCTCCATGATCCCGATTTGGAATGATCTCTGGTTCCCCCTTGTTCTGGCCCCCGCAGAGCATACCAAAACACTCACACTGGGCGCTCAGGTGTTTGTTGGGCAATATTCCAACAACTGGAACGCAATTCTCGCGGCTATGGCGCTGGCAGTCATTCCGGTCCTCATTCTCTACACGCTCTTCTCGCGCCAACTCATTCGGGGCCTAACATCTGGAGCAGTCAAATGAGTGAAAAACCTATCCGCGTGCTCGTGGCTGGCCTTGGAAATATGGGTAAGTCACATGCTCTGGCGTATGAGGTCAATCCGGGATTTGAGATCGTAGGGCTGGTCAATCGATCACCGGTGGAATTGCCTGAAGAGTTAAGGGGCCATATCATCCAATCTGATTTTGCGCAGGCTTTGGTCGAAACCAAACCCGACCTTGTGTCCATCTGCACTTATTCAGACAGCCATGCTGAATATGCTGTCATGGCGATGGAAGCAGGGACGGATGTGTTTGTAGAAAAGCCACTGGCAACCACTCTGGAAGATGCTCAAAGTGTCGTGGAAACTGCTCGCAAGCTGGGATGTAAACTGGTGGTTGGTTATATCCTGCGCCATCACCCATCATGGACAACCCTCATAGAGCAATCGCGCAAACTGGGCGGCCCTTACGTTTTCCGCATGAACCTCAACCAGCAATCCAGCGGCGCGACGTGGCAGACCCACAAACAGCTGATGCAGACCACATCACCGATTGTCGACTGCGGCGTCCACTACATTGACGTCATGTGCCAAATTACCGACGCCAAGCCGGTCGAAGTGCGTGGCATGGGCGTGCGTTTGAGTGATGAGCTTCCCGATGACATGTACAATTATGGCCATCTGCAAGTCCTGTTCGAGGACGGCTCCGTCGGCTGGTACGAGGCAGGGTGGGGCCCGATGATGTCGGAAACCGCGTTCTTCGTAAAAGATGTCGTCTCGAAAAATGGCAGCGTCTCGATTGTTATGGAAGGCGAAGCCCGTTCGGACGATATCGACATGCACACCAAAACCTCCACGATCCGGGTTCATTACGGCCAAACAGATGCGAACGGCGAGTTTACACGCAAAGACGATGTACTCAGCATGGATGGTGAACCGGGGCATCAGGCCCTGTGTGATCGCGAGCAAGCCTTTGTGCTCACAGCTATCCGTGAAGGGCTGGATTTAGAAGATCACATGAATGCAGCGGTAAATTCTCTGGCTGTCGTATTGGCGGCAGATCAGGCTGTGCGCACAGGCACAGCTCAGAAACTGGACTTGTAATATGGCTAACTTGAAAATCTCATCCCTCTACAAGTCTTTCGGTGCTGAGAATGTGCTGGATGGTATCAACCTTGATATCCAATCCGGTGAATTCCTCGTCTTGCTCGGACCATCCGGCTGCGGAAAATCTACACTCCTGCGCATCATGGCAGGGCTGGAAGACGAAAGCGCGGGCGATATCGCCATTGAAGGTAAATCCATCGCACACTTACCGCCATCGAAGCGTGAGATCGCCATGGTCTTTCAGACTTACGCGCTTTATCCGCATTTGAGTGTGCGAGGGAACATGGAGCTGGTCCTCAAGCAGGCAGGGTACTCAAAGGCAGAAATCAAGGATCGTGTTGCTGAAAGTGCCCGTGCGTTAGAGCTGGATGCCTTGATGGACCGAAAGCCCTCTCAGCTCTCAGGTGGACAGCGCCAACGTGTTGCAATTGGTCGTGCAATTGTGAGAGATCCCAAGATTTTCCTGTTTGATGAACCTCTCTCAAATCTGGATGCAGCATTGCGTGGGCAAGTGCGGTTGGAAATCGCGCGCCTTCATCAACGCCTGTCAGCAACCATGGTGTATGTGACACACGATCAGGTCGAGGCTATGACACTGGCAGATCGTATCGTGGTTCTGAATGATGGCGAGGTCCAGCAGGTCGGCACACCGCGAGATCTTTACGAGCGACCAGCAAACCTGTTCGTGGCCAGTTTTATCGGCTCGCCCAATATGAACTTTTTGCAACTGGAAAAACTGAGCGAAAACAGTGCGCAGCTTAAGGATGGGACGCTACTCCCTATCTCCAACGATGCCTCCGTCATCCCGGCAAATGTCACACTCGGTATCCGTCCTTCTCACGGCATTTTGCACGATGAAGCAGGGGAAAGCTATCTGAGGGCAGAAGTCTTACTGGAAGAGTATCTGGGAGACACCACTTATGTGCATGTTGAGTTGGAAACTGGCGAACAAATGGTTGTTCGCGAAGACCCAGAGATAACACGCCGAACTGGTGACCTGGTCTACGTTGAGCTGACACTGTCAGGCGTACATCTCTTCAATGCTGATACGGGAAAACGGATGGTCGTCAGCATCTCTGAACAGGAAACTGCTTAGCGCTTAAACTGAGGGAACATGCAGATTTCCCTCAGTTCTCATCAATCTGCGGTTTGTAGTCAAACTCGATAAACTGTAGAAACTTGCGCAAGATATCGGTTTCATAGTTCTTTTTGTAAATTGCGCAAAGGTCTGCCGGAATGTCTTCCTTCAAGCGAATGAAACGCACATTCTTAGATTTCTGACTACGAAAACAGTCGCTGACCAAAGCAATCGCCTGACCAGAAGCAACTAGCGCCAACAAGGTACTTGGCTCCTGAACCTCAAAGGCAGCTTTAGGGTAGAAGCCCTGATCTTTACATCTTGCGATCAAAAATGGCGTCGAGTTGGACATGCTCCGGTCCAAAACAGCCATTTCCTCATCTTTTAGCTCTTCCAGTCCCACCACCCTGCGATCCTTGAGAGGGTGCGTGCTAGGCACTGCCAGTGTAAGATTTTCTCTCACCAATACTTTTGAGTTTAAGGCTGGCTCATTGAGTGTATCGCCATAGCGGCAGATACCCAGATCAATGATGCCGCCATCCAGCGCTTCCTTCTGTTGATTGGGCGCCAACTCGGTAAAATTCAGAGAACAATCCGGATGCTTGCTCTTGAAATCCGAGAGCAGGTTCGCAAATCCATCCAGAAAGGCGCTGCTCACCATCCCGATGCTGAGGGTCGAGTTTTCCGCACGTCCCTGCCGCTGGGTGTTGGTGATGGCGTAATCCAACGTATTGAAAATCTGCTCGCACTCACGTTTCAACACGCGCCCCGCAGCAGTCAGAGAAACATTTCGTGAGTCACGCTGAAAGAGAGAGAGACCGAGGGCAACCTCCAACTCTTTGATTTGTATGGACATAGGTGACTTAGAAATATGCAGCTCTTCCGCCGCACGCCCAAAGTGTCCACTTACTGACACTTGATGGAAGTAACGCAGCATTCGCAAAGTAATGCGGCCTGATGTGATTAGATCGTGCATGAACTTGTTTTGCTATTCTTATTTTGTTCTAGGTTGTAGCTCTTAAAGTTCTACTATTTTATTCTATATGTTCTGTAAGAACTATAATCTACGAAATAATCCGTATGTGACGTGGTTTTCTACGTAATATTTTCTAGTTTGTTTCGAACTTCGAAACGATTGATATATTTAAAAAACTTAATAATTGCCTCTCAGGCAACTAGGTTGCCCTCACCAAAGGGAATTAAATAAAAGGTGAGGCAAACTATGCAATCGGGTCAGTTCACATTCGCACCTACGCAAGGTGAGTGTACTGCGCCTGTCGTATGCCGCGCTTTCACTGAGACTGACGGCTCATACTCGCGAACTCCCACCGTGTGTATGTCCTCAGCACTGACAATTCCTGATAAAGCTCCAGAAGGTTCTACAATCGCAGGTGTTTTACATTGTTTTTCAATGACAAAGCATTTGTTGGATGCGGGTGGCCATCTCAACTGTCCACGTGAAGGTGGGTACGGTTAGTCGCCTTCCGGCGCTTCAAATTTCTCCCCAACCATAATCAACAACTTACCTCAGGGCCTCTGGGAGGAGCTCATAATGTTCGCAACAGGTTTTCTTGGCATCGCTACACTGATCGTTATTGCTGTATTGGCTTCAATCAATCGCAAAGCGATCAATCTCCGCACTGTAGGGGGGGCACTTGCCTTACAGATTGGTATCGGCGCTTTCGTGCTCTATATTCCAGCTGGCCGTGCTATTCTTCATGCAATGTCAAAGGGTGTTTCCGGTGTGATCGACAGCGGTCGTTCCGGTGTTAACTTCCTTTTCGGCAACCTCACCAACGGTACACTTTCTGAAACTGTTGGTTTTGTGTTTGCCTTCAACGTGCTTTGCCTCGTTATTTTCTTCTCCGCTCTGATTGCTGTTCTGTACCACCTTGGTGTTATGCAGGTCGTCATTCGTGTCGTTGGCGGTGGTCTGGCAAAACTGCTCGGCACCCATCAGGCCGAATCCATGTCTGCGGTTTCCAACGTTTTCGTTGGTCAGACAGAAGCTCCACTGGTTGTGAAGCCTTACATGCCTAAGATGTCTGATAGTGAGTTCTTCGCTATCATGTGTGGTGGTATGGCATCTGTTGCTGGTACTGTTCTCGGCGGCTACGCATTGATGGGCGTTAAGATTGAGTTCCTGCTCGCAGCATCCTTCATGGCTGCGCCAGGCGGTTTGCTCTTCGCAAAACTCATCATGCCTGAAACCAAAGAAGTGAACTACACAGTAGACACAAGCGCTGACTTTGGCGACGAAAAGCCAGAAAACGTGCTGGCTGCTGCCGGTCAGGGCGCAATGAATGGTCTTCAGCTTGCTGGCGCAATCGGTGCAAACCTTGTTGCAATGATCGGTCTCATCACTCTGGTGAACCTGATCCTCGGCGGCGTTGGTGATCTGGCTGGCTTCAGCCTGTCTCTGGAAATGATCCTCGGCTGGATCTTCGCTCCAATCGCTTACCTGCTGGGTGTTCCAATGGCTGACATCGGTGTTGCAGGTTCTCTGATTGGTAAGAAGCTGGTCGTAAACGAGTTCGTAGCGTACCTCGACCTGAAGAACTACCTCGTCGATGCCACAGCAATGGACATGGGTCTGCCGATTATTCAGGAAAAGACCAAAGCAATCGTTTCCTTCGCTCTCTGTGGCTTCGCAAACATCTCTTCCATGGGTATTCTCATCGGTGGCCTGGGTGTTCTGGCTCCAAACCGCATGAACTTCATCGCGAAATACGGTCCTCGCACTCTGTTGGCTGCAACTTGCTCAAACCTCATGAGCGCAGCGATCGCGGGTATCTTTATCTCCTTGGCAATGTAAGAGAGTTTTCTTCCTTAATCTCTGAAATTGCCTGTGACGGGGGGAGCCTAGCTCCCCCCGTTTCTATTTGTATTAGAAAAACAGACCGCGCTACGTTGGGGGTAAGCGCCTACCTGCATCACAGGAACGAAGCGCTAGCTGCTAACGCCTTCTTCGATAACTTCTCGTGAGCCTTGCGGAGGCATTTCCGGGAACGCCGGAAGCTTCGGATCAATCTCATCCCACGATGGTGCTCTACTGGAATACACGTTTACCTGAGGCTCGATGACCTCCGGTTGGTCAACAGCAGATGCACGCACAAAGATCAAATCTGTCATGGCTGAGTTGAGTGAGTAAACCGCACTGCCGCAGGTTGGGCAAAAGCCCCTTGTGACTACATTTCCACTATTTGCAGGCTTGTCAAAAAATGTGAGCTCCCCAGTCACTTCAACCGCTTCTTTGGGCAGAGCTGCATGAGTGCAATGTCCTGTTCCGGACGACTTGCGACAGTCATCACAGTGACAGTGTGCGGTAATCTGCGGCTTCATTGTGGATTTCAGCTGTACATTCCCGCAAAGGCAGGACCCTGTAAAAGCGCTTTCCATGATACTATCCTTAGTCAATGTTGAGAGATGACTTAGTGACTTGTAAATTGCAAGTCACTATTCACAATAGGAGAGATTGGCGGTATGTCAACCGAAAACCGTTCCGGCTGCCCGATCGCAAATACGCTGGATATTGTGGGAGACCGTTGGAGCCTCCTGATCCTGCGGGACATGTTCAATGGAAAGAAGATCTTTTCAGAGTTTCTGAGCTCACCGGAGAAGATAACCACGAGCGTTCTGACAGTGCGTCTCAACCAGTTGGAAGCGGCTGGATTGGTGAAAAAGGAGCTCTATCAACCGAACCCAAAACGCTACCAGTATCTCTTGTCTGAGTCGGGAAGGGACATTCTACCTGTGCTTCGGGAAATGTGCCGATGGGCCAACAAGCATATGCCCGAAACCTGGATCCCGCCGGAGAGCTTTATGGAAATGAATCCATGAGAAAGGCTGGACGCGATATCCAGCCTTTCTCAACTTCCAATGATGTCCTGCGGTCAGAATAAAACCGACGGCAACCATGTCGCTATCTGAGGGAAGAACCAGACCAGTGCCATCCCGACAATCTGCAGCAGGATGTAAGGCAACACCCCTTTGTAGATCATGCCTGTTGTGATCTCAGGCGGTGCTGCCCCGCGTAGGTAAAACAGCGAGAAACCAAACGGCGGCGTCAGGAAGCTGGTTTGCAGATTGATTGCGATCATCACAGAGAGCCAGATTGGATCAAAGCCCATCATCAGCAGGGTAGGGCCAACGATCGGAAGCAAGATCACCGAGATCTCAACGAAGTCCATGAAAAAGCCCAGTGCGAAAATCAACGCCATCACAAACAGCAGCGCGCCCATCTCTCCACCAGGCATCGCAGAAATCAGCTCTTCAATGCGTGTATCACCTCCAAGGCCGCGGAAAATCAGCGAGAACACACTCGCTCCAATGATGGTCGCAAAGATCATCGCTGAGATGGAGAGCGTATTGGTCATCACTGGCGCCAACAACTGAGATCGCCACATGCGCATCACGCTTTGCAGCAGACCACTTATGCCGATGATTAACAGCACGATCGCAACAAACGCCAAGCCCCAGTCCGCAGCTGTCAGCTCGCTCTTTTGCAAGCGAATGGTAGTAAAGCCTGCAAGCGTAATCACCGCCAGCAACGCAACAACACTGGCTCCAAGCAGCAGGTTTGACTTGCCGTTGCTCAGCCGGAAACCAGCAAGCAGCAAAGCGCCAACAGCACCAACCGCGGCAGCTTCTGTTGGTGTCGCGACACCGCCCAAAATTGAGCCCAGAACGGCAATAATCAGAGCCACCGGTGGAATGAGCACAGATGCAATCCGCCGCACTGAAGTTGTACCCAGCACTTGTTTGTCCATAGCAGGCGCACAACTAGGCTGAAGATAGGCGCGGACAAGCAGGTAGACGATGTAAACACCCACCAACATCAATCCGGGGACCAGCGCTGCAGCAAATGTCTGACCCACACTGATTGTCTCAACGGTGAACTTGCCCTCAGCAAACTGAGCCTGCTGATAGGCGTTGGACATCACCTCAGAAAGAATGATCAAAAGCGTTGAAGGGGGGATAATCTGCCCCAAAGTGCCAGCTGTACAAACCGTACCAGCAGCTAGTTTCGGATCGTAACCATTACGCAGCATCGTTGGCAAAGCAATCAACGCCATCGTCACCACAGTTGCACCCACAATACCAGTGGAAGCTGCGAGCAACCCACCAACGAGCACAACGGAAATACCCAGACCGCCACGAAGAGAACCGAACAACTTGCCCATTTCTTCCAGCAGGTCTTCAGCAATGCGGCTGCGTTCAAGCACAAGCCCCATGAAGACAAAGAGCGGGATCGCAATCAACACGTTGTTTGTCATCGTGCCGAAAATACGCTGCGAAAGCGCACCCAGCAGGCCGGTATCAAACGTGCCAGCCAATGCTCCAAGAATTGCGAAGAGAACGGCCACACCAGCAATTGTGAAAGCAACGGGATAGCCCAGCAAAATCGCAAAGCACAAGCCAGCGAACATAAAGATATCGAGAAACTCAATCACAGCTTTGGCTCCTCAACATCAACACCACACAAGAAGAGGCCGTCGCGCAAAATGCCAGAAATACCCTGAATGATCAGAAGGCCGCAAAATGCTGGAATAAGGCTCTTAAGCAAAAAGCTCGCAGGTATGCCGCCAACAGAGATCGGCCCCTCTAGGATCTTCCAGCTGTTGTAAACAAACGGCCAGCTGATCCAAAGCAGCAACCCAACAGTTGGCAGCAAAAAGAGCAAAGCACCGATCAGGTTGATAATGGCTTTGGCCTTGGGAGAGGCCTGCCCGTAAAAGATGTCGACGCGCACATGCTTGTCAGCCAGAAGCGTATAGCCCGCGCCAAGCATGAAAACAGCGGCGTGCATGTAAAGCACGCCTTCGCCGAGAAAGATGTAGCTGATGCCAAACAGATAACGCAGCAAAACAATCGCGAACTGTAAAAGCAGCATAAACAACGCAAACCAGCGAATGGTATGACCAACCAGACGGTTGATAGCGTCGAGTTTCAAAACAACAGAGGTCATCGGTGAGATCCGATCAGGCCAGAGTTTTTTCTTGGCTTTCTAGAGCGCCTCTTCGAAAAATAAATACTGATTTTCGGAGAAAGGGGCGCACTAAACTGACGAAAGCAGGAGAGCAGCCGGGGTGATGTACCCCGACTGAGTATTGCGCGGAAAATTCTGACAAACCGGGAGTTAGCCAGAAGACTGCAGCTTAACCGTAGTTGATGTCCAGAAGGCGCATATTCATCTGGCCGTTGTCTGCCAGAGGTTTGTATTCCTTCATGGATTCACGATAGGTGAGGAAGCTTTCAGTGATGCGCTTTACCAACTCATCATCGTTCTGGCGCAGTTCGCCAATCACTTCACCCGCAGCGTTGCCCATTGCCAGAATAACGTCTTCTGGCATGTTGCGAACCATGACGCCTTTTTCCGCAACCAGCATCTTCAGAGCCTTAGCATGGTTGGTGGTGTATTCAGTCCAAACATCGTTGTAGAGCGACGAGCAGGCAAACGCGACAACTTGCTTCAAGTCATCTGGGAGTGCACTGTAAGCCTCAGAGTTCACAGCACATTCTTCAGCCGAAGATGGCTCGCCCACACCTGGGAAGTAATAGTTCTTGGCAACCTGATAAAAACCCAGAGCAGAGTCAGTCCAAGGTCCGATAAACTCACCTGCATCCAGTGTTCCTGTCTGCAGTGCCTGGAACATGTCGCGGCCACCCATTGCTTGAACAGCCATGCCCATCTTGGTGCACATCTCAGAAGCAAGACCAGTGGTACGGAAGCGTAGACCTTTCAGGTCCTCAGCCGAGTTGATTTCGGTGCGGAACCAACCAGCTGCTTGTGGGCCAGAGTTGCCACACAGGAACGGCTTAAGATTAAAGCGGGCATACATCTCATCGTAGAGCGCCTGACCACCGCCATGGGCCATCCAGCCATATTGCTCATCAGCGGTCAAACCAAATGGCTGAGATCCGAACAGCAGGAAGCCTTTGGACTTAGAGCCCCAATATGCCGGAACAGAGTGGTAAAGTTCAGCAGTTCCCTCCGATACTGCATCAAACACACCACGACCCGGAACAAGCTCACCAGCTGCATAGAGTTTTACCTCAATGCGGCCACCGGAAAGCATGGTGATACGGTCTGCAAGCATCTGCGCTGCAACGCCAGGACCCGGAAGGTTTTTTGGCCACGAGGTGACCATCTTCCACTTGATCTTGTCGGAAGCAACAGCCGGAGCTGCCAGAGCAGAAGCAGCGGCGACGCCAGTTGCTGCAACACCTGCGCCCTTAAGAAAATCACGTCTTTTCATAATTTTTCCCCTCAAAAATTAGAATAACAAGGGGCCGCGAACTGCGGTCCCTTATCGGTTTTTGTTTAAAGTCTGGAGTGCCAGAATACGCGGCTAGACCAGTTTGCCCGGAAATGGAGTAGCTGTCTTAATCAGGAAAGGTTTGTACTCCCGAGTCAGTTACTTACCTAGAGATGGTAAGTTCAAACCATTCTCCTTGGCGCAATCAATTGCCAATTGGTAGCCTGCGTCCGCATGGCGCATGACACCTGTCGCAGGGTCATTCCACAGCACACGGCCAACACGCTCATCAGCTTCTTTCGTTCCGTCACAACAAATCACCATGCCGGAATGCTGGGAAAAGCCCATGCCAACACCACCGCCATGGTGCAGAGACACCCATGTTGCGCCAGAAGCAGTGTTCAACAGCGCATTAAGCAGCGGCCAGTCAGAAACAGCATCAGAGCCATCCATCATGGATTCCGTTTCACGATTTGGCGACGCAACAGAGCCGGAATCCAGATGATCACGACCAATCACGACAGGAGCCTTCAGCTCGCCATTGCGAACCATCTCGTTAAACGCAAGCCCGAGGCGGTGACGCTGTCCAAGGCCAACCCAGCAGATACGTGCTGGCAACCCCTGGAAGGAGATACGCTCCCGCGCCATATCTAGCCAGTTGTGCAGGTGCGGATCATCAGGAATGAGTTCCTTCACCTTTTGGTCTGTCTTGTAGATGTCCTCTGGATCACCTGAAAGCGCTGCCCAACGGAACGGACCAACGCCTTTACAGAACAACGGACGAATGTAGGCAGGGACAAATCCTGGGAAGTCGAAGGCGTTCTCTAAGCCTTCTTCAAATGCCATCTGACGGATGTTGTTGCCGTAATCCACTGTTGGAACACCGCGTTCATGGAAGTCCAGCATCGCCTTCACATGTACTTTCATGGAGGCACGGGCCGCTATCTCAACGGCCTTCGGATCGCTCTCGCGTTTTTCTTTCCACTGCGCCATGGTCCAGCCCTGTGGCATGTATCCATTGATCGGGTCATGAGCAGACGTCTGGTCTGTCACGATATCCGGACGAACACCACGCTCAACCAGTTCAGCAAAAATGTCAGCGGCATTGCCGAGCAAGCCAACAGACTTGGCTTCACCTGCAGCCGTCCAACGCTCAATCATCTCCAGCGCTTCATCAAGCGTCTTGACTTTCTCATCAACGTATTTGGTACGCAGGCGGAAATCGATGCTGTCCTCGTTGCACTCAACGGCCAGACAAGAGGCTCCAGCCATGACTGCAGCAAGCGGCTGAGCGCCACCCATACCGCCAAGACCGCCAGTCAGGATCCACTTGCCTTTCAGGTCTCCGCCATAATGCTGACGGCCTGCCTCAACGAAGGTTTCGTAAGTGCCCTGAACAATGCCCTGTGAGCCGATGTAGATCCACGAGCCCGCAGTCATCTGGCCGTACATCGCCAGACCTTTTTTATCCAGCTCGTTAAAGTGATCCCAGTTTGCCCAATGCGGTACAAGGTTGGAGTTAGCGATCAAAACACGTGGTGCATTCTCATGCGTGCGGAATACACCAACTGGCTTACCGGACTGCACCAGCAAGGTTTCATCAGCTTCCAGCTTTTTGAGGCTATCGACAATGGTGTCGAAATCTTTCCAGGTGCGCGCAGCACGGCCAATGCCACCATACACCACCAGCTCATGCGGGTTTTCAGCCACATCAGGGTGCAAGTTGTTCATAAGCATGCGCAACGGTGCTTCCGTCAGCCAGCTCTTGGCATTCAACTCTGGCCCGGTTGGTGGAAAGATATCGCGCGTATTCTTGCGAGGGTCTTGAGTGAGCGTATCGGTCATTGTCGGCTCCGTTAGCGACTTGTACTGGCGCTTGAAAAGGCCCCGGCAAGGGCATGTGCTTCTAACTGAGTAAGAATGGATTTGAGAGTGGTTCGCGTCTTGTCCGCACTTTCTGGAGCGTAAGCCCACGGGCTCTGCTCAAACATGTAGGCCCGCTGCGCTGTCTCCATCTGAATGGCGTGCATGCTAGTCTCGGGCTTGCCATAATGGCGTGTTGTCCAGCCACCTTTAAAACGCGCATTCACTACAGTTTCTACGCTGGCATCTGCACGGCAGGCCTCAACAGTGATCTGCTCAATCATCGAAGCACAGGTTTGCCCGCCATTGGTGCCAATGTTGAAGACTGGCAGTTCACCTTCAAACAGAAACGAGATATTGGAGCGGATGGAATGGCAGTCGTAAAGAACAGCGACACCAAACTTCTGCCGCACACGCTCCAGCTCTTCGGCAATCGCCTCATGATACGGTGCATGGAACTTAGTGCGACGCTCTTCAACTTCATCCTCAGATGGTTCATGCCCATCTCGATAGATTGAGCGTCCATCAAAGTCAGTCAGCGGGCAAAGAGTGGTGGTGTTCTGGCCCGGATAAAGCGATACATCTGCAGGGTCACGGTTGGCATCAATTACATAACGATGCACCGGTGTCTGGATTACACTCGCGTTTTCCAGCAGGCCGTCATAAAGGCGGTTGATGTGCCAGTCCGTATCAGCCAGCGCGTGCCCAACTGGGTTGAATCTGTCCCAGATAGCCAGCGGCACATCTGTGCCTCCATGCGGCTGGGCAAGAACAATCGGGCTGTCACCACGTTTGATCAGGGGGGAGAAAGAACAGGTCAATCAAGCCTCCTCTAACTTGAAAAACTGGGCTTTGCTGGCCGCATCAAAAATTCGACCAGAAGCAACAAGCTCAGCCGCTTTTTCCAGATCTGGCGCCATGTAGCGATCGTCTTCCAGCTCTTCCACCTCTGTGCGTACAGCTTTGATGACTTCCTGCAAGATCGGACTGGTTTTGAGCGGAGTACGGAACTCAATGCCTTGAGCCGCCATCAGCAACTCAATGCCGATGATCTGGGAAAGGTTGGCGTTCATATCAATCAAGCGCCGTGCAGCATGGGTCGCCATGGAAACATGGTCTTCCTGATTGGCACTGGTCGGCGTTGAATCCACGGAGCACGGAGCCGCACGTTGTTTGTTCTCGCTGTAAAGCGCTGCAGAGGTCACGTCCGCAATCATAAAGCCGGAGTTGAGGCCCGGATTTGGCGTCAGGAACGGCGGCAGACCGTAGTTGAGTGCAGGATCAACCAGCGTTGCGATCCGGCGCTGCGAGATTGCGCCAATCTCGGCAATGGCAAGTGCGGTCTGATCTGCAGCAAACGCTACAGGCTCAGCATGGAAGTTGCCGCCAGAAACAATGGAGCCGTCTTTGAAGACAAGCGGGTTATCAGTCACCGCATTGGCTTCAATCTCAAGCGTATAAGCAACCTGAGCAAGAAGCCCCAGTACGGCACCCATCACCTGAGGTTGGCAGCGCAGGCAGTACGGATCTTGCACGCGCTCATCATCCTCGCGGTGGCTTTCGCGGATGGCAGAACCAGACATTAGCTCGCGAATGGTAGCAGCGGCAGAGATTTGGCCTTTATGACCGCGCAGCTCTTGGATCTCTGGGCGGAACGGAGCGCCAGAGCCCATCAACGCATCGACGGACATAGCACCGGTAATCAATGCAGTCTTCGCAAGACGATGTGCCTGGAACAGACCCGCAAGAGCAAGCGCAGTTGAAACCTGCGTGCCATTGATCAGCGCAAGGCCTTCCTTCGCTGCTAGCTGAATAGTCGGAATACCAGCCAACCGCATCGCTTCTTTGCCAGAAACACGCACACCACCAAAGAAGGCCTCTCCTTCACCGAGCATCACAGCTGCAATGTGAGAAAGCGGAGCCAGGTCACCGGAAGCGCCGACGCTACCCTGACCCGGAACCACTGGCACAACATTGTGCGCCAGCATCTGTTCAAGACACTCAATCAACTCCCACCGCACACCGGATGCGCCGCGACCCAGCGAGGCGAGTTTTAGCACAATCACCAAACGCACAATGTTTTGCGGCAGCACATCACCAACGCCGCAGCAATGCGAAAGAATGAGGTTTCTCTGCAAGGTAGCAGTATTATCGCTAGGGATTTTGACAGAAGCAAGCTTCCCAAATCCCGTATTCACCCCATACACTGGTGTATCGCCCTGTGCCGCTGCATGCACAACAGCAGCAGCTCGTTCAACGCCCTCTTTGCAAGAGCGGTCCAGTTCTACATTGGCCTCGGTGCGATAGATCTGCTGAAGCTGAGAAAGTGCAATTTCTCCCGGTTTTAAAATCAGTTTAGGTTTGGAAGAGACGGTGGGGGAACTAGTCATAAATGCCTCAGTGCTTAATTTGCTTGTGTTTTTGTGATGTCTTTGCCGAGGAAATACAGGCGGTTCAGTGGGTTGAACCCGATCCGATAGGCCAGTTCGGCTGGCTCCTTTACATCCCAGATCGCAATGTTTGCCTGCTTGCCTGCTTCCAAAGTTCCGCAAGTCTCCGCTTGCCCCAGTGCTTGGGCTGCATTGCGAGTAATCCCAGCCAGCGCTTCCTGCGGTGTCATGCGGAACAAAGTGCACGCCATGTTCATACACAGCAGAAGCGAGGTGAGGGGAGAGGACCCCGGATTAGCATCTGTCGCCAGAGCAATCGGAACACCGGCATCGCGCAATTCCTGAAGCGGAGGATGCTGAGTTTCACGCAGGAAGTAGAATGCGCCCGGCAGCAAAACGGCAACAGTTCCAGCTTCCTTTATGCTCGCAATACCGGCGGCATCCAGATACTCCAGATGATCAGCGGAAAGCGCTTTGTGGCTGGCTGCCATAGCCGTGCCACCAAGGTTGGAGAGCTGCTCAGAATGAATTTTTACTGGCAGGCCAAGCTCCTGAGCCCGGTCAAATACGCGGCTGACCTGCTCAGGTGAAAACGCAATCCCTTCACAGAAAGCATCAACCGCATCAGCAAGGTTCTCGGCCTGAACAGCAGGGAGCACTTCATTGCAAACAAAGCTGATATAAGCATCACTGCGTCCTTCATACTCAGGCGGCAACGCATGTGCGCCGAGAAAGGTGGTCAGGACCTTGACTGGCCGAAGTTCACCAATCTTGCGGGCAACTCGCAGCATTTTCAGCTCGGTATTTAGATCCAGCCCATAACCAGACTTAATCTCCAGAAGTGTCACACCCTCCGCCAGCAATGCATCAACGCGTGGCAATGCATTGGCTAACAGGTCTTCTTCACTGGAAGCGCGCGTAGCAGCAACAGTGGAACGAATACCACCACCGGCGCGGGCAATCTCTTCATAGGTCGCACCATTCAACCGCATCTCAAACTCACGAGCGCGGGAACCGCCATAGACAATATGCGTGTGGCAATCAACGAGAGACGGTGTTGCGAGGCGTCCGCCAAGGTCGGTTTGTCCAGCCTCTTTCCAGTCCTCTGGCAAATCCTGCTCAGGGCCAATCCAACAGATTGTGTCGTCTTCAATGGCAATCGCTGCGCCATGGATCAGGCCATAACCATCCGACTGCTCAGAAAGAGTTGCAGCTGTCAGGTTGGTGAGTACGGTTCTCCCGCTTGTCATGGACCCTCCCGAGATTCCACGTGAATTCACTTCAGTAAAAATCTACATGGAAATCGCTTAATGTCTATACATAAAAAATGTGCAATGTGCGTAATTCTTGATCCAATGCGCCTGAGAAGATTGAATAAATAGCTAAATTAAGCCATTTATGTCATTATGTGGTGATATTTTAGAAAAATGATGTGGTTGTGTGGGTTGCATTTATGTATATGCTTATTAATGTAAAAATGATCTGAGCTGATCATCGTTTCACATCAAACCTATTGAGTGAGCAATGAAAACCATCTTTGCAGGGCAGGCTTTACTTCCCACTGGTCTAACTGAAAATGTGCGCTTGCGCTTGGACGACAATGGCACAATCAAAGCCGTTGAGACTGGGGTAAAACCTGAAGGCGAAGAGGTTTCCGGCAAAAGCAGAATGATCTGTCCTGCTCCTGCCAACTTGCATTCACATGCCTTCCAACGCGCAATGGCTGGCATGACAGAAGTGCGCCAAAAGGGAAAAGATAGTTTCTGGACCTGGCGTGAGCTCATGTATCGCTTTTTGGGGCAATTGCGCCCGGAGCAAGCCGAGGCAATCGCAGCGCTGGTCTATATGGAGATGTTAGAGGCTGGCTATGCCAGTGTGGGTGAGTTCCACTACCTCCATCACCAACTAGATGGAACACCCTACGACACCCTTGCAGAAATGAGCGATCGCATCTTTGCCGCTGCCAGCCAGACAGGCATCGGCCTCACGCATCTGCCGGTGCTCTATTCCTACGGTGGTGCAGGCGAACAGCCACTCAGTGGCGGTCAGCTGCGGTTCGGCAATGATCTGGATCGTCATCTGCAACTCATTGAGCAAGCGTCGAAAACGCTGACTGCCACTCTACCTGTTGACTGTCAGGTCGGCATCGCACCACATTCACTACGGGCAACCAACCCATCTCAGTTGCGCGAGATTGCTTCCACGTTTGCAGGCAAGCCTGTTCACATCCACATCTCAGAGCAGATGAAGGAAGTGGAAGCCGTTCAGGAATGGCTGGGCGCACGGCCAATCGAATGGTTATTGAGCAATGTTGATGTGCAAAACAACTGGTGTTTTGTGCATGCAACCCACATGACTACAGAGGAAACGGTAGCCATGGCGAAGGCTGGTGCAGTCGCAGGTCTTTGCCCGATTACGGAGGCGAATCTCGGCGACGGCATCTTTAATGGCCCAACATTCATCGAAGCTGGTGGTGTCTATGGTGTCGGCTCGGATAGTAACCTGCGTATCTCGCTCTCTGAAGAACTGCGCATTCTTGAATACAGCCAACGCCTGCGTGATCAGTCTCGCAATGTGATGTTGTGTGGGGAAGGCTCTGTCGGCACGGCCATGTATCAGGCCTCTGCCAAAGGCGGTGCACAAGCGCTTGGTCGGCGCACTGGTGAGCTGAAGGAAGGCCATCTGGCTGATGTGGTTGCAATCGACACCACTCGCGTTGAATTTGCAGGCCTGAGACCAGACCAATATCTCGACTATTGGATTTTTGCAGGTGATGACCGTGTGGTGACTGATGTCTGGTCGGCCGGGCGCCACATGGTGAAAGATGGACAGCACATCCACCGTGCAGCTATCACGGCTAAATACAGAGAACAGCTTGCAGTTTTGCTGGAAGCAGCCTAACAACGCGCCAAATCAATTCCAAATGAAAACGACAGGACAAGCGCTTGCGATCCTATAAGGAAATTAGAGGTATTTTGCAGGAACGGATCACCAGCCAGCAATGGCAGCCAGGTGATTTGTTGCCAAGCGAGCAAGCGCTTTCTGAGGAGTTTGGGTGTACCCGATCAACCGTCAACCGCGCGATGCGAGAGCTCGCGGATGCTGGACTGGTCGAACGCCGCCGTAAAGCTGGTACCCGTGTCGTTCAACCGAAATCCCATCCTGCAACCATTTCCATTCCAGTGATCCGGCAAGAAATAGAAAACAAGGATCAGTCTTACAAGTACCTGCTACTGGAGCGCCTGGAAGCCCTGCCGCCGGAAGATGTTCGTGCCCAGCTTGGATTGGAGCAAAATGAGAAAGCTCTTTTTCTGAAAAGCTTGCATTATGGTGACGGCATTCCGCAGCAACTTGACGTGCGCTGGATCAATATCTCAGCATTGCCTGAAGCCTCGCAGGAGAGTTTTGCGGATATCGGCCCAAATGACTGGCTGCTACAACGCGTCCCACACCCAAACATTGAGCACGTCTTCCGCGCAGACAAAGCCACAGCTGAGGAGCAACGGCTCCTGCAGCTGCAAGAGTGTGAGCCTGTTTTCACGATTGAGCGTCGCACATGGATTTCAGGGCAGGGCATAACTTATGTACGCCTTGTGCACCCAGGCAGCCGTTACCGTATGGCAACACGCAGTTCAGCAACCCCCACCTTCAACTAGCGAAATCTAGCCAGTATTTTGCTTTTCCTTTTGCTCCAGTTGGGCGAAGTGATCTTCCAGCCGGATTTTGCCGTAGCACTTTCCAATCATGTCCATCCGCATGGCACTCAGGAAAAACTGGATCGGCCCATAAGTTTTCACGGATGTGAACGTCTCCAGCACCCGCTGTAGTGCGATGCTGATCCAATTGGGGAGATGCGTGATCCTGGTTTTTTTGCTCAAGCTTTTAAAGGCGATCTCAGCCAACTCGTTGTGGGTGTACTTCACCGGACCACCAACCTCGGCGTAGGCTTGGCCTTCCTCGATAATCTCAAAGCAAGCTGCGGCGAGGTCAGCCCCGTGGATCGGATTGATGCGAAAGTCTCCAGAACCAAACATGTAAACCCGGTCAGATTTCGCCATGCCCCGGAATTCCTCAATATCTGAGAAGTACCCGCTTGGAGAAATAACTGTGCTTTTGATTGGTGCTGACTGAAGCACCTCAACAAAGTGCTGTTTGGCGCGCACGAGTTTCACATTCAGCAGTTTACTCGCGTTCAGTACATGGACATATGCAAAATGAGGGATGCTGTTTTCTACTGCTAGATCGAGCAGGTTTTTGTTGGCCTGATAATCCACTTCGTTGTAACTCAAGCCGTCTTTCTGGCGGGTAATACCGAGCGCAGAGACGACAAGGTCAACCTCATCCATCAGCCCGATCAAGCTGTTTGGCTGAGTAACTTCCCCCTCAAAAAACTCACTGGCTTCAAGGCCTTTCGTACGGGCTGCTTGTTCATTGCGCACAAGAGCACGGACGCACCAGCCCTGCCGCTGATAATAGGAGGTGAGATAAGAACCCAGATAGCCGGTTGCGCCTGCAATTACGACGGTCTTCATTACAATTCCTCAAACGATCAGGTGCCGCAAAAGGTCTGCTGCCAATGAAAATACGAGGCGCCGAGTACCTTTTGGATATTCCGCCCCAAGGAAGTGCGTGCGTCAAATAACAGCTCTTCACCGGGCGTGAGGCTTTTAAGTTTCTATGGGATGAGGTCGTGCAGAAGTGTGCTGAAACAACTCTTATTCCCACTCTCAAAAAATGGGAGCTTCTACCGACAAAATCAACCGATAATTGTGCATAGTCAAGGTTTCAGGACAAAGTGGATAAGCAATAAAAAGGGGAAGAGCCTTTCAGCTCTCCCCTTCTGGTATTGAGTGGCCTCTTGTTGCAATCAACCTTTGCCTTGCCATGGAATGAGCAAGCGCTCCAAATACCGCATACCAAGTTCAATGGTGTATCCAATAAGCCCGATGACCATGATCCCGATCACCACCGTATCCGTTTGCAAAAAGTTCTTTGCAATCATGATCATGGAACCGACGCCCTTGTCCGCTGCAACCAGTTCTGCAGCAACAACAGTGCCCCAGCAAACACCCATGGCTGTTCTGAGGCCAGTGAAAATCTCCGGCAGCGCGTTTGGCAAAATCACATGAAACAGGATCTGTGTGCGAGACGCTCCAAGTGAATAAGCGGCATGCACCTTGGTGATCTTGACGCTGTTCACTCCAGATCGCGCTGCAATGGTCATGATAAACAAGGACGCTAGGAACAGCAGGAAGATCTTTGCGGTTTCATCAATACCAAACCACAGAATGATCAGTGGAATCAGAGCAAGCGGTGGAATCGGACGCATGAACTCCACGATCGGATCGAATAAACCGCGTGCAATAGAGGAAAGGCCCATGGCCAGTCCAAGAGGAATGCCAACAAGTGCCCCTAACAGCACGCCTCCAAGGACGCGGAACACTGAAATGCCGATGTGATCCCAGAAGGCGACATTTCGGAAGCCTTCCGAAAGCAACTTGCCCATCCGGGTGAGAGTTGCATTGACAGACGGCCAGTAGAAGCTCTCCAGCATGCCGAGTGCGCTGGCAATACCCCAGGCAGATAGTAAAATGACAACAGTCAGGATCGAATAAAACCGACCTGAATTAACCGCGCTGGCATCACCAAAGCGAACGGTCTTCTGCTGCGTGAAAACATTGTCTTTAAGCCCGAGCCAGACGGAGACTCCTGAAGGCGGTGTATGGTGTTTGCTCATGTTGGCCTCCTATGCTGGTTCAAGTTCTTGGTCGTTGCCCATAATCTCTTCTTCCATGCCCCAAATAAGGGACAGGACTTCCTCACGCGTCTCCACAAACTCATGGGAAGCTTTGATCTGGCGTGGGCTCTCCACCAGTCCGCGGTCCGCAAACGGTAATTCGTATTCACGCAGAATACGGCCAGGTCGGGGGGCCATCACGATAAGTCGCTCTCCAAGGAACAAGGCTTCTTCAACAGAGTGTGTGATGAGAATGATTGTCTTGCGCGTCTCTTTCCAAAGTTTGAGCACAAGGCTCTGCATTTTCTCGCGGGTCAAAGCATCCAGCGCCCCAAGGGGCTCATCCATCAAGATCACTTCCGGATCATTAGCAAGGCAACGGGCTAAAGCGACGCGTTGCTGCATACCGCCGGAGAGCTGATAGACTGGCTTCTTGCCAAAATCCTGCAGGCCGACAATCTGCAAAAGCTCATCTACTTTGCGTTTGGTCTCCGCCGCAGGTCGTCCCGCCATTTTCGGTCCGAATGCGATGTTTTTTTCAACCGTCATCCATTCAAACAATGCGCCCTGCTGAAACACCATTCCGCGGTCAGAGCCGGGGCCAGTCACCTCCATATTCTCACGGATGATCTTACCGGAGGTGGGGCGAAGAAAGCCTGCAATGATGTTGAGAAGAGTTGTTTTACCGCATCCCGATGGACCAAGAACGGAGACGATTTCACCGTCCTTCACATTCAAATTGACGTTGTTGAGAGCATGGACTTGATCACCGTTGGGAAGGGTGAACACCATAGAGATATTGTCGGCAACTATTCCACTCAAAGCGCTTCTCCCGGTTCTTTGGAAAATGCCTGGTTCGCCCGGTCTTTTTATTGGAAGAATGGCGGGACATTGCCCGCCATTTTCAAAAGTCTCTTATTTAAGATAGCTGGCGTCGACGAACTGGGAGTAATCATCCAGTGCTTCATCAAGCCCACCAGCAGAAACCATGACATCAGCCACGCCTTTTGCTGCAGCCTGAATGCCACCGCCGAGCCAGTTCTCACTTAACTGCTCTTCATTGGTTGGGAAGCCAAAGTTCGCGATCATCTTCTTCGCTGGCTCAATGTCCATACCCGCAGCGCGCGCAATCTTGTCGTACATTGCGTTAGGGTCTGTGTTGTAAGCGGTGTTCGCCTGATTGGTGACTTCCATGAACTTCTTCACCAGCTCAGGATGTTCAGCGGCAAAATCGCTGGTCACATTCACCACATCAAAGGTATTGATGCCAACGGCTTCCTGCTCCGCGCCTGTCATCAGCGGGGTGCCAACCGTTTTCATCCGGTCAAGCGCACCACCAAAGGCACAGCCCATTGCTACATCACCGCGCAAAACAGCAACTGCTGCATCTGCCGGGTTCATTTGCACAAGGTTCACCTTGTTGAGGTCAACGCCCAAATGGTCCAGCGTGCGGATCAGCTTGTAATGGGTGACGTTGCCAATTGGAGTAGCAACCTTCTTGCCTTCCAACTCCTTGGCATTTGCCTTGGTAATACCGGTGTCATTGCGCACAATGCAAAGGTCGTTCTCAGCATAAGTCACGGCGATGCCGACAAGTTTGATTGGAGCACCGGAGGAAACACCAACAACGAAAGGCACGAACCCATTGCTGTACGCAATTTGCACATCACCGGAAACCATGGCCTGAACCATTTCGTTTCCGTTGCCAAACGCCCGCCACTCAACTTCCAGACCCAGCGCTTCATCGTAGGTCTTGTCAATCTGGGCTGCTTGGTTCGCGGTGGGCCATTCCAGAAAATAGGCTACGGTGATTTTATCAAGTGCGTGAGCAGAGCTCATACCAAGGCTCGCGACCATGCCTGCTGCAAGAGCCAGTTTTCCTGCAAGCTTCTTCAATGCCATCTCTATTCCCCCTCTGCGGTGCTAAGTTCTTATTCCCTCGTTATTTTTACGCGTTCCCTATTCTTGGGACTTCCTTAAACCTAAGCTTTCAGCAATTGAGGACACTATGAAACCGCAGGTCCCGGTAGTGCCAGTTGGTGAATCCCGATGGAACCAGACAGTATTTCTCGATCCGCATTCATTTATAAGTGCCCAATCTGCCAATATTATTCTCTATATCTCTGCGGAAGATTGGGTTGGAGCTTCTCAATAACAGTGATTCCTCTGTATAAATAAACGAAGAATCCTATGTTCATGCTGATGTATATGAGCAATCGCTACTTTTTGTGCTGCGACGCAGCAATTTATCTGCGGTCTCCGATAGTAATTCTATGCCCTTTGGAATTTTATCGGTGTGGATTGAAGAAAAACCAAGGCGGAAATAGTTTTTACCTTGGTTTGAATCTGCAAAGAACACGTTCCCCGGTTCAATCAGGACACCCTGCTTCAGAGCTTCTTGGGCAAGAACCGTCGCATCCAGATCAGGTGGCCCGCTCACCCAGAAGGACGATCCACCAAACGCAGAAACCTGCGCCCAGCCGGGAAAGTGCGTTTCCATAGCTTCGCTCAGCGCATTCCAGCGGCTTGAATAGGCATGGTGCAACTTGCTGATCAAAGCATCCTGTGAGCCCTGTGCCAGAAACAACGCAACACTGCGCTGGTTGTTGCCCGGCGGATGGCGGAGCATCAGCCGCCGCATGGCGCGGATTTCCTTGATCACCGGCTTCGGTGCCACAATAAACCCAATCCTCAACCCCGGCATGATGGACTTGGAAAGGCTACCCACATAAAGCACCCGCCCGGATGCATCGACAGAGCGCAATGCAGCGGTGGGTTGCCCGCGATAGTTGGTCTCGTACTCATAATCATCTTCAATAATCAGAGCGTCGGACTGGGCCACCCATTCCAGCACCTCGCGACGCCGTTTCATCGTCATCGTGGTGTTGGTGGGGAACTGATGGCTTGGCGTCACATACACCAGCTTGGCATCACCAAGCATATCGGCCCGTATGCCTTCCTCATCCACAGGAATGGCCCTTATGTCGGAGCTCCTGAGTCGCATGATGTTTCGCACATCAGGATATCCGGGGTCTTCCACTGCAACAGGTGTATCCGGCTTCACGAACAAGTGCGCGATCAAGAACAGAGCATTTTGCGCCCCCATCGTCACGAGAATCTCGTCAGATTCAGCAATCACACCACGCCGGATCAGGATGCGCCGCTGGATCTGCTCAATCAGCATCGGATCATCAGCCGTAAAGCGGTCATCCGTCCAGGCATCCAGCCATTTGATGCTCATTGTCTGACGTACACAATCCCGCCACGCACTGATGGGAAACAGCGTTGGGTCCACCTGACCGTAGATGAACGGGTAGGGATAGCTGTGCCAGTTCTCGGTCTTCAAAATATTGAATTGAGTGGACGGTGTAAGCCGCAACTTGGAAGCCCAATCCACACGATCCCCGGGAACTTGTTCCCTGGGCTGGACCCGATCAGGCAGCTGTCCCAGATTCTCAATCACCTCTGGCGACACATAAAAGCCGGATCGTTCACGGGTGATCAGATACCCATCCGCCGCCAGTGCCTGATAGGCCAGCATGACCGTGTTGCGCGAAACACTCAACCGTTTCGCCAACGCACGCGTTGAAGGAACAGGTGTGTTTTCAGCAAGTTGGCCGGAAAGAATAGCAGAGACGAGCATCTCCCTGATCTGGCTTTGCAGCGTCGTACTGTCATCCCGGTCAACGGAAAACAAGCTGTATCTCATGGCTGGCCCCTCCCTCCAAATCACGAGTGAAGTATCAGCATGAGTTCATCTGGCTCTATGGTCAAGAACAACTGGACCTATCTGACCTATTATTTCGGCGACAAGATATTTCTCACAGTACCTCTGGGGAACTGTTGGCGAATAACTCAGTGTTCTAGGAGAAAGATCGAGATGAGTGTCCTTGCAGAGCCGATTGAACAAGCGAAAACCAATTCTCTTGAGCAACACTGGATGCCGTTTTCCGCAAACAAAGAATTTAAGAGCGCACCGCGTCTCATCACCCGTTCAGAGGGAATGTACCTTTGGAATCAAAACGGTGACAGGTTGGTCGATGGCTCTTCCGGGCTGTTCAACGTGCCTGCAGGCCATGCGCGCAAGTCGATTGCGGATGCCGTTCATGCTCAAATGATGCAGAACGGATACACAGCGCCCTTCCAGCTGGGCCAGCCGACATCCTTTGAGTTTGCGGCAAAACTCACCAAAATTATGCCAGAGCCCTTCAATCACGTGTTCTTTGTGAATTCAGGATCGGAGGCCATCGATACCGCGCTGAAAATGGTCATGGCCTATCATCGTGCAAACGGTGATGCACAGCGCACTCGCTTTGTCTCCCGTGAGCGGGCGTATCATGGCGTGAATATGGGCGGTGTCTCTTTGGCTGGTATGGTCAAAAACCGCGAAACTTTCCCGGTTGTCATGCCAAACATCGTCATGATGCGTCATACGTGGAACGAGGAAAACGCCTTCACAAGAGGCCAGCCGGAAACCGGTGTGGAACTGGCAAATGATCTGCAGCGCTTCTGCGAGACCTACGGTGGCTCCACAATCGCCGCTGTGTTCATTGAGCCTGTTGCAGGCTCCACCGGCACGCTCGTCCCGCCAAAAGGCTATCTGGAGCGTGTGCGCCAGATCTGTGACGAGCACGGCATTCTGCTGGTGTTTGATGAAGTGATCACTGGCTTCGGACGTCTCGGCAAACCGTTTGCAGTGGATGCGTTCAACGTGATGCCAGACATCATAACACTGGCAAAAGCACTCACCAACGGAGCAATCCCGATGGGTGCCGTTGCAGCGTCGGATCAGGTTTATGAAACCATCACCGAAGCAGCGCCAGAAAATGCCATCGAGTTCTTCCATGGCTACACATATTCGGCACACCCAGCAGCCTGTGCAGCAGGTTTGGCGACGCTTAAAATTTACGAGGAAGAAGGCCTGTTTGATCGGGCAGCCGAACTGAGCGATTACTTCCTTGATGCGATCTGGTCCCTGCAGGATATCCCGATTGTGAAGGATATCCGAGGCTACGGGCTTATGGGCGGCGTAGAGGTTCACCCGCTCGCCGGTAAGCCGGGCATCCGCGGCAACGAGATGCAAAAGCGATTGTTCTGGAACGGCTGTCACGCCAAATGGACGGGGGACACAGCCATCCTGGCGCCAGCGTTTATTGCAGAGCGAAGTCATGTCGATGAGATCGTGGATGCAATGAGGAAAACGCTCATAGCTGAATAGATCGAAGAAAGTATTGTTTTGAGAAGAGCACATTTGTGCTCTTCTTTTGTTTTTCAAATTGGTTGAGGGGAGGCGATCAATGACGAAGTCTATTCCGCAAAATGCGCGTGTCGTGATCATTGGTGGCGGTATTGCCGGGTGTTCTGTTGCGTATCATCTGGCAAAGCTTGGCTGGCAGGACATCGTGCTGCTGGAGCGCAAGCAGCTCACGTGCGGCACCACCTGGCATGCCGCAGGGCTGATTGCCCAATTACGTGCATCCAAAAACATGACGCGCCTCGCTAAATACTCGCAGGAGCTCTATGGCGATCTGGAAGCAGAAACCGAAATCGCGACAGGTTTTCGCCGCAACGGATCAATCACAGTTGCCTTAACCGAAGAACGTCGCAGCGAGATCCTACGCTCAGCCGCAATGGCGCGGGCGTTTGGGGTGGAAGTAGAAGAGATCACCACCTCAGAATTGTTGGACCGCTACCCCTATGTAAATGCGCAGGATGTTACAGCAGCTGTCTACCTGCCAAAGGATGGGCAGGGTGACCCGGGCAACATTGCGCTTGCTCTTGCCAAAGGTGCCCGCCAACGCGGAGCACAGGTGTTTGAAGGTGTCAAAGTCACAGGCATCGCTAAGAAGAATGGTGCTGTCTCAGGTGTCTCTTGGCAGCGAGATGGCAGTGATGAGCAAGGTCACATCGCAGCTGACTATGTGGTCAATTGCGCTGGTATGTGGGCGCACCAACTGGGTAAAATGGCTGGCGTCAACGTGCCGCTGCATGCCTGCGAGCATTTTTATATGGTCACAGATAACATCGCTGGCCTCCCACAACTCCCCACACTGCGCGTGCCGGATGAATGTGCTTACTACAAGGAAGATGCCGGCAAAATCCTGCTGGGCGCGTTTGAGCCAACTGCCAAGCCGTGGGGCATGCAGGGCATCTCGGATGATTTCTGTTTTGACCAGTTGCCAGAAGATATCGAGCACTTCGAGCCCATCCTGGAACAAGCGGTCAACCGTTTCCCTGAGTTGGCAGTGACTGGCATTCACACCTTCTTCAATGGCCCTGAAAGTTTCACACCGGATGATGCCTATCATCTGGGTGAAGCGCCGGAACTCAAGAACTTCTTTGTTTGTGCTGGCTTTAATTCCATTGGCATTCAATCCGCTGGTGGTGCAGGTATGGCGCTCGCCCATTGGATGGAGCATGGCCATCCACCCTTTGATATTTCCGATGTTGATATCCGGCGCATGCAGCCGTTCATGGGCAACAAAACGTTCCTCTATCAACGCTCGAAAGAAACGCTCGGCCTGTTATATGCCGATCACTTCCCCTTCCGCCAGAAAGCCACGGCACGCGGTGTCCGTCGCTCTCCGCTGCATGAGCATCTCAAACAAGCTGGCGCAGTCTTCGGTGAAGTTGCAGGCTGGGAGCGCGCTAATTGGTTTGCAGAGCAGGGGCAGGACCCAAACTACGACTACTCCTGGAAACGCCAGAACTGGTTCGAAAACTCCAAACGCGAACACCTCGCCATACGCAACAATGTCGGTCTCTACGACATGTCTTCCTTCGGGAAAATCCGCGTGGAAGGCCCGGATGCAGAAGACCTGCTCAATCATATGTGCGGCGGAGATATGTCTGTGCCAATCGGCAAGATTGTCTACACACAGTTCCTCAATGATCGCGGTGGCATTGAAGCCGATCTTACCGTCACCCGCCTTTCTGAAACCGCGTACCTGCTCGTAACTCCCGCTGCCACTGTTATCAGAGAACTCAGTTGGCTCAACAAGCGCAAGGGCGGAGCAAACGTCGTGATCACCGACATCACATCGGGCGAAGCGACCTTGGTTGTGATGGGGCCGAAATCGCGAGAGCTGCTCTCCAAGGTCTCTAATCACGACTGGTCCAACGAAAATCATCCCTTCGGCACGATGCAGGAGATTGAACTCGGGATGGGCCTTGCTCGTGCGCATCGTGTTTCCTATGTCGGAGAACTGGGGTGGGAACTGTACGTCTCAACTGATATGGCCGCTCATGCCTATGAAACTCTGGTGGAAGCAGGTGCCGACGTTGACCTGAAACTCTGCGGCCTCCACTCAATGGATTCTTTGCGTATTGAAAAAGGCTTTCGCCACTTCGGTCATGACATAACTGAGGAAGATCACGTTCTTGAAGCAGGTCTTGGCTTTGCTGTGAACACCAGCAAAACTTCCTTCATTGGCAGAGAGGCTGTGCTGCGCAAGAAGGAAGAGGGTCTCTCATCCCGCATGCTGCAGTTCAAGCTAAAAGAGGCAGAACCGCTGTTGCACCACAACGAGCCTGTTCTACGCGATGGAGAGATCATCGGATATCTCACCTCCGGCAACTACGGTCACACTCTGGGCGGTGCCATTGGCCTTGGCTACGTGCCATGCAAAGGCGAAACAATCAAAGACATGCTCGCCTCCAGCTACCAGATCGACGTCGAAGGCACACTCTGCGACGCAGAAGCATCCTTCAAACCGATGTACGACCCCAAAAGCCTGCGTATGCGCGGTGTGAAGGAACTGGAAAGCGCATAACTCAAGACAACACCTCGCACGGCGTGCGAGGTGTTCTTCTAATCTGATAGGTGCGATGCTGCTGCCTAAATATGCTCAGCTTTAAAGTACTCGACCCAGTTAGCGATCTCTTTTGCAATGAGCCTCCCCCTTTGAAGTGGTCCACGCCTATAGTTAGGAAACCGGAGGACCATAGATGGCTATCAAGCGCCCCAAACCTGAAGATATTGTTGTGAAGTTACGGCAGGTTGAAGTTCTGATGGGGC
>NZ_LMCF01000015.1 GCF_001623075.1 Pseudovibrio sp. Ad37
ACTGACCGACCGGACACTTCGACCATCCCGTAAAACAAGACGGCGGATCTTGGCTGCACTTTCCATCAATATCACCCGTTCATGCCCCGCGCTAAATGCACGGATCCTAACAAACAGGTGGGTCAATCTTAAACGCTCATAACCCACCTAACCGGGTCAATTTTGCATGCCGATTCACATTACATCCATACCTTTTGCGTGCTCAACTAGCGCCCGCGATGCTGTTCGATCACTTGCACGATCCGGTCCGTCATCATCCGCACCTCGGGCAAGTGCCTCCGGTCATCATGCATTGTCACCCACTGGTGCTTCGTCAGGTCCTCAATCACCGGCCCGCATCGCCGTAACTGAGGCGACGTATCCCCCAGAAAGCTTGGCAGAATGGAAGCGCCAGCGCCTGCGCACAGCATATCCAGCAAGGTGTGTTGAGAGCTCACTTGCATCACCATCTCACTGCCATGGTGCTCCAGCAGCCAGCGCGAGGAGTTGGTGGTCGCGAACTCCGGCGCAATGCCGACCCACCGCTGCTCCGCCGCCGCATCAGCCCCAACCGCCACATAAGGCGCGAACTCCACGGGCGGCAGACGTTTGCTCGCCAAACCAATCTCCGCAGGGGCTGAACTGCGCAGCCCAATGTCGATCTCGCGTTTTTTGATGTTCAGTCGGTCCTCGCTGGTAATGAATACCACCTCAAACTCATCCTCCGGCTTGCACAACGCGGCAATATGCAGGCTGAGAAACTTCATGGTCCAGCTCCCGGCAGAAACCCGAACCTGCGGCTTGCGAGACTTCGCGCTCAGCCACTGCTCAAACCCGGCATAGGCACACTGAAACGGCTCCAGCTGCTCCAGCACATCCCGCCCGTCCTCGGTCAGCGCATACCCGGCCTGCACCCGGTCAAACAGCTTTAGCCCCACATCCTCTTCCAGCTGCTGCATACGGCGGCTGAGCGTGGCAGGACTACACGACAGCCTCTGCGCGGCTTCACTCAGCGTACCGCAAGCCGCAAGCACGAGGAATGCATTGAGATTATCCAGCAATCGAACCTTCATTTTTGAAAACTGCTTTTGAAATTTGGCCGCTATCCGGCAGAAAGAACACAGGGAAAGATAGGCTTAGTTCTCCTCAAAGAAAAGAAGCCAGAATGTTGATTTTCCCACTTCGTGAACCTGACAGGTACCCGCCAAACCCAACGCTACGGCAGTTGGAAGACTATTACACCAACTACGCCAGCGCCTGCGCACGGCCCTATTACATCGCGCTGGCCTCTATCATCGCGGTCGTCTTCACGCTGTTCTGCATTTTCACGCCATAACACCAGCAAAAAGCTCTGGCCTGCGGAGCGCGTTACTCACCGCAGACCAGCAGGGTGCAAGCGCTTGCTATTGCCGGTCGCGGGCAAACAACAAGCGAGAAGGCGGCAGACAAAGGGTGGTGAGGCTCCGCCCACGGCGAAACGCCACTTTGCACCGGCACAGTGAAAAGGCACACCTCAAACATCGAGTAGAATGATGAGAAGAGGCGCCCCAACGCAGCCGAACAGGGCAGGGGGCTCAGCGCCCCGCGCCCAACCCGTTACTCAAGAAGCGTCAATGTTGTACTGATCGGTTGTGGGTCGACGACCTGCTGTAGAACCCCACAGGTCTTTCTCAACGCTTCTATGCGGTCTCGCAAGGCATAATGCAAAGTGAACAAAGCATCCCGCTCACTGCTCTGGTTCATCCGCTCACTCAGCACAAGCTGCTGAAAATAAGCAAGATTTTCAAGATCAGAAACAGCGATGAGAACTTCATCTAACTCATTATCGATAGTATTCGTGGCGCTTGGCGCGCATGCAGAATCGTCCATTCCAATCCCCTTACTGACTAGGGTGTTGAAGATCCGCAACGCCAAAAAAGCTTCCTAGGGCTCGCTGGCGAGCGGGAGGCTAGAAACCTGAGTCAGACAGGCGAGCTTATTTCCTCCCGAAGGAGGTGTTGTATTCACCGCCCTCCCGCTCATAGCAAAGGGTCTGCGCACTATAAGATAGGCACAAAAAAACCGCTAGACTACGGGAGCGGGTACCGCTGACGTGAGGTTTCTAGGCCTCACATATGAGTGTGAAACACAACCCCACAACCTGTCAACGCCCAAACCCAAAACCTCCCCCACTCATGCATTATTGCAACGTTTAGAGAGGGAGAGGAAGGTTTCCGACTTGGAACCGCTCAAGACGTTCGATAAAGTGGGCGTCAGAGAATTTATGTCTTAAATTTGCGCATTACATAGATGTGTGGAATGCAGATAGTTATATTTTTGAAATGGTTGCGTTGATGGATGGATCTTCTGATCAAGTGTTGCTCGCTGGCAAGCCAAATGAACACATTGCCAAGTTTCTCGAATATTACTGGAATGAACACGATAGCGATCACTTTAACTATGCAGTTTTAATTGATGGTGATTGGGGTGTTGGTAAAACCTATTTAGTCAATGAGATTATTAGTGCGCTGAGTTCGCAGAAGCAAAAGACAAAGCATGAAAGCAAGGGGTTCTTTCGTAAGCCGCAAAAACTTAGAGCTTATGACATTCGCGTTAGCCTTTTTGGTCTTAGAAGCGTTGAGGAGATAGCCAGCTCAATTTTGATTGAGTTACTAAAGGCAAGATATCCCAGTTTTGCAACCGGGCTAACTTTAGCTCAAGGGGCTGCCAAAGGGATCGCAAATGTTGCCTCGGTGCTAGCTGGTATTGGTAAAACCGGAGGTGAGTTAGTCGATGGAACCTCAGGTGTTATTGGCTCAATCCTGAATGACAAGCTTGTTGATACTGCTGAGCTAATTTTTGTTCTTGATGATCTAGAGCGTTGCCAAGTGCCATTGGTTGAGGTGATGGGATATGTAAGCCTTTTAGTTGAGAGGAGTAGGTATAAAGTAATAATTGTGGCTAATGTTGCTGAGATTTCTTTTCATAAAGATGATGGTAATGATTATAAAGAAGAATTTGATAGAACAAAAGAAAAGATAGTAGGTAAGTATTTTAAGGTTCAGCCTGATACCGATCATATTGTTGATGCTATTTTGGCGGATGGGGATTGGGAGGAGTATATAGATGTTAGTTTTATTAAGGAGCTGCTGATAGATCTATGTGTTCGGGATAACATTACTAATTTTCGCGCTTTGAAAATTACAGTTTCAGAGAGCAGGTTGTTTCTTCAGGCCATTGATAAGCATTTTATTGCATACAAGCCTGCGATGCAGAAGTTGATATATCTATTTTGTGTTCTGAGATTACATGTTCAGCTTGGCAGTTTTGTTGAGACAGATTGGAATGATGTCGCCAAAACTGTAACTCGGTTGTCTGTAAAAATTAGAAATAACGATTCTATTGATGAATATAGCAATGGAACATGTCTGCTTCGCGAGTTACAGGAGCGCCACTCAGTTCATTTGAATTTTTACAGACTAATTCTGTCGGAAGACTTATGGGGGGAAATATTATTTGGTGGCGCCATTGATAGTAATCGCATTAATTCAGAACTAAGAGACGTACCTGAGTTCGCTCCAGAAGAAGAGCCTATATGGTATAAAGTTTGGATGTCATATGAGCAGGATGATATTGTTTTTGAAAATTCGACAATTGAGTTAAGTAAGCAAATAAAGCAGATATATCTGACGAAAGCTGGAGAAATACTTCACGTCGTCGGTCTATCTATTTGGATTAGAGATGTAATTTATCCAAGTTCCGAACTTTGGCAGCAGATTGTTGATGATTGGCCAGAGTACTTCCAAGATCTTGCGAATTGTAACCAAATTCCTGGCCGTCTTCCGGAGCAAGAACACAGGGCTGCTGAAAGAGATGTGTTTTTTGGTCGTGGGGTCTTTTGTCGAGAAACAAGTGAGTATCAGCAAATAAAGAAGGTCTATATAGACCACGTTGAGAGGTCGTATATCATCCATCTCAGGGAGTTTGCTATCGGGCTTCTAGATGTGCTTGCGAATGATGGAAAGCGGTTTTACAACTATGTTGGCAATGCCCATGCAAAAGATGATGGTAGTTGGTATTACAATGTACCCTTGTTGAGATTTATTCCTCCGTGGGAGTTTGCTGATGCGCTACAAGGACTCCCTGCAAGCCAATTTCGAGAAGTAATGGCTTTCTTCAAAGATCGATATGACTTCCACAACTGGAGATATCTATCGATCGAGAAAGATTGGTGTTTTAGAGTTTTGGACATATTGCAAGAGTATGCAGATTCACACGATGGAATTGCTGGCGCTCGAGTGCGAAATGCGTTAGAGCTATATGGGATTCATGCGAAGGCATCATGGGATGCCTATGATTTGCAAGTCCGAATGCAAAGTTGAGCCTTCCCATCCTCCACTATTTCCGCTACCCTCAACACACCACCACCAATCCTCAAAGGATTCCCAATGCCGTTGCGCATGCACATCGCTGTAAAAATCACCGCCCGTGTCCATGATGGTCCGGCGTGTGGGCGATTTATGCGCTTGGCTTGACGTTCTCTATGCACGAGTGAGAACCGCACCGCAGAGCCATTGTGCTCGCCCGTTTGTGCGTGTTCATTCAGGCAAGAGCGTTTAGGCAGCGGGGCAGGGCGTGCCATTCCACGAGCAGCCCCAGCGGGTGTTTTCATCGTAATTCCTGAAGTTTCCGCTGAAAAACGGGAGTATTGAGGAAATCTAAGAGGCTGATTATCAATCAGCCCCTTTATTGCGCTGCCAGCATTCGCTAAAAGACCTCCACGAATTTTATTTGCCCGGCCGGGACTCAAGTTCCAATCAGCTGCTGGCACATCCAAACCCTTGAGGGATTATGTCCGACCTCGAAACACTCGAAGCCGAGATTAACACCGCGATTGCCGGTGCTGACTCCGAAGCCGCACTGGAAGACGTGCGCGTTGCCGCCCTTGGCAAAAAGGGCAGCGTTTCTGAAAAAATGAAAACGCTTGGCAAAATGAGCCCGGAAGAGCGCAAGGAAATGGGTCCTGCGCTCAACGGCCTGAAAAACCGCGTTGGTGAGGCTATCACCGCTCGTAAAGACGTGTTGAAGGTTGAAGCACTCAACGCGCGCCTCGCCTCTGAAACCGTTGATGTGAGCCAGCCACTGCGCACCACTCCGGCAGAAGAAGGCCGCATCCACCCGATTTCTCAGGTGACTGACGAGCTGATCGCCATCTTCGCTGATATGGGCTTTTCCGTTGCTGAAGGTCCGGACATCGAGACGGATGAGCTGAACTTCACCGCGCTCAACTTCCCGGAAGGCCACCCGGCCCGCGAAATGCACGACACCTTCTTCTTCAACGAGAAGGAAGACGGCGAGCGCATGTTGCTGCGCACGCACACATCCCCAGTGCAGATCCGCGCGATGAAATCTCAGGAGCCACCGCTGCGCCTGATCATGCCAGGCCGCACATACCGCTGTGACAGCGACCAGACCCACACACCAATGTTCCACCAGCTGGAAGGCCTCGTGATCGACAAGACCACGCATATCGGCCACCTGAAGGGCACATTGGAAGAGTTCCTCAAAGCGTTCTTCGAAGTGGATGATGTAGAGCTGCGCTTCCGCCCAAGCTTCTTCCCGTTCACCGAACCATCCATGGAAGTGGACGTGAAGTGCGACCGCTCCGGCGCTGAAGTGAAAATCGGTACCGGCAACGACTGGATGGAAATCCTCGGCTGCGGCATGGTGCACTCCAACGTACTGCGCAACTGTGGTCTCGACCCGGATGTGTACCAGGGCTTCGCATGGGGCATCGGCATCGACCGTCTGGCCATGCTGAAATACGGCATGAACGATCTGCGCGCCTTCTTTGATGCAGACGTCCGCTGGCTCAAGCACTACGGCTTCCGCCCGCTGGATATGCCAGCGCTGGTTTCCGGTCTTTCCAAGTAATTTGGTCCAAACGTAAAGAGCTAATAAAATGAAATTCACCCTTTCCTGGCTCAAGGACCATCTTGAGACCGATGCAAGCCTTGATGAAATTGTAGAGCGCTTGACGCTGATCGGACTGGAAGTGGAAGAAATCTCCAATCCAGCTGATCGCCTTGGCACGTTCAAAATCGCCCGCGTTCTGGAAGCCGAGCAGCATCCAAATGCGGACCGTCTGCGCGTGCTGAAAGTGGACACTGGCGAAGGTGAACCCCTGCAGGTTGTCTGCGGCGCACCAAACGCCCGCAAAGGTCTGATTGGCGTGTTCGCAAAACCGGGCGATTACATCCCCGGTCTCGACGTAACATTGTCCGTTGGTAAAATCCGCGACGTGGAAAGCCACGGTATGATGGCCTCCGAGCGTGAGCTGGAGTTATCCGACGAACACGACGGCGTCATCGACCTGCCAGAAGATGCACCAGTCGGCACCCCGTTTGTTGCATATGCTGGTCTGGACGATCCGGTCATCGAAATCGGCCTGACGCCGAACCGCTCCGACTGTGCAAGCGTGTTTGGAATTGCGCGTGATTTGGCTGCTTCCGGCTTAGGAACGCTAAAAACCCCGCAAAAAACGCAAGTGAACGCACATAGCAACGCAAACGACCTAAAAATCCTTTTAGATCTAGGGGATAGCCCGGAACACTGCCCTGCATTCGGCTATCGTGTCGTCCGTGGCATCAAAAACGGCCCGTCTCCTAAGTGGATGCAGAAGCGTCTGGTTGCTATCGGTCTGCGCCCGATTAATGCCCTCGTGGACATCACCAACTACATGACCTTCGATCAGGGCCGCCCGCTGCATGTCTTTGATGCAGATAAGGTTTCCGGCGACCTGACCGTTCGTCACGGCAAAGCAGGCGAAGAGCTTGTTGGCCTCGACGGAAAAACTTATGCCGTCGACGAAAGCGTCGTTGTCATTGCTGACGACAACGGTCTGGAATCCCTCGGCGGAATTATGGGTGGAGAATCAACAGGTTGTGACGAAAACACCACAAACGTGGTGATCGAAAGCGCACTCTGGGATCCGCTCAACATCGCCCGTACAGGTCGTAAACTGGGAGTATCTACCGACGCCCGCTACCGCTTCGAGCGTGGTGTAGACCCGGCGTACATGGTAGAAGGCCTTGAAACTGCAACGAAATTAGTCATGGACCTGTGCGGCGGCGGCGAAGCATCCGACGCGCACGTTGTAGGAGAAGTGCCACAGGAAGAGCGCATCATCGACTTCCCACTCAGCGAAGTCAAACGCCTCTCCGGTCTGGAAGTATCCCACAGTGAGATCAAAGCTATCCTCTCCCTGCTCGGCTTCTGGGTCGCTGGCAATGGCGATGTGGTCAAGGTTTCTCCCCCAAGCTGGCGTCCGGACATCTTTGGGAAAGCTGATTTGGTAGAAGAGGTTATGCGCATTGTCGGTATCGACAAAGTGCCAACTGCTACCCTGCCGCGCATGGAGCCAATCTCCCAGAAGGTTCTGACTGTTAGCCAGATCCGCCGCTCTAATGCCCGCCGCGCACTCGCAACACGCGGCATGGACGAGGCCGTTCTGTGGTCCTTCATTCCAAAAGCCCACGCAGAGCACTTCGGTGGTGGTAACCCACTGCTATCATTGGCAAATCCTATTTCAGCAGACATGTCCGACATGCGTCCGTCTCTGCTGCCTGGCCTGCTCACCGCAGCACAGCGCAACGCAGACCGCGGCTACGCTGACGTCGCTCTCTTCGAAGTCGGCCAAGTCTTTGAAAATGATAGCGAAAAAGGCCAGAAGATGGTCATCGCCGGCATCCGCCGCGGTACCGCCAAACCAACCGGTTCTGGTCGCCACTGGTCCGGAAACGCTGAAAACATTGATGTTTTCGACGCGAAAGCTGATGCGGGCGCGGTACTACAGTCCATTGGTGCGCAGGTAAACAACCTGATGGTCTTCACCGACGCCCCATCCTACTACCACCCAGGCCGCTCCGGCGCCCTCAAAATGGGTCCGAAAAACACCCTGGCGTACTTCGGTGAGATTCACCCTAAGACCTTGGAAGAATTGGACATTGAAGGTCCGCTCGTGGCGTTCGAAGTCTTCATCGACGCTGTTCCTCAGCCGAAGAAGAAAGCGACCAAATCCAAGGGTGCGTTGAATGCTGCGGATCTTATGCCGGTAAAACGCGACTTTGCGTTCCTGGTAGACAGCTCTATCTCGGTTGAGAAGCTCCTGAAAGCTGCCAAAGGCGCGGATAAGGCGTTGATCACAAACGTGAATCTCTTCGATATCTACGAAGGGCAGGGCGTGCCGGAAGGTCAGCGCTCCCTCGCGATTGATGTAACCCTGCAGCCGACCAAGAAGACCCTCACCGATGAGGATATCGAGGCGGTCTCAAACAAAATTGTTGCGTCCGTTCAAAAGGCTACCGGCGGTACCCTGCGCGGATAACTCCCGCTGAACAGCGCTGACGAAACACAAAAACGCGGATTCCGGAAAATTTCGGAATCCGCGTTTTTTAATGCGAAATCGGCGAAATTCGACCCGTCAGCAGGGGCATAACCTCACCCGCCCACGGGGATATCCAGCCCGTCAAGCGCAGCCCAGCCCCAGAACCCAGCCCAGAAACCCAAACCACCCAGCGTCAGCCTAAACCGCCCCCTCACGCGCATCCGCCTCATCCAGCTGTACAGGCTCAGAGATCACGCTCGCCCGCCCGCAGAACCCGCGCCGCCGACGCCGCTGCATACGCTGGCAGTCCTCGTCACTCAACTCCGCTTCGGGCAGGCAGGAGTCGTCCGCGGTAACGGCACCGCCCTCAATCTTCAGCGCAAGCCCCTCCGTCAGCGCCGTCGCAACCACCGTGCGGGCATGGGAGACCAGGCGGGAGAACGTAGGCCGCGAAATCCCCATCAGATCAGCAGCAGCCGTATGCTCCAGCCCTTCCGCATCGGCCAGACGCAACGCCTCCATCCCGTCCTGCGATAAAACCGCCGCCTGAAGCGTGCGCAGCGGCACCCCCTGCGGCTTGAAAAAGCGCACTCCTGCGGTTCCATGAATTCGGCGTGGTTTTCTTGGACGTGGCATAACAAACACTCCTTTCACAGCCTCTCCCATAAGAACCATCAGTGATTTAGACAGGGGAGACGCACAGCAACATAAATCTAGAGCAGGGAGCGTGAGGAAAAGAGAACGCGGCCAGCTCTAATGAGCATATGTTCATTATACTGCGCCTCTCATCAGTCTCTGACAAGCTAGGAAAAGAACATATGCTCATAATATCACCTCACCAGAACGGGCATAACCAGCAACACTCAGGGGCATAAGCAGCAAAACCGCCCGAAGCTTCCACCCCGAGCGCGCCAATCCATCTAAAAATCTATGCTACATGTTCGCGGTGATAAGTCCGGTGCGAACCTCGTCCTCCACCTCAATCATGGAGTAGTTCCTCAGCAAACCGTCCTGATCAAAAAACAGGGCCACTTCCTTGGTGGTCACATCCTGCCCGCTGGCAAGCAAATCAACCACAGGAATGAAGTTCTCAACCTTCGCCTGCGTCCTTACATGCCTGTATTTCCAAATCTCATTGCCGCTATCGGTAAAATCAGTGGTGTTCGGATCGCCCAACGCAACGCGCACATCTTCCTTGGTTGTCTTGCCGTTCTCCAGCTGGCTTTCCAGCCCTTCACGCGTCAAATGCCGAAGGCTCTCATTGCCAACAGAAGCGCAGCCAGCCACAACCAGCCCAAGCCCCAGAGCGAGGATAACGTGCACAATTCGCAAATCTATGCCCCTTTGCGTTGGTTTGCGTTGCTCCGTAAATGCAACGCACAGCGAGTTCTTCTTAACTGGGAATAGAACTTGGTTCTCTTAGCCGAGCGTGCCGCCAGAGTGCAGCCCTGTAAACCTGAGATAAGACTCGTGTAAGAACTGTCAGGGGGCAATAGAAAGAGGGAATTACGAAATTAAATCAAAGCGCTAGAGGGCGCCTCAGTGTGCGCCAAACACCAAAGCCGGCAAAAAAGCCTGCACACTTCATGTGGAAGAAACCACCACACGCCCGCGCGCACCAACGGGCATAACCCGACAAACATCATTTTGCGTTGCTATGCGCAACTTTGCGTTTTTCTGCGTTCCTATGAAATTCGGGAGATCAACGAACCAGAACGCACCTCTAAACCCGAAATCTACGGCAGAGTAGGGGAATAAGTACAACAGCCCTTCGCCTCATACAGTGCACCAAACACACCACCCAAAATCCAACTTATCCCCGCACACTCAACCCGCTTCAAACCACCTCTCCCTCCACCGTCATCCCACACACCTCCCTCTCATCATCCCGCACACCCCGTCTCATCATCCCGCACACCTCCATCTCGTCATCCCGCACTTGATGCGGGACCCAGCTGGAAATCACCTCTCATAACAAACTGCATGTGTCATGATGTCGTGGCCTGACGTGACGAACGCTGACATAGCAGGAGTAGTATCTGGAGTTGATTTGATGGGTGTGCGGCCTTGGCTTAGATCCCGCATCAAATGCGGGATGACGTCTGAGGGGAGGCTAGCCTGTATTCTAAAACGGCCCCAACACAAACCGGAAACCGCAATTTATAATGGAAGTGCGCCCATCAGATATGCGGGGTGCATGCCATTGGTTTTAATCAATGAGTCAGTTAAACTTAAGATTGAAAACCCGGCCTCGTTTCCATTTTTCTCTCGTCCAGGTTACTTGCCAAGCCAATCGCCAAGGTAGAATCCAACTCGCTGAAGATTGAGTTCGCGAAGTTCGTTTGAAAGTAATGAATGTAACTGATTTACCGACTGCTTAGCTCAAGGAAAGGTGTTTGCGTGATTATTCAACTTGCACATAAAAGTTCCTTTTAATACAATTTTAAATTGAATAATTGCGATTTTCTGATTGAGGACTGGGGTGCAGTATGTCGGATAAAGAAGTTCCATTCCGAATGGATTTTAATTCGAAGTTACTGGGAGAAACCGGAGACGGAACTTTACTATTGCATATTGAGCTTGATGAGAGGAGGTATGATGAATACATGGAAGACGGTAAGAAACATTACCGAGATAAGTTCTTAAATGTTGTATTTTCTGAGGACCTAATAAGTGAGTCAATCTCTAGCCAATTGAGCGGTATGCCTGTTGGATTATTGTCCTCCTCTATTGGTTCATCTGAAAGTTACAGTAAGCAAAGAAAAATGGCCCTAACTAGTGAGTTGAATGGTGCCGCTTATATCCAGCCTGAACAGAAAGCAATCGAACATCGTGAAATAGATATTCCAAATCAGTCTGCTTGGTTGAGTATTGTTTCAATAGATATTTGCTCAAGTTCTAGAATTAGCCAGTCTGATCCCGAAGGATTTGAGAGATCTTATGAGATATTTATTCGTGAGATCGGAACTCTTATCGGGCAATTTAATGGGCATATTTGGAAAACAACTGGCGATGGTTTAATAGGTTATTTGTCAGATGCTTCGATAAATTCTCAGTCTGATAGTATTGTTGATTTTGCACTATCTGCAATCGAATACCTTCAAAGCGGGATTAACCCGGCTTTGAAAGAGAGCAAACTGCCAACCTTCGATATTAGGATTGGCATTGATAGTGGAGAAACGAAAATACGAAATATATCAATTCCTACTACTAATTTTACTCAAAAGGATCTTTCCGGCTCAGTAATAAATAGAGCCGTGAAACTTCAAGAAAGTGCTCCTCAAAATGGAGTGTATATAGGAGAGTATCTAAGAGATAATCTTCATGTTCAATGGTTAGAGCGCGCTCACATTGTTGAGTTTGATGGGGCAGCAATTGGAATAGAAAAATTTAGGTGCTACAAGGTGCTTTAATGTTAAATACACCTATTTTTGATCAAAAATACGCTGAAAATCAACGAGATCGCGTAATTGAAACCTTCAATCAAATCAAGAGGCTACCTGTCGCTAGTGCTGGTCGACAAATTCCAAGCACTGATGGTATTTCAATTCATAGAGGCCGACATATCGATGCTGCGGTGATGTTCATCGATATATGTAACTTTACATCGTATCCTGCTTGGACGCCTGAAGAGCAATCAGTTCTATCTGAAAGCCTATCGCTCTTGTTCTCTGAGTTTGTCAGAGTGATTGAAGAGCATGGTGGCTTCATAGAAAAGAATACAGGCGATGGTCTGATGGCATACTTTGCTCCCCAGGTGAAGGAGCGATCAAACTCAGTTGAACAGGCATTGAGTACTGCTCTGGCAATATTTTATGTCGCTAAAAATGTTATAAACCAAGTCTTGATTGTAAATGGAAATCCTACATTCGATTTTAGAATTACTATAGATGAAGGGCCTATTACTATTGCTAAGTTTGGTGCCGCGCGGAGATTCAACGGTCTTGTTGCTGTGGGTACGGTTGCGAACATTGCAAGCAAACTTTTAGCATTAGCAGATCCCAACTCAATTTTACTGGGAACAAGGGCCGTCAGCTTACTTCCACTTGAACACCAACAGCAGTTTGTACAGTTAAAAACACTGGAGTCAGGTTTTATCCATCTCGACACTGGATACAAGTATGCTGTTTGGGAATACATAGGTAGGTTGGGCTACCGATAATATGAGCGATGAATCAATTTTGGAAAACACCAGCAATACATTGGCAAATTCGCAACCACAACAAGCATCAGAAGGGTGGAGGTTAGCTTTCTATAATTTTCATGAAGGCTATGTGCGAAACTACATAACTCTTGCAGATACAAAGGCTTCTTGGGGATTTACTTTAATCTCAGCTATCGCCGCTTATTGGGTCTCTAAGTATGGCGATTTTGAAATGTTCGATAATGGTCATGCTAATATACCATTGATATTATTAATGGCGACTACCGGCGTCTTACTCGTCGCGTCTGCAGTATTTTTCTTTCTCGTCATTTATCCAAGACTTCAATCTGAAGCTGAAAAGGATATTGTTTTCTTTGGTGGTGTTGCTAGGTACACAACGTCAACAGAGTATGCAGAAGTACTCAGCTCTTTAAGTGAGACTGACGTTTCAAAAAGAAGAATGCAGCATTGTTATGAAGTTGCTGTCATTTGCAAGTGTGCGTCCGGCGAACCCGACCTACAAAACGGAAATAGGCCCTGTTACGCTGGCTTAGCAGCGTAACACCACGGCATGAGATCGTTGAGGCGGGTGATCTTGTGATCAGCGATTTGAGCCAGAAC
>NZ_LMCF01000016.1 GCF_001623075.1 Pseudovibrio sp. Ad37
CGCTTCTCATCGTCACTCCAGCGCCGTCCTTGGCTTTCTATCATCATCAAAGTCCATGCAGATAAAACTACACGTACGATAGAGCAGCAAAGCTAGAATCGTCAGGTCGGGTTCGCCGGACGCTTACCTTTATGTGACCGCCTGGAGGCACTGAAAAAGTCCTGCGGATTATTGGAGCGGGTCGCCCTTCCGCAGCCGGTCAACACCAATGTTGTGTCTCTGGATTAACGCACTGTGACAGGTGCTCGGGCGGTGTCACACGCACCCCGTGTTCACTGCCACAGGGAAGCCTCCACACCAAGGCCTCCAACCTCGGGTAAGAGGCACAACCCCGCAAATGAGCACCCTGCTGGTCTGCGGCCGGGCAACAAGCGCCCGCAGGCCAGCATCCCAAAGGGCAGGGGATGCACTCCAATCTGATCAAACACAGGGCGATCAGGCTCTCTGAACGTGAAAGTGATTCATGCTAATCAATCTAAAAATAATGGCAGGAGTTGCTAATATATAAGTTTATTGTGGAATAAATAGGATGTTTTGACGAATCGTGAAGCCGGCCAAACCGGGGGATATACACCCCGTAAAACCTAAAAACCCTTGGTATTTCAGGGAGCTTGTAACGGCAGGTGTGTCGCGCCGCGGCAAGGCACCCCCGTCAAGCCACTGTCTCTAAGTAGTTTTTCCTTTTGACTTTCAGGCCAATTCGCCCAAACTCCGTTGTGTGTAATCAATTAGGTCTTGAAGTTACATTGGGACTAGGAAAATGCGCTGGTATCAGCTGTATTTGAATATCTTAAAGAGAGATAAGCTGCCTTGGCACATCGAAGATGTTTCCATGGCCAATAATCTGCATCTCGTCTGACGACCTCCGCCTGCAGTGGAGTCGCTCCTGCTGCACGGCCGCATGTAAGCTAGCCTCCTGCCTCCTATAGTCCACCAAAGATGCAGAGTGTAGAGGCCAGCCAAAACATGCAACACCCCCAAAACAAGTAATATTAGGCACTCATTCCAACACTGCATCCCCTACGCAGAAGAAGAACTGTGCTTTGATATTGGCAATACCATCGGCACCTCCGGTTTGCGCTGCAGGTGTGTCGTGATTGCTTCAGATAATGACGTTTGTCTTTGCTCCTGTCTTCCAAGTGTTGAGCGCGCTTGGGGCAGAAGAACGGCACCGCCATGCCTGAGACTTGCAGCGGGGAAATATACAGATCACAGCACAGCCAAGATCATGCAGGCAATAACTCTGCACGGTCAAGTAATGCACATGTAAAAATCAGCGCCTTGTGTATTGCATAAAGATACATGTGTATGTGATCTGTATATATAAACGATTATTTATTCACATATCCATATTGTTACTTATTGTGATGATCGAATATTTGGATAATTAATGAATACGAAGATTGGTGAAGCGAAATTGTTTTCGATTCGTAATTAAATAAACTTCGGGATCGATAATTTCTTCACTCCTTGAGAATTCGGAGAGACATGGTCCCTCCGCCCTATTGGTAAAGAAGCAAGTAAGAGGACGTTCTTATGACTAAGTTTATGCCAGAGCCGTTCAAGATTAAATCTGTTGAACCAATGTACTTCATTTCTGACGAGCGTCGCGAAGCGGCAATCCAGGAAGCTGGCTTCAACACATTCCTGCTGAAGTCCAAAGACTGCTACATCGATCTGCTGACCGACTCCGGTACATCCGCGATGTCCGACAAGCAGTGGGCTGGCCTGATGGTTGGTGACGAAGCTTACGCTGGCTCCGAAAACTTCTACCACCTTGAAGAAGTTGTTAAAGAGCACTTCGGCTTCAAACACCTCATCCCTACTCACCAGGGCCGCGGCGCAGAAAACATCCTGTCCACGCTCACAATCAAGCCAGGCGACTACGTTCCAGGCAACATGTACTTCACCACAACACGTTTCCACCAGGAACGTAACGGTGCAACATTTGTTGACGTAATCTGCGACGAAGCCCACAACCCTGACCTGGCTGACGTGCCATTCAAAGGCAACGTGGACCTTGCAAAACTGCAGAAGCTCATCGACGAAGTTGGTGGCGAAAAGATCCCTTACATCTGTCTTGCTGTAACCGTGAACCTGGCTGGTGGTCAGCCTGTTTCCATGGGCAACATCAAAGCAGTAAGCGAACTCTGCCACAAGCACGGCATCAAAGTGATGTACGATGCAACCCGTTGTGTAGAAAACGCATACTTCATCAAAGAACGTGAAGCTGGCTTCGAAGACAAAACAATCAAGGCAATCCTCCTTGAAATGTTCTCCTACGGCGACGGCTGCACCATGTCCGGCAAAAAAGACTGCCTGACAAACAACGGCGGTTTCCTCTGCATGAACGACGACGACCTGTTTGCTGAAGCAAAAGGCATGGTTGTTCAGTTCGAAGGTATGCCTTCCTACGGTGGTCTCGCAGGCCGCGACATGGAAGCAATGGCAATCGGCATCAGGGAATCCGTAGAGTTTGACTACATCTCACACCGCGTAAACCAGATCCGCTACCTGGGTGAGCGTCTGGAAGCTGCTGGCGTGCCAATGGTTAAGCCTTACGGCGGTCACGCAATCTTCCTCGATGCACGCGCATTCCTGTCACATCTTGACCAGCAGCAGCTCCCTGCACAGGCACTTGCCGCAGCGATCTACCGCACTTCCGGTGTACGCACCATGGAACGCGGTATCGTGTCCGCAGGCCGCGACGTTAAGACCGGTGAGAACCACGTTCCTAAGCTCGAAACAGTTCGTCTGACTATCCCACGTCGCGTATACACATACGCACACATGGATTACGTCGCAGATGCGATCATCGAGCTCTACAAAAACCGCGAAAGCATCAAGGGTCTCGAGTTCGTATTCGAACCTAAGGTACTTCGCTTCTTCACTGGCCGTTTCGAAGAAATCTAAGAACTAAGCCATTGAAGTGACTAGCAATAGTCAAAGACTAAACTGCATTGGAGGAGAGCCCGTGTGCTCTCCTCTGTTGTTATCAAAGCACAAATCTTACCCACCGTAAGTCTATGTGCGCTTTTCGGGAAAGCTCTGCCACGGGGCACTTACAAAATCGGCAGGCGTTTTCTCAATTGGTCACGGCAAATGCCGGAGTTGGGAGGCTCAACATGACCATTGCTTCTGAGCAGGTTCCTACTGCAGAGACAGTTGAACCAAAATCTACCAAGAAAAGCCAGGGCACAATCTTAGGCGCCAGTGTGATCGCTGCTGGCACCGCCGTCGGCGCGGGCATGTTCTCGCTCCCTGTTGCAAACAGTGGCGTATGGTTCTCTGTTTGTCTGGTTCTGATGATCGTTGTTGGTTACATCATGCACACTGCATCGTTGTACATCATGGAAATCACGCTTCATTTCCCTGAAGGGTCCAACTACGACAGCCTTGCCAAGGGCACCATTGGTAACGTGGGCCGTGTGGTCAACGGTCTCTCCGTTGCCTTCCTGTGCTACGTTCTCACCTACGCCTACATCTCAGGTGGTAGTTCAATCATCACGTACTCGCTGTCGATTTTTGGTGACGTAAACATGTCATCAGGGGTTGCGAGTTTGATCTTCGCAGTCGTGCTATTATCGATAGTGATGATGGGAACCCGAGCAGTCGACCGTGTGAACACAGTTCTCATCGGCGGCATGATCATCACATTCATGATCAGCTTGAGTTCATTGATCGGCAACTCATCTACAACGAACCTGTTCCCAGAGATCTCACTCGGCGATCGCATGCCATATGCGTTCTACACCATCTCCTTCCTGGTGGCGAGTTTTGGTCTTCAAATTACAGTTCCAACTGTAACCAACTATCTGGGTCTGGATGCGAAGCGGACAAGCAAAGCGCTGCTGATCGCGATTTTCCTTGCAGGCTTCTTCTACTTCCTCTGGATGTTTGCAGTATTCGGAAACATCTCCCGTGATGACTTCCCTGCGATCATCGCTGAAGGTGGCAACATCGGTAACATTATCGGTGCTCTGAGTAAGTCTGGTATCAGTGAAAACATCTCTGTAATCCTGCAGATCTTTGGCAACATGGCTGTTGCAACATCCTTCCTGGGTGTGTCTCTCAGCTTGTATGATTACATTTCCGACTTGTTCAAGTTCGATACAGCTACCGTTGCTGGCAAAGCAAAGACTGTAGGCATCGCATTCGTACCAACCATTATCCTTGCTATCCTGTACCCACACGGGTTCATCGCAGCAATCGGTTATGCTGGTGTGGTTCTGGTGATCTTCTCCTTGCTGGCGCCAATCGTAATGGTTCGCATCTGTCGTGAGCGGAACCCGGACATGTACCAGGTCCCAGGCGGTAATGCCCGTCAGGCAATGGTGTTCGGTTTCGGTATCCTGGTGTTCATCATCACCGCATTCGAACTGACCGGTAACCTGCCAATCTTCGGCTAATCCGTTTGAAGAGAAAGCAATAAAGACGACTATTCAGTCGGGGCAAAACCTGATTGCGAGGCAAGCCACAAGCCCCGCAATCAAACCAACTGACCCTCAAATGTCAGCAAAAGACTTGCCGCAGCCCTTCCCGCTGCGGCAAGTTTTGTCTGTTCTAACACCCCGAACCCGCTGGGAGGCAGGCTTCGGGGTGTTCAAGTAATTTGCGACTAAAACTAATCAAGGTTAAGCAAACAAACGAAGCTGTCCGTGTTGTGGAGTTTGGCAACAGTCCAAGCCCACATGTGCGGGCTTGCCTTCCTCAACTCCGAACGAATGGAGATAAGTGCTCTTTAACGTCTCAAAACGAACTGTTTGTTTTGAGAAGCCGTTCCTGAACTTGCCCAGCAGGTCTTGTTGACTTTAACAAGTCTTGCTGTTTCTCCTCCTGATTGCGATTTGAGCACAAGTTCTTTGCCTTCCAGATTCCATGTGGCGGCTTTACTCTTGCTCAATCCACAGCCCGACTTGGTATTGATCGCATGCTTCGCTTTATTCTGCGGATTGGAAGCCATTTCCAGTGGACACGATTTCTTTGTATTCAAATCGACAAGTGTCCAATCACCCAAGAGGTCTTTTGTGGTTGGGGCAGAGGCTTCATTAGCAATAAACTTTACCGCTGAGGCGACGGCGCTGATTGATTTGGTTGAGACGTAGAAACCGAGTTCGGGTGTATAATTCAGTTTTGAAGCAGTGCTATCGGTCGAGCACAGTTCGAGCTTCGGCTCCTCTTTCACAGAGTTATTCGATGATGTTTGGCACCCTGCCAATGCAATCAATAATCCAGAAAGAGCAATGAGTGAGTAAGTGTGCTTAGGCAAGTGAAAATCCTCGAGAAACATCAAACGAGAAGACATTAAATCAATAAATGTATTTTGCAATCATAAGTTGATAATTTTATATATTCTGCTGCATGAGTCGAACGAGCTAAACGTCACCTATGTTCACCAGCCCCCCCATCAAAATACCTCCCCCAATATTTCAAGATGAAAACACGTAACAACTTTATGTTGTGATTCATGTTTCTGTCATACAACTTTCCCACCCGCTTCTCAGAGTGCTTCAGCTCTATATCTGCGTCGGTCACTCAGATTTACTTGAGTACATACATTCCAGCGAACGATGTCCAAAACGAACAAAAACGATAAGGACACAGCATGAAAATTAACGGTAAGCCTCTCAATTTTTTGATTATTACGACGGATGAAGAGCGCTTTCCACCGGTCTATGAAAATGACAGTGCCAGGCAATTTCGGTTGCAGAACAGTGTTGCGCTCGGAAAGATGCGCCAACACGGATTGGAGTTTCTCAACCACCACACTGCAACCACAGCCTGCGCTCCCAGCCGAACCAGCATTTACACTGGCCAGTACCCCTCATTACACGGTGTCAGCCAGACGCTGGGTATTGGTAATGACATCCGTCACGCACTGGAACAGGTGCCGGTTGAACAGCGCCTGAAGAAACGTCTGCTTCCCCATACATTGAACAATGAAGACAGTTCCAGCCCCGGACCTTTGCGGCGCTGATGGACACTCTGACCGCGACATCGCGACACCATAAGCAAGCAGATAAGCATCCCTGACTGTTAGCCCAAAAGACGGCAACCGTTCAGCGCAAAAAGGAGATAACAAATGCCGCTGAAATCAGCTTCACGATTAGCAACGCTATGGCTTGTACTCGCGTTCCCTCTACTCAGTTTAGGTACAGCCAACGCTGAAACCGGCACAGACGCGAGCACAGACCTAAGTCTTTTCAAGGAATGCCCGGTATCTCAGGATGATCCCAATACGTTCGCCCTGTGCGCCACAGCCAAATGCTGGACCGTCGACACCGTTGCCTACTGCAAATGCGATGTGATGAACGAACAGAGTATTTCTCTCCCGTTTCACTATAAAGAAGGTGATGAGAAAAAAGATGTCTGTGATCTGTTGAAGGCCGGCATTGATAACGGTTTCACGGTAAGTACCTATGCCACGCCGCGCCAGATGGAAACTGACTACGATCCCGATACGGAAAAGCTGGGGCCACCCATGGCGACGTACAGCTGCCCCAACACAGACGATGCGCCCGCTGGCTACTCTGCTCAATGTGATGGCGGCTTCTGTTTTAACAGCACGCAGGGGAAAGACTTCCCCGGCATCGGAGCAGTCAAGGAAGACGAGATCATCTGTTCCTGTCCCGCAGTGCCCAGTCCGTCCGCAGGATTTCAGATGGCTGGCCCCTGGTCATGTGCGCCCGGTGATCGTAACACCGATGGCACGTGCTGCGATAAGTCGTTCCACGACAAGCTTTGTTCAGTCAAATCAGTCAATTCCACTGGCACTGAGCTTATGGTAGGTGCGCCTCTGGGAGTAGCTAAATTGCTCTCGAAAAAGTTGGACGGTAAGGATCCGGCCATCAACCGCTGCGTTTTTAAATAGGCAGCAAGTGCATCAGGCTGGCGCTTAGCAGCCAGCCAGCACTACGATGATGTTGTCATGATCCTTCCACCTGAAGCCGTCAATGACGTTGATTTCAGGGTCGTAGCCGTAATAAGCGCAGCCGGGCGAGAGCTCGATCGCTGTCTTTGCTAATTTCAATCTCTCATTCACAGACAAGCTTGGCGAGGCGATGGGCGCACGGGTCTCAGGATCAAGTTCAGTAAACGTCACAGCGACCAGGCTTAGCGTGCTGCCAGTTTGCTCCTGAAATGAAGGCCTCTCTTGCTAGGAAACGCTCATATCACCGATGGCAACATGGTGCGGCTGTGTAGAGACAACCACATTCTGAGCTGAGGTGGTTGAGGCAGCGTCATAAACAGGGCTTGCAGCGTCTTCTGCATTGCTGGTAGTGGCCAACACACAAGCAGCAAAACACAGTCCGAAACGCTTCATGAACATGGCTGAAATTTCCTTCGCAACTTTCCGCCCTGCAACACTCTGAATATGAGCGGGTAATGAGAGATGAGCGCCTGGCCTCTGGAAAGTCAAAGGGGAGGCGGCAAGATCGTTCTCTCCCTGCCCGAGCCATCCCTTACAGTCAACGGACCCACTGAAGAAACTACAGGTTTTACAAAGTCTCAGTCTGTGAGGGAGTGCCTTCTGATAAATCTCTCTTCGCCTCTGCTTCAGCCGAAACTTCAAATCCCCAAAACCGTAAAGCGTCAGGGCCGATCTGGCCTAACACCTGCTCAAAGCGGGGAAGGTCAACGCGGCTGCGCAAAACCTTAACCACACGTGCGGGCGTCTCATCATCCGCAAAGTTGTGATGTGCCCTGAGAGCTTTTACCTCAGCAGCCCAATCGTCTTCATCGCCAAAGTCCGCAGTGTAGTCACTGCTGCTCCAGCCAGACGTGAAAATCGCCCGAAGAACCGCTGGCAGCGTATCAGCAAAGGACAGAGCCTGCTCAGCGTCCAGTCTCCGGCGGAACACCAGCAAAACAGCCTGGACGCATGTGTAGGTCTGATTACGAGTGGTCAGGCCAAGCGCGTCCTGAGCATCAGCAAGGAAAGATTCGTACTGCTGAGAGGCCAGCTGATACTCCTGAGGCATAGGCATGAAGGTAACTCCGAAAATACGGGTGATCGCTCGATGTACGACCTTAACTCAGGTTTTCGCGCTGCAAAAGTGACTGGTTTTCAGCTGACTCTTAAATCGATTTAATTTAGGTAATCTACGTATATGTACTATAGCTGCGAGTAAAGGTGAGGTCAGTGCTTGAAAGTTTGTGGTCAAGAATAATAAAAGAAATAATTATACTAAGTTGTGCGCTGCGAAATGAAATGATGAAGAAATATCGCTTCTGACCATGATTAAATTTCACATTAGTCAAATTCTAAATTCATATTGACATAGGTCAAAATGCTATCTACGCTTTAAACGTCATTGAAGTGGAGGCACTATGACTTTCGGCTTGATATTATTCATTTGCGTATTCTTGGCGATCCTTGGAATGGTTGTGATTTCTGAGTTTTCTTCACGAAATAAACCTGCAGATCGTATGATCGCGGGTTTAGACGCTGATCTCAGCAAAGAATAACTCGGACAGAGATTCAGTCGAAGTGTGAGGCGCTGATTTTAAAGGACGGTTTGAAGTCGGCATCACCTCATAACGATAAGGCGGCTAGAGCTAGGGTATAGGGGGACGCTAGCTCTGCCGCCTTCTTTGTTTTCAGGCAACCCGCAGATTTGAGCGGGAGTTGCCGCAGTCTCAATCTGCCTTAATCATCAGCCGCTTGGAATGAACAGGTGCACCGGCTGAGCCAACTATCAGGCCGCCATATCCTGAAGCACCAACCTCTTGCAAACTCTCCGTCTCCACTGCAGAAACATGCTGAATTTCCAGCACCGTATAAGGCCGCTGATAGGTCCAGGTCCGGTTCTCAACTCCGGTGAGATCAGGGTTTGGAGGCTGCTCAGTCGTGAAGGCGTAAAAGTAGAGCGTGAAACCAAAAGGCTCGACAGGCTGAACAGAGAGCGGCGTCATACCCCAACTGAGAATGTCGGGCTCAATTGCTGTAATGTCGCCAGTGCGCAAGGTCACAAGGCTGAGATGCGGACCACCGCCTAATCGGCTCTCGTCGAGCTCCAGATCAGGTCGGTCGCCTTCAAACCAATGGTCGATCAGCTCAACCACAAAACCTTTCGGATCTGTGAACTTGGCAAGGTACCCAACATCCCGAAACTGCTGCGGTTCTGTAACATAGACACCGCGTGCCCGAAGCTGCGCGCAGGCAAGCTCGATGTTGGGAACCGAGATCGCGATCTTCCAGTAAAGATCAGAGGCTTGTGGCGTGTAGGGCGTCTCAGCCGCGATAAATTGCAGTGCGACCTCTGTCGCCGAATACCCGATCCGCCCGTCACCCTGATCGGACATACCTAAAACATCGCAATAAAACTGTTTCAGAGCGGCCACATCACGGACACGCAAACGAAGAGTATCAAGCTTTGTCATAACAGGCTGTCCTTCATCAGGGCATAAGGCAAACACGTGTGTTTATTGAGCGATCTCGAAGTGGTCTTCGCGCAGCAAAGCACGGCCATCCGGCTGCAGAACCCAAAGCTCATTGGTGATGACGCCATGGGCGTTGTTCATCTTCCAGTTGGCTGCAACGTGGGCAGAGGTCTGGTCCAGAACAGTGGTGACAGTATTGCTGTAAACCACATCATCAAATCCCTTGGAGATGATGTCTGTCCAGAAGCCCTCAATCGCTTCACGTCCTTTAAACGTACCAAATGGCTTCACAACCATCACAGCATCGTCTTCATAAAGCGCTGCGGCACCGGCTGCATCGCCGGCGTTGAAGGCATCACGCCAGGCACGGCTTGCGGTGGCAACTGCGGTGTTGAGCTTGTATTCACCTTCTGCCAGCTTTCCAGCTTCGTCAGCGATGGCTTGTCCGCTCAATCCAACTGCGACAGTAGCAGCGAGAGCGATAGATTTAATGAAAGTCATCACGTGATCTCCGTTCAGATGCGATGTTGATGACTGTCTTTTGCCGCACTTGCATTGTTTAAAAAACACTCTATTTCTGAATTTACTATTCACATTGTGAGAACAAAATGCTCTCAACGCTCCCGCTCTCCTTCGTCACAGTTGTCGAAACCGGCTCAATCACCCGTGCAGCGGATGAGTTGAACATAGCGAAGTCCGCTGTCAGTCAAAACCTGAAGCGGCTGGAACAACAGCTGGATGTAAAACTCGCCATCCGCACCACGCGCCACCTCTCTCTGACCCCGGCAGGGGAGCGCTACTACCAGCGCTGCAAGGAAATCCTCGCGCTCTCACGGCAGGCGGAAACCGAGATGGAGAGTTTCGGAGCGGTCCCGTCTGGCCCGATCACCATCACAGCCCCCCACGCTTTCATCACGCCTGTCATCGCACCGGCCCTAGCAGTTGTGAAAGATAAGTTCCCGAACCTTCAGCCTTCAGTAATAGCGGAGGACAAGCGCCTCAATCTGATCACGGAGGGGATTGATGTTGCGATCAGTGTCGGCCAACTGCCAGACAGCACGCTTCAGGCTCGCCGCATAGGGACACTGCGCGATATTCTATGTGCCGCGCCAGTTGTAATGGAAAAGGCGCCTGCCGCTGATGATCCGCTCTACTGGCAATGGGTGCAGTCCCTGCCATACATCGCTCATACACGAGAGCCAGCTGTGGTGCGGCATCGCCTCCCAGTTCAGGAAAGTTCAGAGAGCTTTGAGGTGAGCTTCAGATCTGCCGTCAAAGCCAACACCATTGAAGCCATCGCAGCTTTTGCTCGAAATGGCCTGGGCGTTGCGCTCCTGCCGGATATCGCGATTGTACAGGACCTGAAGACTGGAACCCTCCAGCCTCTCCTTACTCTGTCAGAGCCAGAACCAACACCAATTTATGCCGTGCACAGCTATGATACTTTGCCACCCAAATCGGTGCAGGAGACAATCACGGCAATTCAGCAGGCCTTGGCGAAAGCGCTGCAATAAGGCAGGTCTCACCTGATCTCCATCTCAGACAAAACACACAACATGCTCTGAAATCAGAGTGTTTCCGAGAATGAACTCATGAAACCTTCTCTTAAAAGCGAGCGGTATATTTTACCTTCTGACTTTACCTATACGTTAATATATGATCCTATGCGGCTATCGTAAGTTGAAAAGATACCGCTATGAAGCAACTGGAAGAAATGATGGCTGAAAGTGAGCAGCGCGTGGAAACAATCACAATTCCCAGCGAGGGTGCCACACTGATTGGCAAAGCCTACTGGCCTGTGGGTGACCCAAAATCCTCAGTCATTATTCACGGCGCAACCGGTGTGCCGCAGTTGTTTTATGCCAAGTTTGCCCGCTGGGTTGCAGAGCAGGGCCATCTCTGCCTCACCTATGACTATCGCGACTTTGGTGCCTCTAAACAGATACATCCACGCAACTCTTCCGCCACGATGTCTGATTGGGGCCTGTATGATCAGCAAGCTGCCTTTGATGCGCTGCTGAAACTGGCTGATACGCCCAGCACTCACGTGATTGGTCACTCTCTTGGCGGCTTCATGTTGCCATTCCATCGAAACCTGGACATGGTCGATAAGGTCACCACAGTTGCCTGCGGTCAGGTTTATTGGCGTGACCACCATATGCCATATTTCCTGACTGTTGTTGCCTTCTGGTATTTGCTAGGGCCAGCTGTCACACGTATGAAAGGTTATTTGCCCGGTAAGGCACTTGGGATCGGCGCAGATATCCCTGCTGGTGTTTACTGGCAATGGCGTAAATGGTGCACTTCTCCAACCTTCTTCAAGGATGACATCGGTAGTGTTTTACCGTCCATGAACCCGAAGCCGTTCACTGGCCCGATCAAAATCATGTCGTTCACCGATGATGATCTTGCCCCCAATGCCTCAGTTGAACGCCTTCCACCTCTCTACAAAGATGCGCAGGTCACGCGACAAATCCTTAATCCGGCAGACTTCGAGCTCAAGGAAGTTGGGCATCTGAAGGCCTTCGCCAAGCAAAACGCGGTCTTGTGGCCTGAGATTCTGGATATTGCTTGAGGCAGGCCGCTCCATTAACAAAGGGCAAATGAAAAAGACCAGAGCTGACGAGAGCACCTAACTGCGCTTTAGCGCCAATCTGCTTTACTGGCGGAAAAGTGGGTAGTCCCATGCTTCTTCGACTGATCAAAGTTCTGGTCTCCTTGGCGTTCGGCGGTTTTGCTGCTCTGGTCTGCTTCAACAACTATCAGGATACACCGGCAAATCTGGCGTATATTGAAAGCGTCATTTCCATGGTGGACACGTTCCCAACCAGCCCCAAGTTCCGGGCTGCGTTCCCTCTGGAAACCGCGCCCACCTTCCTCACCATTATCCTGGCCATAGAAGGCTTCATTGCTCTCCTGCTGGTTCTGGGAAGCTTGCGCATGCTGGCCAGCATTCATCGGTCAGCGGCCTCATTCAATCGCTCCAAATCCACCGTCTCCTTCGGCTTTTGCATCGCCATTCTGCTTTGGTTTGGCATCTTTGTTACAGGAGCAGGAGAGTGGTTCCTTGCATGGCAATCTCCACTCGGGAGAGGGGCCATAGACACTTCCTACAACATCAGCATCATCGCGTTTTTGGCGCTGATCTTCGTGAGCCAGAAAGAGGAAGACCACGGCTGAGACGAAAGGAAAACCCTGAGATCCACCCAATTAGATGTGACCTAAGACTATCCATCTGAGGCATTTGAAGGACTGCTTTTGCCTAGGAATTGTTCCACGTTTGAAACATCGACCACTTGTGGTGACGGGGAACAGAGATGGATATCAGGTTTGGGAGGAATGTGTTTTCAGGTCAGCCAGCCGCTTCAAACAGGAAGTCGCATAAATCCATACCTGCGCGCTTTCTTGATGATGACTACTTGATTGGCCTTGGCCTGGCCCTGCAGAAGAAAAGGCGGGGCGAGTATCTGACAGGAAGTGGCAATACCGTCCAACGCTATATCGCCAACCAACCGCAGCGGGTGACACTCCAGTACACCAACAAATCCTTCTATTTCTCCTCCATTTGTGATGGCGCCATCGTGGTGTTTGATTATCTGCGGCATAATGAAAGCATGGCACACTTCAACGAGTACGCCCATGTCGGTAAGCGCTTCGCCACCATCAAAAAACCGCAGATCTGCGAAGTCCACCGCGTCGCTGAAGAAACCAACGCCGCCAACGCGATAGATCTGCTCCTCGCCGACTACCCCGGCAACCTCACCATGCTGCACCCGCTCAAGACCAACAAATGGTTCAACAAAGACCGCATCGATTGGTACGCCCGCCAAGGCGGCCGCCACTACCGCATAGAAACCTCCAACACCGGCGCCGCCCTGCACCAATGGAAAGACAGCCAAATCCTTATGCGGTTAACACCAGAACAAATCCACCTGCACACGCAGGTTCGCCTAAAGCGTAATGGTGAAGAGAACTAAGCTAATATTCTGATTTATCACGTGTAACATCTTACGATAAAGTTTTGATTTGGAGTGCTTGGAGCCAAGAACTCGTGAGTAATGAGACGTTCTCTATGCCCTTATCTAAGATTTTGTTCATTCTCATATTCGTGCCTGCATTAATGGGTATCGCAGTGCTGGGAAAGTCAACGCGTGGCGACTCTCGCAAGCGAGTCATACAAAAAACGACGCACCTGCTGACTCAGAGCCTGTTTGTGACGACAGTGGAGCTTCTAGCAATATGATCGGCGGTCTTAGCGGAGATGGTGATGCTGGCAGTAGCGGGGGAGGTGATTAGCCCGGTCAGCAACCAAACTGTCTCCTCTCTCATGTATCGGAATCTATGAAGGATAGAGGAAAGCTAAGCAGGACGTAGCTCTGAGTTGAAGTAGCCATAAAAAAAGCGACCCTTAAGGCCGCTTTCTACGTCTCAAGTTTTCAGTGCCAAACCTCAGGACTTCTTCACGAATTCCGTCAGAATAACAATACGCTGATCGTTAACGCGGCCTTCGATGTGTTCTGCATTATCCTGCACCAGAGTAATGTTCCGCACCGCTGTGCCGCGCTTGGCAGTGAAGCAAGCACCTTTGACTTTGAGGTCTTTAACCAGAGTCACGGTGTCACCAGCAGAAAGTACAGCGCCGTGCGTGTCTTTGTGCACGATAGCATCTTCGTCCTCTGCCGCTGGCATACCGGACTGAGCCCACTCAAGCGTTTCCTCGTCCAGATACAGCGTATCCAGCAAGTCACGTGCCCAGGCTTCGCCAGAAAGACGGCCCAGTAGACGCCATGCACTCACCTGAACCGCTGGCTCAGTGCTCCATGCGCTTTCATTCAGGCAGCGCCAATGGTTCACATCCAGCTCTGCTTCGTTCTCCAACTGTGCGGAGCACATGCCGCAGGCCAGAATGGATTTCTCAGCACTGCCATCGCTATCCGGACCAACTGCGACTGCAGCAAGGTCCTCTGTCGCGCCGCAAAGCTCACATTTATCGTCTGCACGGCTGCGCAGGTCATTCTCAAGGGACATATCTACGTACCTTTTCATAGTCGCATTTGCCAAAAACAAAGACCGGCCTCATATGGGCCGGTCTTGAATCTTAGTATTACTGCAGCTCTAATCGGTGCTCAGTCATCCATCTTCAGCGCTTGAATAAACGCTTCCTGAGGGATTTCAACCTTACCGAACTGACGCATCTTCTTCTTACCCGCCTTCTGCTTGTCCAGCAGCTTGCGTTTACGGGAAGCATCACCGCCATAACATTTCGCGGTCACATCCTTACGCAGAGCAGAGAGGGTCTCACGCGCAATCACGCGGCCACCAAGCGCTGCCTGAATAGGAATCTTGAACATGTGCCGAGGGATCAGCTCTTTAAGAACCTCACACATCGCACGGCCGCGTTTATCTGCCTGTGATCGGTGAACCAGCACGGAGAGCGCATCAACCGGCTCATCGTTCACCAGAATAGACATCTTGGCCAAATCACCAGCACGGTATTCGCTGATTGTATAATCAAACGAAGCGTAGCCTTTAGAGATGGACTTCAGGCGGTCGTAGAAATCGAAAACCACTTCGTTGAGCGGCAAGTCATAAGTGACCATCGCACGAGACCCAACGTAGGAAAGGTCAACCTGCACACCACGGCGATCCTGACACAACTTCAAGATAGCACCGAGATATTCATCCGGTGTCATGATGTTCGCACGGATCCAAGGCTCACGGATCTCTTTGATCTTCACAACATCCGGCATATCAGCCGGGTTGTGCATCTCAAACTGAGAACCGTCTGTCATCTCCATCTCATAAACAACAGATGGAGCTGTTGCGATCAGATCAAGGTTGAACTCGCGGGACAGGCGTTCCTGAATAATCTCAAGGTGCAGCAGACCAAGGAATCCACAGCGGAAGCCAAAACCAAGCGCAGCCGATGTTTCCATCTCATAAGAGAAAGACGCATCATTGAGGCGCAGCTTGCCCATTGCACCGCGAAGATCTTCAAAGTCGTTGGCATCAACCGGGAACAGACCACAGAACACAACAGGCTGTGCAGGCTTAAAGCCCGGCAGCGCTTCGGTGCAGCCCTTCTTGTCATGGGTGATCGTGTCACCCACGCGCGTATCCGCAACTTCTTTGATAGAAGCCGTCAGAACGCCAATCTCACCCGGGCCAATACGATCGGTTGTGACAAAGGCTGGTGTCATCACACCAACGCGGTCAACTGGATACACAGCGCCAGTACCCATCATCTTGATGGTGTCGCCTTTTTTCAGTTCACCGTCGATCACGCGGATAAGAACCATCACACCAAGATAGGTGTCGTACCAGCTGTCCACCAGCATGGCTTTGAGCGGGCCATCCGGATTGCCTTTTGGAGCAGGGAGCTGTTTGACGATTGCTTCCAAAACATCAGGAATACCAAGTCCGGTCTTCGCTGAAATCATCACTGAGTCCGAAGTATCAAGGCCGATCACATCTTCGATCTGCTCTTTGATGCGATCCGGCTCAGCAGCAGGCAGATCAACCTTGTTGAGAACGGTCACGATATCGTGGTCGTTGTCGATTGCCTGATAGACGTTCGCAAGCGTCTGCGCTTCCACGCCTTGGGAGGCATCAACCACCAGCAGGGAGCCTTCCACCGCAGCAAGGGAGCGAGAAACTTCATAGGCAAAGTCCACGTGACCTGGGGTATCGATCAGGTTCAGCGTGTACTCTTCACCGTCATCAGCCTTGTAGATCAGGCGAACGGTTTGAGCCTTAATGGTAATGCCGCGCTCCTTCTCGATATCCATGGAATCGAGAACCTGCTCCGTCATCTCACGATCAGTGAGAGTGCCGGTAGACTGGATGAGGCGATCGGCCAGGGTGGACTTACCGTGGTCGATGTGCGCGACAATCGAGAAATTGCGAATATTGGACAAAGTTTTGGTCGTCATGGGCGCTCAATTACCACTGCTTTGCTCTATGGCAAAGCACATAATAAGCGCCCATGCGCTTTTTTGCCGTTTTCCAGCCAATAAAGTGAATAGCAATTGGCTTTCTCTCAGATTTTCGCTGCTATCTGGCTAAAAGTGATACTCAAAGCCAAGACCGAACAGGTGCGCCGAAATATCAGTCGAGCCGTTGCCTGAGCTTGAAAGTGGCTCTCCACTTGGACCACTTGCGTTAAGGCTAATGTCAGCTGTCTGAAAGAAGCCATACTCAAGAGTCGCGCCAAGCTTTGGGTTGATGGCAACTGTCACGCCGGCTCGTGCCAGAAGTGCGCCAACCGTGGATTGCCCGCCCTTGATTGTAAACGCTCCAGCATCGGTAGTACCGTCAATTGTACCAATAATCGGAAATGCTGCCCCAAGGCTGAGACCGGCGAAAGGAATAACTTTCTTGGTGAGGGGAGAAAGTGGGGCAGAAAGCACCACGCCGCCCATCACGTAAGCAGCAGCTATTGATCCACTACCTCCATTCACTCCGGTAAGATTGGAAATACTGTTGCTGATATAGCCAGTGTCCAGCTGCAACTTTACAAAATCACCTGCTGTAACCCCTGCAAACGCAGCTGCGTTCCAGCCAATGTTGTATTCAAAGAATTTGGTTCGTCCAGTCCCAGGTGTATAAAAGTCACCATCAGGTGCGTATGAAACAAAGGCCTTTGCACCTGCATAAGGTTTGAGTGGAAACATGCCCATTGCAGCTTTTTCAGCTGCCGCCGCAGCTGCTTCTTGCGCAGCCGCCGCCAAATCCGCAGCATAGGAACGGGAAGAGAGTGCTCCTGTCGCCAATAACGCAGAAACTAACATGATCACAGTAGAGGAAAACTTTCCCATTGCGCACTATCTCCTGAAGTCCTGAAAGGGAGATTCGCGCAAATAGACAAGTCTTACCAAATAATTAATGATGTAATTCACAGAACATATAAAATACAGGTATCAATTACAATGATGTAACTTGTATGGCATCTATAATACCTGATGATATTACCAGTAGTCTCCCATCATAAAACAAGGTGGCAACCTGCCGCCTCGGTCAATCGTGAAAATTATCGAAGTACTTACATATGTTACCCACTAAAAATCATAACGAAGACCAACGCCGATCATATGAGTTTCAATGTTTGTTTGCAGAGTGTTTTTTGAAGCAGTAGGTGGAGTCGAGTTGTAACGTGTGATGTGCTTCACATCGAAATCACTTGTTCTGAGATAGCTATAATCTGCAATAAGGTGCACATTCTCAATCATTTCATAAGCGACACCACCGGAAAGCTTGAATGCAAAGGCGTAAACATCCTCCGTTTCCATCGTGCGTGTTTCAGTATAAGGCGAGCCTGATACATTAACTTCAGTTTTCTGCATGTTTGGTTTGGTAACACCAATACCACCACCAGCAAAAACTGCGAGTTGATCATTTAGGGGCAAGTCAAAAAACACTGAGCCCATCAGGTAGGAAGTTGAGAAAGATGTGCCTCCTCCTCGTGTCAAGATAAACGCGTTACTGTCAATATCTTCAATAGTATTTTTTAGATATCCAAGCTCAGCTTCGAGGCGAATAAACTCATTAAGTCTCGTACCAACAGCGCCGCTAACCGCCCACTCGTCAGAGAAGTCTGTCGAATATTTGTCCAACGGATTATTGTCGACAGGGTCATACGAGCTCCGCATGGTGAATGCAGTTGCGCCTTTGAGCGTGATGTACATGCTACCGTCTTGAGCCTGCGCAGCGGATGCTCCGGCAATTATTAATCCAACGCCTGTAATAAGGGTGGAAACACACAAAACCTGTTTCACTTCAAATACTCCAGATATGAAAGTGTAAGCAGGGTGATATTCAAGGAGTAAGACAATTGCTGCTTAGTAACGTGTTTACTCTCTGTTAAGTAACGACTACTCGTAGGTGCAGTAATTAATTGATAACCTTAAAATCAACCATTGAAATTTGACGTAATGATCAAAAACTATGGTTAAATTTACGTAAAATAATCTGATAATTAGTAAATTTCACTTATCTGATGTCCGGTCGGTTTTAACTCAAGACTCCAGACTATCCTGCAATAAACTCAAGTGTTTGCGTGCGGTGTGTTCTTGAGGCCTATCGCAAAATATGACAATCCTGCTGAAAGTTAAGGCGTATCTATCAAAACTACGCAAAAAGTAGATTTCCGGGGCAACACGCATACCTTCACTCTGGCGTTATTTGCCCTGGGTGTTTTAAAGGGGCTTCCATGAAACTGCGTCATGCAACCAAATCTGATCTTCCCGTCATCCTGGGAATTCACAATGATGCAGTCAAAACTCTAGCTGCCATCTGGACCGATTCATTAGAGACTTTGGAAGATCGCAAGACCTGGTTTGAAAGCCGGATTGCTGGCGGATATCCGATCATCGTAGCTGAAGACGACAACGGTGATGTGCTGGGTTACGGCAGCTATGGCCCGTTCCGTGAGAAGTCTGGATATAACAAAACCATGGAACACTCAGTTTATGTAACGCCGCAATCTCGTGGAAAAGGGACCGGATCTGTGCTGCTCGAGAAACTGGTTGAACTTGCAAAACAAGACCAGCGTCACGTCTTAATCGGTGCCATCGACAGCGATAACAAAGGCTCAATCCGCCTACACGAACGCTACGGCTTCAAAGTCAGCGGAGAGCTCCCACAAGTCGGCTTCAAATTCGGCCGCTGGCTGAACCTGACCCTGATGACGCTCATCCTGAACAACGACAAAGCCCCAGCGGCTCACGCGCATGACGAATAAAAAGGGATCGTCTCTGCTCCCAACTATCTGCTTCTGCAACGCCTTGAAGGCTTCGTATCTTCAGCGCAAGTCTATTTGAGCCAGACTGTTGTTGCTGTGTGCTCAAGCATTGCAAGCAAAATCCCTATAGCCAAGATTGCGTTCCACCGATGCTATGAAGGGCACCACAAGTGGATATAAGACTGGCACGACAGTTTTGCCCCATGAATATAGTTTTCTGTACCTCAGCCTCTTTCAAAAGGCATGGATTAAAAACCAGCACATGAAAGCAGTCACCGCCGAACAAACCAGAGATTGTTAGTTCGGTTACATCAGCAGGGCGCCAAACTTACTCCGTTCTCAAAACCGTCGTACAGCTGTTAGGCAAGTCAGCAACAGCAAGCGGAGGCTTAGGCTTGCGTGGTTTTGGTTTTTCACCCGGTTTCGGCTTTTTAGGAACCCAGGGAGCATCAGAAAGCCAATAAGTCAGCTCCTTGCCGCAGCCATCACCAGCAGCTGGCACGGCCTGATTTTTACACTGTGTGCTGCCGTCTGGGCAGGCCATCCGTACGTGGAAGTGATAGTGGTGTCCCCACCAAGGCCGTACTTTACGCAACCAGTCGCGATCACCTGTCTCAAATTCACACAGTGCTTTCTTGATTGTCGGATTTACGAAGATGCGCGCAACACCATCGTCCTGGGCAGCGCGGCGGATCAGTTTTGCATGGGCATCCGTCCAGCGTTTCGGGTTGACGCGGCGGTCCGCCCCCGGTTTGCTCAGGTTGCCATTCAGCATGGAAATCGCACTCTCTGACTCGCGCTGCTTGGCGCTGAAGCGTGTGTCTGGCATTTGTCTCAGCCAGATATCAGCATCCAAACCGATCTGATGAGAAGCATGACCCGTCAACATCGGGCCACCACGCGGCTGCGAAAGATCGCCAACCAGCAAACCATTCCAGCCCAGATCGGGCGCATCAGCAGCCAGACGCTTCAGGAAATCAATGAGAACAGGATGCCCCCAATTGCGGTTACGAGACAGGCGCATGACCTGCCAGTTCTCACCGTCTTTAGGAATGGAGACAGCCCCTGCGACACAACCTCTTGCATAACTGCCAAAGGAGAGAGGCTTTGTTTTGGCAGGTGTTTTCTTGTGCCCGAAGTGATACTTGGCAGCTCCCGGAAATTCGGGCTGCTTTTTCAGGGCTTCGCGATAATCCTCAGCAGAGAGCGGAGGCTTCGTGTCAGGAAGAGGTGCAGCATGAGCACCAGCAGAAAGCAGGCTCACAACAATTCCACCAGCCATTAAGGTAATCGTGCGCTGATGACCTCTCAACCCTAACATGATCCCTCCGACGGTTCCACGGCTCTAACGTGAATCACTTTCACTATTCATCCTAATGGTTGTAGCAGGGGTGGAAGGATTGTGAAGCCTAAAAGCCAGGGCCATCCTGTCTTTCTTCCATGATATCTGCCAGTTTGTCGAGTACATCTCCGTTGCCGGAAAGCAGGCCATCCGCAATGCGGTTGAGCTGAAGCACCTCACCCGGACGCACGCTGTAAATGTCGCTGCCAAAGTGTGGAAGGTCAGCGTTGAGGCGAATGTACTCAATCCCTGGCATGTCTTTAAACAGCACATCAGCATACTGACCAGTGGAGGCCGTTTGCCCATGCATGTAACTGGAAAGCAGAGGCGTGCCTTCTTCAGGAGAAAGCCAGCCACTCGTACCCCAGTTCACTGCCTGGTTAAAGCTATGCTTCTCTTCAACCGGATTGCCCGTGCCAAGCGAGAGAATAATAATGTCTTTGGGTGCCCAGCCATGACGGCGCGCTTCCGCATACGCGGCAAGCACCGGGTCACTCAGGAAACCGGCAGCATCAATCATGATCTCTTCATCGCCAGTTGTCAGGTTCTCAACACGAGCTGGTTCAAACCATGATGGGGAAGAGGTCGTAGCCCTTACCGCCTGCCAGAAGTAATAGTCATCCCGTCCAGTTGTGTTGTTGCTCATGGAAACGACGCGGCGATTTTTCAGGTCATACGCAGTCAGCAAAATAGCCGTCATACTGCAAGAAAGTGCACTCCATCCAATATGCTGCTTGATGGCTTGCTCAACCGGACGCTCCTGAATGCCTTTATTGAACTGCCCGAAGGTATGGTAGATGCGCCGAGGCAGCCAGTGCCTGCGGTTGTTCATGTAAAGCTCGCGGGCTTCGATCTCAAAAAACTCTTGCAGTTCGCGGAGCGTCATCGCTGGCTGGCCGGATTTGTCACGGTCTGGGTTCGGTGCCGTTAGCCCAGCAGCAATCAGGCCGCCACTGGATGTTCCGCAAATCAAATCAAAGTATCGGCAAAGGGGAGCGGATTTTCCGCGCTCATACAATTTGGTCTCAAGGCCGCGCAGCAGACGAATTGGAATAAGGCCGCGCGCACCGCCACCGTCAATGGAAAGAATAATGCGTTTTCTTTTTTTCATAGACAAACCCGATACAGTGATCTTGTGTTTTAATTTGCTCTTATACGTATCGAGTTTGTCCAAAAATGAGGTGAAGAGATGGCACCTGTACCCGCAGAAATACAAGCACTTGCAATTGCAGTGAATTAAGGGTTAAGCCGCTTCGCTCACAAGGGTGAGGGAGGCTGCAACCTTCGCAATTCTGCCACCAAGTGCTTTAGCTGTGTCCTTATCGGCTGTTGGCGGAACAACCTCCGGCCCTTCATCTGCATTGGCCTGTGCCATAACACCCAGCGTGCTGCCCAAACGGTTGAGGTCTTCCTCAGAGCCTTTGCTGCTGTTGTTGCCGGGCATAAGATCCAGCCCAACCCAAATCATGCCATGCTGCGCAGCAAACACACTCAGCTGTGTCAGTGTGCCAAGTTTATCGCCGCTGCGAGAAGCGGAAACCGTAAACGCTCCAGCGACTTTGTTCACCCAACCGCGCTCCATCCAAACTTTGGAACTGGCATCCATAAAGGTTTTGAACGGTGCACTCGCACTGCCCATATATGTCGGCGAACCAAAGATAAGGGCATCAGCCGCGGCCAGCTTGTCCCAGTTCACATCATCCAATGTGGCAACAGACATCAGTTCAGCATCCGCACCCACATCCAAGGCACCCTGAAGCACGGCTTCCGCCAGCACCTGAGTGTGGCCATACCCACTATGATAAACGACGATGACCTTGCTCTGCACGCTCATTGCAACTTCCTTTTCCTGCACTGTGAGATCGACAGCCCCTGTCTATTCGGCTAAGTATCATTCGTCTAATGCATGTAAGGTATAATCATTATGCGTCAGGTGAATTTACGCAGTGTAGACCTGAACCTCCTCGTCGTTTTGGAGAAGCTGCTGGAAACGCGGCATGTATCTGTTGCTGCCACACAATTGCACATGAGCCAGCCTGCAGTGAGCCGTGCCTTGCAGCGTCTCCGCGATGCCCTGCAAGATCCCTTGTTGGTGCGCATTGCCGGAGATTATGAGTTGACGGAAAGAGCTATAGAGATCCAAAGGCTGCTCCCGTCCGCTCTGGCAACTATCAAGGATGTGATCGCTAAACCGGAGTTTGACCCCACAACTGCAGAAGAAACCATTCGTTTCTCTGGGCCGGAGTTGGAGTTGAATCTGTATGGCCCTCCACTTCTACGACGGATGAAGCGTGAAGCACCTGGCATGAAATTGGAGATGAAGAGCGACATCCGCAATCAGTTCGAACCGCTGGAAAATGGAAAAGCCCACTTCGTCTTGTCAGGCCAAACCCCAACCACAGCAACAAGCCAGCTTCACTGCTTTTCGCTGGGCCGCTTCAGCTACGTGTGTTTGATGAGCAGGAACCATCCACTTGCACGCAAGCCCGTCTCATTGGAGGATTACCTCAGTCAGGACCATATCTCGGTCATGATCACCGGGGCGGGGCACAGCATAATTGATGAGAAACTGGCAGTGCTGGGCCACAAAAGAAACGTCGCTGTAAAAATCGGCAGTTTCTTCGCCGCCATGCATTTCTGTGGCCAATCCGACATGCTCTTTTTGGTGCCCTCCATTTTTGACACCCAAATCTACAACGGCCACAACACCGTTCCCTCTCCAGTGCCCGACTTCCTCAAGGAACACCACCAGGAATTCTTCCTCTACTGGCACGAACGCTACCACCACGACCCCATGATCAAATGGACCCGCAATCTGATGAAAGAGACCACAAAGCAATATAGGTCAGGTGAGTGAGGTAAGGTGCCTTGCTGCAACTTTAGCGGCCTGATGAAACATACGAAAAGTGGACAGGCGCTCATATTGACACGGAACAACAGGCCACTCTATCGTTACGAAAATTCCAATAGGCTGCCTGCCTCGATAGATAAGCTGTCAGCGACCTAGCAAATCTGAGAAAGCATCATTTCGTGAAGAAGAATATTCTGATTGTTGGTGGTACGTCTGGCGTGGGCCTTGAGCTTGCAAGGCACTACTTAGAAGAAGGCCATAATGTTGGGCTGACCGGACGTCAAAATCCTGAACTTGAAGGGACCACCTTTCATAGCCTCTCGATAACGGATGATCCCGTTCAGTTAGCGCAAAATATTGATCGGGTATTGGATGGCTTCAAGAATGTTCACACGCTTATCTATGCCGCAGGTTTTCTTCAGCGCGGGCATATTGATGAGCTTGCTGATGCTGAACTCGGGACTATGGTCAATGTCGGCCTGCTGGCACCTATGATGCTGATACAACGCCTGAAAAGGAGATCAGATCATCCTCTCAAGATTATGCTGATTACCTCAAGTTCGCAATATACGCCTCGTGAGTTGGAGCCTGCATACTGTGCGACCAAATCTGCACTGGGAATGTTGGGCGCATCGCTCGTGCGCGACAAAGATCTTGGTAAGGTTCTGGTCGTAGCTCCTTCAGGTATCCAAACTGCATTCTGGGACAATACCGATGAAGATACAGACACGATGCTGTGTCCTTCTTGGGTATCACAACAGATTGTCGAACTCTCCAGTGGCAGCTTCAAATATAAGTTCGCAAAGATACTGCGAGATCCGGCGCGTGTGGAGATCGTTGAAACTCTGGATAACAATCTGGCGACAATCTAGGCGGTTAGGCAACTTGCTAGTGGGAGGAGCCTTGATGGAACACAACATAATCCTCGTTAAGCCAGACTCGTCTAATCAAGAGAGGTTTGTAGAGGCCATCAGTGCTGATCTTTTGGAGGGCGGATACGAGATTGTTGCAATTAAATATAAGCAGCTGAGCTCTGAGGAATTTGAAGGCAACTTTATCTGTAAGAATCGCCAGCATTTAGCGTACATGATCAGTGGCTCAATCGCAGCAATACTTTACCGCGGGCATTCTGCTGTTGGCTTCGGAAGGAACTATAAGTTCCATTTCAGAAAGCAGCACTCAACGGATAAGCTCAAAAACATCCTCCATTCGACAGAACCGGGCAATGAATTTGCCGTGCAGTTCGAATTGTTCTTTGCAAACCTAAATATCACCGAGCATCATCAGTTTGCTGATCAGGGCGTCTATTTTAGTAGTTTGAACGAGATACAGTCGGGTGAGCTATCGAGACTTGCCAGCTTCAATCTGATTGCGGTTAGTAACGAAGAGGCGAGTTCGCAGCAGTTCAGGGAAACATGCAGCCTGAGAAATTGCAGGTATGTTGGATACCGCGAACGCATTTATACCAGCACAGAACTGTTGCGGTATCGAAGGAAAGCAGATTCAAGCGCTAAAGATATGCCTGAAGTGAGGGTCTTGCATTTGCATGACTTACAGGAATATTCGCAACATATCAGACACATGAAAGAGACGCATAAAATACACGGAGTGGTGTGCTACAAGCCGAAACTCACACTTCTGGAAACGGAAATGCTGCGTACAGCGATACTAGAAAATAATCTCTGTTGTGTTGGTGGCAGCTTCGGTGAGCAGCCGCCCGGTTCGATCAGAGCATCGCAGGAGTTAGCCGATATGTTTGAAGCCCACTTTGAGCATAACTAGAAAATCGGTCTCTCTGCCCACCTACCCATTCGAGACAAACTTCAACCCTACGATTGCGGCAATGAGCATGGCTATGAAGAAGAGGCGGAGGAAGGTGACTGGTTCTCCAAAGAGGAAGATGCCAAGGATGGCAATGCCGGAGGCGCCGATCCCCGTCCACACGGCATAGGCTGTGCCAAGCGGTATGGACACCATGGCTTTGGTCAGGAAGTAAAGTGACAGCAAGGCCGTGATGATGAAGGCGATTGTATAGAAAGGCCTGGTAAAGCCGTCAGACAGCTTGAGGCAGACGGCAAAGGTCATTTCAAACAGGCCAGCGATGATGAGCTAGATCCATGCCATTCAGTTGCCTCCAACGCAACGTCTACAGTGTAACCTCTGGTCACCACCAACGGTGCACCAATGAGAACACGCGATGAAACAAAAGCTTGATGCCGTTTGAGCGTTCCACTCCAAATTAGGTCACCTACAAGAAACGCGGTTTAAGCCCTCAGTGTAAAGGGCTCTTTCTTTGGGATGGATGATTTTCTCCACCTTCCACCCAGCGGTGCGTCGCCTTTGCAATGCGAGCGCCATAGGCAAAGGCCGTGTCTCTGTCTGATTGAGGAGGAGCCACTTCTGGCCCTTCATCCATGTTGGCCTGTGCTGCTGCGCCATAATAGACGCCAAGGCGATTGAGATCTTCGTCGCTGCCAAAGCTGTAATTATTGCCCGGCGGCATGCCAAGGCTTACCCAGATCATGCCATGCCATGCCATGCTGGGCTGCAAAGGCTGCCATTTGAAGGAAGACGTTGTGCCGGTCGCCGCTCATGGAACCTGATACGCTGAAACCACCGGCGATCTTGTTGATCCAGCCTTGTTTGTACCAAACGGTTGCAGAGGCATCCATGAAGAATTTGAAGGGGGCAGCAACACCGCCCATGTAGGTCGGGCTTCCAAAAACGATGGCATCAGCAGCTTCCAGAGCGTCCCAGTCCGTATCCTCATAATCGCTGACAGGCACATAAGTGACCGTGGCACCGTTTTCACTGGCACCGCGGGCGACTGCATGTGCCAGTGCCTCGGTATGTCCGTTGGCAGAAAAAAAGGCGATTGCTACCAGAATGTCTTTTGACATGGACCGTTACTCTTCAAGCCTGTCAGAATTCCGGTCTATTTGGGAGCAAACGCCTTTCAGCTACTCTAAGATAGCTCGGGTAGATTTAGATGTGCTCGATTAAAATTCTTCACGCACATACCTGTTTACCTAGGATTCCTTATAGGCTCCGCTGGAATAATGCAGCTCATAGGAGTGGCTGTAGATTTCCAGAATGTTGCCGAATGGATCTTCCATGTAGATCATGCGGTACGGCTTTTCGCCAGGATAATAATAGCGCGGCTCCTTCATGCGGCGTTTACCGCCAGCAGCCTCAATCTTGGCGGCCAGACCTTCCACATCCGGGTCCTGAACACAGTAATGGAAGATACCGGTCTTCCAATATTCGAAGTTATTTTCCGGGGTCTCGTTCTGCGCAAACTCAAAAAGCTCCACACCAATGCCATCACTGGTGGAAAGATGAGCAATCTTGAAGCTCTTCCAGCCTTTACCAAACACGTCAGTACACATTTCACCAATCGGACTATCATCTTCAACAATCTCGCTTGGTTTCATGATGATGTACCAGCCCATCACATCACGATAGAACTTCACTGCGGCTTCAACATCCGGAACGGAAAGACCGATGTGAGAGAAACGTCTTGGATAAGGTGCGGACATAACAGACCTCGCTACGCTAAACATTACAGGCGGAATGCCTTGGATACGTTGGATGTAGCAACTCTGTGAGAAAACCAAAAATTGTCATTTATTAGTTTTATGATAATTTAATGTTATGTATGCTTGGGCCATGTTGAATTCTCAGTGGCTTAAGACCTTCGTTAAACTAACTGAAACTGGTCATTTCACCCAGACAGCCAATCAACTTGGTATGACACAGCCGGGTGTAAGCCAGCACCTGAAAAAGCTGGAGCAGCAAATCGGTGCGCCGCTCATCACAAAAATCGGCAAGGGCTTTGAGTTGACGCGAGAAGGGGAGCTTCTGCTGGGCTTTGCATTGAAAGCAGAGAGGCAGGAAGCAGACCTTCGCGCCGCAATACAGCAAGACGATCCCAATACTGGTGAAGTCCGTATTGCGTGTTCCGGGTCCATGGCGCTCTACCTCTATCCCAACCTTCTCAAGCACCAGAGCCTTCATCCCGGTTTACTGCTGAAAGTCGAAGTGGCTCCCAACCATCGCAGCCTCCAACTGTTGCAAAACAATGAGGTCGATCTCTGCATCGTTACTCAGCAGACTGTTCAGACCTCGCTTGTGCAACACCACATCGGCGATGAACCGCTTTGCCTTGTGGTGCCAGCCGATTTCGAGGGGAACCCATCGGTCTTCGCGGACCTGGAGTCGCTGGGCTTCATCGATCATCCGGATGGACTACACTATGCAGAGCGCCTGCTCACGCCAAATTTCCCGGAGATAAGTGCTGTTTCTGCTGACCTTAGAACAACCGGTTACATCAACCAGCTCAGTCAGATCCTTGTACCTGTCGCACAAGGACTGGGATACACGGTTTTGCCGGAAACCGCCGTTCGCAGTTTTGAGGCACAAGCGAACATCAGAATTGTGGAGCTGAAAGAACCCGTCAGTGACCCGCTCTATCTGACGGCGAAAAAACATCGCACTTTGGCAGCGCGTTATGACTGGTTCAGCAAGAAAATCTCAGAACTATGCGGTCAAATGAGCAGCAGTTAGGCTACCATCACAGAAGCCTAACCACAAAATCAGATTAGCGCTGGGCCAGTTCCGCCACAGCAGCAATCATGCGGTCCAGATCTTCCGGGCGAGATAGGCGGTGGTCGCCGTCTTTTACCAGTGTCAGCACCACATCGTCATGGGCCATGCCCTCAACAATACGCAGCGCATGCTGCCATGGCACTGCATCATCCTTCTGACCTTGTAAAATGATGGTCTTGCAATTGGTGATGATCGGCGCGCCAAGCAAAAGGTTTGTCCTGCCATCCTCGATCAGATCGCGGGTGATGATGTATGGGCTGTCTTCATACTCAGAAGGGCGCTCAAAGCGACCTTTCTCCATAATCTCCTGCTTGATTTCATCGGTAAACTCATGCTTCCACATCAGCTCCTCGGTGAAATCCGGGGCAGGGGCAATCAGGACCATGCCGGAGAGGGTGCCCTCAATGGTATCAGAGGCTTCATGCAGCGCCTTTGCCAGCAACAGTGCCATCCAGCCGCCCATGGAAGAGCCAACAACAATGGTCGGTCCTTTACAGAACTGCCTGAACACAGCAACGGCTTCTTCCAACCAAAGAGAGATGGTGCCGTCAACAAACTCACCGCCGGATTCACCGTGACCGGAATAATCCATGCGCGTGCAGGTCAGGCCTTGCTTCTCAGTCCACTCACAAAGCACTTCGGCTTTGGTGCCAAGCATGTCGGATTTGAAACCGGAAAGCCACAGAACACCCGGCGCACCGCGTTCATCATGTCGCACTGCGATCTTCCGTGCACTGTCTCCTTTGCCAACGCTGATGAATTGCGGTAAGTCAGCACTCATTCATAACCTCCAAACACTTATCGGCTTATACTGGCCGGCAATTGTTCGGAAACCTGATTACAGTGCCTCCACAGTTGCCCGCCGGACATTTTGGCGAGCATAGTTGGATCACTCTCAAAAAACATAGAGAAATGTCCAAAGTGCCGACCATTTTGCAAATTGTCCCCGACCTTCAAACCGGCGGAGCCGAGCGCACCACAGTGGATGTCGCAGAGGCGATCGTCAACGAAGGCTGGAATAGCCTTGTGATTTCGCAGGGCGGACGCATGGTCCCCGAGTTGGAAGCAACAGGGGCAGTGCACTTTGAACTGCCAGTGAAGTCCAAGAACCCTTGGACCATGTGGCGTAATTCCTATTTGATTGAGCGTATCTGCCAGCAGAACAGAGTTGATCTGGTGCATGCCCGATCCCGTGCCCCTGCATGGTCGGCCTTGTGGGCGGCTCACCGTCTCAATATTCCTTATGTCACCACCTATCACGGCATCTATAAGGAAACGAACAAGTTCAAGGCGTTCTACAATTCCTCCATGACCCGTGCGGACAAGGTGATCGCGAACTCCAGATTCACAGCGGATTTGGTGGAAAAACGCGACCCGCGCACAAAAGGCAAAACCTCGGTTATCTATCGCGGCCCGGATGTGGAATCCTTCAACCCCGACAATATCAGCGATGAGCGTATCACAGACCTGCGCGCGCGCTGGGGTGTCTCTGACAACCGCCGTGTGGTGATAAACCTTGCCCGCCTGACCGAATGGAAAGGCCAGCGCGTGCTGATTGAAGCAACGCGCCAACTCATCGAACGTGGCGGCTATGATGACGTGCTTGTGGTTTTGGCGGGCGATGATCAGGGGCGCGAATCCTATCGCCAGTCTTTGGAACTTCAGATTGCAGAATCTGATCTGACAGAACGCGTGCGCATCGTTGGGCACTGTTCAGATGTTCCGGCAGCCCTTGCAATAGCAGATGTTTCTGTTGTTGCTTCCATTGAAGCCGAGGCTTTCGGTCGTGCAGCTGTAGAAGCGCAGGCAGCTGGCGTGCCGATCATCGTCTCCAACATTGGCGCAGTACCGGAAACGGTTCTTGTACCGCCTGTTGTAAAGGCTGAAGAGCGTACTGGTTGGCATTTTGAAAATGGTGATGCTGAGGAACTCTGCGAGTTGATGGCTCAGGCCTTGGATATGAGCGCTGGAGACCGTGCCAAACTCACCAAACGGGCTCATGACCATGTAGAACGGTCATTCACCAAGCAGGCTATGTGTGATGCCACACTAAACGTTTACCGCGAGCTGTTACCAACAGGAAGCTAACTGGTTGTAAATGTCGCGTCAGAACCTACAAAACTAGTGTTGACTTACGTGGCATTTTTCCTGATTCTAGCAATGCAGCGCAATTGATGCCCTTCCCACGCGTTTCTCGACTTGACGAAACAGTCGGAACCAGTCATTGAACTGTTATCAAATATTCGCAAGTTCGGCAGTCTAAAGAGGAGATACTCACATTCGCCGTCCGTTTCGCGCACCGCCACCCACTAAGGAAGGGCCGCGCACCAATAAAGAGATTCGCGTTCGCGAAGTGCAGCTGATCAACACCGAGGGTGACAACCTCGGCCCAACTCCAACCGAAGAAGCCCTCGCAATGGCGGTGGAACAAGGTTTGGACCTGGTCGAAATTGCTCCGAACAGTCAGCCACCTGTTTGTAAGATTCTGGACTATGGTCGCTATAAGTACCAAGCTCAGAAGAAAGCTGCAGAAGCACGCAAAAAACAGAAGATCGTTGAGATCAAAGAAATCAAAATGCGTCCGAACATCGACACTCATGATTATGAAGTGAAGATGCGGAACATGAAGCGCTTCTTTGAAGATGGTGATAAAGTGAAGGTGACACTTCGCTTCCGTGGTCGTGAAATGGCTCACCAGGATCTCGGCATGAAGTTGCTCCTGAAGGTTAAAGCAGAGACTGCGGACATCGCTAAAGTCGAGTCCCATCCAAAGCTTGAAGGCCGCCAGATGATGATGGTGCTCTCACCTATCGCTCGTTAATACGGGTTGGTTGAAGCGCTCCGGCTTTGTTTCCGTGTAGCTACTCAACCGTAACCCCAGAGAATTTTGAGATTACCCGGCACATTGTGTCGGGTATTTTCGTTTGTATCTGAGAGTGGAGGTCTAATGATGAATGATGAGATGAAACTGCATCACGAGCGCATGCAAAAACTTGTTGCCTTCACTGCTTCCTCCTTTCAAACCTCGCATCCTTCTCCATTCGGTGGGGCGATCTATACCGCTGACGGAAGATTGTTGGCTCAGGCCTACGACAGTGTGATCCGGGAGTGTGACCCGACCTGCCATGGAGAGGTCAATGCAATTCGGCAGGCTAGTAAAGTACTGGGCTCTCGCTGGCTTGCCGATTGTACCATGTACAGCACCTGTGAGCCTTGTGCCATGTGTACCGCTGCAACCATATGGGCTGGCATTGATCAGGTTGTTTTCGGCGCTTTCACCAATGAGGATGCGACCCACTTCTGGCCTCAGGAAATGGATTTGAGAACGAAGGATCTGACAAATCATATGGTGCAGCGCCCTCAGATCACAGTGATTGATGGGGTTGAGCGTGAAGCCTGTAAGCAGCTTTTCACGCAGTGCGCAAGCGCGATGCAAAGGCTTGGGATTGAGATTTAAAGCCTTTCATGGTCCGGCAAAGTTCTTTGTAGAAAATTATTTGCCGTATAGGCTATTTCATTCGATCAAAAGGCGCCTTAGCCTGATTTCGATATGTTTTGAAATTGGGCGATGATAATGCGACAGGTTATTTTCTTAATTAGCTTTAGTTTTGCGCTTGCCTATGGAGTGTATTTTTGCTGGCAAGACCCGTCATTACTGAAAACCGTTGTGAAAACAACTGCTCTCGGAGTTGTCGCTCTTTGGGCTTTTGTAACGCAAGCTCCGCTCCTGCTTGCATTGGCCCTGACGACATCCTCAGTGGGAGATGCAGCTCTGGCAGTGCCGGGTGAGGTTCGGTTCCTTGTTGGGCTTTGCAGTTTTGCGATCGCACATGTTTTTTATATCGTCTTATTCTCTCGAAAAATCAGGCATTTCGATTCCAGGATATTCATAGTGTCAGGAGCTGCTCTCTCAGTTCTGGTGCTGTCGACCGGCTGGTGGTTGCTCCCCTTTACCGGTGATCTCATGATTCCAGTTGCCATCTATATTATTTTGATAGCAACTATGGGAGGGATGGCAGCACAGGTTGGTGGCTGGGTTTTGATAGGCGCTCTCGCCTTCATGATGTCTGACACTCTGTTAGCTATCCAACTCTTCCGTCTGGACGATATCAGCCCTCTCCAGCTACCGGTTTCAGTAGCACTTTGGACATTATATTATTGTGGTCAGATGTTGATATTCCTAGCTATCAGCAGAGACCGGGTTCCAGTCAGCAAGTTCTCTTGAAATCTGCTTGCATTCCCATGCTGGCAGTTTTATAAGGCCTCGTTCAAAGTCGCCCGGCTGTAGTTTGCCTCCTAGGTATTTATAGGAAATCAGGCAGAAATTACAGGGCATGCCGTGGCGGCTTCTGATGCATCCATTGCAAATTTTTGATCAGTTTACTGATCATCACAAGAAAGGACGCAAAATGCCCAAGTTGAAGACGAAGTCTGGAGCTAAAAAACGCTTCAAGCTGACCGCGACTGGCAAAGTTAAGTGTGGCCAGGCTGGCAAACGCCACGGCATGATTAAACGCACGACTAAGTTCATCCGTAACGCACGTGGTACAACCACTCTGTGCGATGCAGATGCACGTATCGTGAAAAAATATCTGCCTTACGGCTAAGCCTTAAAACCTGACACTAGGAGACTACCATGTCACGTGTAAAAAGAGGCGTTACCGCCCACGCTCGTCACAAAAAAGTTATTAAGGCAGCCAAAGGTTACTACGGCCGTCGTAAGAACACCATCCGCGTTGCTAAGCAGGCAGTCGAGAAAGCGGCACAGTACGCTTACCGCGACCGTAAAGCTCGCAAGCGGAACTTCCGTGCACTCTGGATCCAGCGTATCAACGCAGCGACCCGTGAACACGGCATGACCTACGGCCGCTTCATCGATGGCTTGAACAAAGCTGGCATCGAAGTTGACCGTAAGGTTCTTTCTGACCTCGCGATCAATCAGCCAGACGCATTCAAAGCACTGGTTGAAAAGGCGCAGGCTGCTGTAGCTTAATTGCTATAGTAGAAAGCAGAAGCTTTTTTGAAAAAGGCAGGTTCCGCAAGGTGCCTGCTTTTTTTGTGTTCGCTCCCATACTCGACGAAAGAGGCCTGTTCTTCTGCCGCAGTATGTGAAGAAATAGCAAAACGACAAAAAAATGCGCATTCAGCGCTTTGGTGTATTGGGGGTGAGCATGGTCAATGGGAAATGCGACTGCGGTAAAGTGAGCTTTCAGGTGGAAGAGGTGAGAGACACAGTTACAGTCTGCCATTGCAGCCAATGCAGGCGCACAAGTGGCCATGTCTGGGCCTCAACGCATGCCCCCTATGAAAAAGTCAGTTTTACTGCAGATGAAGGGCTTACCTGGTATTCGTCCTCTGACTTTGCAAAACGCGGCTTCTTTAAGTTCTGCGGCTCGAGCTTGTTCTACCTAATGAACAATGAAGAAGGTATCGCTATAGCTGCTGGCTGTCTGAATGAGCCAACCAACCTACACATAGGCAAGCACATCTTTGTAAAAGACAAAGGGGACTACTACGAAATCACCGATGGCGCCCCTCAAATCCAGCGGTTCTGATCTGCCGGCAATATGACTCGCAGGAAGCAAGCCCAATGACCTATACTTGCCATCTTGCACCTGATCAATAAGATCGCAAAAACTACTGTCGGAAAGGTGCTAGCGAAAGTGGCCCAACTCACGAGTAATGTGCCTGAAAAGGTGGCATCAATTGCCCCGAAATTGTCCATTCATCCGATCACACAGGCCACAAGAGCAACATTTACGGATCTGTATTTTCGGCAAACGTTCCTCTCGTTCATTCATAAAGGGACGAAAAAGGTCATTTGTCCACTCAACGGCGAACTGATTGGCTCAGCGGGAGATCTCTTTATCTTCCCTCCCGGTTCCATAATTAGCCTCGAGAATAGACCTCTGGTGAATGATAATTATCAAGCTGATGGCGTTAGTATCGATAACGCGCTGGTTGATGCAGTCTTTGCAGATCAATCGGCTAATCCAGTGGCTACAGGTATTCAGATTGTGCGTGGTGAAGAGCAGCAGCCGGAAGAAGTACTCGCTCTAGTCAAAGAGACACTAACAAATGCTTCTCTTCCGGAAGCGTTAAAGCAACACCGCCTGTTGGAGCCGTTAATTTGGCTGCGCCATATCGGAGTTCATCTGCCAAAGCCTGATACAGTCAATTCGCTGAGCAAGGTACGCAGCCTCATTGAAACTGATTTGAGCTACGCATGGCGCGCGACTGATGTTGCCAGCCATTTTGCCATGAGTGAGGCAACCTTCCGCCGTTGGCTTGCCAAGTCTGGGCATGGCTTTGCAAAAGCTCTGCTCCACGCCCGCTTGGAGAAGGGGCTAGCCTTATTGCAATCCACTCATGATCCAATCTCGAACATTGCATTGGATTGCGGCTTCAACACACCTTCACATTTCTCCGAGGCTTTCAAAAAACGCTTCGGCATTCGTCCGAAAGAGATCCGATTACGAGATCATTGATCGAAATTTGATAGTTTGTGAGTGAAACGCGAAAGCGCAAGCTGCAAGTACTGCCTATAGCTGGAATATGTTCAACGCACTAAGCCACTGGAGATAACATGTTCCCGAAACCACATGCACTTGGTCTGGCCATCGCCGCTTCTCTTGCATCTGCCGCCCACGCGCAAGACTTTAAGCTCACCAGTACCTCCATTGCTGAGGGAGCACAGCTTACATCCGAGTTCGTTTACAACGGATTCGGATGTACCGGAGGCAACCTTTCGCCTCAGCTCAGTTGGTCCAACGCACCAGAAGGCACCAAAAGCTTCGCTCTTACTGCTTATGATCCGGATGCTCCGACCGGTTCCGGCTGGTGGCATTGGAATGTGGTGAATATTCCTGCCTCTGCAAACTCTCTTGAAGAAGGCGTGAGCAATGACAAAACCCTGCCTTCCGGTTCAATGGAAATCACCAATGACTATGGCTCAAAAGGGTTTGGCGGTGCCTGTCCCCCTCAGGGAGAAGTACACCGTTACATCTTCACTATCCATGCACTCGGCGTTCCTGTTCTGGATCTCCCTGAAAATCCTAGCAACGCATTGGTCGGCTACATGATTGGTGTGAACAGGCTGCAATCCGCCAAGATCACAGCCGTCTTTAGTCACTAAACACACTCAGTTATCGCTCGATTGGTATATGCTAAGTGAAACCACAGGTAAGAGGCTTTGCCAGGCTATGTTAGCAAAATCCCCTCCGGGACGCTCTGTCCCAGAGGGGTATCGTATGAGCTGTGACGTCTGCCTACCCAATCACACCATTATCATCACGCTTAATGACGATGACGGAAGAGCGTGGCAGCTTGCCGCCGTCTGGCCAGTTACCGCCCGGGTGCTGAATGCCCACAAACATGCTGCGGCGATCAGCAGACCAGGTCAGACCAGTGACTTCACTGCCGGTTGGCCCGGTCATGAAGCGTTGGATTTCTCCTGTCACAGGATCACCAACCAGCATCTGATTGTTGCCCATTCCGGCAAAATCGCCTTCATTGCTGTCGTTGCCATCTGTCTGTATCCAGACCATGCCCGTCTCATCAAATGCCATACCATCTGGTGAGTTGAACATATTGCCAGCATTGACGTTTGCAGACCCGGCCTTCGGGCCTTCGTGAACGGCCGGATTGCCAGCCATCACATAAAGATCCCAGTCAAACGTATCAGCGGCATGATCCTCATTGTGTGGACGCCAGCGCACGATCTGGCCGTATTTGTTGGTCTCGCGCGGGTTAGGGCCGTTGACGGAAGTGTCGTCACCCCCGGCGTTTGGCTTCACGCCGCGGTTCTTGTTGTTGGTCAGACAACAATAAGCTTCTACTGCATTAGGATTGGCAGAAATCCATTCCGGGCGGTCCATAGTGGTCGCACCAACAGCAGAGCCGGCAATACGGCTGAAGATCAGGATGCTCGCCGCGTCCATACCAGTGGTCTCTGGGGTCAGTGCCAGCCACTCACCTGTCTGGTTATCGTTGAACTTAGCAACATAGAGCGTACCATCATCCAGTAAGCCATCAGTCGGCTGCCCTGGAGCGTAAATGCCGTTAGAGACAAAGCGGTACATGAACTCGCCGCGCTCATCATCCCCCATGTAAACGACCACGCGGCCATCTGGTGCCAGAACAGCTTCCGCATTCTCATGCTTGAAGCGGCCTAGGGCGGTGTGTTTCACGGGAGTAGAAGTCGGATCTGTTGGGTCGATCTCTACAATCCAACCGGCACGATGTGGTTCGTTTGGATTCTTCGCAATATCAAATCGCTCATCGAACTTGTGGTAGTCATAGTTGAAGCCTGTCTCGTTGATGCCATAACGCTGATAGCCAGCATCAACACCGTCCAGACGTGCCGCAGGATCAGCTTCATTCGCGCCAAAGTACCCGTTGAAGTTCTCTTCGCAAGTCAGATACGTGCCCCAGGGTGTTTTGCCAGATCCGCAGTTGTTGAAAGTACCAAGCGACTGCGTGCCAGAAGGATCAGCAGCCGTCTGCAGCAAGGGATGACCAGCAGCAGGGCCTGCCAGCATCATCGGTGTGTTGTGTGTGAGGCGGCGGTTGAATGGACTATTCTTCACGATAGCCCAGCCATCGTCCCCGTCTTCCACTTCAATAACAACCACATCTTGCAGATGTTGCAGTTTCAGAACATCGTCAGCGCTCTTCGGTGCGCCATCTTCGTTCTGAGGCAGGTTGATCTTGCGGTTGGCGTATTCATGGTTGATCGCGAGCAGTTGCTTACCCTGAAACTGAAAGCTTTCCATACCGTCAGTGTTCTCGCCAAACACCTTATCAGCACCAGCAGCTGAACCACCCGTCTCATGGTTGAAAGCTTCAGCACCATCCACCAGAGCATCGCCCCAGCGTGCCAGAATTTTCCAGCTGTAGCCTTCAGGCACATGCACGGTCGCATCTGTGTAAGTTGGAATAGGTTTGAATGCAAAGCGCGAAGTAGACGCTTTGGCTTCAGACATGGAGAGGCCAAGTACACCAGTGCCCATCACAGCAGCGCCGGAGCCAAATGCCAACACGCCACCCAGAAATCCGCGGCGTGAAATCGCACGCTCGACAACGCGGTCAAATTCATTTTCTTCAGCACGAGGGAAATTCTGCTCATCCCACTCATCTGCTGTGAGTTCATTCATAAATTCGTTCGTCATTGGAAATATCCCGTAGAAGAAGGTGAATGCATACTACGGTGCTAACATGACATCTTCACGAAGCAATTGGGGTATAAAAAATCTGCAAATGTAATATGAGTAATGTATTCAAGTTATAATATGCCGCATACGAGAATAATAATATCTGCTGGGCGTCACATTAAACTGTTGTAGTTCATTGTTATTGTTTATTTCGCCTGATTTTATTTTATAGATTACTTAAATTTATTCAATAAATGCTATGATAATATAAGAGTTGACGCCTAACAAGATGGTACTGCTAGCAAAATTCCAGAATACCTCGGATTGTACTTGTAAGCTTTCAACTGTTTCCAAGGCCCCTGTGAAATCTGCGCAAAAACGTCACCTCACACTGGTTCAATCACCTTTTGCAAACAGACGGAGTGGGTATCCGAGTACCCTTGTCCCTCATAGAAGCTGATAGCCTGCGTGTTATCTCCGCGTACAAGCAACTGAACCTTCCAAATACCTCGAGCCCGCAACCAATCCTCTGCTGCTGCTGTAATTGCCTTACCAAGCCCTTTTCCCTGATGGTTCGGGTGTGTGCTGACATAATAAAACCAACCGCGATGCCCGTCTTCACCGCACATAATGCTGGCAACAACAATCCCATCCAGCTGACCAATCAAAATCGTAGAGTGTTCGCCCTCGAGTGCTTTCTCGATATCCCGAACCGGATCATTCCATTCACGGAAGACCCCAGCAGCTTTCCAAAGAGCAATAACTGCATCCTGATCTGATAAGCACATTTCACGATAAATCATATGCATCGCACAGAGTAGTTTGAAAATAGAAAAGTAATCACAGGATGTTTTGTGATTATCCTTTTTAATACAGTAACTTGCAATTGAGAAGAGGGATAATAACAAGGTTAATAATCTATAAGTAAAAATATGAAAATCTTTGCGCGATTGAGAGGTTTTCGACATGGCTTTTTTTAAGCGTAATACACAAATGCTTGCTGAAGCCGCTGCAAACGACCAAGGAGAAGTAATCGGTCAGTCTGCAGTGGTGGAATTTACAGAACCTAAGAATTCCATTGATAGTGCACGCTTGTTTGGCGAATTGGATGCGCTCGCGTTGGACATGGCATCAGCTGCGGGAGAGCTGGACGCCGTGAATAACACCGCAGGCGCTTTGAAAGTGGCCATGGAAAGCCTCCAGGACGCGTCTGGGCGCGTTGTCGAAAGTAACCGGGAAGTGAGTGCGGCGGTTGAACAAACTGCTGAGCAGACGTCTAACGCCCGCGATACTATGTCTAAGTCTCAGGAGGTGGTGACTGACGCGCTTGCCAACATCAACAGCCTGTCAACAGCCATCAGCAGTATCAATCGGCAACTGGAAGGTCTTCAGGCTTCATTTGCCAACGTCCGCCAATTCTCCAGCTCTATCGATGCCATTGCCCGTCAAACCAACCTGCTGGCGCTCAACGCAACCATTGAAGCAGCCCGTGCAGGTGAAGCAGGGAAGGGCTTTGCGGTTGTGGCCAGTGAAGTGAAAGCTCTCGCAACACAAACGACTGTTGCAACGGAGCAGATCGACCAGACCATTCTCCAACTCGGCAAAGAAGCTGACACCTTGGTCGACTTGGGTAAGAGCGCGCTTGGCACCGTTGCAACCGCTGAAAACAGCACTCAATCCATCAACGACCTCTTCCATGAGTTGGAAGCGATGGTAGACAACATATCCGCAAATACGGACTCCATACGAACGGCTTGTGCAAACAACGATGCCGACACCGAAGAGCTTTTGCGCAACCGTGATGAAATGATAGGTGTTGTTTCAACAAATGCGGAAAGCATCGAACAGGTCTCGGGCCAGATGCTGGGAACCTCTCAGACAGCCGACGCGCTTCTCGCCGAAGTGGCTGTCGAACATGGCGATAACCTCAATCAGCAGATGATAGAGGTTGCAAAAGAGACTGCTGGCAAGACCATGGAAGCATTTGAAGCTGAAGTGGACGTAGGCCGGATCTCAGTGAATGACCTCTTCGATTTCAACTACACACCAGTTGAAGGCTCCAATCCAGCCCAGTTCATGGCGCTTTTCACTCAGATGACTGACCGAGTGCTTCCAGCTATTCAGGAACCTGTCAAAGATCTCGATGACCACATCGTCTTCTGCGCAGCACTAGATAAGAACGCTTATCTGCCAACACACAGCAAAGATTATTCCAAACCGCAAGGCAATGACCCGGTCTGGAATGCAGCAAACTGCCGTAACCGCAGAATGTTCGATGATCATGCTGGCCTGAACGCAAGCAAGAACACCAAGGAATACAGCCTGCAAACGTATCGCCGAGATATGGGGGGCGGCAAAGTAATGATGATCAAACTGGTCTCGGCCCCAATCTGGGTCAAAGGCCACCACTGGGGCAACACCCTCATCGCATTCAATGCTTGATGAAAATGCAAACATACTCCATAGCCGCTTGTTTTGCGGCTGTGGACCTGCAGTATTTTGAGTAGTATTCGTTACTGGGATAATACTTCTTGCGTTTCAAGAGCATGGCTGAGTTGCGTGCTCATCACATGATCAGGGTCAGATGTTTTTTGAAGGACGACGCATTTGTTTTGGCACTGATCGACCCGCAAGGCGAACCCTTTTTCGATCATTGCTTTAATACACTCAGTGACAGCGTCAAATCCGTTGAGTTTGGGATGAAATTCAATAACTAACATGCGGATATTTGCCATATTCAAGGCTGGCAACAGACCAATCTCAGCTCCTTCAATATCCATCATCAAAAAACTGGGATTAAACTCCCTGATCAATCGATTGACATCGACTGTCTTCTGAAGAATTTCCCGACTTTCTTTTCGTTCAAGGACGGATGAACCAGTGATGCGCTCTCCAACATAAAACGTAGATTGAGCATTATCTTCCAAGTCTGCGATCCCGCTTACAATCGAGGGGGAGATATCGTTTAAGTAATGGTTGTTCTCAATAACTGGAATGAGGTTTGGGTTGGCTTCTATGCACATCACGTTCTCGGAACCGCAAATCATAGAAGCTGTTGCTGACAGAAAACCAATACAGGCGCCTAGCTCCAGCACACGATCTTCAGGTTTCAGCAGCTGTGTTAGAAGATTGTGTTCTTCACTTTCATAGGTGCCACGTACAATTTGCTCTTTAACGAACAGGTCAATTTCAGGTTGGGAAACATCCAGTTTGATGCCACGTAGCGTTTTATAGCGCCTACGCATTTTCAAGTGGTGTTCGAGGCCTTTAAGAAAATGCATTACGACACTCCATTAACTAGTAATTGGAACAAACTAAGCAACTACGGTTTCCAGAAGAGATGCGTCTTTCGCAGGGGAAAGTTGTTTTAGATATCTACGTAATGAAAGAGAACAGTAAGCCTGTTGAGAGGTATACACATCACTTACGTTTGTGAACTTCATCGACCCTTCGTACATAGGTGATTGGTGAAGAATCTTCTCCATTCCTATGTAGTAAGCTTTGTATTCTTCACCGTTGGCGTGATAGGCCTGCCGGGTTATTTCCTCTTCAACGCGGAACTTGAAATCTTGAAAAAACTTAAAATGCAGCATTGCACCCCAATCTTCAGCAAGGTTGGTTCTTATATCAACCTCGTGAGTGCCCCATAATTCAGAATAGGTAGGGTTCCATCTGATGAGCGGGACTTTGGTAAGTTGTGGGCATTGCTTTTTCAGAAATCGCTTAAGTCGTCTTTCCAGATAATTTCGAAAAGGGAGCTTCTGGTGAATCTTTGCAGGTGCAAGATACAGATTCCGTAGTTGACCAAGTGGAGCAACTTCTTTCCTTTTGGGAGGGATCCCGAAAAGGCGGCCTCTGATACCCCCACGAATTTCAAAACTTGGGCCTTTGCCTTCCGATGAAACAGGAACGGCCCAGGTTGATGTCGTATCGAAATATGGGCATGTTTGAAGAAATGGGTCGCCTTGCCTGTAATCAACATCAACTAGCGGTTTGTCAGAGTACATGTCGATAAGCGGAGCAATGACACCTTCCACACCAACACTATCCCAATAAACAGTCAGATCAGTCAACTTGGTTTCTGGCCAGCCTGGATAAACGAACTGTTCGTCGGTATCAGCCAAAATGGTCCATCTGTTTGTGCAGTATTCATTGAGAATGGCGAGTAGCCAGTTTCGTTTGAACTGCTTATAAAGCTTGCTCGTGTGAAATCTGGTCACGTCTGGCTGTGCTTCCAGATAAGTCGCTGTATCATCGGTGGATGCGTTGTCGACGACGAAAATGTGGCTTGCCCCGATGCTCCGATAATGCTCGAGAAAGAACGGTAGTCTCAACATTTCATTACGCGCGCGGGTAATGACGATGATCCCATCTTCTGGCAAATTGATTTCTGGAAACTCGTCAAAATCAAAAATGTCACGAACGCTTGTCAACGCACAAATCCCATTCTTAGAGCCCAAAAAACAAAAGCCCCACACTCATCCCTCATAGTGAGGTGAGAGTGTAGGGCCGTGGTGAAACAGCGTCTTCCCTTGAATTGGGAGGGGCTTACAGCTCGCCGCGGATCACGTAACGAAGCAGATCAACCACCTGGTCAGGGTCTTCAGCAACAGCAAGGGCTGCTGCATCCACTTCCTTCAGTGGGTGCGTCAGAGCAGGTTCGTGCAACACGATGATGCTCTTGCCCAATGCTGAGGCGAACCCTGCATCGAATGCTGCATTCCATTGCCGGTATTTGTCGCCAAAGCGAACCACAACGATATCGGCCTCAGAGAGCAGCGTGCGAGTGCGCATTGCATTCACCTTCGCACTCTTGTGATCTCGCCAGAAGTTGTTTTCTTCCGGACCTAGAATTTCGACACCGCAATCATCACTGGCTTCGTGATTGGTAACAGCACTGTCAAAATGAACAGGTAGGCCTGCATCAGCCGCACCATGTTCAATACGCTCTCTCCAATCACTGTGGATTTCACCTGAAAGATAAACACGCCACGTTTTCATCGGCTCGCTTTCCCCTAAGAATCTGCATTTGCCTACAAATTTTAAGAGGGGTTGTAGCTCGGTTCAAGGTCAAGCAGCTTATTGGTGACTTCTTTTCGGACATGATCGCGCTGGCGTTCGCGCGAGAATAACCGATTTTGTGCAAGCAGCAGGTCTGCACGAGCCAGATACGAGTCTGTACGGGCGGAATCTGCAGCTTTCCGGCAGGCCTTGCCTTCCTTGCCAGACTTGCAATCCTCACCACGTGCCTCTTCTTCAAGCCGGTCAATGCGGCGTTGAATTTCCCAGACAGCTTCCTGAGCTTCACTGGCAGACTCGTTTGCCGAATAAAGCTGGTTGCCTAGAGAGTAGCCGACTTTGAAGCTCTCTTCTGTGGCGATTGGGCATACACCACGATAGCTCTTGCCCTCGCGGCCCTGCTCAAAGCCAGAAATTGGCGTGCAATAGCTTTGCAGGCCAATCGTTCGCCCAGCCATATAAGCTCCCACATCCGGCGTGACACCGTACTTGCCGCAAGCTTTAGTATGTTCATTCAGCTTGTCAGAGGTATAACCAGCGCGCCCATCAACAACGCCAATGCCTTGCCAGTCGCCGACCTTGCAATCTTCCTCAGAAAGGGAGGCGCAACCGCTAAGTGCCAGCCCCAACCCCACAACAGTAAACAGTACCCGCATCCCCAACATGCCTTCCCTGAAGTCCAATCACCTTGTAGTGCCCCGCACATCTGATTGGACAAAAATTGAATCTATGAAACCCAGATACGAGACTTAACCTGAACGCTTGCTGAATACAAATGTTCGCTATATGTTCTTTTAAGGAATCGCATAGCCCTCGATTCGAGAGGCCATCTCATTGCAGTAGGTAATGGAAAGTCAGATGACGAAGACCATTGAATTTAAAGGACGCTGCCTGTGTGGCGCGGTCACTTTTGAGGGTGAAGCGCCACATGAACCAGTCAGCAGCTGCCATTGCAAGCAATGCCGTCAGTGGGGCAGCGGCCCGTTTGAGGCATTCAGCTTGCCGCTGGCAGATCTGAAGTTCACCTCAGGCGAAGATGCCGTCAAATACTATGAATCCTCTGAGTTTGCCCGCCGCGGCTTCTGTTCAAAATGCGGATCAAACCTGTTTTGGCATGCAGATCGCCATCCTCAATGGAAAGACCGAATTGCGATTGCCGTGGGTACGTTAGAGCAGCCAACAGGCCTCACAGCAGGCAATCATATCTTCTGTGCCACAAAAGGTGACTACTACGAGATCGAAGATAGTCGCCCTCAATATGCCTACGAAGATTGATGAGGAAATTGATCTTATCCCAAACCGTGGCCCTCGGCTAAGGTTACCCAACAAGCTCTAAGGGAGAGAGATATGTCTGACTTGCGGATTTATAAAGCGAAATGTCTTTGTGGCGAAGTCTCATTCAAGGCTGAAGCGCCCCAAAAAGATATTGGTTTATGTCACTGCACAATGTGCCGTCGTTGGAACAGCGGACCGTTCCATGCAATCGCGATTCCGTTTGATGCTTTGAAGGTCGAGAGCGGAGAAGAGAACATCTCATATTACCGCTCCTCTGATTACGCGAAGCGCGCATTTTGCAGCAACTGCGGCAGCAGCCTGTTTTATCACGGAGACAAAATCCCCGAGATTGCTCATGAAGTTTACTTCAGCGCTGGGCTTTTGGAAGAAACGACAGGCTCGAAACTGGCAGGTCACATCTTCTGCGCCAGCAAAGGCGATTACTACGAGATAGAAGGAGACCTGCCTCAACACGAAACAGTATAAAAATCCGCTCTGCGGTCAAAACCGGTGCAAGGTGAGCGGTTGGATCAAGGCGTGTTCTTCACACGCTTTAGCTCCAGCCGTTCTCCCACATATAATCCAACGCTTCCCGGTAGTTCGGAAATTTGAATTTATACCCCAATGCGCCTTTCAGCTTGGCATTGCTCGCGCGTTTCACTTCGCCGTAAAACGAAATCGCCATAGGCGAAAGATCAGCATCTTCAAAGGCGACTGCTGGCGGTGGCTCTACACCCATCAGACGAGCAGCATATTCCACCACATCTTCTGGCGGACACGGTGCATCATCACACACGTTGAAAATACCGGAGGCGTTGTCTTCAAACGCATGCTGGACAGCACCAGCAATATCACTCACGTGAATACGGTTAAACACCTGACCTTCTTTGATAATCCGGCGAGCTTTACCTTTGTCCAGATTGCAAAGCGCATTCTGGCCACAGCCATAAATGCCGGCAAGGCGCAAAATGCTGACTGGGATGCTGGTTTCTTCTGAGAATGCGAGCCACTCGTGCTCTGCTTCCAGACGCTGCTCGGAGCGTTTGGAGGTTGGATTGCACTCCGCTGTTTCTGTCACCCAACGACCTCCGTGGTCGCCATATACCCCGATGGTCGAGAGATAGCAGATCGCCGTTGGCTTTGCTTTCGCAACTGCGTCACGCGCAGCATTCAGCAGAGGGTCACCATCGTCCGTTGGCGCGGCAGAAACCAGAATATGAGTTGCAGTGGCAATCGCCTCCAACAGCTCATCGCTTGCTGTTTGTCCGTCAAAGAGGATCGGCTGAACCCCTTTGGACCGCAGTTCCTCCATTTTCTCAGGAGAGCGGGTCGTTCCGCCAATCCAGGAAAACTCGGTCCCGTACATTTTCACAAAGTGGCGAGCTGAATATCCAGCTCCCAAAATCAACAAGCGCATTCCAAGCCCCCCGGCTTACGTTTACAGCTTCAGATAGTTCCTGCGCACTTCATAAAGCATCACAGCCGTTGCAACAGCAAGGTTCATTGAATCAGCCTGCCCCGCCTGCGGAATTTTCACCAGATCAGAACAGGTGTCAGCCAGTTTATCACTCAGGCCAGCCTGCTCATTGCCCATCAACAAAATGACAGGTTCTTTATAATCTACAGCACGATAGTCCTTTGTGCCCCGCAAATGGGTGCCAACCACAGGTCCGGACCAGCTCTTGCGGAATTCAACGAACTCATCAGCAGTACAGCGCACAAGTGGCATATGGAACAGAGAGCCCATTGTCGCACGTACAGTCTCAACAGCAAATGGATCAGTTGTTTCGTCAATCAGAATAACGCCAGTCGCACCAACCGCATCGCCGGTGCGGATGATGGTTCCCAGATTGCCGGGATCACGGACACGATCAAGCGCGATCCATGTCGTGGCACTTTTCGGGTCAATGTCACTCAGCTTCATAGTTTGCTGTTCGTAAACGCCAACCACCATCTGCGGGTTGTCACGGCGGGTGATCGCACCAAGCACAGCCGTGTTCACTTCAAGAATGAGGGCGCCACGGGCTTTTGCTTTCGCAGCCGCTTCTAGCGCAATCTTGTTCTCACGAGCTTCAGGGCCAAGCGCCAGATAACGCACACCCCAGCCAGCTTCCAATGCATCGGTTGCCAGCTTCAGGCCTTCAGCAACGAACAATCCGGACTGTTTGCGATTCTTGCGCTGAGCAACAAGGCCTTTGATTTCCTTCACAATCGGATTGGAATGTGAGGTGATCTGCTTTACTGCACCGGCTCGGTGATTATCTCTGGTTTCCATCGGGTTATGCTCTCTCAGCCTTATTGTTTTCAGGTGCGCTCCACCGGCTGAATAGGGAGGTTGAGAGCAATCGTGGTCCATCAAGTTCGTGAATAGCCAGCTCACCGGATTCAATCGTGCCCGGCAGGCCATCAAGGCATTCACGCATCAACTCATGAGAAGACAGGAAGCTGGCGCGGATGGCGTAGCTGGACATCAGCAGGAACTGCGCATTGGGCGAGAGCAGCTTTCGCACGCACGCCAACATGTGCGGCACGCTCTCAAAGAAGTCCCAGACCTCTCCATTCGGCCCGCGGCCATATTTCGGCGGGTCGAGGATAATGCCGTCATAGGTGTTTCCACGGCGCACTTCCCGCTCCACAAACTTCATGGCGTCATCACAGATCCAGCGAATTGGCTTGTCTTCAAGGCCGGATAACTCCTGGTTCTCACGTGCCCAGACAATGGCCTTTTTGGAAGCATCAACATGAGTGACTTGCGCGCCAAGAGCAGCAGGCAGCAGCGAAGCCATTCCTGTGTATCCGAACAGGTTGAGAACTTTGAGCGGACGATCTGCTTTTTTGATTTGCTCGCCAACCCAGTCCCAGTGTGCAGCCTGTTCAGGAAACACGCCCACATGGCGAAAAGACATGAACTGGCCATTGAAGGTGGCAGGGCCGTATTTCATCTGCCAGATCTCATCAACCTGATTGGCAAACTTCCAGCGGCCTGGGCCTTCTTCTTCAACGTCACCGGTAAAGATAGCGTCTGCGCTTTTCCATTCGCTTTCTGGCAGGCGAGGGGCCCCCATAGCCTGCGCTTCAGGGCGGATCAGTTTATAGCGACCATAGCGCTCAAGCTTTTGTCCGTGTCCCATATCCAGCAGGGCATAGTCGTCCCAGCCGTTCATTTCCACCATCACAGGCAAAACGCTGGCAGGGGTGGTGAAGCGGGCAGATGTTGGCTTGTGTTCGCGTACGATGGGCTCAACAACCGTGGTGGCTGGAGCGCTGCGCGTTTGGTCTCGCCGGTTTGGGCGCGTTGCTGCTGCGCTATCTTTTTTGCCACCACGAGTGTCGCGGGGATTGCGCGCCTCTCTCTGGTCCCGATTATCACGTTTGGCAGAAAAACCACGCTTCGGACCGTTGTCCTTCCGTGCTCCGCCTTTTTTGGATTGCGCATTGCGGGCTCGTGGAGCACCGCCTTTGGGTGATTTACTCAAGGATGTTGCCTTTGATTTTCTGCGCACAAACGCGAGACAAAGCCTCACGCTGAATTCGTTTATTTAATGAAAAGGCATTAAGGCGATGCGGGCCTCGGGTCAACGCTTTAGCGCAAAACAAGCACTTTACCGTTAAGTGAGTATCCACAGCGTGGGAACACCAGCATAATGCAGGACGTATAAAACGTCGTTGTGTTCTGAAAAGAAGTTTTGAGCATCCATGACAATTTTAACACGAGAGGTACTTGTCTTTTCCCTCGATTTAAGTCCAATCTACATGATGTAAAATGCAAAAGTGACCTTAAGGCGTGGAGCCTACCTAAAGGAAGCACTGAAAAGAACGAGGGGGCCAATCCATGGAAATGTCTGGAGAGCAGCAAATACCTGCGAGTCAGGAAAAGGTTTGGGAAGCTCTCAACGATCCTGAATTGCTGAAAAAGTGTATTCCCGGTTGCGATAGTCTGGAAAAAACCTCCGACACTGAGATGTCTGCCACGGTCACAGCAAAAGTGGGACCGGTCAAAGCCAAGTTCAAAGGAGAAGTAACCCTCTCCGATCTGAACCCGCCAAACTCCTACAAAATCTCCGGTGAAGGCAAAGGCGGTGTTGCAGGGTTCGCGAAGGGCTCGGCAGATGTAACCCTGTCAGAGAGTGGGGATGGCACTCTTCTGAGTTATGAGGTTAATGCAAAGGTCGGTGGTAAACTTGCTCAATTGGGAAACCGGTTGATCGATTCAACTGCCAAGAAGATGGCTGAGGAATTCTTCTCGAATCTGAACAAAGAACTCGGGGGGACACCGTTAGCAGGCAAGGACGAGCCGCTAGAAGCTGTTGAGTTGGATCCAGGGCTGATCGAGGAAGCCAAGTCTATCGCAAACGAGCACGCCATCGAAGGATCAGTTGAAGCCATGGCTGATGCTGAACATGCGTTGGAAGATGCAGTCAAAGACGTTGAGGAGAAGGTAGAAGTTGCGGCGGGCAAGGGATTCCTAGGTGGTCCGCTGGGTTGGGGCCTTATGGCTCTGGTTGTTTTGATTGCTCTTTATTGGTTACTTTGAAACTAGAAATTTGGCGGTCGGAAATTGCAAGGCGCGTAGAGGGCGCTTTGTAAGCTAACGGCCCCGCCGAATAACAAGGCCAATGGTCTAAATTACAACCAACTGCCTTGATAGGACGGGAGATCCTGACCAAGGCTGTTGGCTTCATAGTCTGCGGACGCGAAATTGCAGGCTTTTTTGAGGGAGGAAAACCATGACGACTGTCTCTATGACGGTGAATGGAAAGCAGATTTCTGGTGAGGTCGAAGACCGCACCCTTTTGTCTACATTTCTGCGCGAAAATCAGGGACTGACCGGAACACACATCGGCTGTGACACCTCACAGTGTGGTGCATGTCTCGTGCACATGGACGGTAAAGCAGTGAAGTCCTGCAGTATGCTTGCTGTTCAGGCAACTGGTTCTGCTGTCACCACAATTGAAGGTGTTTCCCAAAATGGCCAACTGCACATCATGCAGAAAGCCTTCAAGGAAAACCACGGTCTTCAGTGCGGTTTCTGCACCCCTGGCATGATCATGTCTGCAATCGATATGATTGATCGCCTGGGAACAGATCTGGACGAGAAAACAATCCGCCATGAGCTGGAAGGCAACATTTGTCGCTGCACCGGCTACCACAACATCGTCAAGGCAATCAAAGCCGCAGCTGACGAAATGGCCGAAGTTCTCGAAGCCGCAGAATAATTCGGAAATTCAACTGATCATTGATCCAGCTGCACCTTATTTCAGGTGCGTTGCACTGCTGGAGCCTATGAACAGTTGCTGAAGTCAACCTTCCGGGAGGGGATGGAAATGACAGCAGAAGGAATCGGCGCACGAGTGCTGCGCAAAGAAGACAAAAGATTTATTACCGGAAATGGCCGCTACACGGATGACATGACCATGCAACGCATGGGCCACGCTGCTTTCGTCCGCTCAACACACGCACATGCACGCATCAAGTCCATCAACACAGATGACGCGATGAAAATGCCGGGTGTTGATGCAGTCTTGAACGGGCATCAGCTGGTTGCAGATGGCATCGGCAACATCATTTGCGGATGGATGATCCATTCCAAAGATGGTTCTCCAATGAACATGGGCGCGTACCGTGCTTTGGAGTCGGAAACAGTCCGTTATGTCGGTCAAGCCATCGCAGTTGTTGTTGCTGACACCCAGCAGCAGGCACGTGATGCAGCAGAAGCTGTGGTGGTGGAATATGAAGATTTGCCAGCTGTCGTTGACAGTCTTGATGCTCTGAAAGATGGCGCACCACAGCTCCATCCGGAAGCCGCTGGCAACCTCATCTACGATTGGGAGATCGGCGAGGAAGCTCCAACGGATGAAGCGTTTGCAAACGCAGCACACATCACTCGGATGGACATCGACAACAACCGTCTTGTTCCAAATCCGATGGAACCACGCTCTGCTCTGGCGCATTTTGATCCGTCAGAAGAGCACTACACGCTTTACACCACCTCTCAGAACCCGCATGTGGCACGCTTGGTACTCTCCGCGTTCTACAACGTGGCACCTGAGAACAAGCTGCGCGTAGTTGCGCCGGATGTTGGCGGTGGCTTCGGCTCCAAGATCTTCATCTACCCAGAAGAGATTGCTTGTCTTTGGGCAACAAAGCGTGTTGGCCGTCCCGTTAAGTGGACTTCCGACCGTACAGAAGCCTTCCTGACAGATGCCCATGGTCGTGATCACCACAGCACCGCAGAACTGGCTCTTGATGCGAACAACAAAATCACCGGTTTCCGCGTGAAGACAGTCGCCAACCTTGGCGCTTACATGTCTCTGTTCTCATCTTCTGTACCAACCTATCTGTACGCGACGCTATTGTCGGGTCAGTACAACATTCCAAACATCTACGCGAATGTGAAAGCGGTCTACACCAACACCACTCCGGTGGATGCGTATCGCGGTGCAGGGCGTCCAGAAGCAACCTATGTGGTTGAGCGCATGATGGAAACGGCTGCGAAAGAAGTTGGCATGGCGCCAGCTGAATTCCGCCGCATCAACTTTGTGCGCGAGTTCCCGCATCAAACACCAGTGATCATGGCTTATGATGCAGGTGATTACGAAGCCTCTCTTGATGCAGCCATGAAGGCCATTGATTATGATGGCTTTGCTCAGCGCCGCACTCAGTCTGAAGCTGCTGGCAAGCTTCGCGGCATAGGCATGTCTTGTTATATTGAGGCCTGCGGTATCGCGCCATCTCAGGCTGTCGGCTCACTTGGCGCTGGTGTGGGGCTTTGGGAGTCTGCCGAGGTTCGTGTGAATGCCGTTGGAACCATTGAGGTTCTGACTGGGTCGCACAGCCATGGTCAGGGTCACGAAACCACATTTGCTCAATTGGTCTCCGACCGTCTTGGCTTGCCAACGGAGAGCATCTCCATTGTGCATGGTGACACCGACAAAGTGCAGATGGGCATGGGTACATATGGCTCCCGCTCTGGCGCCGTTGGTATGTCCGCAATTGCTAAGGCACTCGACAAGGTCGAAGCCAAGGCAAAGAAGATCGCTGCACACCTGATGGAAGCGTCGGAAGGCGATATTGAAATCGAGAACGGTGAACTGAAAGTCACCGGAACCGACAAGAAACTCACCTTCACCGAAGTTTCTCTGGCAGCTTACACCGCTCACAACCTGCCAGAAGGCATGGAGCCGGGCCTGAAAGAAGGCGCGTTCTACGATCCAACCAACTTCACGTTCCCTGCAGGGTGTTACATCTGTGAGGTCGAAGTTGATCCGGATACGGGCGTTGTTTCCATTGAGAACTTTGTTGCCGCTGATGACTTCGGCACCATCATCAACCCGATGATTGTGGAAGGTCAGGTGCACGGTGGTTTGGTGCAGGGCATTGGCCAAGCCATGCTGGAACACACCCAGTATGACGAAGATGGTCAGCTGCTTACAGCTTCCTACATGGATTATACCATGCCGCGTGCGGATGATGTGCCATCCTTCACTCTGGAAACCACAGTCACGGAATGCCCGGGCAATCCGCTCGGCATGAAGGGCTGCGGTGAAGCTGGCGCGATCGGGTCACCACCTGCTGTCATCAACGCCGTGACGGACGCCCTTGGCATTCGTGACATGAATATGCCTGCCTCGCCAAACCGCGTCTGGCAGCTCATTCAGGACAACGGCATGAAGCAGGCAGCGGAGTAATCAATGGCACAGGCTGGCGCTAAATCGACATTGGATCACAAGTTCATCGCCATCGAACTCAATCAGCGCGCATGGGCTCTCTTAGAAAATGAGAGCCGCTCGCCCGAGGAAAATGACGAGATGCTCCATGTCGCCCACGCCAGCCTTTGGCACTGGCTTCAGGCCGGAACGAAAGTCCATCACCAACGTGGCTTGTGGCTCGTAGGTCGTATCCATGTTCTGCTTGAAAACCGTGAAGCAGCAATGCGTTACGCCCGGCAGACCATGGACCTGACAGAGTTTCATCAAGAGGATATGGCAGACTTTGACCACGCCTATGCCTCTGAACTTCTGGCACGCGCCACATTGCTGGCAGGGGAAGAAAGCGAAGCCTCAGTTCTGTTTGAAAGAGCTGCGCGGCTTGGCCAACTGATCCACGGTGAGCAAAATCGCAAGATTTTCTTTTCTGATCTGGAAGCTATTCCGTACCTGAAAACTGAATTATCCGAACTAAACTCATAGCAACTCTGCCAAAGACCCCTTTAGGGGGATGGGAGGCTAAAAATGTACGAGACCAAATATCATCGCGCATCAACAGTGTCAGATGCAGCGAAAATGCTGAAAAATGCTGATGACGGTAAACTGCTTTCTGGTGGTCAGACCTTGATCCCAACCATGAAGCAACGTCTGGCAGCACCAAGTGATCTGATTGACCTGCGCCACATCGGAGAAATCTCCGGTATTGTGAAGCAGGCTGATGGCTCAATCCGCATCGGGGCTGCAACTTGTCATGCAGATGTGGCAGGCAGCGCGGATATCAAAGCCGCCCTTCCAGGGCTGGCTGATCTGGCAGGCACGATCGGTGATCCGCATGTCCGTCACATGGGCACCATTGGTGGCTCTGTCGCCAACAATGACCCTGCAGCAGATTATCCGGCAGCTCTGTTGGCTCTTGGGGCAACCATCGAGACCAACAAGCGTGAGTTCTCTGCGCAGGACTTCTTCACTGGCATGTTCGAAACGGCGCTGGATGAAGATGAGATCGTGACTGCGGTTGTCTTCCCGGTCGCATCGAACACTGCATACGCGAAGTTCCCTAATCCTGCCTCGCGTTATGCAATGGCTGGCGTCTTTGTAGCAAAGACTGGAGCGGGTGCACGTGTGGCTGTGACAGGTGCCGGTCAGGATGGTGTTTTCCGTATGCCTGACATGGAAAAAGCTCTGGATGGCAACTGGTCTGCCGATGCTGTCGCAGGCATGGCACCATCTGCTGACAACATGCTCTCAGACCTTCATGGCACCGCTGCCTACCGCGCCAATCTGGTGACGGTCATGGCAAAACGCGCTGTCGCGGCATCTTAAAGACCTGAAAGGAGATGGTAATTCATCATCTCCTTTCAATCCTCTTTATGTTGCAACTTTGACTAGAAAATGATTAATTTCAACTTTTAGCTGTTCGCTTTGGTCGCTCACGTTTTGGGTTGCGGCTTGCACTGCATCAGCATTTTCTGAGGTTTTTAGAGAAGAACTTGCGACAGCATCTACACGGAATGACATCTGCTTAGTCCCTTTAGCAGCGGCAGCTACGTTCTGATTGATTTTGTTGGTTGTTTCCAGCTGAGCTGACACACTGTTTGCTAGTTCATTGGTAAGCCAGTCCATAGAGGCAATGCTCTCCCTGATCTGATTGATAGCGGTGGATGCGGTCTCGGAACTACTCTGAATTTCCCGAACTACCTTTTGAATATCTTCGGTAGCCGCGCTGGTCTGATTCGCGAGGTCTTTCACTTCAGAGGCAACTACAGCAAAACCCTTACCCGCGTCGCCTGCGCGGGCAGCTTCAATCGTGGCATTAAGAGCGAGAAGGTTTGTGCGGCTGGCAATTTCCTGAATGAGATCCATCACATCGCTAATTTTATGCGAGGCTTCGAGCAGGGAATTTATCATCCGAGTAGAATGCTCTGCTGATCTACTGGTCTGACTCATAGTTGTAGCGGTTGTTGAAATCCGTTCTTGAAAATCCTGCGTACTGATGGCCAGTTGTTCCAAGGATTCCGCAATGGCAGAGACCTCATGAGTGGTTTGCTTCAACGTTTTATTGGCAGCTTTAGCGCCTTCTGATGTAGATGCTGCAAGTACTGTCAGGTCTTGAGAAGCGAGGCCCAGTGTACCTGCGCTATCCGCAATGCTTTGAGTAAGGCCATAGGAGTTCATGCGAAAAGTCCCGATCCATTCGGTCAGTTGAGTTGTTCTGGCTGATGCGGATTTGGCTTGTTGTGCTTGCTCGCTTTCAAGTCTGCTTCTCTCAGTTGTGTTGCGATCAAAAATCGCTAGTGCGTCGTATAAGTTGGCAATTTCGGGGACACGGCTCGGCTTGGATGGGAAGCGGATCTCTTCTTTCTCAGCGAGGCTGTACACATCTGAAACAGCTTTCCGCAATGGTTTTACAACCCGCCAAGAAAGAATAAGGGCGACCAGCAAGCCGGCAAGAACTGCAGTTATGCCTGCAACAATAGTTCCCCAGAATAAGAAAGCGCTGGATTGCTCTATGTTCTGATTGAGTGTTGCCTGATCACCGTGCAGCTTAGTGAGAATTCTCTCAGAGCTTTGCTCAATAGCGCCTAACAGGGCCTCCACTCGTTGCTCTTCCCGTTGGAGACCGGTGTATGCACCAAAAAAACCCATCATATTTTGGAGGAGCAAATCCCTGTCTCGACTCGCAAACTTCAGAATAGCTCGCTCGCGGCGTGGCAGAACCTTAAGAAGCGGTTTAGCTTGACTAAATGCCTTGCCCAGAGCTGCTATATGTGTCTCAAATTGTGTGCGGTTTGCTTCATTTGGCAGCAAGGTGAATTGCAACGCAGATGAAAGGGTGCTTTGCGTAAGGGGACTAATACGAGTTGCTAGCTTTTTGGTATTCGGACTCAATCCTTCAAGCTGCCGAAGCAGGTTGCCGCTCGAGTTTGCAAGGGCCACGCTGTCCGAGCTGATTGCATTTCGTGTCCCATGGAGAGAACGCCGTGCTGCGAGCAAGGCGGTTACATTCTCTTCGAATTTCTCAGTAGGGGAGGAGAGAGTGTGGGACAGATTACTTTCACCCACGTTGTTGAGCCAACTTTGAGTGTGTGCGATTGTAGCGTTGAGCTGAATGGAAACAGGTTGGATGAGGGCTTCATCATCACTTACATACTCGGGCGCTTCCATAGCTTTTATGCGATGAGAGGTTTCGGAAACCTTTTGCAACAATAGGTTAGCCAGAGTGACGCCCTCTTCCTGTACTCTGATAGAGGCAATTGCCTCCTGAATGCGATAGGTTTGCAGTACAGTGATGCAGGAAGCGCAGGCACTAATGGAAACAATAAAATAGAGGCTGAAATTGATGCGTCCGCTCATCGACCTCGAAGATTTTACGAGGGCGGAGAGAAATAGTTTCATGTATCTAAGCATGCATACGGTCGCTTATTCATCTAAGGATGTAAGTTCAATAAAAAATGTTTCTAACAGATTTGTGATGGTCCAATGATTACGAGGTGTTGGGTCGGGCTGTCTTGTTGATATGTCTATAAAATAGCAAAGGGCGCCCAAAGCGCCCCTTTCACGTTTCACATAAGAACGCGTTTATACGTGCTGACCGCCGTTGATATGTATTTCCGCACCTGTCACGTAAGAAGATGGAGCAGAGCACAGGAAGTAGATGGTGTCTGCCACTTCTGTGGTGCTGCCCAAACGGCGCATCGGAATGGTCTCGACGATTTTCTCGGTACCAGGTGAGAGAATCGAAGTATCGATTTCACCCGGAGCAATCGCATTCACACGAACGCCATGCGGCCCAAAGTCAGCAGCCATCTCGCGCGTGAGGGAAGCAAGAGCCGCCTTGGAAGTGGCATAAGCTGTTCCCGCAAACGGATGCACACGGCTCCCAGCGATGGACGTGACGTTCACGACAGAGCCTCTCGCAGCCCTCAGCTCATCAAACAAACCGCGAGCCAGCATAATTGGCGCGAAGAAGTTTACCTGAAACACATCTCGCCATGTTTGCATTGGGGTTGTCAGGGAATCGAGGCGTTGGCCTTCCTCGTCTTTCGGGCTGATACCCGCATTGTTGACGAGGGCATGAAGCATGGAGCCGTTGTCTTTCAGACGCTCTTTGATCTGGAGAACGGCGTTTTCCAGATTATCTGCATCACCCAAGTCCACTTCAATGTGGTCTTCCGGCCCGGATGGCCAAGGGCATTTGTCAGAAAATGGTTGTCTGGAACAGCTAATGACCCGATAACCCGCTGAAGAAAATTTCTTTACGGTTGCGTGGCCGATTCCACGGCTTGCTCCCGTTAAGACGATTGTCTTGCGGAGATCCTTCGTCGTTTGGTTGGTGTTCATAGGGGCTTTGCTCGTGATAGGACTGCAGGAAACTGGAGTATTATTCTCTAGTTTTAAAAGATCTACTGTTTATATAATGCTTTGCAAGCGAAATTGGGAGCCCGAAAGCAACCAACAATGATCATTTGTCACTGCAACGTCATTAATGACAAGGAAATAAAACAAGCTGCACGTGAGCTTTGCGAGAATCCTGAGGGGGGTGTCCCCACTCCGGGCGCGGTATTTCGTCATCTTGGGTACAGGCCAAAATGTGGTGGTTGCTTTAAAAGCATCATCGAAGTTGTATACGCTGAGGCTGAACAAGTTAAAGATGACTCTGGACAGTAACTTGGAATTATTCTAAAAAGGTCAATACCTCAATTTGTCAAGGAGAGAGTGACATGAAGGGTGAACCTAAAGTACTGGAATATCTCAACAAGGCTCTACGCCACGAGCTGACCGCAGTAAATCAATACTGGCTGCACTACCGTCTCCTTGAAGACTGGGGCTTCACAAAGCTTGCAAAAAAAGAACGTGAAGAATCCATTGAGGAAATGGAACACGCCGATAAGCTTATCGAGCGTATCATTTTCCTCGAAGGCCACCCGAACCTGCAGACACTCGATCCGCTGCGCATCGGTCAGGACCTCAAGGAATGCCTTGAATGCGATCTGGCAGGTGAATACTCCGCTCGCGCTCTTTACAAAGAAGCACGCGAAGTTTGCCGTGACGAAGGTGATTACGTCACCATGAAGCTTTTTGAAGACCTGATGGCAGACGAAGAAGGTCACATCGACTTCCTCGAAACCCAGCTGGAACTTCTGGAAAAGATCGGCGTCGAGCGCTACGGCCTGTTGCAGGCAACTCCTGCAAACGAAGGCGAATAAGCTTTTCATCTATGAATTTTAAAAGGCCGGAGAGCGTTATGCTCTTCGGCTTTTTATTTGCGCGGTTTCACCCGGCGCGTGGCTTCTGCATCCAGCGGATTATCTGGCCACGGGTGTTTAGGATACTGCCCCTTCATATCAGCCTTCACATCCGCCCAGGATCCTTGCCAGAACCCAGGTAGGTCCTTGGTGATCTGAATAGGCCGCTGGGCAGGGGAGAGCAGTTGCAACACCAACTGAACTCTTCCACCGCAAATGCTTGGATGATCCGCAAGGCCAAACAGTTCCTGTACACGAACGGAAAGCATCGGCCCTTGCTCGCCATCATAATCAATCGGAATGCGTGATCCGGTGGGTACGACAAAGTGCGATGGCGCCAAATTGTCTAGTTCCGAACTCAACTCCCAGGGAACCAGCGTTGCAAGCGCGTCCCCCAATGTCCCAGCACTCACTTGAGACAGAGCTGTCTTCCCTGCAAGGAACGGGCGCAGCCATTCAAAGTCAGCATCCAGACCCTTGTCACTCAGATCCGGCCATTCCTTGCCTGCCGTCTCGCGCAGATAAGTCACGCGCCCGCGATAGCGCAACTGATCCTTACTCCATGGCAGACGGGCTGCTCTTTTGCGGGCAATCTGTTCCAGCAACGCGTCGATGATCGCTTCTGGATCAGGATCAGAGATTTTCTTCTCGTTCAGCACCAACTTGCCAAGGACCCGCTGCCGAACCGCTTTGATGGCACCGTCGGGCATCAGCTGCACCTGCTCCTTCTCGCGGATGTGCGAGGCAAAGCGCGCTTCGAGTTCACTGAAGGAAAGTGGCGCAGCCAGCAAAATGCGTGCGCGGGCGGCTGTTCCTGTGACTTCGGCAACACTCAGGAACTTCTCGGCATACAGCGCTTCGCTCTCTTCCAGCTGCGCACCGCGGCCATTGGCAAGGCGAAAACTTCCTCTTGCACCCCGTTGCTGCGCGATGCGGTCAGGATAGGCAAGGCTCAGGATATCACCAGCGTCTTCAAAGTTAGCACGCTCAGAAGATCGCCCGCCAACAAGCTTCACCCAGCGCTTTGCCTGTGCCCTTGCTTCTTTTCCTCGTGGGCTTTGATCCTGCATCAAACGGCGCAAACGATCTCGCAGATCAGTTGATCTGCCACCCAACCCATGTTCGCCAATAATCACGGCAATCAGTGATGCCAGCTCCGCCTGTCCTTCTTGAGAGGCTTGCACCAGCATATGCCCAAGACGCGGGTGCAACGGCAGTCCAGCAAGATCACGCCCAGCTTTGGTCAGGCCACCATCCGCATCCAGAGCATCCAGCTCCTCCAGCAGCTCTTTAGCCTCAGACCAGGCCGCAGCAGGTGGCGGTGTCATGAACTTCAGTTGAGCGGGATCAGAAACACCCCAATTGGCAACATCAAGCACCAGTCCAGAAAGATCACTCTCCAGAATCTCCGGTTTTTCAGCAGCAGGCAGCGCCTTCGTCTGTGCCTCCTCCCAAAGCCGATAACAAATGCCCGATTCCACACGGCCAGCACGCCCCTTGCGCTGCTCTGCCGTCGCGCGGGAAACCTTCACGGTCTCAAGGCGCGTTAAGCCTGTTTGCGGATCATAGCGAGGCACACGAGAAAGACCCGCATCAATCACAATACGCACGCCTTCGATGGTCAGGGACGTCTGCGCAATGGCTGTGGTGAGTACCACCTTCCGCTGGCCGGGCTTGGCTGGCCGAACAGCCAGATCCTGCGCTTTACTATCCAAAGCACCATAGAGAGGAGCGATGCTCACATCAGCGGCAACGCGTCCTTCCAGCAAGGATTGCGTGCGCTTGATCTCACCCTGACCCGGCAAAAACACGAGCACAGAGCCTGTCTCTTCAGCCAATGCTGAACGAACAGCCCGCGCCACCTGGTCTTCCAGCCTTCCTCGAGGATCGCGGCCAATGTAGCGCGTCTCAACTGGATACTGGCGGCCTTCACTCTTCAGGATTGGTGCATCATCTAAAAGCTTGGAAACTTCAGCTGCATCCAGTGTTGCAGACATCGGCACAATGCGCAGGTCGTCGCGCAAAGCTTCCTGAACATCCAAAGCAAACGCCAGACCAAGATCTCCGTCCATGGAGCGTTCATGGTATTCATCAAAAAGAACCGCAGCCACACCGAAAAGCTCAGGGTCATCAAGGATCATGCGGGTGAAGACGCCTTCAGTCACCACCTCAATGCGGGTTTTGCCCGAAACCTTGCTGTCCATGCGCACGCGGTAGCCAACCGTCTCGCCAACGCTCTCACCCAGCGTATGCGCCATACGTCGCGCAGCAGCACGCGCTGCAAGGCGCCGAGGCTCCAACACAATGATCTTGCCATCGTCTCGCCATGGAGCATCCAGCAGGGCGAGCGGCACACGGGTCGTCTTACCCGCACCCGGCTCGGCAACAAGAACCGCATTGGTGTTTTGCTCAAGAGCAGAAAGCAAGTCCGGTAGGATTGCTTCGATTGGCAAAGAGGAAGACGTCATGGGCTCCGCAAAATGTAGGCGTCAAAAAAGAGGAAGCAGCTCCACAGACCTTAATCTATGCAAAGCTGCTTCCAGTCAAATTGGAATTTGGGCTCAGTGCTATTCCGAGGTTGTGGTGTCCTTGCGGTGCCAGCTGCGGCCAGTCAGGTCTACCAGATAATCATCAGGTGCACGGGTATAAGCCGCAAGGCCTTCAAGGGCGGGGCTCTTATGTGTGATGATGTAAGTCGGAATAGACTTCATGATGCTTTCATGCGGCGCTTTGGCCTCAAAAGCGGCGCGGAACTCACCACCATGCAGCCAATGCGAGATCTTCGGTGGAATGCCGCCTGCCAGATACACACCGCCACGTGCGAGATTGGTGATCGCGAAATCCCCCGCAACACGGCCAAGCGCAGCAGAGAACAATCGCAGCACTTTCTGCGCAACCTCATCACCATCATCTGCCGCTAAAGGCACATCCGATGGTTTCTCATAAGTACGATGCACCCCATCAGCTTGCAGCACAGCCTTAGCAAGGCGCACAAGGCCGGCACCACAGACAACCTGCTCAGCACCAACGCGCCCGCCAATGCGCTCGATATGCGGCCAGATGCGGTATTCTTCCTCACTCAGGGGGCCAAGCTCCACATGACCACCCTCACCAGGAACGGGAATCCACTTTCCGCAGGAGCGGATCATTGCACCTGCACCAAGGCCGGTGCCCGGTCCAACAACAAACTTGGTTGCGTTCTGATCAGCCACACCTCCGCCCACCTGATCCAGATCGACTGGGGATAGGGATGGCAAGGCAAGGGCCTGCGCCTCAAAGTCATTGAGAAGAACCACCTGTTCCAGACCAAGCTCTTTGATGAGAGCCGGCGGCTCAATCACCCAACTTGCATTCGTCAGGGCAATCCGGTCGCTGGAAACGGGAGCAGCAACAGCCAGCACCGCAGATCGTGGTGCAGCGTAGCCTTGTTCCAGAACTCCGGCGCGAATGGCATCCTGAATGGTTGCATGCGCCTTCGTACCTTCCTGACCACAGAGCTTGGTAGGCTCATTGGGGCCTTCGATAAGCGCAAAGCGAGCATTCGTGCCGCCGATGTCAGCGACAAGGACCGGGTAGGGTAGGTTTCTTGTAAACGGAGCAGAGTGCAGCATTTATAAGTGTGACTTTATTGTTGGCTGGAAATTTCTGGTGTTTGCGAGGAAATGGAAAGTCCCGCTAAGCGTGCAGAGCGCAAAATGATGTCTGCTGTACTGCGGTTCAACGCCATTGGAATATCGTAGACCAACGCCAGACGCATCAATGCTTTCACATCCACATCATGCGGCATTGGGGAGAGGGGATCGACGAAGAAGAAAAGACCATCCAGAGCGCGGTCAGCAATCATTGCGCCAATCTGCTGGTCACCACCAAGCGGGCCGCTTTTCATGCGTTGTACATCCAGAGATGGACATGCCTCCTGAATACGGCCACCCGTTGTCCCCGTCGCAAAAAGCTTGTAGTTGACGAGTTTGCTTTCATGCAGTTTGGCAAACGCAACCATTTCGTCTTTTTTGGCATCGTGGGCGATAAGGGCGAGAGTTCTACGCTCGGTCATTTAGGCTCCGTCAACACGTCGCTGGAGCGCATCCCTGAAAGGTGGTTCCGTTTTTCGGAGAGGGACACGCAGAAACAAAAACTTAGAGCTTGCCTGAAACTGTGCACGGCATGCTCTAAGTCTCTTGGGATTACTTATCCTTTAGCGCGTCTTGACAGGCTTTGAAAGAGTCAACTTGCGCCGTTTGTGCCTGATATTTGAGCGGCGACAAACGGCAGCAGGTCATACACAGGTTTCCGAAACTTTTCGGAGATCGCAGCATCAGTCGAATAAAGAGCACATGACCATATCTCTGCGTGACTTGGCGCGGATGAATTTGGGTTTGTCATCAACAAGGCCTGCAATCTCCAGCACAAGCTTCATGCGGATGGCATCACTGAAGCCTTCCTTTGAGCGGACTGGAATCGAAAAGGCTCCCGGACCACCAATAACGCAGTCTTCGTAATAATGGTCCAGATGCAGCATGGACTGCCACGAAATGCTTTCTTCCTTCAGCATCAAAGGCAGGCCGTTGACTGTCATACCCTGCGCGATTGCAGCATCACGCGCTTCAGTAACAGCGCTGCCCTGATTGTTCGGTCCATCGCCGGAGATGTCGATGACCTGACGCATGCCGTTGTATTCGTTTGCGATGACCAGATTGACCGCCTGTGTCAGCGCGGAGGAGATGGAAGTGCGCTGCACCCGGCGCAAGGGCGCCTCGGCAATCTTGCCCGCAAACTTACCCGCAGTTGCCTCGTCCGAAATAATAGTCCAGTCCGCAACAACAAAGTGCTCGTCTTTGCCACCCCACTCCATATAGGCAACAGCAATGCGACCGATGGGGCCGTATTTGATCGCATCAAGCACCTCGTCAGATGTCAGTGCTGCAACATACCCTTCTCTTTGAATGCGCTGTTCCTCTGGATCCATGCTCTGAGAAATGTCCACGGCCAGAACCAGTTCAAGGTCCACCTCCTTGGACATATCGAAGTTCAAAGATGCATGAGTATTGGAAGTTGCCAGGATGGGGGTAGAAAACAAGAAACCACCAAGTGCGAATGCGCCCGCAATCGCAGTGAGGGGTTTTGTGCACATGGGCCGCATTTTCAGCCTCCTTTTTTGCAAGATTCAGGGTGTCCCGGTCACGGACCTCCCCGCCTCGATTTTTTTATTTTGCTGCAATCGGCACTGAGCTAACGAAAACAGGTTACATCCATAGTATTCCCACGGTCATCCATGAATGTGGAAGACCATTCACTAGCATTGATATATATAGGGTTGTATTAAGCTGGCTCTGTGGAAAATAACTGTTTGATTTGCCAGTAAACGCAATCTGAAGATTTTGCGGCGACAAATGTTGTGCCAGTTAGTGCGTTGAAAATATTTTGTTTATTTTACAAATATTGAGAGTTGATCAAATGTTACATAAAGTTGATTAATTTCTTCATGATCTCTTTGCAAATTTGACCTGAAACGTGAGTCGTAACCTAAGTAATTTCTGCAAGTACTTGAACTGAAGCTATTTGATTTTATTAGTATGGCAAAAACAGTGGTTTAGTTAGCTAGCAATAAGATTCTGCAAATCGCGCAGTTTATTTCCTTGACCTTCCGTTTCACCTAATGCAAATGTGTGTCTGAAATATTTCTCACGTGGTGAAGAAATATTCTTATCTGATTTGGGGGAGTGCTCAGAAGCTCTGAAACTGAGCATTTCGGTAGGAAAATTGGGAATGGATTCTGGAGGTATTTCCAGAAAGCCATATAGGAATATAAGAGGCTAGACCATGAAGGCAGACGAATGGACCACATCTTTGGCCATTAGGGCCGCTTGGATGTCTTTCATTGGCCGAAGCACTCAGGGAGAGATTGCTGGCCGCCTTGGGGTTTCTCCTGCAAAAGTTCATCGCCTAATAGCACATGCTCAAAAAGAAGGCTTGATAAAATTTCATATCGAAGCCCGGCCTTCTGAATGCGTTGAATTAGAACAATTTCTCTGCAAGCGAATGAATCTGGAAAATTGCTTTATTGCTCCGGATCTTGGCAGCGGTGACGAAACAGACTCTTTCACGGCAGTTTCATCTTTTGCTGGCCAATACCTTCATTCACTTTTTACAACGAATCCACCTAAGCGCATTGGCGTAGGCATGGGGCGCACGCTCCAGTCCACCATCGAGGCAATGCCTCGTGTGCATCTTCCAGAGCTTGAGCTGCTGTCCGTATCCGGCTCGCTCACCCGTCGTCTTTCTGCCAACCCGTATGATGTTGTGCAGCAGCTATGTGCGAAGACGGGCGGTGAAGGTTTCTATCTTCCTGTTCCTTATATTGCTGAAACCAAAGCAGAAAGAGACACCTTTGTGTCTCAGGGCGCTGTACAGGAGCTGCTCGCGAGAGCTAAGGCCGCAGAACTCTTCATCATCGGCATCGGGTCCGTTGAGAAGGAAGGCCACCTTGTACAACGCAAGCTGATTACCTCTGAAGAACGTGAAGAACTGCTGGAAAGCGGCGCTTGTTCTGACGTGATGGGCCGCTTTGTCGACATTGACGGCAACGAAGTGGCCTGTTCTCTAAACGAAAAAGCAGTTGGATTGCACTTTGATGACGTCCGTAAGGCGCATGTTGTCGCGATCGTTGGCGGTTACCGTAAGGCGAAAGCAACACTGGCAGCATTGGCGACCGGCATCATCAAAGATCTGATCATCGATGAGGTTTTGGCCAGAGAACTCGCTGGCCTGCTGAAAGAGAACGAGCTCGAAGCAAAGACGTAAGTTGGGAGTCTGTTCTTCTTAAGGGAGAATCCTTTCCGCTCTACGGGAAGATATAATAAGGAAGAAACCGTGAAAACCACAACAATCCTCGGTGCAGTTGCTTTAGCAGCAGTCATGACGACTGGAGCTATGGCAGAAACTTTCAAGCCCGCAGTCGTTTATGATTTCGGCGGTCGTAATGACCGGTCTTTCAATGAAGCTGCTTACAAAGGCGCGTTGCAGTTCGAAGAACGTACAGGCATCAAGTTCCGCGATTTTGAGATCCAGAATCCATCTCAGCGTGAACAGGCTCTGCGTAACTTCGCGCGACGTGGACTGGACCCAATTATTACAATTGGTTTTGCACAAGCAACAGCACTGGAAAAAGTCGCGAAAGAATTTCCAGACACTCACTTTGCTATCGTTGATGCCGTTGTCGATCTGCCAAATGTTCGTTCCATCGTTTTCAAGGAAGGGGAAGGCTCATTTCTTGTTGGTCTGTTAGCTGGGATGACAACGGAAACCAATACGATTGGTTTCGTCGGTGGTATGGATATTCCTTTGATCCGCAAGTTTGCATGCGGTTACAAGCAAGGTGCCAAATACGTCAAGCCAGATATTCAGGTTCTTGAAAATATGGTTGGTACCACTGGTGCTGCCTGGACTGACCCTCTGAAGGGGGGGGAACTTGCCCGTTCCCAGTTCGCTCGTGGGGCAGACATTGTTTTCCATGCTGCAGGTTCCACTGGCACAGGCGTTCTGCAAGCTGCAGCGGATGAGGGGAAGCTGGGTATTGGTGTTGACTCTAACCAGAACCATTTGCATCCAGGCTCTATTCTCACTTCTATGATTAAGGGCGTAGATGTTGCTGTTGATAAGGCACTGACAGACGCTAAAGAAGGCAAGTGGAGCTCAGGTGTTGAAGTTCTCGGCCTTGCTGAGAATGGTGTTTCCTGGTCTTACGACGAGTATAACAAGCCTCTCATCACAGCAGAAATGCAGTCTGCAGTTGAACAGGCAAAGATGGATATTATTTCTGGCAAAGTAGAAGTTCACGATTACATGGTGGATTCTACCTGTCCGTTCTAATCTAATGGAAAGTGCCCGCACTGTCTGGTGTGGGCATTTTCGCTTACGGTGGTTCTTCGGAACGACCACTCCTTCCAGACTTTCAGTCTTGAAGGGATTTATGAGGGACTTGCACCCCTGTAGCCCGAGTAGAGTTTTCAGCCTTTGGGAGCGAAGGTTGAGGAGGAAACGAGGATAACTGCATTGGGATCTGTTCTCTGCTTCTCCTGGGGGTGGGGCAACGCTTTTGAAACGGTGTACTTCGAAAGTAGGAACGAGATTGATGCGCAAGTTATTGATTTTATAGACCAGAAAGGCCGGGCAACAGTGGCTGAAAGCAATGTACCTGCCATCGAGTTAATTGGCGTAAGTAAAAGTTTTGGGCCTGTTCAAGCAAACAAGGACATTGACCTTGTTGTAGGAAAAGGGTCCATTCACGGCATCATTGGGGAGAACGGAGCGGGCAAATCCACCTTGATGTCGATCCTCTACGGTTTTTACCATGCCGATAGCGGAACAATTAAGATCGATGACAAGACAACCACTATTCCTGATTCGAAGAGCGCGATTGCGCAGGGCATCGGTATGGTGCACCAGCATTTTATGCTCGTCGATCCATTCACAGTTCTAGAAAACGTTATTCTTGGCGCTGAGGGCGGCGCACTGTTGAAAGATGGTGTAGCAAACGCACGTCGCGAACTTAAGCGTTTGGCAGACGAATACGACATGACAATTGACCCCGACGCAGTCGTGGGTGAGTTGCCAGTTGGTTTGCAGCAGCGAGTAGAGATCCTGAAGGCTCTGTACCGCGGTGCAGACATTCTCATTCTTGATGAGCCGACCGGTGTTTTGACACCGTCTGAGGCTGATCACCTCTTCCGCATTCTTCGCGTACTGCGCGATCAGGGTAAAACAGTTCTGCTGATCACCCACAAACTGCGTGAGATCATGGATGTAACCGATATGGTGTCTGTGATGCGTCGTGGTGAAATGGTGGCCTCTCGCAAAACTGCTCAAACCTCCATGGAAGAACTGGCTGAACTTATGGTTGGCCGCAGTGTTCTTCTGGAAGTGGACAAGCCTGAAGTCGAAGTTGGCAAGCCTCTCCTCAAAGTGGAAGGCCTCAACGTTCGGGATGATCGCGGCGTGATGCGCGTGAAGGATGTTTCCTTCGAAGTGCGTGCAGGTGAAGTTCTTGGTATCGCAGGCGTTTCCGGCAACGGTCAGTCTGAACTCCTCGCAGCTCTTTCCGGCATCACCCGCGCCGAAAGCGGCAAGATGGAGCTGTCAGGCGAGACGTTGGACCTCTCAGCGGCACATAATGCAGCTGAAATGCGCACCAAGGGAATGAGCCACGTACCTGAAGATCGCCACCGGATGGGGCTGGTCAACAAGTTCGCAGAGTATGAGAACTCCATTCTCGGCTACCATCGCGAACCGAAATACTCAAAAGGTATGTTCCTCAATAAAGATGCGATCCGTAAGGAAGCTAAGGAACGCATCGAGAAATACGACATTCGCCCTCCAACCACCGAAATGACAGCTGCAAAGTTCTCTGGCGGTAACCAGCAGAAAATCGTTCTGGCACGTGAAATTGAGTGCAACCCGGACGTTCTTCTGATCGGTCAGCCGACACGCGGTGTTGATATCGGTGCGATTGAGTACATCCACAACCGGATCATGGACATGCGCGCGCAGGGCAAAGCTGTCCTTCTTGTATCCGTGGAGCTTGAAGAAATTCGTTCACTCTCCGACCGCATCATTGTCATGTTTGATGGCAATGTGGTTGGTGAACGCGGGCCAGAAGCAACAGAGCAGGATCTTGGTCTTCTCATGGCTGGTGTCAATCAAGAGGCAGCAGAATGATCATGAACTCCCTGTTTAACAACAAAATTTGCTTTGACCTGACATTTGGGGGAACACAGAAATGAGTAAGGGGCAACTTCCTCGTTGGGTTGACTACGGTGTTTTACCGGCCCTCAACCTGCTCGCGGCATTCATCATCTCTGGCTTGGTCGTTGTAGTAATTGGCGAAGATCCATTCGAAGCCGTTAAATGGCTCGTCTGGGGCGCGCTGGGTTACGGTGAAGGCTTTGGCTATACCCTCTACTACGCAACCAACTTTATCTTTACGGGCCTGGCTGTGGCAGTCGCTTTCCACGCTGGTCTGTTTAACATTGGTGGTGAAGGTCAGGCCTATGTCGGCGGCCTGGGTATCGCTCTGGTCTGCCTTGCCATGGACCGCTTTGTTCCATGGTGGGTGACGTTCCCATTCGCGATTATCGGTGGTGCTGTATTCGGTGCAGCCTGGGCATTCATTCCGGGATACCTGCAGGCAAAGCGCGGCTCTCACATCGTTATTACGACGATCATGTTCAACTTCATCGCATCCGCGTTGATGGTGTACCTGCTGTCTAACATCCTGATCCCTCAGGGTACGATGTCCCCATCCTCTCGTAACTTCGAGGCTGGCGGTCAGCTTCCATTGCTCAGAAACGTCTTCTCAAGCTTCGACTTCGGTCAGTCTCCTGTGAATCTGGCGTTCTTCCTCGCTCTCGCTGTTTGCGTGGTGGTCTGGCTTTTGATCTGGCACACCAAACTTGGCTATGAAATCCGCAGCTTTGGTGCAAACCCGGATGCAGCTGCCTACGCTGGTATCTCCCCGGTTCGCATCACTGTTGTAACCATGCTGATTTCCGGTGCTCTTGCTGGCTTGATGGGCATCAACGTTGTGATGGGTGAGCAGACACGCTTGCTTCTCGACTTCGCAGGTGGTGCAGGCTTCGTTGGTATCGCGGTAGCGCTGATGGGACGAGGGCATCCGATCGGGATTATTCTCGCCTCCATGCTCTTTGGTTTGCTCTATCAGGGCGGCGCAGAGCTGGCGTTCGAAATCCCAACAATCTCACGCGACATGATCGTGGTCATTCAGGCCCTGGTTATTCTCTTCGCTGGTGCTCTTGAGCATATGTTCCGCCCAGCAGTCGTAGCGTTCTTCGATCGCTTCTCATCAAGCACAGCAGAAGCATAGGGAGACGGACATGTTAGACACAATCATTCTTGTTCTCGACAGCACATTCCGCCTGTCAACTCCTCTTCTGTTTGCGTGCCTTGCTGGCCTGTTTTCAGAGCGTTCCGGTATCGTTGATATCGGTCTGGAAGGTAAGATCCTCGGCGCAGCTTTTGCTGCCGCTGCCGCAGCCTACGTCTTCCAGAGCCCGTGGATTGGCCTTCTGGCGGGTATCATGGTTTCCGTTATGCTGGCATTGGTGCACGGTTATGCATCTATCAGCCAGCGCGGCAACCAAGTGGTTTCCGGTGTGGCGATCAACTTCCTTGCAGCTGGTCTGACCGTATTGCTGGGTCAGGCATGGTTTTCTCAAGGTGGACGAACACCGGCTTTGTCTCCGGCAACCCGCTTCGAAAGCCTCACGCTGCCATTCGCTGACACTCTGGCAAACGTGCCTGTGCTCGGTCCGATCTATGCCAATCTGATCTCCGGTCACAATATTCTGGTTTATGCATCATTCGCTGCCGTACCGTTGACCTGGTGGATCATATTCAGAACTCGCTTTGGTCTGCGTCTTCGTGCAGTAGGCGAGAACCCTTCCGCAGCTGACACAGCAGGTCTATCAGTAACACTGCTACGTTACCGTGCGACAATCATTTGTGGTATTCTCTGCGGGTTCTCTGGTGCTTACCTGTCTGTTGCTCAGGGCGCCGGATTTATTAAAGATATGAGTGCGGGCAAGGGCTTTATTGCTCTGGCAGCTCTTATCTTTGCAAAGTGGAAGCCAGTGAACGCCATGTTCACATGCCTTCTCTTTGGTTTCCTAGATGCATTGGCAATCCGTCTTCAGGGCCAGGAAATTCCTGGAATTGGTGAAGTGCCTGTTCAGGTCTTCCAGGCTCTGCCTTACGTGCTGACTGTGGTTCTTCTTGCCGGCTTTATCGGCCGCGCAATCCCACCGAAAGCATCTGGAATCCCATATGTTAAAGAGCGTACATAAGGACAATAATAATGAGCGCATTTGACAAGCTTTTTGAAGAAGCAAAGGCGGCACGAGAAACCGCCTATGCGCCATACTCCAATTTCAAGGTGGGCGCTGCATTGCTCACCTCTGATGGCAAAGTCGTCTCAGGGTGTAACGTCGAAAACGGCGCCTACCCGGAAGGCACCTGTGCTGAAGGCGGAGCAATCGCGGCAATGATCCGCGGTGGCTCCACCAAGATCAACGAAGTTGTAGTGCTGGCAGACGCCGCGCTTTGCACACCATGCGGTGGGTGTCGTCAAAAACTTTCTGAATTTGCAAGCAACAAGCAGATCAAGATCCATGTAGCCAACCTCGAAGGTCTGCGTAAAACCTTCACCATGGAAGAACTGCTGCCTGCTGGCTTTGAATTGAATGAACAGATTGAGGATTGATTATGAGCGGATTTGGTAAGGAATCAGCGGAAATTGTACGCGCTGCTCGCCCTGGTGATTATAAAGTTGGGATGATCCTCGGTTCTGGTCTTGGCTCTCTGGCTGAGGAAGTGGAAGACGCGGTTCGCGTGTCTTACAACCGTCTCACTGGTTTCCCTGTTTCTTCTGTTACCGCGCACGCAAGTGAGCTGGTTGCAGGCACTCTGGAAGGTGTCCCGGTTGTTATTCTGTCCGGCCGTGCACACTACTATGAGAGCGGCAACCCATCCGTGATGCGCACTCCGCTTGAGACCCTCAAAGAGCTTGGCTGTGACACAATCGTTGCAACCAACGCTGCAGGCTCCCTGCGTGAAAACATCAAGCCGGGTTCTCCAATGCTGATCAATGACCACATCAACTGGTCTGGTCTGAACCCGCTCATCGGCGAAGAAGATGAGAGCCGTTTCCTCGATCTTTCCGCCGCATACGATCCAGAGCTTCGTGAGCAGCTCAAAAAAGCAGCTGCTGAAACAGGTGAAGACCTCGAAGAGGGCGTCTACATGTGGTTCTCCGGCCCGTCTTTCGAGACACCGGCAGAAATTCGCATGTCTCAGGTGCTCGGTGCTGATGCCGTTGGCATGTCCACCGTACCGGAAGTGATTATGTCTCGCTTCCTCGGCATGCGCGTCGCAGCAATCTCCACCATCACCAATATGGGAGCTGGCCTACAAGCCCACGGCCTCTCTCATGATGAAACCAAGGAAATGGCCCCGCTCGGAGCGGCCAAGATCAAAAAGATTTTGCGTGCCTTCCTCAAAAACATGGCTTGAAGGAAACTGGCAAAATGACCGAAGCATCAACAAAAGAAATAGCAAAGCGTGCTCTAGGACTTATCGATCTAACCAACCTGAATGATGACTGCACCGCAGAAGATGTAGCAGCACTTATTGAGCGCTCAACTACACCTTACGGTCACACTGCAGCCATCTGCATCTGGCCTCGCTTTGTAAAGCAGGCTGCTGAGCTTCTGAAGAACTCTCCAGTTCGCATCGCGACTGTTGTGAACTTCCCTGCTGGCGGTGAAGACACTGCAGCAGTGATCGAAGAAACCAAAAAGGCTGTTGCTGACGGCGCGGACGAAGTTGATCTCGTCATGCCATATCGCGCATTCGCAGAAGGCCGCCGTGGTTTCGCTGAAGATCAGATCAAACAGGTTCGTGGTGCAATTCCTGCTCCAGCACAGCTCAAGGTTATCCTTGAAACCGGTGAGCTGAAGGATCCTCGTCTGATCCACCTGGCTTCTGAAATTGCAATTGCACAAGGCGCAGACTTCATCAAAACCTCAACAGGTAAAGTAGAAGTCAACGCAACTCTCGAAGCTGCGGAAATCATGCTCAACGTACTGCGTGAAACTTCCAAGGAAGATCACCGTGTTGTTGGCTTCAAGCCAGCTGGTGGTGTGCGCACTTTAGAAGAAGCAGCTGAATACCTGAAACTGGCTGACGACTTGATGGGCAGCAACTGGGTATCCTCAGCAACGTTCCGTTTCGGCGCAAGTGGCCTGCTTGATGCAGTGCTCGCTGGCATCGAAGGCCGTGATAACGACACTAAAGAGACCTACTGATATGCTTCCTCAAGAAATCGTTCGTAAGAAACGTGAAGGCGAAGTCCTGACAGCTGAAGAAATTCAGTTCTTTGTAAAGGGCATCACTGATAACAGCGTAACCGAAGGACAGGTTGCTGCTCTGGCAATGGCCGTGTTCTTTCAGGGTCTCAGTGTTGACGAGCGTGTTGCACTGACACTCGGCATGCGTGACAGCGGTGACGTTCTTGACTGGTCCGACATCGGTGCGCCGGTCGTTGACAAGCACTCTACGGGTGGTGTTGGCGACAACGTTTCTCTGATGCTTGCGCCTGCACTTGCTGCAAACGGTGCTGCTGTTCCAATGATCTCCGGTCGCGGCCTCGGCCACACCGGCGGTACTCTGGACAAGCTGGAAACCATTCCGGGCTACTCCGCAAAACCATCCAACGAACTGTTCCGCAAGGTTGTTCGTGAAGTTGGTTGTGCGATCATCGGCCAGACTGGCGACCTCGCACCTGCTGACAAGCGCTTTTACGGTATTCGTGACGTGACCGCGACTGTTGAGAGCATTGATCTCATCACCGCGTCCATCCTGTCCAAGAAGCTGGCGGCTGGCCTTGAAACTCTGGTTCTCGATGTTAAGTGGGGCACCGGCGCATTCATGGCGAACTACGAAGACGCGAAAGCTCTGGCTGAAAGTCTCGTTCTTGTTGCAAACGGTGCGGGTCTTAAAACCACCGCATTGCTCACAGATATGAACGAGTCTCTGGCATCTGCAGCTGGTAACGCGATCGAAGTTCAGAACGCTGTAGACTTCCTGAAAGGCACCCACGTTGACAATCGTCTGTGGGATGTGACCGTTGCAATTGGTGCAGAAGGTCTTGCCAACTCAGGTCTTGCTGACAGCGTTGATGACGGTAAGAAGAAGATGGAAGAAGCCTTCACCTCTGGTAAGGCAGCTGAACTCTTCGGCAAGATGGTCGGCGAACTCGGCGGTCCAAACGACTTCATGGAGAAGCCAGAAGCATACCTTGCAAAGGCTCCGATCCAGCGCGCAATTCATGTGCCAGAAGCATCTTTGGTGACTGGTGTTGATGCACGTGCAGTTGGTCTCGCAGTTGTTGAACTTGGTGGTGGTCGTCGTGCCGCAGCGGACGAAATCGATCCTGCTGTTGGTCTCACAGACATCGCTGGTGTTGGCACGTCCGTAGACAGCGAAACTCCAATCGCCGTCATCCACGCACACACCGAAGATCAGGTAGAGCGTGCAGAGAAAGTTCTGCGTGATGCTTACACCTTCGGTTCTGCAGCGGACGTTAAAGAGTTCGACACGATCCGTGACCGTATTGCGCCTTAATCTGCGCAGCAATAATTAACTGGCAGGACAGCCTCTCACCTCTTTTGAGCAGACAATTATCTGATTGAGAGCTGTCCTCCAAAAACTAAGGAAACGCGAATGCCACGCGCAATTATGTGTGTACTCGACAGCTTCGGTATCGGCGCAGCCGACGATGCTGACAAGTTTGGCGATGTCGGCTCCGACACCCTTGGTCACATTGCCGATGCATGTGCAGAAGGTAAAGGCGATAAAGAAGGTCTGCGCAGCGGTCCTCTCTCCTTGCCAAACATGGATCGTCTTGGACTGGGTGCTGCCGCTCGTGCATCCACTGGTAAAGACATTAAAGGTCTGGATTTCTCCGGCACGCCAGAATCCCATTGGGGTTTTGCTGCTGAAGTTTCCAACGGCAAAGACACGCCATCCGGTCACTGGGAAATTGCTGGCGTACCAGTCACATTCGACTGGGGCTACTTCCCGGATGAGAACCCGTCATTCCCTGCTGAACTGATCGAAAAGATCATCGAAGTTGGTGAACTGCCGGGCGTTCTGTGTCTGACGCATGGTTCTGGCACTGTTGTCATCGAGGAATTCGGTGAAGAGCACGTCAAAACCGGCAAGCCAATCATCTACACCTCTGCTGACAGTGTTCTTCAGATCGCTGCCCACGAAGAGAGCTTTGGCCTTGAGCGCCTGCTGGATCTCTGCGTGAAATGCCGCACGCTGGTAGACGAATACAACATCGGTCGTGTGATTGCCCGCCCGTTTGAGGGGTCTGCTGAAGCTGGCTTCGAGCGGACTTCAAACCGTCGCGACTACTCTGTTCTGCCACCGGCTCCAACTGTTCTGGACCGTCTGGAAGATGCTGGCCGTCAGGTGATTGCAGTCGGTAAGATCTCCGACATCTACGCAGCGCAAGGCATCACCAAACTGCTGAAGGGTGCTGGCAACGATCAGCTCTTTGACCGCACGTTGGAAGCAATGGATCTGGCGAAAGACGGAGACCTTGTGTTCTCCAACTTCGTTGACTTCGACATGCTCTACGGTCACCGCCGTGACGTGCCGGGTTATGCCGCAGCTCTGGAACACTTCGACAAGCGCCTGCCAGAGATGATCGAAAAGATGAACGACGGCGACCTGCTCATTCTGACTGCCGACCACGGTTGTGACCCAACCTGGAAAGGCACAGACCACACACGTGAGCATGTTCCTGTACTGGCTCTGGTGAAAGGCGAGAAGGGTTCCAACATCGGAAAACGCCCGACTTTCGCTGATATGGGCGAGTCCGTTGCCAAACATCTTGGAATTTCAACTGGCGAAAACGGAAATAGTTTTCTGTAGATCCAGTAGGAAATTTTGAAAATAAGCCGGGCAAGCATTGTTTGCCCGGTTTAGTGTACCGCGATATATTTCTGAATTGCCTATGATTTGCAATTGTTAGAGTGCGTTCCGTTTGTTTGGACACAATCAAACGGCAAGAATTCACTCCAATAAAAATGTTGGAGCATGATGCGTGACTTTAAAGGAACGCGGCATGCTCTGAGGATGCTGGGAGAGGCATCCGTCGTGTTACATGAGAGGGGAATGCAGCATGCAGGCTCGCACGTTTACTGCACAGCAAGATGGAAGCTTAACGCCTGAGATGAAGCAGGCGTTCGAAGAGGATGGCTTCCTCGTTCTTGAAGGATTTGCATCGCCGGAAGAGTGCGATCAGTTGAAAGCACGCATGGCTCACCTGATTGACGAGTTTGACCCGTCAACAGTCGCGTCCGTGTTCGAGACCAATGCGCAGACGCATGCGAAGGACGCTTATTTCCGTGAAAGCGGTGATAAAATCCGTTTCTTCTTCGAGGCAGAAGCATTTGACGAAAATGGTGCTCTGACCAAAGACAAACATCAGGCACTGAACAAAGTCGGCCATGCCCTGCATGACTATGACCCTGTGTTTGAACAGTTTTCACGCTCCCCTAAAATGGAACGCGTGGCCAAAGATATCGGACTGACAGAGCCACTGCTCGCTCAATCCATGTACATCTTCAAACCGCCTCACATCGGCGGAGAAGTAAACAACCATCAAGACTCCACATTCCTCCACACAGCGCCGTTGACCTGCACAGGCTTCTGGTTCGCTTTGGAAGATGCGGATGAAACCAACGGTGGTTTGTATGGCGTTCCAGGTGGTCATCAAGGACCGCTTCGCAAACGCTTCCATTACAATGGCGAAGGCCTTGTGATGGAGACCCTAGACGAAACCCCACTCGAAAAATCTGCAGATGATGCGGCGCCACTTGTTGCCCCCAAAGGGACCCTTGTTATCCTTCACGGACTTGTGCCGCACAAATCTGCTCCGAACCGCTCTGATAAGTCCCGTCATGCCTATGCTGTACATATGGTAGATGGAACCGCAAAATGGTCGGATGACAACTGGATTACTCGGGCTAAAGACAAGCCAATGCACGGATTTTAAGAAATGAGACCAAAGCAGAACGTGGTGCCACGTGCCGAACTGCACTGCCACATTGAAGGTGCAGCACCTCCAACGCTCGTAAGAAAGCTGGCTCAACGCTATGATGTAGATCTGGGTGATCTGTTCGACACCAACGGAGCCTACAGCTGGCATGACTTTACCACCTTTATTCAGCAGTACGATGTTGCAGCATCTCTGTTCCGCCGCCCGGGCGACTATGCAGAACTGGCTGAAACCTACTACAAGATGCTGGCAGCTGAAGGCGTGATCTATGCGGAGGTGTTTATCTCTCCTGATCATGCAATCAAAGCAGGCCTGAGCTACAACTCTTATCTGGAAGGCCTCATAGCCGGTCTGGAACGCGCGAAAGCAGACACAGGCATCGAAGGCCGTCTGGTTCCACTCGGCGTGCGTCATGAAGGCGCTGAGTCCGTTGAAGGTGCAGTCAAGGCCGTCATCGACAATCCACACCCAATGGTGACGGGTTTCGGTCTGGCAGGTGACGAGCGCATCGGCCCGGCAAAGGACTTCGAAAAAGCCTTCGCTATGGCCCGCGAAGCTGGTCTCGGCCTCACAGCCCATGCTGGTGAGTTCGGTGGTGCTGAAAGCGTGCGTGATGCACTGGATTACCTGAAGATCACTCGTATTGGTCACGGTGTGCGTGCCGTAGAAGACGACGCTCTGGTTCAACGTCTGGTAGATGAGGAAATTACCCTCGAGGTATGCCCACATTCCAACATTGCGCTCGGTGTCTACTCAAACCTGCGCTTCCACCCGGTAAACATGCTGCGTCAGGCAGGTGTGCGTATCACCCTCAATTCCGATGATCCGCCATTCTTTCACACAACGCTTGGCCATGAGTATGTTGAAACATCTCGTGTGTTTGGCTGGACGCGTGACATCCAGAAATCCATCACAAAGAATGCGCTGGAAGCAGCGTTTGTTGATGAGGAAACCCGTGCTGTTCTTCTAAAGCGTTTGGACACTTTAACTGAAGAAGCATGAGTTTTTGCTTGAGTTGAGTGTGCATAAGCAGGAAAACTGGCATAGCCGGGTTTCTTATGCTCAAAACCTCAGAGCATAGATTGCAAAAAGCCCGTACCTTCATAAAAAGGTGCGGGCTTTATAGCGTAGATCACTGGGGCATTTTAGGCTTCGGGGCAGACGTTGCATAAGGCCGATTCCGGCAAACCAGAAATACGAGTGCTTTACAGGCCTCACCAGGCAAAACGATAGGAACCGACGAAGATGGAGATGCAAGCATCGCAGGCTTTGTCCTTGCTCAACGCAAAAGCAGTACGTGAACGCTCACATATGCTTTTGGAGCTGGGATTGCAGGGCGAACTTGAGCATTTTGCTGTTGATCTGTCTCACCTTGCAGAAGCTGCCCGCAGAACACTCGCTGCGACCGACAACACCTATCCAGACCGGCAAATTCCGTTTCATGCCCGCTGGCGCCAGTTTGAGACCGGTGGCATAGACCGCTGGGGCATGCTGGCTGGTGCACGACGCTTTTCTGATGTGCAGGGCATGGGCCGTGCAGCCTGCGATCTGGCAATTGTTTCAGCGCTGCTTGATGCCGCTGCTGGTGAACACTGGACGTATCGCGAAGCAATCACCAATGAGACCTTCAATCATTCTGAGGGATTGGCGATCGGTTCACTGGCCATGTTCTCGGCTGGCTTCTTTTCTCACGAGCCGCTGGACCCACTCAGGGCAGATGCCATCACCTTGTTCCGTCTGGACAAGGATGAACTCGCAGAAGGCTTACAAATCACAGAGAAGAACCAGCTCATCGGGCTGGATGGGCGACTGTCTTTGCTGAACCGTCTGGGAGAGGCTGTTTCTCTTCGTGATGATCTGTTTGGTAAAGAAGATGAGCCACGTCCGGGCGGTCTCTTTGATATCCTCTATGAGGAAGGGCAAAAGGGCCCTCTGGATGCAGAACGTATTCTGGAGCTGGTTCTGGACGGATTAGGGCCGATCTGGCCCAATCGTGAGCAGATTGACGGTGTGATCCTCGGGGACACATGGCGTCATTCCAAAGTCACAACTCAGGACAAAACCACCAATCTTGTCCCTCTTCACAAACTTTCTCAATGGATTGCTTATTCTTTAGTTGAACCTCTGTCGTGGGCTGGTATTGAGATGACAAACATTGATGGTTTGACTGGCCTTGCTGAGCATCGCAATGGCGGATTGTTTTTGGACACGGGCGTGCTGCGCCTGAAAGATCAAAAGCAGTTCCTGAACAAACACGAAGTAAGCAGCGAGCTGGTTGTTGAATGGAGAGCGCTCACGATCGCTCTTCTCGATAAGCTCGCGGATTGGATTCGGGCAGATTTGTCTGTCTCCCGGGACCAGCTTCCACTGGCATGTGTGCTGGAAGGTGGGTCTTGGGCTGCAGGACGACAAATTGCCCTTGAAAAACGAGGTGATGGATCTCCACCCCTGATGATTATCAGTGATGGAACCGTTTTTTGATCTATAACCTTTCGTCAATTGCACCTGAGAATATCAGGTGCCTAACTAAGACACGCACTGCCATGTACATGCTGACAAAAGGCAGCTGCATATAAAAGACCCGACTGGGTTGAAAAAGAGGAACACGATGTCCGGCGCAACCGTAATCGCACACCCGCTGGTCCAGCATAAGCTGACCCACATGCGGAGAAAAACAACCCCGACGCAGGACTTCCGCCGCTTGCTGCGCGAAATCTCTTTGTTGCTGTGCTACGAAGTAACACGCGACCTGAAGATGACCACCCAGTCCATCGAGACACCAGTTGCTGAAATGGATGCACCGGTTCTGGCTGGTAAAAAGCTTTGCTTCGCCTCCATCCTGCGTGCTGGTAACGGCCTGCTGGAAGGCATGCTTGAGCTGATCCCGTCTGCGCGCGTTGCGCATATCGGTCTCTACCGCGATCCTAAGACCCTTGAAGCCGTTGAATACTACTTCAAAGCGCCTCAGGAGCTGGAAGAGCGTCTGGTGATCGTTGTTGACCCAATGCTGGCAACTGCAAACTCTGCGATTTCTGCTGTAGACCGCCTGAAGAAGCGCGGCGCAAAGAACATGGTGTTCGTTTGCTTGCTGGCTGCTCCTGAAGGTGTTGCGCGCTTCAACGAAGCACATCCTGACGTGCCAATCTACACCGCCTCCATCGATGAAAAGCTCAACGAAAAGGGCTACATCATCCCGGGTCTCGGTGATGCTGGTGACCGGATGTACGGTACAAAATAAACTTTCTTGGTTTAGAAGCGTCAGGCATCAGGTCTGGCGCTTTTTTCTTGAAGGCATCCTCAAGAAATACAGACAGAAATACCGGAGACGATACGCATCTCAAAACTGTGTATTCGTCCTTTATGAGGTGTAGACCGTGTTGTAAGGTCATGCGCGCAAGGGGATGATGGAATGCCTAATAAAGCTCGTACCCGTTTGAAGGTTTGCTGTATTTCAACATCGGGTGAAGCAGCCACCGCTGTTGCTTGCGGCGCCGATGCTGTCGGCCTTGTTGCCCACATGCCGTCCGGTCCCGGTGTGATCGAAGATGACCTCATTCTCAATATTGCCCGGCAAATCCCACCAGCTGTAGCAACCTGGCTCCTCACATCACGTACCACTGCAAAAGACATCGTCGAACATGTGCTCACCTGCGGCACCAACACGGTTCAAATTGTCAAACCAATTGACCCAGGCGAATATCAGGAACTACGCTTGGACCTGCCTGCCTGCACACGCATCGTGCAAGTTGTTCATGTCGAAGACGAGTACTCCTTTGAAATCGCGCAGGAATATAGCCGCGTTGCAGATGCGGTTCTGCTCGATTCAGGCCGCCCTTCAGAAAACGAACTCGGCGGAACAGGCCGAACGCACAACTGGGATCTAAGCCGCCATATTGTCGAGAAGCTCGATATTCCGGTATTCCTTGCCGGTGGGCTGACCCCTCAGAACATCATCGAAGCAGTTGAGACTGTAAAACCCTACGGCGTAGATGTTTGCAGCGGCGTACGCGTGAATGGTCGCCTCAACCGAACTCGACTGTCAGAATTTGCTGCGGCAATCGCCTGTACCTGAGTTCTAGGTAGATCTCCGGAAATCTTAGGTTTTTAATTAGAATTCTTGCCTTTTTCTTCGGCTCGGCTGTATACCTATGAAAAGTAATGGGCAAAACACTGAGTGATCTCTGAACACGGCGAAAGACCGGGATGTTGTGGTGCCCAGAAGATGTGGGGGCGCACGTGCAACGTTATATCTGGGTCATGGTTGTCGTCATTTGTGTCGCGTTGATCGTGCCCAAGGTGCTCGAAGAGCGCTTGCTGGGCGTCGTTGAGGTGCACGAATCTCAGAGTGTAAACGAGCCTCAGAAAACCTCAAAACGCATCACCAGAATTCGCAAGTCTCCCAACGGCCACTTCATGGCGACCATCAAGATCAATGGTCACAAGACGTCAGCTCTGATTGATACGGGTGCAAGTTTGCTCGCCATACCTTACAGCATCGCACGTAAGGCTGGCATAAGGGTGCGCAACGAAGATTTCACTGTCGAAGTGCGCACAGCAAACGGCATCACATCGGGGGCATCAGCCTCTATTTCAAATCTCTATCTGGGTTCAATTCATATACGCAACGTTAAAAGCCTAATCCTTAAAGATGAAGCGCTCTCACAGGTGCTTTTAGGGATGTCTGCGTTGAACAGGCTTGGCAAAATCACGCTCGGCAACAAAGAGCTCGTGATCGCACCAAGATAACCAAAAAAATAAACCCTGCTTTCTGCTGCTCTTAGACTGGCGGTATCCTTTTGTCTTGCTTGTACTAATTCTCGTTTCATAGGAGGTTGGTATGGAATGAATGACCTGACGGGAGGCAGGTCTGCAATGGAAAGGGAAAGCAGTGGCTATTCGTGATTTCGGTGAACTGGAAAACCGGGAAATTGTCAAAGAAGTGACACTGCATGGCGGCAACCTTACCGCAAGCATCCTCACCTATGGCGCCACAGTTCGCAGACTGCAACTGGGAGATCGCGACCTGACACTCGGCTTTGACAATCTGCGCGACTATGAACTTCACTCCCCGCACATGGGCGCGACTGCAGGCCGCTGCGCCAACCGCATCGCAAGCGGTTGTTTCTCAATTGGCTCTGAAGAATTTCAGCTCTCTGTGAACGAAGGCGGACGACATCACCTGCACGGTGGGCACAAAGGCTTCGCCCATCGGATCTGGACCATTGAAGAAGCCAGCGAGGACAGCGTTTTACTCTCTTTGGAATCTCCGGATGGCGAAGAGGGATATCCGGGCACTGTCCAGATCACCTGCCGCTATACCCTGACCAAAGATAACACGCTGCGCATTGAGTTTTCCGGCACCACGGACAAGCCAACCCTGCTGAATCCGGCACACCACAGCTACTTTAATCTGGGCGATCATGAGGATGTTACCAGGCATCAGATCATGATCCCGGCACGCTCTTACCTCCCTGTTTCTGATCAGCTGATCCCGACTGGTGAGATCGTTGATGTTGCAGGAACACCCTATGATTTCCGCGAGATGCGCGAGATTGCCGACGCGCAGGATTCGCGCTTCGATAACAATTTCTGCCTCAGGCAGTTCCGTCTGAAAAAGCCTGAGCTATCCGCTGTAGTGTTTGAACCTGAGACCGAGCTCAAGATGGAAGTCTGGTCAACAGAGCCCGGCATCCAGTTCTATGACGGCAGTTCCCTCAATACCCCGGTTCCGGGCTTTGGCGGCAAAATGTATGGCCCAAGAGCGGGTCTGTGTCTGGAACCCCAATGCTGGCCGGACAGTCCAAACCATGAAGAATTTGCGTGTTCCACGCTTCAACCCACTGAGCACTATCTACAAGTAACCGAGTACCGTTTCATCTGATGTGCAAAGGAGAGACAGCACATCAGTTGTTGTAAAGGACGATAACAGTGAAGACCATTTTCTCACCTGATCAGCTGTTGCATGCCCCGACCAAAGAAATCTCTGATGGGCAGTTGATTCCTGCCAATGAGATCCCGTCTCGTGCCGAAATTGTTCTTGCGCACCTCAAAAAAGCGCAGTTCGGTGAGGTGCTTACACCAAATGAGTTTTCTCTGGACCCAATCCTCAAAGTACATGATGCAGATTATGTCACCTTTCTGCAGGATTTCTGGAAGCTTTGGCTGGCAGAGGGGCGCACAGTAGAAGAGGTCTTCCCGTTCGTCTGGCCCGTACATGGCCTCAGACATGACATTGTGCCCGATCACATCGACGGAAAGCTTGGTTTTTACTCGTTCGATGCTGGCTCTCCCATGGGCGAGCACACATGGGTCGCAGCGCGCAAAAGTGCGGAAACCGCTCTGACAGGGGCAGAACTGATCCTGTCAGGCGACAACGCTGCCTTCGCGCTCTGCCGTCCTCCGGGTCACCACGCGCACCGTCGCCTCTATGGTGGCTACTGCTTCCTGAACAACGCAGCGATTGCCGCGCAATATCTGCGCGATCAGGGCGTTGGCAAGGTGACGATCTTTGACGTGGACTACCACCACGGCAACGGCACTCAGGCAATCTTCTATGACCGCGCTGACGTGCAGTTCCTCTCTATCCATGCAGACCCGAAGGTTGAGTTCCCTTATTATCTCGGCCATGCAAATGAACGGGGCTTGAAAGAGGGTGCAGGATACAACCACAATTATCCTCTACCACACGGTACTGCATGGGCTCAGTGGGAAGAGGCGATGGAAGACGCCTGCCGCTCCATCGAGAAGTTTGCACCGGATGTCATCATAATCTCTTTGGGCATGGACCCTTACGAGAATGACCCGATTTCTCAGTTCAAGCTGAAGACGGATGATTTCACAAAAATCGGCGCACGCATTGCCAAACTGGGCAAGCCCACCTTATTTGTGATGGAAGGTGGATATGCTGTAGGGGACTTGGGCATCAATTGCACCAAAGCGTTGAGCGGATATCTCGATACTGTGAAGGTTGGGTCCTAGTTAGCTAACCCACTCTGAATGCGATGTTTTATGCAGTGACGGGGAAAGATCTTTCCCGCCACCTGTGTCTTGCTGGAATGCCCCTCTTGAAAGCGGCTCACAATATGCGTACATCCTTGCGAACTGAAATTTCATAAAGCGTATTCCCGTAAGGTGGGGAACGGTTTACGGATAACAACACGCGAGACCACGAGGGATTAAAGCGGCACAGCCAGTCTGACGAAAGGCGGCTGCTTTAAGTGATCAAAGAATGCCAGAGCAAAATCTAAGAAAAACGAGCCTTCTGTGGTTATTTTTCAATCCGTTTGGGCGCATCACTAAAGGCGTATACTGGCTTGCAATTGGGTTGATCTCCTGTGTTATGATCATCGTTGCGAATATTTCTGCCAGCTCGCTTACCTACACCGAAAATGATGCAGCAAATCTCACGTTGGCGCAGGTTTACAGCGATTTGCTGGCTGCAAACCCGCTGTTGTTCCCATTTATACTCCTCACAAACTTCATGGTGCTTATGCTAGTGTTCAAACGGCTACAGGACCGTGGCATCACCGGTTTCGTCGCACTGATAATTTTCTTGCCATTCTTGAACTTTCTGGTTCCAATCATTGTTGGTTTCCTGAAGAGCGAGAAAGGCCCGAACAAATACGGTCCGGCATCCAACACCCGCCCATTACAACGCAAAAAATAAGCGTTTATGTTGAGATTTTGCGTTGCTATGTGCCAGTGAAAATCACGAAGTGCTGGCAACTCGTGATTGACCATCAGGCGCAGCACAGCTAAATCTCGAAGCATGACTGATACGCTTTCTCCTGCGGTACAGATCTGCCGCGACTTAATCCACTGTCCAAGTGTCACACCAGCTGAAGGTGGTGCTCTCACCACGCTCGAAAAGCTGCTCGCTGACGCAGGTTTCGAAGTCTCCCGTGTGATGTTCTCCGACGAGAACACACCCGACATCGAAAACTTATTCGCAACCATCGGCTCCGGCAAACCGCACTTCGTGTTTGCAGGCCATACCGATGTTGTGCCAGTTGGTGATGAAGCAGCCTGGACCCATGGCCCGTTTGACGGAATCATTGCAGATGGCATGCTCCATGGCCGCGGAACTGCAGATATGAAAGGCGGCGTAGCAGCGTTTGCCGCTGCTGCAATCGACTACGTTAAAGCGCATCCAGATGGAATTCCCGGCCAAATCTCCTTCCTGATCACAGGTGATGAAGAGGGGCCGGCAATCAATGGCACCGTCAAACTGCTGGAATGGGCCAAAGAGCAGGGACATGTTTTCGATGCCTGCATCGTTGGCGAACCAACCAATTCGGATGCTCTGGGAGATGCGATCAAAGTTGGCCGTCGCGGGTCTTTGACAGGCACGTTAAAAGTCAACGGAACCCAAGGCCATGTTGCCTATCAACACCTTGCGGACAATCCGGTCCCGGGCATGCTCAAGCTTCTGAGTGCCGTTGCTGAGGTTGAGCTTGACAAAGGCAACGAGCGGTTCCAGCCATCCAATCTGGAAATCACCACGGTTGATGTCGGCAACACTGCAACCAACGTCATTCCAGCTCACGTTATGGCGAAATTCAATATTCGCTTTAATGATCAATGGTCTGTCAGTTCACTGAGCCAGCACATAGAGAAGCTTCTGAATGATGCAGCTCCAGACGGCCTCGACTGGAGCATTGAGTTTGCCAGAGAAGCCACCGACAGCTTCCTGACACACGACGAAGCGTTGATCCAGACCCTATCCAATTCCATCAAAACGGTCACTGGTCGCACACCAGAACTGTCCACTGGCGGCGGAACCTCTGATGCACGTTTCATCAAGAACTATTGTGCAGTCGTTGAGTTCGGCCTTGTCGGCCAGACCATGCACAAAGTTGACGAGCACGTTGCTGTGGCTGACATTGAACAGCTCGCAGACATCTACCTCCGCTTCCTGCAAGATTACTTTCAGGCTTAAGCTAATAAGGAACAGGGTGTTTTGATGGTTCTTGGCACACAGGAAATTCGCCAGTCCTGCATTGCATCCTGGAGGATCATGAGGGGCGAGACGGAAGCCTTGCAGCAGTTTGATCTGTCTGCAGATGGCTTCTGGCGCTCCTTTCTGGTCATCTTCCTCCTGCTTCCGTTCTATCTGCTGAGTCTGATCGCAGAGCATGCGTTGATGGTTGAGCATTTCACCACGCAGGGACAAGAGAGCACTGAGATGGTTGCTGGGGGCTTCCAGCTGTATTTCGGTAAATTCCTCTCCCTGTTTGTCGACTGGATCACATTCCCGATCGTTGTTGGGCTTCTCGCTGGATCGTTAGGGCTGAAACGCAACTACGGACCATACATCATCGTCCGCAACTGGAGCACGCTCATCATCCTGCTCCCGCAGACGCTGCTGTATCTGCTTTATATGGCGGGGCTCATTCCCTCAGAACTGCTGATCATGTTGACCTTCCCGATCATCGGGTGGGTACTGTGGTACAGATTCCAGATTGCCCGTGTTGCAGGGGACTGCAGCTTCTCAATCTCGATTGGTCTGGTGGTTCTGGATCTGGTGCTTTCCATCCTGATCAGTGCGTCACTTGACCGACTATTTACGTAATAATACCTATTTTTCACGCACCCCTTTAAATTTTCAGTAGCGCTCATCCCAGTTTCCGCGCACACTTAACGTGGAGGAAAATTGGGAGGGACGGAATGTCAGACAATCATCTGACTGTGCCTGCGGGTGCGCAAAACTCACAGCACAAACTGGCGAAACCGATCGTGCGTCAGGTTACTCTGGAGGATATAACAAGCTCCCTGAAGCTTGGAATTTTGGACTTTGTGAAGACGCCGGTTATTGGCCTGACCTTTGGCGCCTTCTTTGTCGTCGGAGGGGTACTGGTCACGCTGCTCTCGTTCTGGGTGGACATGAGCTACATCAGCTACCCACTGGCCTGTGGCTTCCTGCTTCTGGGACCATACGCAGCTTTGGGGCTCTATGAGGTTTCCAGACGACTGCAGGCAGGCGAGACACCGCGCATGAGCGGCCTGTTTACGCTGATGTGGGAGCAACGCCGCGGCGAGATAGCCTGGATGGCCTTTGTCGTTATCTTCATCCAGTTCCTATGGATGTTTAAAGTCCACCTGCTGCTAGCCCTCTTTTTGGGAATGCAGGGCTACGGCACATTTCTGCAGTTTGCGCAGACGATCTTTGAGACCTCTGATGGTCTCCTGTTTCTGTTGGCTGGTCACCTTGTCGGAGCGTTTTTCGCCATGCTGCTGTTCGCAGTCAGTGTGGTGTCATTCCCGATGCTGCTGGACACGGAAGTGGATTTCGTGACTGCAATGATCACAAGCTTCAAGGTGGTGACGGGAAGTCCGGTGATCATGGTGGGCTGGGGATTGCTCATCACGGCGATATTGATGGCTTCAATGATCCCTATGTTTGTCGGCTTACTGGTTACATTGCCAGTGCTCGGCCACACAACGTGGCACCTTTACAAACGGGTTGTGTCATTCGAAGGAAAGTAAGCTCATGTAACCGGAGGTGGACGGCCTCCGGTTTCCTATTAAGCTAACAGGTTGAAGAGAACCTAGTCTTCTTCATCCGCCGGGGCTTCATCAGCACCAACGCTCTTCAAGCTATCCTGATAGGCAAGGAACGACGCCTCATCCTCTTTTGGGGTGCGATAATCGACCTGCGTGAGATAAAGCCCCTCAGGCACAGCAACAGGTCCACACGCTTGTCTGTCACAGGCTTCCAGTGCTGCTCTCAGATCGTCTTTAGTCCAGCGGCCTTCACCCACAAGACGAAGGCTACCCACCATGGAACGAACCTGATTGTGCAGGAATGAGCGGGAGCTGCATTCTAGGAACACGTGATAGCCTTGACGATATACACAGATGCGCTCCATCGTCTTCCACGGGCTCTTCGCCTGACAACGCGTATGGCGGAAGGTCGTGAAATCATGATGACCCAGCAGCACTTGCGCAGCGTCGTTCATGGCCTCCGCATCCAGCTCCGGCTTCACATGCCATGCCAGCCCAAGGTCGTGGGTCAGCGGCTCAAGACGGTTTGCGATCTTAAAGCGATAATGACGGCGGATTGCTGAAAACCGGGCATCAAAGCCCAGACCTGCCTTCTCACAAGCCAGAATGGCAACTGGGTCCGGTTGCGTATGAAAGTTCAGCGCATTCTTCACGGTTTCTGCAGGCCAATCCTTTGCAAGATCCAGATGGGCCACCTGTCCGGTCGCATGCACACCAGAGTCCGTGCGTCCGGCACCGCCAATGGTCACTGTCTCACCCGTGAAGGACTTGATTGCGCGCTCAATAACACCCTGGGCTGTCGGCCCGTTGTCCTGACGCTGCCAGCCAACAAAAGGGCGTCCGTCATAATCAATGGTAATTTTGTAACGCGGCATTCTTGTTCTTTGCAAAGGTTAGGCAAGCAGACTGTAAGCCAGTTTGCAGGGCGTGAGACAAGCATGAGCTTGCAGGATATCTCTGAAATTTTGCGCTGTACTATCAGATTTGAAAGGGCAAGACCAGACCTGACGGTAAGCCTGAAAGGAACCTATTCGAACTCTCGGAAAGGTGTGGCATAGGTAACCTCAACCGGCAGGTCTTCGCGCCCCGCCTGCGTAAAAGGCAATGCCATGAAGATAGGCCCGGCATATGGTCCTTGCACCTTCTTGGCCAGTTCGCTGTCAAAGCCAAAGCGGGAATAGTAATCAGGAGCCCCCAACACCAGAACCAGGTCTTCCCCCAGCCCTTGTAAGTCATCCAGAGCTTCCTGAATGAGTTTCGTGCCTACGCCCTTGTTTTGAGAGGCGGGATCAACGCAAACTGGTGCAAGGCAGCTGATTTTCAGGCGGTGTCCTTCTCCCGTACCCGTCACACGAGAAAACGCGAGGTGGCCGAGTAATTTGCCATCATCATCCGTTGCAATCCGCTCAAGAACCAGCGCACCACAAGCACGCAGTCGCTCAACCAGACGTCCTTCGTTGCTCTGACCAAAGGCTTTGACGAGCAAAGACAAAATGGCAGGCTCGTCTTTCTTTTCTGGCGTACGGAGACCAACTTGATCCTCTCCAATCTGGTGGAATTCAACCATGATGCCTCCGTGTTTCCTGATGTTTCTTAAGAAAAGCCTATATGATTAATCAGGGTCAGGAAACCGTGTCTCCGGCACTAAGCTTAGAGCCACGTAAAAATTCCTCAGCAGACATCGCCTTTTTGCCAGCCCGTTGAACCTGAACCAGCTTGATCGCGTCAGAACCACACGCAATCGTCAGCGTAGTATCGTCAACAACCAGAACCTCACCAGCTGCACCAGAACCATCGGCTAAGCTGCTGCGCAGGATCTTCACACGTTCAGGGTTCTTGCCACCCAACTCCATCTCGCACCAGGCGCCAGGGAACGGAGATAGGCCACGAATGTGGTTGTGCACTTGTTCAGCTGGCAAAGACCAGTCGATGCGTGTTTCGCTCTTCTGGATCTTCTTAGCGTAGGTCACGCCCTCATCAGGTTGAGGCGTTGCACCAAGACCACCACGAGACAGAGCAGAAAGTGCACGCATCATCAAATCGCCGCCCAAAGCAGACAGGCGGTCATGCAGCTCGCCTGCTGTCATGTCCGGGGTGATTGCGACGGTCTCAGACATGCAGACCGGACCAGTGTCCAGTCCTTCTTCCATCTGCATCACCTGAATGCCGGAAGCTTTGTCTCCAGCCATGATAGCCCGGTTGATAGGCGCAGCACCGCGCCAGCGTGGAAGCAGCGAGGCATGGCCATTCAAACAGCCGTGCTCGGTGCCCTCCAGAATGGCTTTCGGCAGCAACAAGCCATAAGCGACCACAACAGCCACATCCGCTTCAAAGGAGCGGAACCGTTCCTGCTCTTCTTCGCTCTTCAGTGATGTTGGTGTGAAAACAGGAATACCGAGGCTTTCAGCAGCTTCGTGCACAGGCGTCTTTTTCAGCTCCATGCCGCGTCCGGCTTTGCGTGGTGGCTGCGAGTAACAAGCGACCACATCCCAACCTTGCCCGACGATCTCAAAGAGTGTCGGAACGGAGAAATCAGGAGTACCCATAAAGATGACGCGCAATGACATAGCTGACCTGCTTGGCTGTAATTCTTGTATTCCAGACTTCATGCGTCAGCTGGTGGGGAAGGACAAGGAAAAAACAACAAAAAAAAGCGGCTCTCCAAAGAAGGCCGCTTAATCCACTCGCAATACCAGGATGATCAGGCTTGTTTCGCCTGCTTGATCATCTTCTTCACGATCCGGTCACGCTTCAGTCGGGACAGGTAATCGATGAACAGCACACCGTTCAGATGGTCCAGCTCATGCTGAATGCAGGTGGCAAGCAAACCGCCAGCTTCAATTTCCTGCTTCTCGCCTTCAATGTTGAGGAAGGAAACGCGCACTTCGCTTGGCCGCTCAACATCCTCATAAACGCCAGGGATGGACAGGCAACCTTCCTGATAAGTGCTCTTCTCCTCAGATGACCACGTGATCTCTGGGTTGATGAACACCATTGGCTCTTTCTCGACGGAATCGTCTTCTTCGCTCTCGCGCTCTGCAACATCAAGAACGAACATACGTTTCAAAACGCCAATCTGACTTGCTGCAAGGCCAATGCCCGGCGCGTCATACATGGTCGCCAGCATATCGTCGGCAAGTTTTCTGATTTCGTCGTTGATGTCTTCAATCGGAGCGCACTTCTCGCGAAGGCAGTTTTCCGGGACAAATTTTATCTCGCGAATCGTCATAATTACTTTTGAAGTTGTTCTCGTTGCAAAGCTGTCTGCTCAACGTGAGGCCAGCTGATAGTGTTATTTACGCTTCATATCCTCTTATAAGAACTTTGCCAAGTCGTTGACTATAGGCTTTTGGTTAGCGGCTATTAATGGATATTGTGGGATGGAAATAAAGTATCATTTCCCAAAATATAGTTTCATCCTAATGTACGTATTATCAAAATAAAATATCATCCTATTTCTTTCTGATATATGACCGCTTCACAACGGAATTTTGTGGAGTCGGCCTAATGGCTGGGTAATCCCGGCGTTGTTGCATAAAGGGCGAAGGCGCCTTTATGCAACAACGCCGATACTCCCCATCAATTGAAGGATGTGGGTTGCAGTGCATCCAAGAAAGCTGAGAGGTATCGCGGTGTTGCAAAGTGTTCTATGTTTGTTTCATGGAACAGACAGTCTTCACATACGGTGCATTCACCCTCTCATATATTCAGGCAGCCATAGTCAGTGGAGGCCTTTTTTTCCTTTTGCTGCTCATCTGGATCATGAGCCTGCGCGCAAAACTTAACAAAGTGCGTGGTACATCGGTGCTGGAGCAAAAGCGGGCAGAATACACAGAAGCCGCACTGGCAGATCTGGTCCGCTCTCAAGGAGAAATGACAGGCCGTATGCAAACCATGGCAGAGGTTTTTGGCTCCCGTCAGTCAGATCTGATGCGTGTGGTGAATGATCGCCTTGATGGTCTTGGTAAAACGCTGGGTGCGTCTGTTCTGGAAACCCATCGTCAAACCCATGCCAGTCTGACAGGCCTGCAGGAGCGTATGGCACTGCTCGACAAAGCGAATAAAACCATGGGTGAGCTGGCAGGGCAGGTGACTGATCTGCAGATGGTTTTGAATGACAAGCAAACCCGGGGTGCATTTGGTCAAGGACGTATGGAGGCAATCATTGATGACGCATTGCCACCAACAAGCTTCTCGTTTCAAAGCTCACTCTCCAATCGCTCCCGGCCTGACTGTCTGATCCATATGCCGACGGGTGCCCCGCCGTTGGTGGTGGATGCCAAGTTCCCCCTGGAAGCTTTCGCTGCCATCAAGGATGCAGAAACCAAGCAGGACTTGAAAGAAGCTGCCGCTCGCTTCCGAAAGGATATCTCCAAGCATCTAGAAGACATCGCAGGTAAGTATTTGCTTCCGGGTGAGACGCAGGACACGGCGCTTATGTTTGTGCCCTCTGAGAGCCTTTTCGCTGAGATCCACGAAGGTTTCCCTGACCTGACGCAAAAAGCCCACCGCCTGCGCGTGGTCATCGTCTCACCGTCTCTGCTTGTTCTTGCTGTGCAGGTTATTCAATCTGTGCTGCGCGATGCCCGCATGCGCGAACAGGCTCATTTCATTCAGGCTGAAGTTGGTAAACTCCTGCTGGATGTTGGCCGTCTGACAGAGCGTGTCTCCAAACTGCAAACCCATTTTGCCCAGACCAACAAAGATCTGGATCAGATCATGATCTCAGGCGACAAAATCGGCAATCGAGCTCGCAAGATTGATGAGATGCAATTGGGCGGCAAAGCAACAGATCACGTCTCCTCAGCTGCATCACAAGCCCCACAAACAACACACCTTGCAGAAGATGAGTTGCCATCCCCCTTTTAGTTTGATCGGCGATAAGCAGCTACTCGATCTGTAGAAGATGATCACGCAAGGCAGCCACTGCCGGCCGCCTCCAGGCAGCTGAACTCCCAACAATGTAATAGGTGTTCCCCGTCATATGCCGTGCAGAGACTGGCTCGATCAGTGTCCCATCCGCCAGATCTTTCTCAATGAGCAAAGAGGGAAGCAAGGCAAGGCCAAGGCCCTGACGCGTAGCCTCCAATACCATGAAGAAATGCTCGAAGGAAAGGGAGGTGTCTCCGGGCAAGTAGCTTGAAAGCTTATGTGCCTCCGCCCAGTATTCCCAACTGCCCAGGCGCGTGGAGTGAATGAGTCGGGGGAGACCCAGAAGATCTTTTATGCTCTCCGGCTGGGTATCCCCCAACAGGCTTGGATGACAGACCAGAACCATTTCTTCATCACAAATCCGGAAGCTCTCCAGAGCAGGCCAACTGCCACGCCCCACAGTAAGTGCCACATCCACACTGGAAGGATCCCAGTTGACCGGATCTTTATGACCAGCTGAAAAGTCGGCTGGGATGGTAACAAGATCAACGCTGATGGCGGGATAGGCCTGCTTAAAGCCTTTGATCCGCTCCATGAACCAGAGATTGGCAAGTGAGGGTAGCGTCCCGATACGCAGCTGACCTGAAACAGACCCCTTCAATTCATGCTCAAGATCTTCAACCAGCTTCAATGCATTCTTTGCCTTCTGGCTCAGCAGCAGCCCATCTTGAGTAAGTGCCAGCGTTTTCCCCTGACGCGAAAACAGCACCAGTCCCAACTGCTCTTCCAAATTCTGAATGCGGCGGGACACAGCCCCTTGCGTAATGCCAAGCTCCCGTGCCGCCCGGGTAAAGCTCCCATGGCGCGCTGCTGCATCAAAAACAGGAAGAACAGAGAGGATCTGCGAAGTGATCGAAAGACTATGTCGGCTCATGCTATGAGTTTAACTCATGTCTATGTGACTGTCATTGGTCTATCTATGAGATTTTACGTAGTTTAAAACAACTCCAGCATGAGTTTTGGGTATAGAGCCTATTCTAGGTAAGTGGCCTTCAAGGTTTCTACCAGAATACGGATTTTAGTTTGCAAGTAAGGTGAGGCTGAACATGGCGCGTCCATTCCATCTGGCATTTCCGATTGATGATCTGGAACAGACCAAAACGTTCTACATGGGCGTGCTTGGGTGTAAGCAAGGCCGAGAACTTGAAGGCAAGTGGGTCGATTTTGACCTGTTCGGACACCAGATGTCCGCCCACCTTCGTGAAAAAACACAGTTTCCCCTTGGAGTCACTGGTGTCGTTGATGGCGACGCTGTGCCCATTCCTCACTTTGGCGTTGTTTTGCCAATGGATGAATGGAAGATGCTTGCTGATCGACTGAAAACACATGAAACTATTGAATGGTTGCTGGAGCCTAAGATCAGGTTCGAAGGGCAACCGGGAGAGCAGGGAACTTTTTTCATTAAAGACCCCTCGGGCAATGCTCTCGAATTCAAGGCATTCGCCAGTGACTCCGATATTTTCGCAACCTGAGTAGATCCCCATGGAAATTTTAGAAGCAACACATACAACACAAAACCCTGCCGCATCTGACAAGATCAAAGTCGCGCTCGCACAGATCGCTCCGGTCTGGTTGAAGCGCGATGAAACACTGAAAAAAGTGGCTGATGCGGTAGAACTTGCAGGAAAACAAGGCTGCCAGCTTGTCACCTTTGGCGAAGCGTTGGTTCCGGGCTACCCGTTCTGGATAGAACGCACAGACGGTGCACGTTTCAACGACCCGAAGCAAAAAGCAATTTACGCGGAGTATCTTGAGCAAGGCGTCGTGATCGAAGACGGTCACCTGGACGATATTTGCGCGATTGCGAAAAAGTATAGCATCGCTGTGTATCTCGGTGTCATGGAGCGGGCTGCAAACAGAAGCGGTCATAGTCTCTATTGTTCGCTGGTCTACATCGACCAGAATGGTGAGATCGGCTCCTCACACCGCAAACTCCAACCAACCTACGAAGAGCGCCTTGCATGGGCGCCGGGCGACGGCAATGGCTTACGTGTCCATCCGCTGGGCCGCTTCACCGTAGGTGGTCTCAACTGCTTCGAAAACTGGATGCCTCTGTCCCGTGCTGCTCTTTATGCGCAAGGAGAAGATCTGCACGTCGCAGTTTGGCCGGGTGGACTGCACAACACCGAAGATACAACCCGCTTTGTTGCCAAAGAAAGCAGAAGCTATGTGATTTCAGTCTCTGGCCTCATGCGACCAAAGGACTTCCCGGAAGACACGCTGGAGCTTGCAAAGATCCTCGAGAACAGCGATGACTTTCTCGCAAACGGTGGTTCTTGCATCTCTGCGCCAGATGGGTCTTGGGTTGTTGAGCCACAAGTCGGTAAGGAAGTTCTGATCACAGCAGAACTGGATCATGCCGTGGTACGCGGTGAACGCCAGAACTTTGATCCAACGGGCCATTACAGCCGACCAGATGTGACGCGCTTGGTCGTTGATCGGAAACGTCAACAACTCGCGGATTTCATCGACGCTGAATAAATTTAAGTACTCAGGCGGATTTATTGGGGCAGGGTTTTGATTAGCTTAGGTTTCTTCTCTCAAAAAATTCAGTAAAGTTGAGTGATCCAACCAGCTACAGGCACCCCTGCCTCATAGTAAGATCAAGATCTGAAACAATAGAATCTCAAAGCAGGTAGTGCTGACGTGCTTCATTGCCTGAATGATAGACTCTGTTGTTTGCAGCCCCGCCAAACCCGAGTGTGATCTTCGCATCTGCAAGCTGAGTATTGAATCATGGAAATTTTAGAAGCAACGCATTTATCTCACAATCCGTCCGCATCTGACAAAATCAAAGTCGCGCTCGCACAGATCGCTCCAGTTTGGCTGAAGCGTGAAGCGACCTTGGACAAAGTGATTGATGCAGTCGAGCTTGCTGGCAAACAGGGCTGCCAGCTTGTGGCGTTTGGAGAGACACTGGTCCCGGGCTATCCGTTCTGGATAGAACGCACAGACGGTGCTCGCTTCAATGACCCAAAGCAAAAGGCCATGTACGCCAAATGCCTTGATCAAGCCGTGGTGATTGAGGACGGTCATCTGGATGCACTTTGCGCTGCGGCGAAGAAACACAGCATCTCAGTCTATCTCGGCGTAATGGAGCGGGCCGCAAACCGAAGCGGACACAGCCTTTATTGCACGCTGGTCTATATCGACCAGAATGGTGGGATCGGTTCCGCGCATCGCAAATTGCAGCCAAGCTATGCAGAACGTCTGGCTTGGGCTCCAGGAGATGGCAACGGCTTACGTGTCCATCCGTTGGGCCGCTTTACGGTTGGTGGTCTGAACTGTGCTGAAAACTGGATGCCATTGTCACGCGTTGCTCTGTATGCGCAAGGAGAAGACCTGCACGTAGCCGTCTGGCCGGGTGGCCTGCGAAACACAGAGGATCCAACACGTTTTGTTGCCAAAGAAAGCAGAAGCTACGTGCTGTCAGTCTCAGGGCTGATGCGCGCTGCAGACTTTCCAAAGGATACGCCTGAGCTGGCTGAAATCCTTGAAAACAGCGGTGAGTTTCTTGCTGACGGTGGATCTTGCATCGCTGCGCCAGATGGATCCTGGGTGATGGCGCCACAAGTTGGCAAAGAACTCTTGATCACAGCACAACTGGACCACGCCTTGGTGCGAGCAGACCGCCAACTCTTTGATCCGACCGGTCATTACAGCCGACCGGATGTTACCCGTCTTGTCGTCGACCGTAAGCGCCAACAGCTTGCTGAATTCGTCGATTCTGAATAAAACAAAAACCAGATTGATATATTACAGCGTGTTTAACAGATGGGCCTGCTGGGTCTCAAATAAGAATACGCTCAACAATGGAGTGCTGCATGAACCTGGTCTTATCTCTCAAAAGCTTCAACGAACCTGAGTGGATCGACCGTTTGCTGGCGCTTCTTCCCAATCGAAAGATCGAGGGTTGGAACGGGGGTGTATCTGAGCCAGAAAAAGCAGAGTATCTCCTTGCTTGGAAGCCGGATCCTGCCGCCTTTTCCGCGCTGCCCAACCTCAAAGTAATCTTCTCGCTAGGGGCTGGTGTCGACCATTTGACCTCGTTGCCAGAGCTCCCCAGCCTCCCGTTGGTTCGGATTGTTGATCCAGATCTCACCAGTCGCATGACAGAATGGGTGGTCTTCCAAACGTTACTCCACCATCGTCAACACCTGACTTACGCGGCTCAGCAAGAAGCAGGTGTTTGGAATGGACACAGGCAGTGGGCAGCAAAAGATGTGCGCGTTGGTATTCTGGGGCTTGGTGAGCTGGGTTTAGATTCAGCAAAAGCACTCAAAGCGCTGGGCTTCAACGTTGCCGGCTGGTCTCGCACGCCAAAAGATGCTGACGGTATTGAGAGCTTTTCCGGTGAAGACCAGCTGGAGCCGTTTTTGAATCGCACAGACATTCTGGTCAATCTGTTGCCCTCCACACCTGCCACACACAAGCTGGTAAATGCAGACCGGTTGGCCATGTTGTCTCATACCGGAGCGTTAGGTGGTCCTGTTTACATCAACGCCGGACGCGGGGCGACTCAGGATGAAACCGCGATCGATGCGGCTCTGACATCCGGCCAGCTCAAAGGCGCAAGCCTTGACGTGTTCGCTATTGAGCCTCTGGTGGACACAAGTCCTCTTTGGCAACAGAAAAACTGCATCATCACGCCACATGTCGCGGCTGAGAGCGACCTGCAAGCTCTTTCAGAATATGTTGCGCAGCAAATCAAGGGCTTTGAACGTGGTGACGCGCTCGAAAACCTCGTCGACCTTGATGTTGGATACTAGGTTTATCAAATTCTTGATGAAACCTTAGTTTAGAGTGCCAAATATCTGAAGAAGTTGAGTGCGCGGATCAATCTAAGGTTTAGCTGCTAGGGGTAGCATCAAACACAACTATAACAATTAGATTGTGACCTGATGCTCTCCATACTCCGAGGTTTGTTCCAGCGAGATCTGGGCAGCGCGACTATTGAATTCAGCCTCATCTCCGGCCTCATTGCTCTGGCGATTCTTGCCATGGTGTCCGCGCCAACGCTCACCAACTCCTCCTTTATTGCTGAGAATGCGACTTCGCAGCCCAATGCAGCCGAGCCCGATCTTCAATTGTGGGAACTCGTGAAACCAAACAATTAAATTTGTAAATAAATGAGTTTTAACGAGATAAAAATATCAGGTGTTAAGGCCTTCTTTGGAATTACCCCTGCAAAACCTTAACATGGTATTTGTTGGGGGAGATCACGACATGATTGCAAATGGACTACTGATCATTTTTCCATTGCTGCTTGCAATCGCTGCATTCTTTGATCTCTTCACAATGACGATTCCAAATAAGCTCAACCTGATTATTGTCGTTGCCTTTGTCAGTTTAGCTTTCATATCGCAATTACCCTTGGAACAGGTCGGCATGAGCTTCGCACTCGGGCTCAGCGTGATGGTTGTCGGCTTCGGATTGTTCGCGCTCGGTGTCATGGGCGGCGGAGATGTGAAGTTTCTCGCCGCAAACTCTCTTTGGCTCGGCCTTTCGATGAACATGCTGGACTTCATTTTGCTGACCAGCATTTATGGCGGTGCATTAACGCTTGTTATCTTGGCCTTGCGCAAGGTTCCGTACTTCCCGCAGTTCATGCATGGGCAAGAATGGCTCTTAAGATTGCATGACAGAAAAGCAGGTGTCCCATACGGGATTGCAATCGCAATTGCGGGGATTCAGGTGTACCCGAATACCTTCTGGTTTGCTCAAATTCCAACTTTCTGAGCATTTCACGAGCAAATCATCTTAGTAAAGTATTAATGTTTTAAACTAGTGTGCTTTCACTAGCGCTAACCTATTGCTGTTCATGCATATTCCTAATTTGACTCTATGCACATAAGTAAAAAATACAAATGTAGTAATGTTACGGAATATTAACTATGTCTTGACAGTTTTTGCTCAAATTAAGGTTAACGAATGCTGTTAAGCTAAATCTCTTAGAGGGTGGGTGCCACATGAAGGCCTCCAGATTACTAGTTTTAATTATTGCTTTAAGCGCCGGTGGGTTGGCCGCCTGGTTGAACCTGTCTTCCGGTTCCCGGGAGCAGTCACCAACCATTGTTGTGCAGGAACAAGAGATACCGTCACTGGAAATTCTTGTTGCAGCGCAAGACCTCAAAGTCGGCACCTCTCTAACAAAGGGTGACTTAGCCTGGGCTAAGTGGCCAGAAGAGTCTGTATCTGACGGTGTAATCTTGCGCCGCTCAAGTCCAAATGCAAACAACGAGTTTCTGGGGCAGATCATCAAAGCAGCGATGTTCGGCGGGGAACCAATTCGCGCAGAGCGTCTCATCGATACGGATAAAGGCTTCCTGGCAGCGATCCTCCCAAAAGGAAAGCGCGCCGTTGCTGTTCCGGTTGACGCAGTCTCTACCGCAGGTGGTTTCATCCTTCCCGGAGACAAAGTCGATGTGCTGGTTACCATGCAAGCCAAGAAACGCGAAGACGGCTTCATCAGTGAAACGCTCCTCGAGAACATTAAGGTGCTCGCCATCGATACCACGACAGCCTCTGAAAATAGTGAGAAGGCGATGTCGCCAGACCAGACCGCTACACTGGAACTCTTGCCTCACGAGGCTGAGACTATCGCTCGCGCAACCCAGATGGGAACTCTCTCGCTCTCATTGCGCAGCGCAGCAGATTCCAGAGACGGTTTGAAGCAACCACCCCGCGTCAAAGGTGGTGTGAAGTTCGTAAAGTACGGGATTGCCTCCCAGTCTGTTAACGGAAATTAGTAGGTAAACTATGGTTTTTCATCGACAAATTAGTCTGGCGAGAAGTTTACCGCAAAAATGTCGCCTCAATAGAACTCTTATGCAGTTCCTTCTGATTTTTGCTCTAGTGCTTGTAGGACCGCAGATCTCATTCGCTCAAAGCAATTTCGAAGCGACTGTGGAAGTCACCTCTCAGCATCGCGGAAAAGTTCGCCAGCTGAATGTTGGTGAGGGCAGATCTATCGTCCTCAATACAAACGAGGAAGTCCGTGATGTCCTTGTCTCGAATCCAGAAATTGCAGATGCTGTTGTTCGCACCAGAACCCGCGTTTTTGTCTTCGGAAACAAGATAGGTCAGGCGTCATTGGTTCTGTTCGGCAATGGTGGCCGCCAACTGGCATCGTTTAACCTAAGCGTACAGCCTGATCCGTCAGGCCTGGTCGAACTCATCAAACGATTGCTGCCAAACTCTGCAATCAATGCAGACATCGTCAATCAAAGCGTTGTCCTCTCGGGAACAGCAATCTCCGCCCTCGAAGCACAACAGGCCTACGATATCGCGCTGAAGTTTGTGGGTAACGATGAAAGAAAGATCGTCAACACAATTGCAGTCGCCGAGAAAGATCAAGTCCAGCTCAAAGTAACAGTTGCTGAAGTCAACCGGACGACGATTAAGCAGCTTGGTGTTAACCTTCAGGGTTCACTCAAAATCGGCGCACTTGATGTCAATTTTAACACCTCACCTGCTTATAATGTCAATCCTTCTGCTGTGAATGCCGGGTCTCTTGTCGGGAAGCTGGGATTTGATGGCGGTACGTTCAATCCGACAGTCAAAGCGCTTGAACGTGAAGGCGTTATGAGAACGCTTGCAGAGCCAACACTGGTGGCGGTCTCAGGTGAAAACGCCAGCTTCCTCGCCGGTGGTGAGTTCCCGATCCCGGTTGCTTACGAAGATAATAAGGTAAGCCTTGAGTTTAAACATTTTGGTGTTGGGTTGGATTTCACTCCTGTTGTTCTTTCCGGAGGACGCATCAAACTGCGAGTAAAAACCGAAGTCAGTGAGTTGAGTTCTGAAGGGGCTGTAAGTATCGCGGGCGCTATCGCTGTTTCCGCGCTTAAAGTGCGCCGCGCAGAATCTACACTAGAACTCCCTTCCGGAGGCACCTTGGTAATGGCAGGCCTTCTGAAGCAGAATTATGGGCAGGAGATTGACGGGATACCTGGCTTAAAGAATATCCCAATTCTCGGTACCATGTTTAAGAGCCGCGATTATATCAATCGCCAAACTGAGCTTGTAATTTTTGTGACGCCTTATGTTGTGAGACCAATCGCGCGATCTCAAGTTGCGCGACCTGATGATAATTTTGCAGCACCAAGTGATCAGTCAACAATCTTTTTAAACCAATTAAGCCGGATTTACAGGGGAACAGACGCTCCTGTGAAAGGGAATTATCACGGCAAAATTGGCTACATTTACGAGTGAGGACAAGAGAAATGAATACCCTACTGTCACCCACTTTGAAATGCGTACGCAAATTGAGAGAAGCTTCAGTAGTGCTCGGCACTGTTGCTATGCTTGGAGCATGTCAGTCACAACCATCATATGTTGAACATCAGTCGATTGCAGATTTTGACTATCGGAAAAGGCATCCGATTGTCATTACAGAAGCGCCTGAAAACTTTGATATTCCCATAGCTGGTGAGACGCGCAATTTGAACGGGTCCATGAAAACGGCCATTGCTGCGTTCGGCAAACAAGCAGACATAGATGGAAATGGATTTGTTGAAGTTTTGACACCATCAGGTTCAGCGAATGAAATTGCAGCAAAAACGGTTTCTCCTCAGATCCGTGCGGCTTTAAAAAAGGGCGGGGTAGCTGCAGATCACATTGTTATGAGGAGTTATGCGATATCAGATATGGTTGCATCGGCACCTGTCCGGCTCTCATTTATGCGAATTAAAGGTGTTGTTCGTGATTGCGGCAATTGGCCTGAGGCAATGGTCGGTGATAGCCAAAACGCGGATTACTACAATTTTGGATGTGCTTCACAGTCAAACCTAGCCGCCATGGTGGATAATCCAAGTGATCTGTTGCGGCCACGTCCATTGGGTCCAGGTGATCCAGCAAGAACAAATGTTATCCTGACAAACAACCGTTCGGGTGCTGTAACAGCAGGTGAATACAAAACTGGCGTCGGGGCAAGTGTTTCAACCGTTGGACAGAATTAGTGGGCCAAAATATGAGTGATTTTGTACATTCTAAATTGGATGTTGAACAGAACCATAATGTATCTGGTCAGCTTTCTACTTCAGACTTTAATCTTGTTAGTATTCCGCGGATTTCAGTACAGGCCTTTTGCTTGGATTCTCAAACTGCAGAGACAGTTCAGAAGGCGAGTATAGATCGTCGGATGTCCAAGACACACACCATGGTGCGGCAAGGAGGTATCGCAGCAGCTGTTGAGACATTCCAAAATGCGGCTACCCCCAATTTTCTCATAGTAGAGTCACTTGCAAGCTCAAGTGAAATGATCGAAGAGCTTGATCGACTTGCTGAGGTCTGTGATGCCGGTACCAATGTGTTGGTTGTAGGGCGTGTTAATGATGTGAGCCTTTATCGTGCGCTTATTTATCGAGGCGTAGGAGAATACATCGTTGGGCCCATTGATATCGCGCAGCTTATCAATACGATTGGTCAGTTTTACGCAAATACTGACGCGGAACCCTTCGGTCGAACTGTGGCTGTGATCGGTGCTAAAGGTGGGTGTGGTGCATCGTCAGTTGCACACAATTTGTCTTGGTCAATTGCGAAAACACTCGACAACGATGTTGCAATTGCTGATTTGGATTTGCCATTTGGAACGGCAGGTTTAGATTTTAATCAAGACCCACTGCAAGGCATATTGGAAGCAATCGCATCTCCTGAGCGGCTTGATGACACGTTACTGGATCGCCTTCTTGCCAAATGTAATGACCGTCTCAGATTGTTAGCAGCACCAGCTACGCTTGATCAAACCTACGACTTTGACACTGAGAAGTTTGATCAGGTTATTGAGGTCATGCAAAAAGGAACGCCAACTGTCGTTCTTGACTTACCGCACACATGGAACAGCTGGGTTCGGCATATCCTTGCTCAAGTAGATGAAGTTCTGATCGTAGCTGAGCCTGACTTAGCAAACCTTCGAAATGCAAAAAACCTGGTCGACAGCATTGGTCAACTTCGACCAAATGACACAAAACCATATTTGGTTTTGAACAAGGTTGGCATTCCGAAGCGACCAGAAATTAAGCCCGATGAGTTTAGTAGTGCTTTAGATGTGGTTTCTTTAGCGGTAATGCCGTTTGAGCCTGCATTGTTTGGGACTGCATCCAACAATGGTCAGATGATTGCAGAGTTTGATAGCAAACACGCTGTTGCAGGTTTATTTGAAGAGATTGCAGCCAAGGTCACGGGCAAGGCTGAAACGTATACAAAAAACAAGTCGCTCATCGCATCTCTCATTAAAAAAGTCCGCAAATAGTCCTCTGGTTGATTTTGTGCTGATTTCAAAGGCGGAAGAATATGTTTGGTAGACGTGGCAACGGTGAATTTGGAAACAAAAATCCAAAGTCTGCTCCAGTAAATCCTGCGATACAGAAACAGACAACAAAGACTGCTGTCCAGGACACACCAAGCACTGCAAAACCTAAGTCGTCTGGCTCCGAAATTCAGCAGGAAAAGCCCAAAGAAACTGCTCCTGAAACACAACGAACTCAGGAGTACTACGCAACCAAGGCATCGATCTTTAATGCGTTGGTGGAGGCAATTGACCTTTCGCAGTTAAGCCGTCTTGATCAAGAGGATGCCCGCGATGAGATCCGGGATGTCGTCAATGACATTATCGCTCTCAAAAATCTCGTCATGTCGATTGCTGAGCAGGAGGACCTGCTCGAAGATATTTGTAACGATGTGTTGGGCTATGGACCACTTGAGCCGCTTTTAGCCCGTGATGACATTGCCGATATCATGGTGAACGGGGCGAACACCATCTACATCGAAACAGCTGGCATGGTGGAGCAAACAAACATTCAGTTTCGCGATAATCGTCAGCTGATGAACATCTGCCAGCGGATTGTGTCTCAGGTTGGTCGTCGTGTGGATGAAGCCAGCCCGATATGTGATGCGCGCCTTCCTGATGGCTCTCGTGTGAACGTGATCGCCCCGCCTCTGTCATTAGACGGGCCTGCATTGACAATTCGTAAGTTTAAGAAAGACAAGCTTACGCTCGATCAGCTGGTGAATTTTGGTTCGATTTCGCGTGAAGGCGCTGAGATCCTGGAAATCATCGGCCGAGTACAATGTAACACGGTTATTTCTGGTGGTACGGGCTCAGGCAAAACCACACTTCTCAACTGCTTGACGCGCTATATCGATAGCACGGAGCGCATTATCACTTGCGAAGATAGTGCCGAACTCCAACTTCAGCAGCCACATGTCGTCAGATTGGAAACCAGACCTCCAAACCTGGAAGGTGAGGGTGAGATCACTATGCGTGATCTTGTAAAAAACTGTCTGCGTATGCGTCCTGAACGTATCATCGTAGGTGAGGTTCGTGGCCCGGAAGTATTTGATTTGCTTCAGGCAATGAACACAGGCCATGATGGCTCAATGGGCACGATCCACTCTAACTCACCACGTGAGTGTCTAAAGCGTATTGAATCCATGATCGCTCTTGGGGGGTTCTCTCTTCCATCTAAAACTGTACGTGAGATTATTGTTGGTTCTATTGATGTGATTGTCCAGGCAGCACGCCTGAGAGATGGCTCACGCCGGATTACTCACATTACCGAAGTCGTAGGAATGGAGGGAGATGTCATCACGACACAAGACCTCTTCACCTATGAAATCACGGGAGAAGACGCGAATGGCAAAATCATAGGCCAGCATCGCTCCACTGGTATAGGACGTCCGCTCTTCTGGGAAAGAGCAAGATACTTCAACGAGGAAGAGCGGCTAGCCCGCGCGCTGGATGCTTCAGACGTTTCTGGAGGATTACATGGCTGACTTGGATAACTTCTTGGCCTCTCCGCTCGCTGATTATCTGATTACAGTTTTGATTATGGTGAGTGTCGTTGGTGTCACATTCACACTCTTGATGCCTCTCTTTTCCAAAGACAAACTTGGGAAACGAAAAGAGGGCCTTGTTCAGAAAAATAGAACTCAACCAAACGGGCAATCTCAGAAGGTTGATGTTACAGCTCGTAGAAAAACCGTTCAGGATCAGCTTAATGCTATGGAGGCCGCGCAAGCTGCCAAGAAAAAAAATGCAGACAAGCCGATTTTTACCGACTGGATTGGGCAAGCTGGCCTATCCTGGTCTAAGCCCAAATTCTATTTCATCTCAATGGTGTGTGGCTGCATTGTCTTTACTTTAAGTTTTTTCTCCGGGCAGCCTTTATGGATTTCAATTGCTCTTCTTTTTGTGGGCGTGTTCGGATTACCTCGATTCTATGTTTCGAGGCGGCGAAAAAAACGGTTCAACCAATTCCTTGATGAGTTTCCCAATGCAGTCGATATCATTGTTCGTGGCATCAAATCAGGCATGCCTTTAGGAGATTGCATGCATATTGCTGCTTCTGAGGCGAAAGACCCTGTTGGGTTAGAATTCTCACTTGTACTGGATAAGATGCAAATGGGGATACCGCTGGCTGAAGCAATCCAGAACATGCCGAAAAGAGTACCACTGCAAGAAACAAACTTCCTTGCGATTGTAATTGCTATTCAAGCGCAAGCCGGTGGTAGCCTCTCAGATGCGCTCAATAACCTTTCAAAGACGTTGCGTCAGCGTAAAGAGATGAAAGGAAAAATTCGAGCCGTCAGCCAGGAAGCAAAATCATCGGCAGCAATCATCGGCTCTCTGCCCTTCTTAGTGACGATCATGTTGTACTTAATCGCACCAAGTTACATTCGCTTACTCGTGGATACAGATATTGGCTTAATTCTCATCGCTGTTGGTTTAACTTGGATGACACTTGGAATCTTGGTCATGCGTAAAATGATTGATTTCAAGATATAGGAGCCCAGAGATGTCAATTGCAGATCTTGGAAACAGCAACTTATTTGTAGTCATTCTCACATTACTTGCGGTATCAGGAACAGCCTATACGCTTTTAATGCCTCTATTTGAGCGCGATGAACTTAAAAGCCGTATGAAATCGGTTGCTCTTGAGAGGGATAAAATTCGAGCACGTGAACGTAATCGATTAGCCAACAGTAAAGAGGTTGAACGTGCTTCCCTTCGAAGTAGCCCTAAAGAAAGTGTGCGAGAATTTGTCGATAAATATAACCTTAAAAATACTTTATCGAATGATGGGTTAGTTAGAAAACTAAAAATGGCAGGATATAGAGGATCATCTCCTCTCTATTCATATTTGTTTATGCAGATTATGTTGCCTATAGGTTTTTTTATTCTTGCATTTGTTTATCTCGCTGCCATTTTGAAGTTAGATGTTCCCGTCTTGGGTGTGCTTTGTATTAGTTTGCTATTCTCGGCGATCGGATTCTATGCACCTAGTATTTCTGTGCAAAATCAAATTTCGAAACGACAAGAAACCATTCGATTAGCGTGGCCGGATGCCATGGATTTGATGCTCATCTGTGTCGAGTCTGGCATGTCGATTGAGGCTGCTTTTAAGAAAGTTGCAGAAGAAATTGGAGCTCAATCTGCAGCACTCGCTGAAGAACTTGTTCTAGCTAATGCAGAGCTTTCTTACTTAGATGAGCGAAAGAAAGCTTACCAAAATCTGGCAGAACGAACAGGCCTTGACGGTGTGAAGAATGTTGTTATCGCGCTCACACAGGCTGAGAGATACGGGACACCAATTGGGAATGCCCTTAGAGTTCTGTCAGATGAAAACCGTCAAGCTCGTATGCAGGAAGCCGAACGCAAAGCGGCGGGATTACCACCTAAGCTAACCGTTCCTATGATGCTATTTTTCATGCCTGTTCTGTTTATAGTTATTATTGGTCCTGCAGTAATTCAAGTCATGCAAACATTTTAACCCGTCACGCCTTGCCTAGCATGGTCTTCAAATACGCTACATTCTCTGCTGCTTGGCGTGGGTTTATGTCGGATTGGGCGAGGCGGACGGCTTCGTCAAACCGGCCTTGCAGTCCAAGGGTCAGAGCAAGGTTCTGGCGAACCTGACTGCCAGCTTCGCCGGTATCCAGTGCTGTTCGTAAAGTTGTCTCTGCGTTGCGCAGATCGCCTCCCAGCAGGTAGGACATTCCCAGGTTATTCAAAACAGTTGGCTCATTTGGCGAAAGCTTCAGCGCTTGCTGGTAGGTTGAGCGTGCTTGTTTAGTCTCACCAAGCTGATCCAGAATAGCCGCCTTGGCAGAAAGCATCTTCCAGTTTGGCTGTGCTGGGTCGAACGCATTGTCGATGACATTGAGCGCTTCCTGCAACTTGCCGTTTTCAGCTAGCACTTTGCCATAGCTTGCCGCAATCGTGTTGTTATCAGCATTGGCGATGACACCACGTCGTAAAATTGCTTCTGCTTGTTGGCCTTGGCCATCAATTCTCAAAGCTGCTGCAAAGTTCAGGATTGTACGTGGGCTTTTCTGGTCCTTGGCATACGCTCCGCCCCAGTAGGCGAGGGCTTGTTGCATCTCTTGTGAGCCGGGCTCAAGTTGCTGACTCTGAGAGATAGATGCCTGAGCGCGTTGTTTGTTGGTTGCGCAGCCGGAAAGTGCAAGCCCGCAAACCAGCAGCAGTGAAACAGCTGTTGCACTTCTTAAAATGCCACAAAACATCTTGGTTGTGTGTGTGCGGTCAAATACGGCCATGGAACCCTCAGCAACGAAGCAATTCAAATATTGTTTGAAAATCTAATATTATCCCTAATTTCTGGTTAATTTGGCTTAGCTAAGCCCTTGGTTGGACGGGGAGCAGCAAGCCGAATGTCTTGCGCAGAACCAGTAACGTCGTTAGGTTGCCACAAAGCTGCCCGAATAGGACAGAACACAAATTTCAAACATCTCATAAATGGAGCTCCCGGTGCACGGTCCGTTAATTTCTGCCGATGAAACAGTAAATCCAATCCCGGTTGTAGCGCTCTCCGCGAGTGAGTTGGACGCGCATCTTGATGCCTCTGGTGCCATGGCAAAGTCTTGGGCAAAAGCGCAGGAGTTTACAGCTGCTTTTGGAGAAACTCTGGCAGTTCCAAATGAAGCCGGTGAGATTGAAACCATTCTGTTCGGCTACGGCGAAAGCCAGAGAGACGCTTTAGAAACAGGCGCTGCTCTTAACAAAAAGCTCCCAACTGGCGTGTTTGAACTGTCGAAAGGTTTTGAAGATCCAGCTGGTATCGCTCTCGGTTTCTCTCTCGCAGCCTACCGTTTTGATGCCTATAAGAAAATTCCTGCGCCGAAGTCTCAGCTAGTCATCAGCGAGCCGGGCATTTTGGAAGAGCTGGCACCAATTATCGCTGGTGCGCACCTTGCAAAAGATCTCATCAATACCCCTGCAAATGATATGGGGCCGGAAGAACTAGCCGCAGCAGCTTGTCAGCTTTTTGAAGATCACGGCGGATCCTCAAAAATCATCATGGGTGATGTTCTGGAGAACGAGTTTCCGCTTGTGCATGCTGTCGGCAATGGCAGTGACAGAGCGCCGCGTCTGATTGATGCGACCTGGGGTAAAGAGACTGATCCGAAAATCACGTTGGTCGGCAAAGGCGTAATTTTCGACAGTGGTGGCTTGGACGTGAAGCCAGCTGCCGGCATGATCCTTATGAAAAAGGATATGGGTGGCGCGGCAAATGTTCTTGGCCTAGCAGCAATGATCATGAAAGCCGAGCTGCCAATGCGCTTGCGCGTGATTATTCCTGCAGTTGAAAATGCGATCTCGGGCCGCTCATTCCGCCCGTCAGACATTTTTACAAGTCGTAAGGGCCTTTCTGTCGAGATCGGTAACACAGATGCTGAAGGACGCTTGGTCCTGGCAGATGCACTTGCGCTGGCTGATGAAGAGAGCCCGGAGCTGATTGTTGATATGGCAACGCTGACGGGTGCAGCCCGTGTCGCACTGGGGCCTGATTTGCCGCCATACTATACAGATGATGAGGACTTGGCTGAAACGATCGCTGTTCACAGTGAAGCGGTGAATGATCCTTTGTGGCGCTTGCCGCTCTGGAAGCCATACAAAAAGTACATCACCTCCAAAACAGCTGATCTGGCAAACATCAACACAAGCGGAGCAGGTTTTGCAGGCTCAATCACTGCAGCCTTGTTCCTTCAGAGATTCGTTGAAAACGCAGGCAGCTGGGTGCATCTTGATATCTACGGTTGGACCCCAATTGAGAAAGATTTTAGGACCCATGGCGGAGAAGCCCAGGCAATTCGGGCACTTTTTGACATGTTGAAGACCCGATTTGGCTAAGCAAAGTACGGATTGCGCTGTCAAAATTACTTAATACCTCAATCTGGTAAGGGTCCCGAAATGATTTGCAGGCTAGGTTTTAGCCTGCAATAGGGATTAGGACGAATAAATATGCCCGTAGAGATCCGCCCGTCGCAGGCGCTTAAGCTATGGCATGATGTAGTGTTGGAATTGGTGCGCGCAGCAGATCAGGATTTGACTGCTCGCCAAATGTCTATTCTTTTAACTGTATATCTTGAGCCTCCACCACATACCGTGCGCGGACTTGCGCAAAAGCTAGGGGTTACCAAGCCTGCAATTACGCGTGCCTTGGATACCCTTGGAACAAACAAGCTGCTTTCCAGAAAGCGTGATGAAAATGATCGACGCAATGTCGTTGTCACACGCACAGTTGCAGGGGCGCTGTATCTGGAACAGCTTGGTGATCTGGTATCAGAAAAAGCTCAAGACCTTTCGCGTTGATCGAAAGGCGGAACCAAGACATTATCAATCCGCTATGCCATTCTGATTGGAGAGAGCTCCCATATGACTGTTCAACTTGACCGCCGTTTACATCCGGTAAGGCCAGATCTGGCTTCGACTGACTATCGCGGTCAGGTGCAATCCGAGCGCTTTGTCGAGGGGACAAACTATTCTGTAAAAGCAGACAAGGTTGAACTACGCGCTCGGCCAGACTTTGCATGCGGGATCGATACCGAACTGAATTTCGGCGAAACCTTTCGTGTATTCGAGACAACGAAAGAAGGATGGACTTGGGGCCAGCTGCAAACAGACGGATATGTTGGCTGGTTGCCGACAAACGTGCTGGGGCCTGTTGAACAAGCAACTCACAGAGTGATTGCCCTTCGCACCTATCGTTATCCGGAAGCTGAAATGAAACGTGCAGCCCTGGGGCAGGTCTCAATGGGAGCACTCGTAAGCGTTGTGGGAAATGAGACCACGCGCGGGCTGGAATTTGCAAAGCTTGCTGATGGCTCGTTTATGGTCAAAAAACACTTGGTAGAGCAGACTGATAAAGCTGCCGACTGGGTGAAAGCAGCAGAAGCTATGGTCGGAACGCCATATCTTTGGGGTGGACGCTCTACTCTAGGTCTGGATTGCTCCGGCTTGATCCAACTTGCACTCCAGACCGGCGGTATAAATGCCCCACGTGACGCGGATATGCAGGAAGCCATGCTGGGCGAACAACTCGACCTCTCCAGTGGCCTGCCAACTTTGCGGCGCGGCGACTTGATGTTCTGGAAAGGGCATGTGGGCGTTATGTCTGATTCTGAGACCTTGTTACATGCCAACGGTTACACAATGACGGTCGCTTATGAAGGGCTTCAGGCAGCTCTTAAACGCATTGGCGAGAACGAATTTGGCCAGCTCACCTCTGTGAAGAGGCTAAGTTGAAACGATGTTTACCCGTGCTTAACCATAAAGCGTATTATCGGCATATCTGACCCGTCAATTCGCGCAAATTAGGTTTTCGTTCACTAAAATAATCGCACAAATAACTAGTAAAATTTAACAGTTATTCGGTGGGGTTTGCCGTGTTTTGGAAGCTGCAAAAACAGGTCTCTGATCGTTCGTCAAAAATTGCCTCTGTCGCAATCTCTACTGCGATGATCGCAGGCATCTCCGCTACCTCAATCACACCCGCCTCTGCGGATGTTGAGGTGGTCGCCGACCAGGCAAAAGTCTTCCGTCTCGAAGAGCCTGCCGAAACCATCATTCTTGGAAACCCAAGTATCGCAGATGTGACAGTGCACGACCGCCTGACAATCGTGATCACCGGCAAATCCTACGGCACCACTAATCTGGTTGTCCTGAACGATGCCTCTGAGCCCGTTGTAGAAGAGCTGATCACCGTAACAGCAGAAATGGCCGGCTACGTTGCCGTCCACCGCAACAACAGCCGCTTCACCTACTCCTGCAACCCCGACTGCCATGAAGTCCTACGTCTAGGTGACAATAAGAAAAAGATCGAGGATGTCGCCGCGACCATCAGCATGCGCAACGAACTGGCAGAAAATGGGATTGTAGCAAAAGGCAGTCAGTAAATTGGAACAGTCCAATACCCCTCATTACAGTTAGAAAGTTGCGCTGAAGGGAACGAAGGGTGGGATATTCAAAGTCGAGAAAATTACTCTCTGACAACAAAGGTGTCACGGCAATTGAGTTTGCAATAGTCGCTCCGATGTTGTTTGCAATTATATTGGCTATAATCGAACTTGGTATTTCGTTTCTTGTTGAGGTGCTATTGGACAATGCTTTAGCTGATGCTGCGAGGCAAATTAGGACTGGGCAAGTTTACTATGCCGAAAAAGATGGAAACTACAGCAAAACTAAGTTCAAGAACGTAATTCTTGATGGGGGGACGGGACTTCTTAAGTCGGTGGAAGATAAGCTTTATATTGATGTCGTATCTTTTAAAAATTTTGAAGACATCCCAAAACCAAAGCCGATAATCAAGGAAGGCAAAGTCGTAATGGAGCAGAATTGGAAGCCAGGGGGCCCCAGCAATGTAGTCTTGGTTAGAGTAGTTTGTGCTTGGCCAATGATTACCTCCATGATGGCAGAAATATTCGGACAAGCTACGAACGGCAACCGAATTCTTGTTGCAACAGAAGTTTTTAGAAATGAGCCTTTCTAACAACTGACGAGTGAAGCTGCTTATGAAATTTCGTGCAAGATTACTCAATTTAGTAGGTGGCTTTTCCAAAAGCCAAGCGGGTGTGGCCGCAATCGAATTTGCAATGACAATCCCATTTTTGTTGTTTTTGTTTGTCGGTATGGTCGAGCTGATAACGGCAATTTCATATGATCGCCGTGTTAGTAAAACTGGCTCGTCGATTGCAGATCTTGTTGCACGTTCTAGTGACGTGACTGGCAAAATGGATGATATCGAAAGAGCAATCGCACATCAAATGACACCGTATGATGATGCAGATATTGATGTAAGAATTGGGATGGTTTTGATCAAGGCCAACTCTCCTGAAATTGTTTGGAGTTGGGGAAACAAGGTTCCTGTTCCCTGGGCTAAGGGAAGTAAACCTGATGGTGTAAGCTTCTCCGCCAATATGAAAAGCAATGGGCAGTATTACCTCATTTCAACATCAAGCCTTGATTACAACTTCATTCTAGGGAAATTGCTTTCTAACCTAAGTCAGGTTTTAACTGGAGAGAGTGATCAATTTACATCTATCGCTCTCAGTGACAGCTTTGTACTTCATCCACGGAAAGTCTCATGTGTGGAATATTACAACAGCTGCGCCAACTATCCATCATAATAACAACTACGTAAGATTTAGTGCTGTAATCTAAATATTGATGTGTCATAACTTCGCAGATCGCCAAAAACTGCTGTTTTGTGATCTTTACCGATAGATTTGTTAGCTCAAATGTTGAATAAGCGCCCCAAGCTTGGCGAAGAATTTAACGCACATATCGCTGAACAGTCACAGAGCTGCGATAGTATGGCTGAGACCTCCCCTTAAGAGCCCTATCGCAACACTCTTGAGCTCGGGCTGGTGCGGTATGTGGAAAATGAAAAGAGGCTATCAATGGCTACCAATCGGACCTATGACCAAATCCAGGTCGGAGATTCCGTCACTCGCTCCCGCATCTGTACAGCAAACGATCTTTACGTTTTTGCGCACGCGTCTGGCAACATCAATCCACTGCATCTGCCAAACGCGCAGTGGGAAGGCATTGAGAAGAAAGATGGCCCATCCGCACCGTTCATGTGGGGCGCTACTCTGATTTCAGCAGTCGTCGGCAACTACCTCCCAGGTCCTGGCTGCGTATACCGCGATCAGACACTTTCCTTCCATAACAAGGTGAAAGTGGATCAAGTTCTCGACGTCACTGTAACCGTTCTGGAAAAACTGCCAGATAACATCATCCGCCTTGCAACAAGTGTGAAAGTTGATGATGGCACTCTGGTTGCTGAAGGTGAAGCTCGGGTAGAAGCACCAACTAAGTCAATCTCTTACGATGCAGAAGAGCTGCCAGGCCTGCTGATGAAGCGCCACCAGCACTTTGATCGTCTCGTTGCAACTGCTGCCCAGCTGCCAGCAATCCCGACTTCTGTTGTGTGTCCAGACGATGCAAACTCCCTCGGTGGTGCAGTCATGGCCGCTCAGGCTGGCCTGATCATTCCGATCCTGTGTGGTCCTGAAAAACGCATTCAGGCTGCTGCTGAAAAAATCGGTGCAGACATCTCCGGTTACGAGTTGATCGACACACCTGATGAAGGTTCTGCGGCTGCTAAAGCTGTTGCATTGGTTCATGAAGGCCGCGTACGGTCCGTTATGAAGGGGCACCTTCATACAGATGACCTGCTGCGCCACGTTGTGAAGCGCGAAGGTGGTCTGCGCACCAAACGTCGCCTGTCACATGCGTTCGTAATGGATGTTCCAGGTCGTGAAACACCGCTCATCGTCTCTGATGCGGCAATCAACATTGCACCAGACCTGATGTCAAAAGTTGATATCACTCAGAACGCAATCGACGTTGCTCGTGCTATCGGCATTGAGCCTCCAAAAGTCGGCATCCTGTCCGCTCTTGAAACCGTAAACCCGGCGATCCCATCCACCATCGATGCAGCTGTGCTGTCCAAGATGGCTGAGCGTGGTCAGATCAAAGGCGGTATCGTTGACGGTCCTCTGGCGATGGATAACGCGATTGACCTTGAAGCTGCTCGCACCAAAGGCATCGAATCCGTTGTTGCAGGTCGCGCAGAAGTGCTGATCGTGCCAAATCTCGAAGCTGGCAACATGGTTGTGAAAGAGCTGACCTTCCTTGCTCATGCAGAAACAGCTGGCCTTGTAACCGGTGCACGCGTGCCAATCATCCTCACCAGCCGCGCTGACAACGATCGTGCGCGTCTCGTTTCTTGTGCTCTGGCATCCATGTACGACTACTACCTACGCAACGGTGCTGCGTATGTTGGTGAACAGGATCTGGCAGAAGCTGCAGAGTAATTTCGGGATAGCTGAGAAAACAATAATGACAATCGAAACAATCCTTGTACTGAACGCTGGGTCTTCCTCCATCAAATTCCAGTTGTTCAAAGGCGAAGAAAGTGTGCTTTCCGGCCAGATCGACGGTTTGGGAGCATCTGCTTGGGTTAAAGGCAAATCCGCTGAAGGCGCAACGATCATGGATCGTGCGCTCTCAGACGAAGAAGCACAGAACCACAACACGGCTCTGCAGGTTATCCTTGCTCTGCTGAAAGAGTTCGATCCGAACCTCGAAGTGGACGCTATTGGTCACCGTGTGGTTCATGGCTCTTCCAAATATTCTGCACCTGTGCTGGTCACTGAAGAAGTTGCCGCGGAACTTGAAACATTCAATCCGCTTGCACCTCTGCATAACCCGCATAACCTTGCAGGTATTGCTGGGTCCAAAGCGGCATTCCCGGGCAAGCCGAACGTTGCGTGTTTTGACACCGCGTTCCACCGCACGCAGGAATTCAAGAACGAAGCCTACGCGATCCCGACCAAATACTACGACGAAGGCATTCGTCGCTATGGTATGCACGGCCAGTCCTTCCACTTCATCGCGGAAGAGCTGCACAACGTGGCGCCAGAAGTGGCAGATGGCAAAGTTGTCGTCGCTCACCTCGGCAACGGCGCATCCATGTGTGCGATCAAAAATGGCAAATCTGTCACCACCACCATGGGCTTTACCCCGGTTGATGGTTTGGCAATGGGCACACGTTCCGGTTTGATCGATCCGGGTGTCATCTTCTACCTGATGGAAGAAAAAGGCATGTCCGTGAAAGAAGTCGCGAACCTGCTGAACAAGGAATCCGGCATGAAGGGTCTTTCCGGCATCTCGCAGGATATGCGTGATCTGGAAAATTCTGACAGCCCTGATGCAAAACGCGCACTCGACTATTACGACAACCGCATCAAGCGCGAGCTGGGTGCTCTGGTTGCTGTCATGGGTGGTCTGGACGCAATCGTCTTCACCGGTGGCATCGGCGAGAATTCCTCTCAAACCCGCGCTGGTGTTTGTAAGGGCCTTGAGTTCCTCGGCGTAGAAATCGACGAAGAAGCCAACAAGGCGCGCGCGAAGGAAGCAATCACAATTTCCAAAGCATCTTCCAAGGTTAAGGTCATGGCGATCCCAACCAACGAAGAAGCCATGATTGCTCGCCAGACCCGCGCGATTTGCGAGTCGTAATCGACCTAAAAGTGGTGTTGATCACAGCGTTTAAGCCGCACTTTTCTTAAAGGAGAAGTGCGGCTTCTTTTTTGTTTGCCTATACGTACAAGAGCAGACAGGATAGTTGCACAAACATATTTGCATAGGTTGAATTATCAAAATAAGTTATATATTGAGGCGTGCATCTCTATTATATATAGCTTCAATAAACACTGGCATTCCTATGATCATCGCTGCAACTACATTAGCGCTACCAGCCTCTTTGCAGGCTGCTGAGCTGCGTCTGGTGGAATACCATCAAAGAAATTTAGCCTACATCATTGTACCTCGGACAGATAAGAAACTGCCTGCACTTGTGTTGTTTCATGACTGGGCAGGATTGACCGAAGAAGCAATCCTGCAAGCTGCGAAAATCGCAGAACAAGGCTATGCAGTGTTCCTTCCTGATCTGTTTGGTGGCAAGGCCCCACAGTCAAAAGAAGAAGCTCAGCCACTGGTTGAAGCGATCCTGGAAACGGACCATCAGCAAGAGCTTATGGCAAATGTCCATTCAGGTTTGCAGGTGCTGGAAAATGTTGAAGAAGTAGAGCCAGTGGACGTCTCCATTTCTGGTCTTGGTATTGGTGAACAGGTTGCCAGTTACATCTCAAAAAGTGATATGACGCCCGCGCTGCCAATGCTCACCCATGCATAAGTCAGCGTGTCCGGCTGATTGCATTTTGTAATCCCACGCATTGCATCCCGCATGCTGAGACAATACTACTGGGCCAACTCAATCTTTATATCTGAAGGAGGGGCTCATGTCCTCACCGGTCACTGCTGTCGTGTTTGATATTGGCAATGTCTTGATCTCTTGGGATCCGGAGAACCTGTATAAGGACTTGATCCCGGACGCATCAGAGCGCCAGTTCTTTCTTGATGAAGTTTGCCCCTACGACTGGAATCTGGAGCAAGACAGAGGGCGCCCTTGGGGAGATGCCATCGCCGAACGTCTGGCCAAATTTCCTCAGTATGAAGAGTGGATCAAAGCCTATTACGAACGCTGGGAAGAAATGCTGGCCGGCGCGATTGAGGCGAATGTCGCGCTCCTGAAAGAACTCAAGGATAAGGGCATCTCTCTGTATGCCATCACCAACTTCTCTACTGAGAAGTTCGAGGATGCCAAACGCCTGTTCCCATTCCTTGCGGACAGTTTCATCGATACCGTGATCTCTGGCGATGAGAAGCTCCTGAAGCCGGATGCTGCCATCTACAACGTGCTGTTGGAAAGAAATCAGCTTGAAGCATCCAACCTCGTCTTCATTGATGACACGCTGAAGAACGTTGAAGCCGCCCAGGGCGTTGGTATGAAAGCGCTCCACTTCTCCGAAGCAGACAAACTCCGCTCAGAACTAAAGCAGCTTGGCCTGCCGCTGTAAGCACTTCACACAACAGGTGAGGGGAGTTCCTACCCCCTCACCTGTTGTGTTTTGAGAAGGATGAGTTCGCAAATTAGTGTGAACTCAAAAAGCTCTGCTGATCAAAGCGCCTATTGAGAGGCGAGGCAGTTCAATGCTTTGGAAGAAATCAGGATTGATGTATGGGGCGGAAACAAACAAAAGTGGACCTATGATTGCGATAACTAGCAGCCAGTACAGCAGATAGACCCACCATCTGTTATAGGACTTGACCTCAACCTCCTCCTCAAAATACGCAATGCGTGCCGCATCCACCGTGAAAAAGATGGAAAGCAGTGCTTGTAGTACAGAAAGAAGAGTTGCTTGCGTTTGAAAATCGATAAACCTCAAGGGCGGAAGGCATATCATGGTAATCGAGAGGATCAGGAAAGCCACATACAATGCCAGCCGCTTGAGACGCCCTACATATATGTAGCCACTTGCAAAATAAAATTGTAGCAGAAGCGCAATCCACCACTTACGTTTTACCGTCATTCCATAACTTCTAATTGCTGATGTCGAGTTACCTCAATCAGTAATGGAAAGTAGGTTCAATAGAAACCCTAATCTCTCAGCTTTGCTTGTTCTAGGTGACGTCAGAGAATTTAGGTGCTGTATTGCCAAGAAACTTATCCCCCTCTTCGAAAATGCCCTTACGCTTGATCTCGTGCCCACGCATTCGGGCAGGAGTGGACCGTCCATTCCGCGGCGTGGGTGGGGTTGGGCTGCTGGTACGAGGTAACGTATCGTGTCAGGAGGTCCGGTGAAGCGCCATACCCTATTGAGACCACAGTGGTATTAGGGAGTTTGGGGTCGTTCCGGAGGGCGTCCGGTGGTGACAGGAAACTGTCAAAGGTACGGCAACGTGCCAGTGACACGGGAACGTGTCATTCACGTCTGTCCGAGAGGGAGCCCGCGTGTTCATGATAAAAGGCCCGGGCGAGGCGAACAGCCAATGCCGAAGAAACATATCTAACAAGTAGCGCAGGCAAAGCCTGTTCGCCTTGCTCCACCCGTTTAACGGGATCCTCAAACACAAACACCGCAGGGATGATCCAGCGGTGATATTCGTGCTTGTCAGTTTAAGCAGGCTGAAATGCTAGACCTTATGCCCGCAGTGGCCTTCTTCAAAAGCCCAGATGCCAAGGCCTTCGCCTTCTTCAAGAATGGAGTAGGCGACGTGGATGTCGACATTTGCCGGAATATCTACGCTGAACAGCGGTGGATCAGCGTCAATGTCCTCGCATGTACAACCAAGCTTTTCCAGCTTGGACCACTGCTTGGAGAATTCTTCCGGCTGTGTCGTCTCTTCCACCATGATCCGGTAGGTGGAATGACCCGATGCTTTATCGACCCTGTCAAAAACAAGCTGCCCTTTTTGCCGGTTGGCAAGCAGCTCATCACCATTGGCAACGCCGCAAGCAAAGAAGGGTGTGTTTTCAAGCTTGTAGCGATTGCCACCGAGCGAGCGTACCCACACAGTTTCACTGTCAATGCCGTGCCAGTCATGTGGATCCAGCTGGAAAACAAGTTTGTGCAGATTGCTATTCTTATTCATGGGGCCTCACAAATTCTAAGCGCAATATACTCATGCGTTCCAGCGAAGCAACAAACATCTTGAGGTAATGTGTTCATAGCCTAACAGAGCCGGTTTTTAGGTTAAGAGGCGCGTTTAAACACGTGGAACCCGCACCGATTAGGCAAGAAAAAAGCCGAAGCAATCGCCCCGGCTTTAATCGATCAGATCTGATCTAAAACTTAGTCGCGCAGAAGATCGTTCACAGAGGTCTTTGCACGGGTCTGTGCATCAACACGCTTCACGATAACCGCACAGCCCAGGTTTGGACCCGGAGTGCCGTCTGGAAGCGGTTTGCCTGGCATGGAGCCCGGAACAACAACGGAGTACGCAGGAACTTCACCGTAGAAGATTTCACCGGTCGCGCGGTCGACGATTTTGGTGGTTGCGGAGATGAACACGCCCATGGAGAGCACTGCGCCTTCACGAACAACAACGCCTTCAACAACCTCGGAGCGAGCGCCGATGAAGCAGTTGTCTTCAATGATAACCGGACCAGCCTGAAGTGGCTCAAGAACACCACCAATGCCAACGCCGCCGGAAAGGTGAACGTTTTTACCGATCTGAGCGCAAGAACCAACAGTCACCCAAGTGTCAACCATAGTGCCTTCGTCAACAAACGCACCAAGGTTTACGAAGGAAGGCATCAAAACAGCGGATTTGCCAACGAATGCAGAGCGACGAACAATGGAACCTGGAACAGCGCGGAAGCCAGCTTCTTCAAAGTCGATAGCGCCCCAGCCGTCAAACTTGGAAGGAACTTTATCCCACCAGGGAGCTTGATCCGGACCACCTTTGATAATCTGCATTGGGTTCAGGCGGAATGAGAGCAGAACAGCTTTCTTGGCCCACTGATTAACAACCCAATCGCCAGAGGATTTTTCCGCAACGCGCAGCTTGCCGTGATCCATAAGGTTCAGTGCGGTGTTTACTGCATCACGCACGTCACCTGTAGTGTCAGTGCTGATGTTGTCACGGTCATCAAATGCAGCGTTGATGGTGGCCTCAAGGGCAGCAAGATCAATCTGGCTCATTGGCGGCAGACTCTCATAATTAATGGGTTTCGAATTAGAGCTACCGAGGGGTACGCAAGCCCCAACCAGAAGTCAATACTCTCAGACTTCCGGTTGTCTCATGTATCAATTTAGGTTGCTTCATGTGCCTTGAATGGCTGCTGGGACTGTTCCATCAGCCATTTGTGGAAGGAAGCTACCGGACGGGTCAAAGGACGGTTCGCATTACGTACAAACCAATAACCGCTTTCCAAAGAAAGGCGCGGCCAGTCCGGAACCACCAGATGACCTGCAGCCACTTCCTGTTCAACAAAGCGGGTATCAATCGCAATCGCACCCATGCCTGCAACAGCAGCCTGAATAGCCATGTTCCGGCTTTCAAACATCGCACCAGAGGTCTGATCCGGATGAGGCAGGCCAGTGCCATTCAACCAACGCGGCCAGTCTTCACGTCTGGAGGAGGTATGCAGCAACTTCAGTTTATCAAGCAACTTGATATCAGGGTTCGGATCGCCGTTGCTCAGCTGAGGAGCAAAGGCAACAACCAGATCTTCCTGCCAGAGCTGGTGCCGCTCAACATGCGGCCAGGCCCCATCCCCCAACCGGATTGCGCAATCATAGGACTCCCGGTCAAGGTCCACGACGCGCATACTTGTCGAGATAAGCAGCTCAATATCCGGATGCTTTTCCTGAAAGTCCGGCAAGCGCGGAATAAGCCAACGTGTTGCAACTGTAGAAAGGGTAGAAATGCGTAACTCAGTCCGGCTTCTACGCCGGAACGCTTCAACAGCATGCTCGATCTGGTCAAACGAATTGCCGAGATTGGAAGACAGACGCTGCCCTTCTTCCGTCAATGCAAGCCCGCGGCCATCACGAATAACAAGCGCGGCGCCAAGTTCGTTTTCCAATGATCGGAGTAGGTGCGTCAGGGCTGATGGTGTAACGCCAAGATCCTCTGCGGCACGAGCTGCTCGACCGTGTTTGGCCAACAGTGAAAATGCGTGTAGCGCGCGCAGTGAAACCATGACGAATGCCCTTCCTTATGAGTTCTTGAATTAATCTCAATAAAGGGAAAAAAGGCATTCGTCTAGACGATCGTGATATTTTTTCTCTTTGCACCTTATTATGCGCAAAAATTGCAATTTTTGGTCGAAACTGCCCCTACAGGAGTTTGAGATGCGAAACAGAGGCACCTTCGTGTTTCGAAGGAATTACTCTAATTCTTGAGTTCCCCTAGGATATTATAGAGGAAGCCATCCAGATGATCTGTCACAAAATCCACGTGAGGCTCGCTGCCGCTCGAAAGCTCCCAATCTTCGCGGAAAACCTCACGTGTTCCGTCCGGAATAACAAGAACAGTGCGCATGCCAAGAGAGTTTGGAACAACCAGATTGCGTGAAAGGTCTTCAAACATGGCTGCTTTTTGCGGAAGAATGCCGTTCTTATCCAAAAAGCGCTGATAGGTTTCTTCAGCAGGTTTCGGGACTAAATCGGCCTCCATAATCCCGAAGATGTCTTCGAAGTGTTGTGTGATACCCAGACGATTGGCAACAGATTCCGCGTGTTTTCGCGTTCCGTTTGTCAGGATGTAGCACTTGCCCGGCAGTTGGTTGATCGCATCTGCAAGCTGAGGGTTGGGATCCAGCACAGAGTGATCAATGTCATGCACGTATTCAAGAAACTCATCGGGCTCAATGTGATGCTCAAGCATCAAACCACGAAGTGTGGTTCCATACTTTTTGTAATAGGAGATCTGAAGCTCTCTCGCCTGCTCAACCGGCTTTCCGGTGAGCTTTTGTACAAACTCAGACATCCGCTGATCGATTTGATCAAACAGATTTGAATGGTGAGGGTAGAGAGTATTATCCAGATCGAAAACCCAGCTTTCAACGCTGGCAAATGGGGAATTGGTCATGCTTATCCGTTCAGTTATCAGCTATGCCGATAAGTGTTGTTTGATACCAAGCAAAACAGGAAAGAATAAGGATAGCAAGAGAGGCGAGCGTCTTTCGCCTCCCTGCATCAGTTATCAAGGTACGATCAGAGTACCAGCACCATGGTCGGTGAAGAGTTCCAGAAGAACGGCGTGGGCGACTTTTCCGTCAACAATAACAACGCCTTCAACGCCCTGTTCAAGGGCCTCGAGACAGGTCTCAACCTTCGGGATCATGCCGCCGGAGATTGTACCATCCTCAATAAGAGCTCGGGCACCTGCGCGGGTCAGTTGCTTGATGAGCTTGCCGTCTTTGTCCAGAACGCCCGGAACATCGGTCAGGAACAACAGGCGCTTAGCATTGAGCGAGCCAGCGATGGCTCCGGCAAATGTATCTGCATTGATGTTGTAGGTCGCACCATCACGACCCGGAGCAACAGGGGCAACAACAGGAATGAGGTCACGCTCAAGGATCAACTCAAGCACCTTGGCGTTCACAGCTTCGGGTTCGCCAACAAATCCAAGATCCAGAACCTCTTCGATTTTGGAATCTGGATCACGGTGCTTGCGGTGCAGTTTGCGTGCAGTGACCATGTCGCCGTCTTTGCCGCAAAGGCCAACAGCACGTCCACCTTCGCGGTTGATGCTTGCCACAATGCCTTTGTTGATGGAGCCAGCCAGCACCATCTCGACAACCTCAACGGTCGCCTGATCTGTCACACGAAGGCCGCCTTTAAACTCGCTCTTGATGTTGAGACGATCAAGCATAGAGCCGATCTGAGGACCACCACCGTGGACAACAACCGGATGCACACCAGACTGGCGTAACAGAGTTATATCTCGGGCAAAAGCACGGGAAAGGGAGTCATCTCCCATGGCATTGCCGCCGTATTTTACAACAACACGTCGGTCATCATAGCGCTGCATATAAGGGAGAGCTTGGGCAATGACGTGCGCACGATTACTGGATTCCGAGAAACTCATAGCGATTTGTACACCTGGAGAAGACAAAGGACTGATACGCAAATCACACGGACTGCGTGTGAAGTATATAGCCGCATTATGAACACGTCACAAATGTTCAGTCATCCCCACCTGCGTGGATTTACTCAAGTAATCGAGGAAATTGTCTAATGCCTCTCGCGTAAATAATCCGCAAAACCGTCTTCACCCGCTGGGGGGGAGAACAAAAAGCCCTGAGCATTGGTGCAGCCGCTGCTTTCCAGCAACTGCATCTGCTCTTCCGTCTCAACACCTTCAGCCGTCACTTCCATGTCGAGTAAGTGAGCCAGTTCAATCAGATGGGCGCAAGCGGTGCTGTGAACAGCAGAGGTTGGCACTCCAGATAGGAAACTGCGGTCGATCTTGATCCGGTCAACAGGGCAGTCCAACAAGTGCTTCATAGAAGCAAAGCCAGTGCCGAAGTCGTCAAAGGCGACTGAGATGCCCATCTGCTGTAGCTTGCGCATGCTCTTCATGGCATGAGGGGCTTTGTCCAGATCAATCCGTTCTGTGACTTCAAGCTCTAAGAAATGCCCGGGTGTGCCAGTGTCCTGTAAAATCTTTTGGATGCGGGAGACGATGTATTGATCAACAAACATCCTGCCGCAAATGTTCACGGAGATCTTGAAACTAGGATCAACAAGATTGCCCCATCCACTGCGTGCTTTGCAGGCCTCACGGATAACCCAGTAACCAACGTCCTTGCCAAGGCAGCTGCGGCATAGAGTGGTGATGAAACGGGAAGGGGGCAGCAAACCGTTCTCAGGATGCTCCCATCTGATCAGAGCCTCAGCCCCGACCAGCTTGCGATCTGTCACACGGACGATTGGCTGATAATGCAGCACGAACTCATCACGGAGATAGGCAGAGATCAGTGAGCGTTCCAGTGCGGTAGGCCCAAGCTGGCGTGCTTTGTACCACTTCTTCAAATTCAGCCCTGCCAACAACAGCGTTGGTAGTGCATGAATGAAACGCCAAACATAGGTCAACGCATTGGTAATGGTATGCTCAGGTACAAGAGCCCAATGGTGACGGGGGGACGGAGTTGCACACATACATCATCCCCTTTGACTGATCTTGGCACTGTGATTGTGATCTTGCTTGTCTTTTCCAGACATTCGACGATCTCCTCTTCGACGACGGTCTGTCTATATTCGGGGGGTAAATTGACCCAAGGTCAAGAAGAGGTTAAGGCGGGCTGGGGAAAAGGCAGCAAAACGTGAGAACAAGGGAAATTCTACAAATTGCAGGATGGACAAGGGGTTCTGGATATGTTTGTGCAGCCGCTGTCCGAAAGGGGAAGGCGCAGGGAAATATGAGCCCTGCACCTGCAATTGATTAGCCGTAACTGACCAGCTGCGCAATCTCTGCGCGCAATTCATCCAGACCGTTGCCTTTTTCTGAAGAGGTGGCAATGACTTCCGGATGTGCAGCAGGACGTTTCGCGAGTACTTTCAGCGTATCGTCTTTCATGCGCTGCAGTTGCCCTGGCTTCAGTTTATCTGCCTTGGTGAGCACGACCTGATAAGGCACAGCGGACTTGTCCAGAATCGACATGGCATCAAGATCGTTCTTTTTGATGCCGTGACGTGAGTCGATCAAAGAGAACACACGGCGCAAGGTGCTTCGACCACGTAGGTAGTCAAAAATAAGTGATGTCCACGCATCGACCATGCCTTTTGGTGCTTCAGCGTACCCGTAGCCCGGCATATCGACAATCTTGAGGATGGAGTGCTCTGCTCCAAAGAAGTTCAGCATCTGGGTCCGGCCAGGTGTGTTGGATGTACGAGCCAACGTTTTCTTACCGGTGAGCTTGTTGATCAGGCTGGACTTACCAACGTTGGAACGACCGGCAAACGCGATCTCGATACCATCCAGCTCAGGAAGCTGATGCATCTCTTTCACACTGGTAATAAAATCCCAAGGACGCGCAAACAGAAGGCGTCCCGCCTCCAGTTGTTCTGCTGAATATTCTTTTTCTGAGCTCATGCCCTGCCTTTTAACCTGCAATCTCGATTTGGTCGAGTGCTGTTTTCCAAAGCGCAGCCTTAATGTTTGCTACGGTGAAGCTTCACCACAAAAGGTGTTAACCCCAAACAAAAAACGCGACCCTGAGGCCGCGTTTTCGAAGTCTTATTCAAAGAGGAAAGCTTACTTGCTTTCTTCCTTAGGCTTGCGCTTGAACATGCTCTTCAAGTTATCAAAGAGCTCAAGTTTCACGCCCTGACGACGCATGATGATTCCCTGCTGTGCAACAGAAAGAGTGTTGTTCCATGCCCAGTAGATCACGAGACCAGCTGGGAAGGTTGCCAGCATGAAGGTGAACAGAACAGGCATCCAGTTGAAGATCATCTGCTGTGCAGGCTCAGCTGGTGCTGGGTTCATCTTCATCTGCAGGAACATGGTTACACCCATGATCAGAGGCCAGACACCAATCATCAGGAAGCTTGGCGGATCCCATGGGATCAGGCCGAACAGATTGAAGACTGTGGTTGGGTCTGGAGCAGAAAGATCCTGAATCCATCCGAAGAATGGCGCATGACGCATCTCGATGGTAACGAACAGAACCTTATAGAGCGAGAAGAAGACGGGGATCTGAATGACCATCGGCAAACACCCTGCCAATGGGTTGATCTTTTCCTTCTTGTACAGCTCCATCATGGCTTGCTGCTGTTTCTGCTTGTCGTCCTTGAACTTCTCGCGGATCTCAGTCATCTGCGGCTGCACGAGCTTCATTTTACTCATGGAGACGTAGGACTTGTTTGCCAGCGGGAAGAACAGGGCCTTCACAATAACGGTCACAAGCAGGATAGCGACACCGAAGTTGCCAACCAGAGAATAGAGCCAGTCAATTGCCCAGAACATCGGCTTGGTCAGGAAGTAGAACCAACCCCAGTCGATCATGAGATCGAAGCTTTCGATGTTGTAGGATGCCTGATAGCCTTCGATCAGCTTGGTAACTTTTGCACCTGCATAGAGCAGTGATGAGCTGGTGATTTTAGTGCCATCAGCTATCTGAACCGCGTCACCAAGATAGTCACTCTGGAAGTTCTGAGTGCGGGCGTTGTAGGAGAAGTTTGGCTGGAACTCAGTGCCCGGAGTTGGGATCAGTGTTGCAGCCCAGTACTTATCAGTAAAGCCGAGCCAACCCGTGTTAGCGCGACCTGGGCGAATGCTTCCATCCTCAATCAGGTCAGAATAGTTGATTTCCTGGAGGCCTTCTTCGCCGATAACGCCGATAAGACCTTCATGCAGTACGAAGAAGCCAGCGGTTTCTGGCTCGCCGTTACGCGCAATCAAACCATAAGGATAAAGCTGAACGTTCTGGCCAGTGCTGTTCTGCACTTCCTGGTCAACAGTGAACATGTAGTTCTCGTCGACGGAGAAAGTGCGCTTGAACACCAGCCCTTCGCCATTGTCCCAGCTCAGAACGATAGGGGAAGACGGTGTCAGGTTACCAGAAGTCTCTGCAGTCCAGACAGTTTCAGCATTCGGAAGCTTAACCTGTGCACCTGGATCCGCAACCCAACCATGCTCAGCGTAGTATGGCTCTGGGCTGCCTTTCGGCGAGAAAAGAACAACAGTTTCACTGTCCTTGGCCTGTGTCTGACGGTAGTCATTCAGGCGAAGGTCATCCAGCTTCGCGCCTTGCAAATTGACAGAGCCGGAGAGGCTAGGGGTGTCAATGGTCAGGCGAGGAGATGCAGCCAGTGCTTGTGCGCGACTGACGAATGATTGCGCCGCGGTCCCGCTATCGGTGCCAGGAGCAGCCACTTGACCGGATGCACCTTCAGGCAGTGCAACGGGTGAGCTGGAACCGGCTTGTTGTGCATCGTCTGCCAGCTGCGCCTGTTGCGCTTCCTGCTGAGCTTCTAACTGTGGTCCGGCAATAAAATATTGCCAGCCCAATAGCACAACCAGCGACATTACGATCGCTACGATCATATTGCGATTATCGTTCATCGACTGGATCACTCATTTTCAAAAGGGTGGAATAAATAGTCATCACTGGTCAGTTGGCCTCAACTTTATCATGCGGAGGTTTAGAATTTGCCAGCGAGTTCGGTTTTGATCGGATAGGGCGAGGTTTACGAGGCTTGAACGCATTTCTTACACTACCTTTGAGGTCTTTTAGAAGATCGTCGAAAGGTTGCGAAAGTGCAGCTCTCCTGCCAACCAGAACATAGTCGGCGCCTATCTGGGCAATATCCAAATCAAGGGAGGCAACAGCGGCCCGAAGTCGGCGCTTTATTCGACTGCGCTCAACAGAGTTTCCGGTTTTCTTGGTGACCGTATAACCCATTCGAGGGTCGCCATCATTGCGGGTTTTAGCCGCTTGAAGCACAAAAGCACGCCGAGCTATCCTTCCGCCTTTTGCGACGGTAAGAAACTCGGAGCGCTTTTTGAGTGTTTTCATGTTTTTGCGGCGGAACTTTTGTTCAATGGATATGAAGTGAATGCCGCCGCGCAACGTCGCGATTAAGCGCTAAGACGCTTACGGCCTTTAGCACGACGACGTGCCAGAACCTGGCGGCCATTTTTAGTTGCCATACGTGCCCGGAAGCCGTGGCGACGCTTGCGAACAAGGTTGCTCGGTTGGAAAGTACGCTTCATTTTATTACCCTAGCAGAGCCGTTGGCTCCAACTTAAACGTTAATTTGGATTGTGCGTCTTCTCCCCGAAGTCACCGCGACTTTATTCAAGTTACAGGACTTTGCGCAGGGGATCCGCACTCCTATTCGTCGGCGCTTATATTAGTGTGCGTGCTTCAAGTCAATAATTGCTATGCCGGAATCTACGATATCCTGACTCTTTATTGCCTCACAGCCTCGTGTAGAGCTGTTACCCCTCATTCAAAACAGAGTGAAACTACGGGTAACGCACGAACCTGTGATAACACCGGAGGTCTTTCTGATTGTATGAAAATTGTAAGACATCAATTCACTAGGCGATTGAGCCTGCAAAAAACATAGTAACCTATTCAGTCTAGACTAGGCAAGAACACTGAGGTTTCGGTTCTTTTCAGGTCTGAACGTTGAAATCATCTAAGGAAAAGCACATGGGGATCACGGAACACAATGATAACAAGTCGCCAGCCGAGGGAGCTTTGGGCTTCATCAAACGCTGGGGACTACTCTTTGTTATCCTTGCCGTGTCCGCCTATGGCATCTCTCAAGGCTGGCATCAGCAAATCACAATCAGCAACCTGATTAAAAATCAGCAACTGCTTTCTGGCTATCTGGCCGAGTATCCAATCCTGACCCCGCTGATCTATTTCGTCGTGTACACACTTGCTGTTGCGCTGTCTTTCCCGGGTGCATCCCTGCTCACAATTGCAGGCGGCTTTTTGTTCGGATGGTTCTTCGGTGGTTTGCTCACCGTTCTGGCAGCAACAATTGGTGCTTCACTGTTGTTCATCGCTGCAAAAACGTCTGTTGGTGCAACGCTCAAAGCAAGAGCAGGACCGTTCCTCGATAAAATGTCAGAAGGTTTCCGTAAAAACGCGTTCAGTTACCTTCTCTTTCTGCGTCTCACCCCAGTGTTTCCGTTCTGGCTCGTCAACATTGCGCCTGCGTTGTTCCATGTTCCGTTAAGCACATACCTGATCGCAACATTCGTCGGTATCATTCCAGGCACTTTCGCCTATGCCTTTGTTGGGGCTGGTCTGGATAGCGTGATCCTGGCGCAAGAGCAGGCAAATCCGGGTTGTTCGGCTGCTGGTACATGTGAAGTGGAGATTTCCGCACTCATCACGCCTGAGCTGATTTGGGCATTTGCGGCGCTAGGTTTGGTAGCGCTCATTCCACCGATTGTTCAGCGTTTTCGCGGCAAATAAATCTCAGACCAGATCAATTTCGAAATGACGGATTTTCTCGATGACAAATAACAATAATGCAAAAACATTGACCCCGGATATCTGTGTTATTGGCGCTGGCTCGGGCGGCCTCTCAGTCGCAGCAGCAGCAGCAGCCTTTGGCGTGGATGTTGTCCTGATTGAAAAGGGTAAGATGGGTGGTGACTGTCTGAACTATGGCTGCGTCCCATCCAAAGCAATTATTGCAGCTGGTAAAGCCGCCGCTACCTTTCGGTCCTCAGAAAAATTTGGCGTTGGCGCTCAAGAGCCTGAGATTGATTTCTATAAGGTGAATGATCACGTTCATGATGTGATCGCCACCATAGCTCCACATGACTCTGTTGAGCGCTTCGAAGGTTTGGGTGTGCACGTCATCCAGGGTGCAGGTGAGTTTACTTCCGCAGATACCGTGAGAGTCGGCGAGCAGATTATTAAAGCACGCCGCTTTGTCATTGCTACGGGCTCCAGCGCTGCGGTCCCTCCGATCCCTGGTATTGAAAACACACCGTACCTGACAAACGAAAACCTGTTTGAACTGAAAGAGTGCCCTGAGCACTTGATCATTATTGGTGCAGGGCCAATCGGCATGGAGATGGCACAGGCTCACCGTCGTCTGGGAAGCCGTGTCACAGTCATTGAAGCATTGCGTCCATTAGCAGTGACCGATCCTGCCCATGCTACTCAAGTCATCGAGAAGATGGAATCCGAAGGTGTTGAGATTCTTGCAAACACCAAGGTCAACAGCGTTGAACGCACTGACGCTGGCGTAAAAGTCTCTATCAAAGTTGATGATGAAGCCGAAGGAACCGTTGAAGGCACACATCTGCTGATCGCGGCAGGTCGTGCCCCAAACGTCTCTTCTCTTGGTTTGGAAGCCGCTGGCATTGAGTATAGCCGCAAAGGCATCAAGGCAGATGACGGGCTACGCACAACAAACCGTAAAGTTTATGCGATCGGTGATGTCGCCGGTGGAGCGCAGTTTACACATGCCGCAGGAGCGCACGCTTCACTCGTCATTCGCTCAATCCTGTTCCGCATGCCGGTCAATCACAACAACATAACAATGCCTGCGGTGACCTATACTGAGCCTGAGATTGGGCAGGTTGGTCTTTCAGAGCAGCAAGCACGCGAACAGCTGGGCGATAAGCTCAAAGTTCTGATAGCAGAGTTCTCCGGAAATGATAGGGCGCTGGCCGAAGGCAAAGGCAAAGGTCAGGTTAAGCTCCTGACCAACGGAAAAGGGCAGCTTGTTGGTGCGTCCATTGTAGGCCCAGGTGCTGGTGAGCAGATTGGTCTGTTGGCTCTGATGATCTCTCAAAAGTTGAAGGTCGGTGCTCTCTTGGGCGTGGTCTTCCCGTACCCGACACTAAATGAGGCAATTCGCAGAGCTGCACTTACGTATTATGCGGATGCCCCTAAAAATCCATGGCTCCGCAGAATTCTGGCGCTTCTGAGAAAGTTCGGATGACGCAGTTGTGATCAGCTGTGAGAGAAGTGTGTTGCTTGGCACACGTCATCTGCTAAAAATGAGTAAGGCATAGCGCGTAACAACAAATTGCGCTGCACGATCATTGTGTACCAACTCATCAGGTAGGTGGATGGCTCAAAATAATGGGAGAGTGGCCTCTGAAACAGAGGTCACACCGAAAAAGCTGAACTCGGATGAAACTCCGAAAGACAGACACCGCAAGATATTTGGCGGTGGAATGGGCCTCTCTGGCAAACTTTTGCTGCTGACAATCTTGTTTGTCATGCTCAGTGAAGTTCTTATTTTTGTCCCTTCAATTGCAAATTATCGAAACACTTGGCTGCGCGATCGATTAGCGGTTGGTGGTGTTGCCGCAACTTTGTTGTCAGAGAGTGAGACACTGTCTCCGCAAGTCCAGCAAAAACTGCTTGAGGCAACGGGTGCTCAAGCGATTTCTCTTGCCGTTGGAGAGCGCCGTAATTTGATCGCTATGGAGAGTTCAGAAATGAACATCACCAAGACGATTGATATGACACAGGATTCCCCATGGGATGCGATTGGATGTAGCCTTCAGTTTCTGACTGGAACGCGAACCGGCCAGATCCGCGTCATCGGCGATATTGATATGCGCTCAGGCGGCAGAGTGGATATGGTCTTCCCAGCATCTTTGCTGCGAGACGATTTGCAGAAATACGCTCTGAACATTCTGCAATTATCTCTCCTCATCTCATGCCTGACAGCCGCGCTTGTGTATCTGTCCATTCGGTCATTGCTGCTGCGTCCTTTGCAACGGCTCACTGGCTCTATGATGCGGTTTGCTGAATCTCCTGAGAATGCGCGAGAGATTATCAAGCCAAGCGGGCGTGCGGATGAGCTGGGTGAGGCTGAAATTCAATTGCAGTCCATGCAGAAGTCTCTGAACCAGACATTGAACCAGCAACGCCGTATGGCAGCGTTGGGGCTAGCTGTTTCCAAGATCAACCATGATATGCGGAATTTGCTCGCGTCAGCACAGCTGTTCCTTGAGCGATTGGAGCTACTGCCGGACCCGACCGTACAACGTGTCGCACCCAAGATCCTTGCAACGCTCGACCGGGCGGCCAGCTACACCAGTGCAGTGTTGTCCTACGGCAAGGCTCAGGAGGCTGCTCCAGAGCTGCGTGTCATCCGCCTTGCATCGGTTCTGCGCGATGTGGAGGAGGTTCTTGGCCTGTCCAGATACGCTGATGGCATAGAGATGCATGTCAGCGTACCGGAGACGCAGGAGCTGGAAGCAGATCCTGAACAAATATTCCGCGTATTGCTCAATCTCTGCCGGAACTCGGTGCAAGCGATGGAAGCGTCCAAAGACGCGTCTGGTGTTGTTTGCAGGATTGAGATCCATTCAGAGGTTAAAGACGACATGCTGTCCATCTATGTCTCTGATACGGGACCAGGTATTCCTGCAAAAGCTCAGGAGGGATTGTTCAAAGCCTTCCAGACATCCGGCAAAGTTGGCGGAACAGGATTGGGTCTGGCGATTGCAGCAGAGATCGTTGTGGCGCACGGAGGTAAGATCACATTGGAGAAAGAGGTGACGACCGGGGCTTGTTTCAAAATCCAGTTGCCATACCGGCATGGGGCACAAGCGACTGAAAAAATTACGAGACTATTCCCTGCTGACAGCAGCAAGGGCTAATCTCTAGAAAAGCTGTACTGTGCAAGTGCAGCTTTTCTCACGTTTAGGCTGCAATGCCCTACGTCTTTGTTCTGATAGTCAGAAATTGTTATCCCCAAAACGCAAAATCACTTTAAAAAACTTCTCTAAAGCGCTTGCCAAGGTCCAGTAAGGCGGCTACATAGACCCCCGTTCCGCAGGGAACGCGGCCTGCACCGGTAGCTCAGCTGGATAGAGCACCAGACTACGAATCTGGGGGTCGGGGGTTCGAATCCTCCCCGGTGCGCCATTTACTCTCCTCTTAAGAGTGGGTGGTTTAGATAGCACTAGGCCGATACATAATTCTTGTTCGCAAGAAACAGCGCACCGGTAGCTCAGCTGGATAGAGCACCAGACTACGAATCTGGGGGTCGGGGGTTCGAATCCTCCCCGGTGCGCCAATCTTCTCTCTCCTAAAATTTGACTGCTTCATCTGATAGATGAATTGTGCTTACTAAACTCTTTGAGCATTCAATTGCTTGAAGCGAGAGTTTCTTCTTCGCTTTGCCCTTGTGGAAGATTTTCCAGCAAAAACCTGATGATGTTTTCGCCCATCACAGCTGCGATCTGTTTTTCTGTGAAACCTCGTTTCAAAAGTTCCTGTGTCAGAACCGCATATTCGGACGTGTCGAAGGCAGTCGTAACAGAACCATCGAAGTCAGATCCCAACGCCACATGGTCGATACCGGCAATTGAAACGGCATAATCAATTGAAGCTGCAACACCCTTTGGACTGATGTCACAAGCCGCTGCATCCCAAAAACCGATACCAATCAACCCGCCTTTTGCTGAAATTGTTCTGACTTGATCATCCGTGAGATTGCGAGGCGTGTCACAAATCCCTTGTACGCCTGTATGAGAAACGACAATCGGTCGTGTCGCCATTGCCAGCACATCTTCAACCACCGCTGGAGAAGAATGAGCAACATCGACAATCATCTCCCTCTTCTCCATAAGCCGAACCACGTCCTTGCCAAAGTTCGTGAGGCCTGCCTTGGATTGGCCATGGAGAGAGCCACCCAGTTTATTGTCGAAGAAGTGCTGTAGGCCCATCAATCGCAAACCGCCCTCGTAAAGCCGATCCACGTTCTTGATATCACCATCCAGTGCATGCCCGCCTTCTGTGCCTAGGACCCCGGCAATGATTTTAGAGCCTTGGGCTCTCGCTGTCAGGACAGCTTCCAGTTCTTCTCTATTATGGACAACAGTAATTTCGTCTGGATGCTTCTGCTCCAGATCGTAAAGACGCTGCGCTTGCAACAGCGCACGCTCAGAAAGCTTATTCAGTGCGCTAGAAGGCCAACTTTGCAGCCAACCTAGCAGAGTGATGTTGTCAAAAGCCTCGGCTGAGTTCTTCTTGTAGTTTTGTCCACGGGGGGACTTGGTGACGCTGGTGAAGATTTGTACACCAACATTACCCTTTTTGAAGCGTGGAAGGTCAGAGTGACCGATCGAAGATTCCTGCGATATGTTTCTGCCCCAGAGCAAAACATCATTATGCAGGTCTGCAATCCGCAACTTGTCGTGCAAAGCCTGTGCGTCTGCGCTGATGGAATAGGGAGTGTGTTCGACAACCCGATTTTGGGACTGATCAACATATTGGGCAACATAGCCAGATCGAATGATGCCATATCCCGCTGCAGCTACGATCACGACTGCACCTAAACCAACCTTTAAATAAGAGAAACCCATAATAGACGCCCAATATGTTTGCAGTCACCGACCGGGAAATATCACTTTACCTTAGGGTATATTCCATATTTGTCCAGTTGCCTCAACCATGGGATGTCATCGCTCAACTGGAGGTATAGCTTGTATCTCCTTGTCACTGAGAGGAGCTTCTGGGTAATATGAAAACGAATTTCTACGGTTCTATAAATAGTTAAAGGCGAGAGGCGTTATCATGAATGCTCAACAACTAGTCGAGATCATTCGTTCGCGCACATCAGCATCACTTAAGCTCATGAAAGCGCCTGGTCCGAATAGAGAAGAGATGAAGCTGATAATTGAGGCCGCTGCAGCGGCTCCTGATCACGGGCATCTACATCCATTCCGAATTTTGGAAATCCCGACAGACGCACGCAATGATCTGGGAGATCTGTTTGTAAAAGCCGTTGAAGAAATAAAAGATGAACCAACCGAAGAAGCGCTTACCCGTGCAAGGGAAAAAGCGCATAAAGGGCCTGTGCTTCTGGTTTTGATCGGATGTTTTCACGGTTCGGATGAGACCCGTATTCCCCAATATGAGCAAATGCTCTCAGCGGGGACAGCTTTGCAAAACATGGTGCTTGTAGCTCACGCTATGGGGTATGCATCCCGGATTACCAGTGGTGACAGTGCGCGTTCCTCTGCCTTCCATAAAGGGTTGGGTCTCTCAGACAATGAGGAGTTCCTGTGCTTTATCTCCATTGGCAAAGTTGATGAAACAAGACCTGCCAAGGGTAGACAAGAAGCCCAGGAAATCCATTCAACCTGGATGCCGGAGTAAAGTACTTACTTCGCCTTTGGACGAAACACCACGATCACGTTTGGATCTGTTTCAATACGCCCTGCGCCGATCAGATCCAGGCAGTACGGCACCGCTTGGAAGACCGCATCAAGGCAGGTTTTGATGCTAGCTGGTTTGCCCGGCAGGTTGATGATGAGGCTTTTGCCACGAATGCCAGCTGTTTGACGTGAAAGAATTGCAGTCGGCACTTCTTTCAGAGACAGTTGGCGCATCAGTTCTCCAAACCCACGAAGTTCCTTCTCCATCACCAATTCCATCGCTTCAGGCGTCAAGTCGCGAGGAGAGGGACCTGTTCCACCTGTTGTGAGGATCAGGTCGATACCATCTTCATCAGCCAATTGCTTCAAAGTAGTGCTGACGCTTTCGATTCCATCCGGAATGATCTTATGGATGGGCTCCCACGGACTGGTCACAGCTTCTTCAAGGTATGCGAGAATAGCTGGGCCACTTTTGTCTTCGTAAGTTCCATCACTGGCGCGATCGGAGATGGTAACAGCTGCAATCTTCATGGATATCTCTCATAGACACGGATGATTTGCAGCGAGAGTAAGCGTGGAAATGCTTGGGTTCAAACATTAATTGCCTACTACTTTCCTTGTCCTCTTATTCTTTCAGGCCTGCAGAGAGCCCGTATCCTTCTACGGTTTGCCATCTACTCCCCATGTGTTTCTCATTGTGTATTTTGATAGACTGACGCTTCTTTGTTTAAACGTTACTATCCCGTCATTACTGAAGTTTTTAGGATGTTATCTACGTAATCCGGGGGGAGAAGCTGCAACAGATTGAGATGCATTTTACCCGTAACAGTAATGGTCTCTTGCAAGTCCGATACTAACTTTGGGTAATGTCATGTGCAGTTATTCTAAGTCACTCTCAGCTTACAACTTTGATGTGCCGGGATGTTTCGGACATGTACTCTGCAGCTGTGCTAAATAGAACAGATATGGATAAGTACGTAGAATAGCTTGGCGATCTGAATTTTGAAATGCACTCAAACAGCTGTTGGGCTGCAAAGCGTAAGGAATCCGCTTAATGCGTAAAGTGCAAGTTGCTGCATTAGATGAACTTGAAGATCGTAAGCCTGCTCATGCACTTGTTAGCGAGGTGGATCTCGTTGTCGTAAGGTTCGATGAGGACATCTCCGTCCTCTACGGTCGTTGCCTCCATCGCGGTGCATTGCTTTCTGATGGATATGTCAGAGGTCGCAATCTGATTTGTGGATTGCATCAGTGGGATTATCGCCTGAACTCCGGTGTCAGCGCCTATGACAACAAAGAGTGCCTGCGAAAATTCACGCATTTCGTTGAAGACGGCAACATATATGTTGATGAAGATGAAGTGAAGGCATGGGCTAAGGACAACCCGCAGCCCTATTTCCGCAAAGCCTATCTGGGTGAGTACGCGGATTTTCATGGTACGGAAGAAGAACCTCATAACAAACTGATTCAGACATACGCACGGGCAGGGCTGAAGCAGACGGGCCATCACGGCGCAATTGAAGCTATGGGAGTGCCGACAACAGAACTTCCTCAATGGGAAGATATTCAGATACTGACAGCGCAGCTGCAAAAGCCGCCGCGGTTGGATGAAGAACCCGTTGGAACTGATATTGTTATCGGCCCCAAAGCCCAGAAGCCGTTACACCTGAAAATCCCGCTCTTTGTCTCAGACATGAGCTTTGGTGCACTATCAGAACCCGCCAAAATTGCACTCGCGCGCGGCGCAGAGAGCGTTGGCACAGGCATCTGTTCTGGTGAAGGCGGGATGCTGGCAGAAGAGCAAGCAGAAAACACACGCTACTTTTATGAGTTAGCTTCTGCGCGTTTTGGTTTCTCTTGGGATCAGTTGGAAAAAGTTCAGGCCTTCCATTTCAAGGGCGGGCAAGCTGCCAAAACCGGAACTGGCGGACACCTGCCAGCTGCGAAAGTGACTGAGAAAATCGCAGCGGTGAGGGGACTACCTCCGGGAGAGGGCGCAATCTCGCCTGCAAGATTTCCTGAGTGGATGAAACCAGCAGATTTCCGCAAGTTTGCAGATGAAGTGCGCGATAAAACTGGCGGGATCCCAATTGGATTCAAGCTGTCTGCGCAGCATATCGAAAAAGACATCGATGCCGCTCTGGAAGTTGGCGTTGATTACATTATCCTCGATGGACGTGGTGGCGGCACCGGTGCTTCGCCGCTCGTGTTCCGAGATAATATCTCTGTTCCAACCATTCCGGCGTTGGCGCGAGCGCGTCGTCATCTGGATCGCAGCGGTCAACGGGATGTAACGCTTGTTATCACCGGTGGACTTCGTAAACCGGAAGATTTCGTGAAAGCAATGGCCTTGGGTGCCGATGCAATAGCCTTGGCGAATGCGCCAATGCAGGCCATTGGCTGTATTGCCATGAGAGCGTGCCATACCAACAACTGCCCGGTCGGTATCGCTACTCAGAAAGACCATCTGGTCGCGCGTTTGGAAGTTGAAAAGTCCGCAAAGCGTTTGGAGAAGTTTTTCACGGCCTCAGTTGAACTGATGAAAGTGATGGCCCGGGCCTGTGGGCATGCACATATCTCCGATTTCTCTATCGATGACATCACGAGTTGGAAGAAGGATATGGCGGAGCTTGCTGGCATCAACTGGGCAGGGCACGGCCCCAATGACTAATTCTCCCTGCCAACAACGGCAGCACAAAATCAGTAGGGTGCAGAAATGATCGTTGCTGAAGGTATTATTCTGATTGCACAAATTTACTGCGTGATTGGTCTTGTCGTCGCTCTGGCTTTTATCAGTTTTGGCCTGGGGCGTGTGGAACTTGCTGCGCGTGGAGCTTTTCTCTTCCGCCTGCAGATTATCCCGGGGCTGATCCTTCTTTGGCCAGTTGTCATTGTGCGTTGGATTGCACTGGAACGCTCCGATGAAAAAATCTTGCTCGATAAAGAAGAAAAAGAACTCCACGAAGAGCAGGAGGCCAAGAAGTAATGCAGCGCGCCTATAGAAAAGCCCACCGCACCATTTGGCTCATTCTGGCCATTCTCATTCCTCTCGTTTTGGGACTAGCGCTTTTGATGCGTCCGACAGGAACGCACGAACAGCCGCTTGTTCCCCTTGATGACACAGCAAAGTCGGCTCTGGAGGCAAACCAGTGAGTGTTAAATATGTACCGGTAATCTGGAACCGTACAAAATTTGTCTATGATGCCGTCGTCTTGGCAACTGTGGGCGCATATCTGGGAATCTACATCTACATCGCGCCGATGTTCCAGACAGTCACAAGACCGATTGATTGGGATATCTACAAAGCTCAGGCATTTGGTACCTGTGTCTTCTTCCTGCTCACGTTCATTCTATGTATCGGACCGCTAGCACGGCTGGACAAGCGCTTCCTGCCGCTTCTTTACAATCGCCGTCACCTAGGCGTGATCACTTGCGTTCTCGCGTACTTCCATGTCGACAATATCCTCGGCTGGTACAATGCATTCTCGCCTATTAATCGTTACGTCTCGGTTTTCATTGTAAATACCAGCTTCGACCGTTTTCTGGGTTTCCCTTTCGAAATCCTCGGCGTCTTTGCCCTTCTGATCCTGACTATCCTTGCAGTCACAAGTCATGATTTCTGGCTTCATTTCCTAAAGCCTACGCTTTGGAAGACACTCCATATGGGGATCTATCTGGCTTATGCGTTGGTTGTTGCTCACGTCGCACTAGGCGCTTTGCAAAGCGCTGCTGGTCCTTTCATGACCACTGCAGTCGGTGCGTCCGTCGCGCTTGTCGCTACCTTGCATCTGCTTGCTGCAAGAAAAGAGCATCTCTTTGATACGCAACAGAATACGATGGATGACAGCGGCACCTGGATGGATGCAGGTGATCCAAAAGATGTTCCTGATAAGCGGGCGAGAATTATCTCCATTACTGATGATGAGCGTGTTGCGATCTTCAGAAATGGCAAGAAGCTCTCTGCGATCTCTAATGTTTGCGCCCACCAGAACGGACCTTTGGGAGAAGGCAAGATTGTTTATGGCTGTGTGACTTGCCCTTGGCATGGCTATCAGTACCGCCTGGAAGATGGAAAATCTCCACCACCATTTACAGAGAAAATTTCCACATATCGCCTTAAACTGGAAAACGGTCGTTTGTGGCTGAACGTAAAAGCTCTGCCACCGGGAACGTATGTTGAACCTACTGTTTCTCCGATAATGGCGGAGGGAAGCTAATGGCCAAAAAGAAACCTGATCCCTTCTTTATCGGTTGGGCGAAGAAGCCACCAAAGAGCCTGCAAGGCTTCTTGTTCCTGATCTCTGCAATCCTCGTTGGCGCAGCAGCTGGTGTGGCATTTGGCATTGGCTCATCTGTCCCGGACCCAGGTGATGCTCGCTTTGCATGGGGTGCTGGATACCAAACGTTTACGGGCTACGTAGATGCAAAACCTTACCCACTTCTCCGGCTTCCCGCCGGAGAAAATGGTCGTGACAAGCCGCATGCCATGCTGATTTCTGGCATTGGCAAACGCGGCATGCAGCAACTTGCCGGCCCTTTGGATGGTCAGCCTGTTGATGCTGGCGGCATTTTGCTGAAGCGTGGTGATTTGGATATGTTGCAGGTTGGAGGCAAAGTCTCTCTTCGCGCTGCAGAAAATCCGGTCCAGAATTTTACACCAGCACCAGCAGAGCATTTAGGCAAATGGCGGCTAACCGGTGAGATCTGTGACGGTAAATGCTACAATGGCGCAATGCGTCCGGGTGTCGGATTAGCCCACAAAGCTTGCGCAAATCTCTGCATCATCGGCGGTATTCCTCCCGTTTTTGTGACTTCTACGCCTCTTATGGGAAGTGAATTCTTCGTGTTGGCTGACGAAAATGGTGAGCCCTTGACTGCTGAGGTTGAAGATTGGGTTGCTCTACTGATTTCGTTGGAAGGTGAGGTCGAGCGCCGGGATGATCTGATGATCTTCAAGGTGAACCTGGACAGCGCTAAGCAACTCTAGCTTATCGGAGATAGCACTTGCGGCGGCGAAGTAGTTTGCCGCCCAAAAACAGCGTACCCAAAGGTTGAAGTGGCGAAACAATTCATAGACTGCTAAAAACACCACGTTTGCAGTGCAACACAAATTGTATTGCGTCCTCCTTCCTAGGCGCTTTTTGTTTGCCGCATGTTCCCAAGCGTGCGCACAAAGCAGCGCCGCCGCTAAGCACAATCTGGTGATCCAATGATACAATTTTATGCCTACCCAGAATCCGTATTCTGCGCGAAAGTTCGAATTGCTTTGGATATGAAAGATCTGGATTACGCTGAGCTACCGCCCCCAGATGGATATGGATCAGCTGCTTATAAGAAGGTCGTTCCAGCGGGTTCAATTCCCGGCCTGAAGGATGGTGAAGCTGCTCTGTCAGATTCAAACGCGATCCTTGAGTATCTTGAGGAGACCGCACCGTCTCCAGCGCTAATGCCAGAACACCCTATCGAGCGCGCTAAAGTCAGAGCATTGATGGGCCTGCACGACACGCGAATTGAGCCATCTGTTCGTGCATTCTATGCCCCAATCAAAGCGGGAAAGCCGCCGAGGGATGAAGTCTACAAGCAGTTGATCAATGACATGAGTGTTGCGTTCGAACGTTTGGAGGACATGATTGAGGCTGAGCCGTATGCGGTTGGCCATCATGTTACTTTGGTTGATGTAGCCTTTGCCACAACGTTTTCTCAGGCTCAGCAACTTGCTGGTATGTTTGGCGGAGAGCTAATGCTGAAGCCTAAATGCCAACATTGGTGGCAAGCTATGCAATCACTCTCTCATGCCGCTACGTCAATCGATATAAACCGCAAAGCGATGCAGGATTGGGTCGCGAAGTTTATTCAGGTGGACGCATAAGCGTGCAGTGAACCTAAAAGAAAAGGCGCCCCAATTTGAGGCGCCTTTCTTATTCTTTATGAGCAGTTTTTACTGCGCCAAGCTCCATTTCTGAGCTGTCGCATCAAGGAAACCATTCATTTTTTTGATCTTGATCCAGTTGTTGATGTAGTTGATCCAAACCTGATCAGTCTGTGGCATCAACATAGCGATCGGAGTTGGGTTTCTGCTTTCAGAAACTGGCACGTTGGTGATTTGCTTGAACTTCGCTTTCAGCGTAGCACCTTCAATGTTGGAGGTGATGAAAACATCAGCGCGGCCTGACAGCACTTCCTGATAACCACGAGCAGGTGCCTCAACAACTTTGATAGTCGCATTCGGGAACCATTCCTTGCTCAGCTTCTCAAACGTAGTGCCAAGCGTGGTTGCGACCGTCACATCTTTCTGGTTGATGCTGTCCCAGCTGTTGAACTCACCAACTTTGCTGCTGGTCGTATACGGCAGGATCTCAACGGAAATATAGCTTTCAGAGTAACCAGCTACTTTCATGCGGCTTGGGGAGATTGAAGCAGAGCCAGTCAGGTTATACTTGCCTGCAACGATACCATTCACCAAGGTTTTCCAATCAGTTGGAATAAAAGTGAGCTTCACACCCAGGTCGCTTGCAAGCTCGTTCATGATGTCGATGTCGTACCCTTTATAACCATTGCTGGCAGGATCACGAACAGACATTGGGTTCCAGTCTCCGGTTGTACCAACCCTCAGTTCACCGGAATCCAAAATTTCGTTAAGCGCAGATTGCGCGAATGCAGAGCCGGAGAACAACGTGCCCGCGGCGAAAATTACAGTAAGAAATGAACGTAGCATCTTCATGAGAGTTCCTTGAAACGCAGTTGGAATCTGGCCCAATGCAAACCTAGCCATTTTAGCGATAACTACAATGCTGTTTTTGAGAGAAAACCGACTTCAATTAATTGTGTGCGGTAAGTTTCTATAAGATTTGTATAAGAGCGCACGACACTCTAGGTTTTGTGTCCGGCAATCTATCTGTGTTGAGGCAGATATATGAGCTGCTTACGTGTTTTGCTTCCGTTGGCAGCCTTCTTAAATTTGGAAGGTGATACCTTGAAATTCCGAAATGCAGCAGTGCTCGTCGCATTGGCATTCGTTTTGGCGGGCTGCACTGGTGACCAATGGGGCTGGTATGTAGTCTCACCAGAGACTGAGACAGGAAGAGTTAATCTCGGTTTCATGATCGCCGGGTTGCAAGAAACAGTCAGTATATCGCTCACTGCAATCGCGATCTCCATGTTCGTTGGCCTTATTGTCGCTCTGCCTGGGCTTTCAGACAATAAGTACGGAATTGCGTTCAACAGAACTTACGTTGAAGTGGTGCGCTCAGTGCCAAGTCTGGTGCTGATTTTTTGGGTTTACTATGGCTTGCCTGTTGTCGCGAACATTTCGATCAACGTGTTCTGGGCGGGTGTACTGGCTCTTGCTTTGTCAGACAGCGCGTTTCAGGCTGAAATTTTCAGAGCAGGTATACAGTCAGTCGACAAAGGACAGATCGAAGCAGGCCGCTCTCTTGGGCTGAGTTATTTTCAGCGTCTTCGCTTCATCATTCTTCCGCTTGCGATCCGCCGTATGCTGCCACCGCTTGGAAACCAACTGGTTTACATGCTGAAAATGTCGAGTTTGGTGTCCGTGATTGGCCTGCAAGACCTGACAAGGCGTGCAAATGAGCTGGTCGTCACAGAATATCGACCACTCGAAATCTACAGCGTCCTTGTTCTGGAATATCTGGTGTTGATCCTGATTGTCTCGCAAGGTGTTCGCTGGCTGGAACGTCGTTTTAAGGCGGAGCATGCCTAGAAAGCAGGCTGTTATCTAGCTTTTCTCTGGTGACCAGTTGGCCAGCAAAGCCTTTAGTTCCGGCTCATTTACAGCATGAACCGCGTCGCTTACGGAGAACCATTTCCGTGTGCGCTCGTCCTTTTCAGGCCAGTCTTCAAGCATCTCAGTCACTTCCAGCGGATACACCTTCACGCGGCAAGGGATTGGCTCTTTGGTGACCCGAAGTTTAGGGTAATGATAGATTCCAGCAGCTTGATCTGTCAGCTCACCTTTAATGCCAGCTTCTTCGAAGGCTTCTTGCTCTGCGGCTTCTCCACCACTGAGATCCTTCATTGGCCAGCCTTTAGGGAGAACCCAACGCTTGGTTTCGCGGGATGTAATCAGAAGAATCTGTAGCTTACCTTTTTTATTCTTCTTGAAAGGCAGTGCAGCAAACTGGCGTTTTGGTTCTGGCCAGACTTGTGCCTCTGTCTTTCTAAGGGCACTCTTCATGGGTTTCTTCCTTAACAGTGATCCGGCCTAGTTTCATTTTTGTTTGATCCAGATCTTCAGCCGTGAGCAGAGCTTTCCTTTGTTTGTGGTAGGAAGTTAGATCTGCCCCTGACTATCTAGAGTACGGCTTATATTTTTTCAGCGCTATTGCAAGATATCGCTGTGATTGCGGTCCATTTGGGCGAGTTTGATTTCCTATTCTACATATTTAGAATATTTGTTCTGAAAATTCCAGATAATACTTTTTACCTAGATTTCATGGCGAGACTGTTGTTAAAATTACTTTAAACTTGAAATATTAAAAAATGGAATCGCAGCTCGGTATTGCTTTGATGCCAAAAAGAGTGTGATCATAAAAATGATAATAGGGGGCTGATAGTGGAACTGGATGCAGTAAGCATTGAGCAAAGAGATGGTGCTGACCCGCTCGCTCGTTTGCGCAAGCTTTTCTCAATTCCTGATGGAATTATCTATCTGGACGGAAATTCACTTGGGGCTCTACCTAAGAATGTGTCTGCGGTTTTAGCCAACGCAGTCGAAGAGCAGTGGGGCAAAAGCCTCATTAAAGGGTGGAACTGCCACGACTGGATTGATCTGCCAAGCAAAGTCGGAAACAGGATTGCAAAGCTCGTTGGAGCTGATGACGGAACCTTGATCTGCACCGATAGCACCTCTCTGAATGTCTTTAAAGTCCTGGCGACTGCCATCAAGATGCGGCCGGACCGTAAAGTTATTCTTTCCGATACAGGAAACTTCCCGACTGACCTCTACATGGCGCAAGGTCTGAAAGAACTGACCGGTGGTGACATCGAGTTGCGTCTGGTTGCTCCGGAAGAAGTTGAAGCCGCCCTCGATGATACTGTTGCAGTCATGATGCTCACAGAAGTGGATTACCGCACAGGTCGCAAGCACGACATGAAAGCATTGACTGAGAAAGCGCATTCTGTTGGTGCCTTGGCGATGTGGGATCTGTGCCACTCTGCAGGTGCTTTCCCAGTCCATCTGAAGGAAGCAAAGGCGGACTTTGCTGTTGGTTGTTCCTACAAGTATTTGAATGGCGGCCCCGGTGCTCCGGCATTTGTTTATGTGGCACCTCAGCATCAGAACCATTCAGGCAACCCACTAACGGGCTGGATGGGGCACGATGCGCCGTTTGCTTTTGATTTGGGATACACACCATCTGCTAAAACAGACCAGATGCGCGTTGGCACACCTCAGGTTCTTGCCATGACCGCTCTGGATGCGTCTTTGGATGTCTTCGATGAAACCTCTTTGGAGGCATTGCAGGCCAAATCCATTGAGTTGAGTGAGTTGTTTATTGCTGAAGTCAAACGCCGCTGCCCTAATCTGGAGCTTGCGTCACCAACGGATCCACTTAAGCGCGGCTCACAAGTCTCTTTCCGTCATGAGAAAGGCTATGCAGTCATGCAAGCGCTCATTGATCGTGGAGTGATTGGAGACTTCCGTGCACCAAATATCATCCGCTTCGGGTTTGCTCCTCTGTACCTCTCTTTTGCTGAGGTCCTTAAAGCTGCTGAGATTCTTGAAGAAATTATTGCAGGGGATCTCTGGGACAAGCCGGAATACCACGAGAAGAGCAAGGTTACATAAGCATGGTTGAGAGTATTGATCGTAAATTAGAGCACCACGGGGCAGAGCTCTCTTTCAAAGAAAACATGTCTTATGGCGATTACCTTCGTCTTTCCGATGTGTTGGGTGCGCAAGCTCCGTTGACCGAAGCTCATGATGAACTGCTGTTTATCATTCAGCATCAAACGGCAGAACTTTGGATGAAGTTGGCGATCCGCGAAATGTCGGAGGCTTGCTCAGCTTTGGCAGCGGATGAGTTTGCTGAGGTTTCAAAGCTAATGGCTCGCGTCAACAAGATCTTCGCGCAGCTCAACAGTGCATGGGACATTCTGCGCACCATGACACCAAGCGATTACACCACGTTTCGTGATAGCCTTGGCAAGTCATCTGGATTTCAGAGCTACCAGTACCGTGCCATCGAGTTTGTGGTTGGCAACAAAAATCCAGCCCTGATGAAACCACATGAGCATATGCCGGAGGTCTCAGCATGGCTTCATCAGATTTATGAGGCGCCGGGCATCTATGATCAGATGGTGCGTGCTTTGGCGCGTTCAGGCTTCGAAATCTCCGATGCAGTACTCAACCGGGACGTCACCAAGCCATATACAACTGATGCGTCAGTTCAGAAGGCTTGGGAAATAATATATCGCAATCCACGTGATAATTGGCATTTCTACGATCTCGCGGAGAAGTTAATCGACTTTGAGGACTTTTTTCGTCGGTGGCGATTTAATCACCTTACAACCGTAGAGCGTATTATTGGAAGCAAAATGGGCACTGGAGGCACTTCAGGGGCACCGTACTTGAAAAAAATGTTGGATACTGTGCTGTTTCCAGAACTTTGGCAGGTGCGCAGTGATCTGTAAGATTGCTGCGAAAATTACTCAATTTATGAAATTATTTTGTTCTAAAATCTCTTCAAACTGCGCATATAAGTGGAATTATCTATATGTTTCAGGCAATATATGCGCAGTCGAAGATGTTTCCTCGCAACTTATGGGAAGGTTGTTAGGAGATAGAATCTGGAAAGTTTCACTCAACTTGTCCAGATAGAACCACAATAATCGAGTGATTAGGCTGCAAATGGCGCGGACTTCTGCCTTGAAATAATATGCTGCTAAGGGCATTAGGTAGGTGCTTGACAACAATAAAACGCCAGTCCTTTGCAGTCTGGGGGGATAATAATGCTGGAAATCGAACAGCTGTCGAAGCAATTCGGCGGGTTTAGAGCCGTCAATAATTGCTCATTTTCGGTTCAAAAGGGCACAATCACAGGTTTAGTCGGTCCAAATGGGGCGGGTAAAACCACAACGTTCAATTTGATTGCCGGTGCCCTTCAGCCAACTGCTGGAAAAATAAAGTTTTTGGGAGAAGATGTAACCAGCCTCAGCTCTGATCAGCTGTTTCATAAGGGCTTGGTACGTACCTTTCAGATCCCGCATGAGTTTCATCGTCTGTCAGCTCTCGAAAACCTCATGTTGGTTCCGCCCTCTCAAAAAGGTGAGAACTTATTCCAAAACTGGCTCAGCTTTGGCAGCGTGAAGAAGCAAGAAGAAGAAGTACGCCAGAAAGCTTTAGAGACACTGGAGTTTCTGGAACTGTCTCATGTTGCAAATGAACGTGCAGGTAATCTGTCCGGCGGACAGAAGAAGCTTCTTGAGCTTGGCCGTACAATGATGACTGACGCAAAGCTGGTGCTGCTGGATGAGCCTGCTGCTGGCGTCAACAGAACATTGCTACGCCGCCTTGAAGACAAAATCCAAATCCTGAACCAGGAACGTGGCTACACATTCGTCCTGATTGAGCACGATATGGAGATGATCGAGAAGCTCTGCGATCCAGTCATCTGTATGGCGGAAGGCTCGGTTCTGATTGAAGGTGATTTCCAAACCGTTCGTTCTGATGCGCGGGTGCTTGAAGCTTACCTCGGTGAAACGGTTGGGGAGGCTGCACTCTAATGACGTCTCAAGCAATTGCAGAGCAACCAATGTCAAAGAACTCCGTGCAACAAAAGTACTCCGGCAAACCAATCCTCACCATGACTGGTGTTCGTGGCGGATATGGCGATGCGGACATCCTACAGGGTGTCGACATGCAAGTGACCGAGCGGGAAATTGTTGTAATCGTCGGCCCGAATGGAGCTGGCAAGTCGACAGCGATGAAGGCGATCTTTGGTCTTCTAAAGGTCCGTGGCGGTTCTATTGTCGTCAACGGAACAGACATCGCAGGCTGGAAGCCAAACCGTATTGTACAGCACGGTGTTTGTTACGTTCCTCAGGTCAACAACATCTTCCGTGAGATGACCATTCACGAAAACCTCGAAATGGGGGCCTTCCTTCGGAAAGGTGACATTTCTGAAAGCTTGGAAAGGGTCTACACCCTGTTCCCTGATCTCAAAGAGCGCCGCAGTGCGTTGGCTGGAAATCTGTCTGGCGGCCAACGTCAGATGGTGGCTATGGGCCGCGCATTGATGCTCAACCCGTCTTTGCTATTGCTGGATGAGCCGACCGCTGGTCTCTCTCCAAAATACATGGAGCAAATTTTTGAGATCACCCGCAACCTGCGTGATGCAGGTCTTTCGATCTTGCTCGTAGAGCAGCACGCCAAGCAAGCGCTGGCATTTGCTGACAAAGGCTACGTTCTTGCGGCTGGAAGCAACCGGCATGAAGGAACGGGGCAAGAGCTGCTCGCAGATCGTGAAGTCGCTGAAATGTTCCTCGGCGGGTAGAAAGGGAAAATCCAATGCCATTCATGGAATTCGTCAATTTTTACCTCATGCCGGGGATCGTACTGGGCTCAATTTACGCTTTGGGCGCAGTTGGTATTACGCTGGTATTCGGTATCTTGAGATTTGCGCACCTTGCGCATGGTGACCTCGCAACGCTAGGCGCATTTGCAGCCCTCGGAGTGGTGACCATCTTCGGAGTTAGCCCTTGGGTTGCTCTTCCCGTTGCCATGGTTGTTTGCGCGTTTATGGCGATCGGCATCGACAAACTATTTTACGACTACCTCTCGGAGCGCCCAAAGATCATCGTGGTAATGTCCTCACTGGGTATCGCTCTTATGTTGCGTGCCGTCGTTCAGGTGGTCTGGGGTGTTGATACAGAAACTTATACCCGTGGTATCGTTAGACCAGATGATTACTGGGGAATCCGCATTCGTGATCGCGAGATCTACACCATCATTGCAATGTTCGTGATCGTTGGTGTGTTGTGGACGTTCTTGCAGAAAACAAAGTGGGGAAAGGCCATGCGTGCCATGTCTGACAACCCTGATCTTGCGCTGCTTTCTGGTGTTGATAATCGCAAAATCACAATGTTGACTTGGGGCATCGTCGGCATTCTGTGTGCGGCTTCTGGTTTCTTCCTTGGCATCAATACAGAACTGAAGCCGCTTATGGGCTGGACGATGCTTCTGCCAATGTTCGCAGCTGCAATTCTTGGTGGGGTAGGGCGTGTTGAAGGTGCCGTTATTGGCGGCTTGATTGTTGGCATAGCTGAAGAAACATCCGTTCTGTTTATCCCGGGAGAGTACAAGGCCGCCATGGCGTTTGCGATCCTCCTGCTCATCCTTCTTGTGCGGCCAACTGGCTTGCTCAAGGGTAAAGTTCTGTAGGGGGGAGAAGAACCATGGAACTCATCGGTCTGCTTAACTACGCGGTGTTCATGGCGATCTTTATCGGCATTTACTCCCTTCTTGCTCTCGGTCTTAACATTCAATGGGGCTTTTCCGGTCTCTTTAATGCAGGTATTGCGGGCTTCTTCGCCGTTGGAGCTTACTCATCTGCGCTGCTCACGGCACCAGAATCCGCTGTCCATCTGGGTGGCTACCAGCTGCCCGTTGTTGTCGGTTGGATCGGCGCGATGATCGCTGCTGGCGCAATTGCATGGCCAATCGGCAAAGTATGCTTGCGCTTCCGCTCCGATTATCTGGCAATCGCGACAATCGGTGTTGCGGAAATCATCCGTCTGGTCGTGAAGTCAGAAGGTTGGATGACAGGTGGCGCACGCGGTGTGAACAAGATCCCGCGTCCATTTGGTGATCTGTCCTATCTGTACTCCCAGTTGGCTTATCTTGCTCTGGTCTTTGCCATCGTTCTCGTCGTGTACTGGGCTATCGAGCGCCAGATTTCGGCTCCCTGGGGCCGCATGATGCGTGGCATCCGTGACAATGAAGATGCGGCAACGGCAATGGGTAAGGACATCAAGGCTCGTCGTCTGGAAGCGTTCATCTTCGGTGCAGCTGTGATGGGACTTGGTGGAGCGCTGTTTGCTCACTTTAACCGGTCCATAACCCCAGAAGCCATTGATCCGATGATCGCCACATTCCTGATCTGGATTATGTTGATCCTCGGCGGCTCAGGTAACAACCGCGGAGCCCTTCTCGGCGTTGCTGTTGTCTGGATCATCTGGTCTGCGTCAGAGTTTGTAACGGATCAACTGCCAACAGAATACGCCATTAAAGCCAAATACATGCGCGTGTTCATCATTGGCTTGCTTCTGCAATTGGTCCTCCGGTTCAGACCGGAAGGGATCTTGCCGGAACCTCAGGGAACCGCTGGCAGTCCAGAAGTCAAAACCTTTCAAAAACAAGAAAGTGCAGCGAAGTAACGCCAGCACTCGTGGAAATCAATTTTAACGCCCTGGTCAATCCGGATAGTATTTGAAACAGGGCTCTTTGGAGGTGAACTGATGCTTAAGAAAATCGCATTGGCAGCAGGCTTGTTCAGCGCTACTGCACTTGCATCCAACGCTGTTCAGGCTGATGTAAAAGTCGGTCTTCTGGGAGGCATTTCTGGCCCAATCGCGGCTATGGCTCCACCAATGCTGGACTCTGCAAAGCTGGCTATTCAGCAGGTGAACGAGCAGGGCGGCATTCTGGGCGGCCAGAAGCTTGAAGCTGTTGTAGGCGATAGTGCGTGTAACCCACAGAACGGCGTGGATTCCGCTACCAAGCTGGTAAACATTGAACAGGTTGCTGGCCTTATCGGTCCACATTGTTCTGGTTCAGTTCTGGCTGTTGCGAACTCCGTGACTGTTCCAGCTGGCATCACGCTGATCACGCCATCAGGGACTTCTCCTGAAATCACAGGTCTGGAAGACAAAGGTCAGGTATTCCGTACAGTACCTTCCGATGATTTCCAGGGCCGTTCACTCGCCCGTACACTGTTGAACCTCGGCACAAAGAAAGTTGCTGTTGCCTACCTCAACAACGACTACGGCAGTGGCCTTGCAAATGCTTTCAAAGTTGAATTTGAAGCAAATGGCGGTGAGATTGCTGGATATTCAGCGCACGAAGAAGGTAAGGCATCTTACCGTTCCAACCTTGCTGAATTGTCCCGTGGTGGCGCAGATACGCTTGTAATCTTCGATTACGGTGATGGCACTGGCCTGACCATCCTGCGTCAGGCGCTGGAAAACGGCTTCTTCACTAACTTCGTTGGCGGTGATGGCATGAAGTCAGATGCGATCATCCGTGAACTCGGTGCTGAAAACCTGACAACCTTCATCGCATCCTCTCCAGTTGGTGAAGCGTCCAACAGCCTTGAACTGTTTAATAAAGCTTACATAGCAGTTGGCGGCAACCCGGATGCGATTTTCGCGTCAAACTCTTACGACGCCGCATTCCTGATGGCTCTGGCTCTAGAAAAAGCTGGTGGCGATGCCACAAAGGTTTCTGAGGCGATGGCTGCTGTGTCCGACGGACAGGGTGAAGCTATTCTTCCTGGTGAATGGAAGAAAGCAGTTGAGCTGATCGCAGCCGGCAAAGACATCGACTACAAGGGCGCATCTGGCGACCTGAACTTCGACAATGCTGGCGACGTTCCTGGTTCCTACGGCCTGTTCAAGGTCGAGGGTGATGCATTCGCACTGCAGCAGGCTCTGAACTAAGGTCCAGAACAGTCAAATTAAGAAAGAGCCGGCCTCATCTCAGGCCGGCTTTTTTTATGGCAAATTTCTCACTTAGTAAGAATCAACTTGCCAAGTTTCGTGATCGACAATCGGTAGTTATCCTCGCGATGGGAGATTGTGATCTCGCGCTCATCGCCAAAGAGTGCCTTGCTATCAACAGTGCGCTCATGTGGCTGACTTTGTGAGCTTTCCTGAGCTTTTTCCATATCAGTCATTCGCCTCAGCCTTTCCCCAATTTTGGCTAGCGTGGATGGTCGCGATACCCTCAAGAGCTAGGGGGGACTCTATCGCGTTTATTTCTTGACTTTCATATTCATGTTTTATTACAAGTGCAATGCCTACTCAATAATTGCTGGAGATCGCGTCCTCCCGCAAACCGTCCTGGAGTAGGATTTGTATCGATGCGCAAGCCAGCTGTTACTCTCTCCCTCAACAGCCAGCCAGCCCACGATATCCTTGATATCTGCGACTGATTTGCATTTGCAACTAAGTTTTAATTTTTGGGTTGGGGTCCTATGAATAAGTTGGTTAAGCTGTTTTCTCTTGCTCTTGCTGCCTTGTGGATAACGCAAATAACTGCAGCTGAAGCAGCAAACACGACAAAAGAACCAGTGATCGCTCTCCAGTTGAACAAAGCTGAGAGCACTCAGAACGGGTGTCGTGTAAGTCTTCTTGTTCGCAATCACCTTAAAGATGAGATCAATCAACTGGCATTGGACTTGGTAGTCTTTGATAGTACAGGTGGAATCTCTGATTTCCTGAGCATGAAGACAGGTCGTCTTCCTTCCGGAAAGACGCGAGTTCAGCAGTATGATCTCCCATCCAGCAGTTGTGCAGACATCTCGTCATTGCTCATCAATGATGTCAGCCAGTGTGAGGGAGCTGAAAATGTATCTCCGGCTAGCTGCTTAGACTCATTGAATGTATCCTCTCGCGCTGCGATAGAACTAACACTCTGAACCGCTGCAGAACCGAATTAGAAAAATAACGAGATTTCCAGAATGAATGCCATGATTGAAAACCTGGGCCTGACCGCAGCAATGACACCTGTTATGGATCTGCTTGCAAAAGGTGGTGTGGTTGTTGGGTTGCTGCTGGTTGTCAGCGTACTTGCTCTAACAATTGTCATAGCAAAACTCTGGCAGTTCTGGATTGCAGGCGTTGGTCGTCATCGCAAAGCTGAGCAGGCCGTGGCCTTCTGGCGTGTCTGCAAGCGTGATCAGGCCTACAGGATTGTGGTAACAGATCGCTCTCCGGTCTCCGACGTTCTGGCACATGCCATGCGCGGTCTCATGAAACCGCAGGTGCCTGAGAAAAGAGTTCGGGAAGATGTCGAGCGCGTTTGCTTTACTCATCTCGCAGATCTTCGTAGTTACTTGCGGGCATTGGATATGATTGCCCAGATCGCTCCTCTACTCGGCCTGTTCGGAACAGTGCTTGGTATGATCGGGGCGTTTCAGGCTATGGCTGACGCTGGTTCACAGGTCGATCCATCTACTTTGGCTGGTGGTATCTGGGTTGCGCTGCTGACAACTGCCGTTGGTCTGGCCGTAGCAATCCCAGCTTCTGTGATGCTGTCACTGTTCGAAGGCCGCATCGAACGTGAGCAGGGAGCAATGGAAAAGATTGTAACTGAGCTCTTCACCGGGGCAGTCACGTCCATCGCCACTCAAACTGAAGAAGCGGAACAGGTTGGAACCCAGCCACGTTTTGAGGTTGTTCACGATGCGCCTTAGTGAGGCTCCAAAAAGAAGTCGTGCGCCTGGTCTCACATCTCTGATTGATGTGATCTTCCTTTTGTTGATGTTCTTCATGCTCGCTTCCACGTTCTCGATCTACCAAAAGTTGGATGTGACATCGGGAGCTGAGGGCGCAGGGCAAATGGAACAGTCCCCAATCCTTTTGCAAGTTTTCGCAGAAGGACAGCTGTCGGTGAACGGTGACCGGGTGAAGGTTGAGGCGTTGATTGCGGCGCTCGACGACGCAGGTATCGAAAAAGTACGACCTGTGGCGATCATCCCTGCCAAGGATTCCACTGTGCAGGATGTCGTGAGTGCGCTTGAGATGCTTAAAATAGCAGGCTGGTCAGCGACGATCGTTGGCAATTGAATTCCGAATATTGCGAAATAAGAAGTTTAAAGAATGCGTCTGAAGACAAAACCACAAAAGAGGACATTTGAGAATACGATCCCATTGATCAATATCGTGTTCCTGATGCTCATCTTCTTCCTCTTTGCAGGTTCAATTGATAGAGACGATGCAAAAAACGTGAGCCCTGCAGAAACGCAGGAGCAATCCAGTCGTGAGCTTATTGCCGGAGCGCTGATTATCGCTCCTGATGGATTGATAACCCAAAACGAACAGCCAGTTCTTGTTGAGGATCTGATACCGCTGGACGGCAATAAAGACCCTCTGATGGTTGTTGCTGACAAGGCACTGTCTGGTCAGACACTTGCCAGAACCCTTGCAGCGCTGAAGAAGCAAGGTTTCTCCGATATTACATTGGTCACCGTAAGGGCTGCCCAATGAAGAAGAGCATTCGCAGGAAAATCGGAGGCTCAGCCCTCACGACCGCCTTACTCGTGTCAGTCAGTGTTCACGCAGGTGGATTTGCTTGGTTTTATACGCGAGCTCCTGAAGTTCAGGTTGCCTCAACGCGGTCAACGTCACTTTCTGTAGTTGGATCAATTGAGGATCTCATTGCAGGTTCCAAGGAAGTTGTCGAGCCGATTGAGCCCGAACAATCAGATGAGATCGAGCTTCGTGAGATAGAAGCTGAACAGCCGGTTGAACAAGTCAACGAGATTGAGGCTGTTGAGCCAATTGAGCTGGCAAAAGCAGAGATTACACCAATCAAACCGATTGTAACGCAGGCTGTGAAGCCGCTGCCGGTACCTGTTGCTGAAGGTGTTACTATTAAGGCTGAGATTGAGCCAATCAAGCCAAAGGAAGAGATTGAACCGCTTAAACTTCAGCTTCAGCCTGAGCAAATCAAACCTGCTGAAGTGCAGGAGGTTAAGCCTGTCGAAGTTGCAAAAGTTCTTCCTGTTGAGCAGAAAGAACCATTAGAGCCAACCAAAGACGTTGATCCTGCAAAGCTGAAAGAGCAACAAGACCCAGTCAAACCGGACGAAGCCAAACCATCTCAACCAAAAAAATTGGAAGTGGTAGAGCAGGAAACACCGGAAGAGATTAAGCCGGTAAAAAAGAAAACAGCTGAACCCGTTGACGAAAAGAAAGAGCTTGAGGCAAAGCCTGTTGAAACTGAAGTTGCCGCAGTAACGGTTCCCATCCCACGATCAGCGCCGCCACGTCCCAAGCTGCCGCAGAAAATCAAGCCTAAGAAAACCGCCAAGAAGGCCCCACCAAAAGCCAAGAAAGAACCTGCTAAGAAGGCCGGTAACTCAGTTGTTAATTCTGCTCGAGGTTCCAAGGTCGCGCGAAAAGGCTCCAACACCTCGAAGAATGGCAATAACATCGCAGGCTCCGGTGACAGCGCTGGCAATGCTGCGACAAGCAATTACTGGGGCAAGGTGCAAAAGAAGATCCAGCGTGCTGCGGATAGACGGTACCCGAGAAGAGAGAAGAACCGGAAGAAGTCAGGCATCGTCCGTGTGAGTTTTGTCGTACACAGAGACGGGGCTGTAACGGGAATTAAGCTATCTCGATCGAGTGGGAATAAGCGATTTGATCAGGCCGCGTTGAAAGCCCTAAAGGCCGCTGCACCATTCCCAGCATTTCCGACTTCGATGAGGAACAATACGATCAGCAGAACAGCGCCGATAGTCTTCAAAGCGCGATAACAAAAAAGGCAGCGAATATTCGCTGCCTGATCATCTCGTCGCTCTTGGTGCGCTTATTCAGCAGCAGCCATATTCTTTGGCAGAAGTGGGTCTTCAATCTGCAACAGGTGGCGAATGCTCGCGCGGTTGTCTGCAAGATCTGCAATCGTGCACTTGTCGAGCACACCGAGGAATGCTTCCAGCGCTTCATGCAGAACAGAATTGAAGCCGCAGTGATTGACGAGCGGGCAGTCCTGACGACCACTGTCAAAGCACTCAGCAAGAAGGAATGACTCTTCAGTTGCACGTACCACCTGACCCACGCTGATTTGCTCAGCTGGACGTGGCAATACGATACCACCGTTACGCCCTCGGATGGTTTTCATCAGATCAGCGTCAACGAGCACCTTCATGATCTTGAAAAGGTGAGTTTCCGACATGGAAAACGAAGCAGCGATCTCAGCAACTTTGCTTGGCTTGCCAGGATTTGCCGCACAATACATCAGGGCACGTACAGCATAGTTGGTTTGTTGAGTGAGTCTCATAATATTAGCTATGCGTCTTCCGGTGTCTGTCGTCAATAAAAATATGCATCTCTAACTCAACAATAAACCATTCCTAGTTTAGAGTCATTAAAAACTTTGCCGGTGCTGAAAACAAACCCGACACCGTCCTTTTGCCAGTGCACGCGCAAAATATATCTAAATCCAACTGATCCTACAATAATCACAGCGCAAATATCTGACGCAAGAAACTCGTCATTTATTCAGCAAGTTAATGGTGATACAGCTCAACTAAGAGAGTGAACACGACGGACGCAATTGAGTTCCAATGAAGATTTCAAAACAAAGCCTTGAGGAGCAGGCCGCAGATTTTCTGAGGCAGCAGATTTTAGCGGGTCATTATGTCTCAGGTGACAAGCTTACGGAAAGTACGCTTGCGAAAGGTCTGGAGCTTTCACGCACAACTGTGCGCATGGCATTGAACACACTCTCGAGCGAAGGTCTTGTCTCACAGAAGCCTTACGCGGGTTGGAGTGTGACGACACTGACGGACCATGATATCTGGGAAATCTACCATCTCCGTGTTGCGTTGGAGAGTCAGGCTGCTCAAATGGCAGCTGAAACCATCACGCCGGAAAAGGCCGTTCGGCTGCGCAAGGAACTGGAAGTCTTCAAGGAGATCTGTCAGCAAGACGGTGTATCTCTTACAGAAGTCACGTTCTATGACTTTGAGCTCCACAAGCTGATTATTGAATTGAGTGAGAGCGCACGCTTGGTGCACATGTACAAGAGCGTGATCAATCAGCTTTCAATCTATATTCGTATCACGCACTTTGACTTTGATATTGAAGACAGCGCGAACACCCATGTCGGTTTAGTGGAAGCCATTTGCTCTGGCGAAGCGGAAAAAGCTCGCAAGCTCGCTATTGAGAATATCAGTACCTTCACTGAAATGGGCCATAAGCTGAAACATGAACATGTCAAACTGGCGACTGACGACTGACAGTGCTTAAAGATTAGAGATAGTCATAAAAAAGGGCGGCCCGAAGGTCGCCTTTTTGCTTTGCCTGAGGAGGAAGCTTATTCCGCAGGAACAGCACCAGCTGCTTCGCGGGACTGCCGGAGAATATCTTCGCCACTTGTTAAAGCGAAGTCCTCACGCATCCACTTGATGAATCCGTAAACCATATAGCTGATGATAAACATCAGTGGGATAGAGGTTACGATGGCACATGTTTTGATGGTGTTCAGTGGGGCGTCAATGAACATCAGAGCTGGCTCGGGAAATTTGGACAGGTTGTGAAAGTGGATTTAGCTCCTGAAACTGGCATGATGCCAAGAACAGGAGACCATCATGAGCAGACGTCCTCGCCGGAACCATAGCCCGGCTTTTAAAGCGAAAGTGGCACTTGCTGCTATTCGCGGAGAAAAAACCTTGAGTGAGTTAGCTCAGGACTTTGATGTGCACGCGAACCAGA
>NZ_LMCF01000017.1 GCF_001623075.1 Pseudovibrio sp. Ad37
TATAATCTTGCCTTCGCCGTCAATCACACAGATCGAAACAGACCGTAAAGAAACATCCAAACCAGCATAGTATTCCATGGTGCTCTCCCATCCTCGCAGCAATATGCTGCGATCTTAACAGGAGCTGACCTCTCATGAAGGACGAGCCCGATTACGCATGCTATTGGCCCGTCGTTGCCAAGATAGATTAAATTTTGGGAGAGCTTTTCGCATGTGCAGCAAAGTGTATGTGATGCGACATTACAAACTTTATTATGCCGTCACAACTAAACAAACTGCCCCGCCGCATGGCCGGAAGACCAGGCCCATTGGAAGTTGAAGCCGCCGAGATGGCCGGTGACGTCGACGACTTCGCCGATGAAGAAGAGGCCGGGGACGGAGCTGGTTTCCATTGTTTTGGAGGAGAGGGCCTTTGTGCTTACACCGCCTAAGGTGACCTCAGCGGTGCGGTAGCCTTCGGTGCCGACGGGCTTGAGGGTCCACTCGTTGATTGCCAGAGCAGCTTTGCGCAGCACTTTGTCGGAGGTGTCGGCTAACCGTCCGCTCAGCTTATGCTCCTCGGCAATATGCATGGCCAGCTTTTTAGGTAGCAAACTTGCCACGGCAGTCTTAATGTCCTGCTTTGACTGGCTTTGCTTAGCAGATTTCAAGGCCTCAAAAACATTTGTGTCTGGAAGCAAGTTGACGTGAATGTCTTTGCCTTCTTCCCAGTAAGAGGAAATCTGCAGAATGGATGGCCCGGAAAGGCCGCGATGGGTGAAGAGCAATCCTTCGCGGAAACTGGTCTTCTTGAAAGACACAACAGCATCCACTGAAACGCCTGCCAGATGTTTGGTCCGCTCCCGCATCGCATCATCAAAGACGAATGGCACAAGAGCAGCACGAGGGGTGACGAGCGGCAGATCAAATTGCTTGGCAATCTCGTAACCAAAGCCAGTAGCACCCATCTTAGGAATGGAAGGTCCGCCACAAGCCACAACCACTGATTGCGCTCGCACAGTGTCTCTGGAGGTGCCAACGGTGAAGCGATCATCAGGCTTGGTGAGAGAAGTGACACCGGTGCCCAGCTGAATGCGAACGCCGGATTGCTGGCATAGTTCGAGCAGCATGTCGATGATCTGCTGCGCACTGTCATCGCAAAACAGTTGGCCCAGTGTCTTTTCGTGCCAGTTGATGCGGTGCTTATCCACCAACGCAATAAAATCTTGCTGGGTAAAGCGTTTCAAAGCGGAAACAGCAAAACGTGGGTTCTGAGAAAGAAAGTTTGCAGGAGATGCGTGCAGATTGGTGAAATTGCACCGCCCGCCACCGGAGATGCGGATCTTGTCCGCTGGGCGCTTGGCATGGTCAATCACCAGCACAGAGCGTCCGCGTTTTCCAGCCTCAATGGCACACATCAGGCCGGCAGCGCCTGCACCTATTATAAGAACGTCAATGTTTTGCATGGCGCTCTTATATGGGCTTTCCAGCCAAGGTCAACTCGGGATCAAATAAAAGAGGAGGGCCTGAGCCCTCCTCAATGCATTTCAGCAATGTTTAACGCTTAAGCCGCAACAACATCTCTCAGGAAGTTGGAAATGGTCTGGCGCAGCTCCGTTGCCTGTTTGGAAACAGAAGAAGAAGCCTCAAGCACGTCATTGGCAGAGTGGTTGGTTTCCTGAACCGAGCTCGTCACAACGCTCATGCTGTCTGCCACATCCTGAGTGCCCTGCGCAGCCTGCTGAATGTTCTGGCTGATGGAGGACGTCGCCGCGTTCTGCTGAGCAATCGCAGTGGCAATAGAGCTGGTGTATTCATTCACCTGATGCATTGTGCCAGCAATCTGCTCAATGGCGGTCACAGCTTCCTTCGTAGAACCCTGAATACCGGAGATCTGAGAGGAAATCTCTTCTGTCGCCTTGGAAGTCTGGGTTGCCAGTTCCTTCACCTCGGATGCAACAACCGCAAAGCCCTTACCCATCTCGCCAGCACGTGCTGCTTCAATGGTTGCGTTCAGAGCCAGCAGGTTGGTTTGCTCGGCGATGTCACGAATGAGGTTGACCACCTCGCCAATCTTCTGGGCCGCAACATCCAGATCCGCTACATGATCGTTGGTGGCAGTTGCAACACTGGTTGCATCATCAACGGTCTGCTTGGTCTGGGAGATCTGACGGCCAATTTCTTCGATGGACGCAGAGAGCTCTTCAGCAGCAGAAGCTACGGTCTGAACGTTTTGCGAAGCCTGCTCAGAGGAACCAGCAGCGCTGTTGGCACGATCAGATGTTGTTGTCGCTATGTGTGTCAGAGAGTCCGCAGTTTGCTGCATCTTGCCGGTGTTGTCATCAACCCGGTCAAGAACACTGGAGACCTGATCATTAAACACACTGATCAATTGATCCACGTGCATCTGGCGGTCGCGTTCTTGCTCATGTTCTTTCTCAGAAAGGCTCTGCAGACGCTTCTGCTCAGCAACTGTATCGCGGAAAGACATAACAGCGTTCGCCACTTGGCCAACTTCATCAACGCCAGTCGCACCAGCGAACGTCACAGTGGTGTCGCCTTCAGCCAGTTTGCGAGCATCGCTAAGCAGGGCTGTTACCGGAATAGATACACTGCGAATGATCGTGTAAGCCGCGCCAATACCGAGGACAGTCACGAGGGCAGAGATGATCAGCGCGAGCATGAATTCCCACTGAGCGTTGGCAGTCAGCTTTTGTGCATGCATCACCAGTTCGTCAGCAAGGTAGTCTTCAAAATCCTTCAGCGAGTCGATACGTTCTGTTGCCATATCAAACCAGTCGGTGCCGGAAACTGAGGAGATGTCGCCGCCAAAGGCAGCAGAATATCCAAGCTTACGCGCAGCATCGACCCGGTTCATGATTGGACGGTTGAAGATCTTTTCCAGAAACTTCACCTGGGGACCGGTCATCAAAGAGCGGGCGGTCTTGAAATGCGTGTCCTGGCTGGCGCTCAGGCGTACAAAACGGTGATAGATAGTTGGATTGAACTCCTGAGCACTAAAGCCGTTTGCACCAATTGCGCGCTCAATGCCTGCGTTTTCTTTTCCAAGCAGCACTTCTTCATACATGCTTAGCTGGCGAACAAGGCTGGCATCGCGGCTCACGGCAACAGTGCTTGGCAAAAACTTGAAGGCGTCGTTAATGGTGCCGCTGTAGTAAGCAACAGTTTCGCCAACGGTTGTGTTCAGGCTTTTGACGTTGTTGCGGATACGGTCAATGCTTGCCAGACGGCTGTTCACCACGTCCACCTGGGCCGCAAGGCCTCTATCAATGGACATCAGGTCAATTTTGGTGAGCGCAGTCTTGTAGATACGGATTTTGCTGTCAGTCAGCTTGTGCTGGTCAGCAAGGCCCTCAGCAAAGGCTTTGCCCTTAGCGCCAAGATATCCGGCAGAGCGGCCACGCTCTTTTTGCAGTTCGTGAACAACAGCACTCAATACAGGAACAAACTCTGCAACCTGACCAATAGAGGATGCTTCCACCTTTTTGTTATAGGCGGTGGTGATTTGTGAGCCAGCAAAATAGAGCATGGGCACAAACGCAAGCATGAATATCGCGATGATACGATACTTTAAAAGAATACGACGCATAAGAGCACCTGAAGGGGAAACTCGAGTTCCAATTTTGAGCGGGGCACTGCTGCCCGTTTCACTGTTTCGTGATTACACGCATAAATTGAGTCAGTAATTCTTTATAGAGCGTTTATTCTGTGGCTTGGATTTGTACTAACTGCCTACTTATTCTCACCTAAGTAATATAATTAGGTAAAATACTTAGTTCCTAAGTATATGTGTAGATTGCAATTAATTATTATTTCGGAAATATACTTGAGTTTTCAGCGAGTACAAGTGCATCGACGTTATTTAGTGAGCTTTTGATGATTCGTTTAAGCAGCCTATGGAATGAGAAGCAAAACTCCCCATTCCAAAATCTCGGTCAAGTGAGGCTTACGTAGACCACACCTGCGCACGGTCCTGATAAAGCTGTCCTTCCATGCGCGCACCGTACAGAGAGCAGGCTTTCACGTAGTCCATGTAGGAACCATGGATCTTCTCGCTCATTGCATCGCCAGCAGGGTAAGCCGCAATCACTTCACGTGCAGCCGCGCCAATCGCTTCAATCACATCCGGTGGGAAGGAGGAGAGAATGGCACCGCGCTCCACCAACGTGGAAAGCGCGATGGTGTTGTTGTAGCGGAACTCCGCTGTGCTCTCTTCAGCCTGTGCTGTCGCCGCTTGCGCCAGAACTTCCTTCAGCCATGGGCTCAGGTTCTCATAGGTGTTCTGGTTTACGATCATTTCTAGACCCGGACCCGGCTCATGGAACGCTGGCAAGTGGTAGTACGGCGCTATCTTGTAAAGGCCGAGAGCAAGATCATTCCATGGGCCAACAAACTCAGCCGCATCAACAACACCGGACTGCAGGGCGGGGTAGATTTCTGGTGGAGGTGTCACAACAGTGGTCGCACCCACTTTGCGCAGGATGTCGCCGCCAAGGCCGGCAATACGCATTTTCAGCCCGACAAGGTCATCCAGAGATTTGATTGGCTTCTTGAACCAGCCGCCTGCCTGAGCGCCTGAGCTGCCCGCATAAAATGGTTTCACACCATGCGGTGCATACGCTTCGTCCCAAAGCGCCTGTCCGCCGCCATGACGCAACCAGCCTGAAAGCTCGGTTGCATCCAGGCCAAACGGGAGAGTGGTGAAGTACATGGTCGAGCGGATCTTGCCCACCTGATAATAAGGCGCGTTGTGACCGATATCAGCAGTGCCAGAGGAAACGGCAGAGAATGTTTCGAACGGAGGAACCAGCTCGCCACCGCCAAAATACTTGATGGAGATCTTGCCGTCAGAAAGCGCCTCAATGCGTTTGCCCAGCTGTTCAGCTGAGGTTCCCACGCCCGGGAAGCCCTTTGGGAAGGCTCCTACGAGTTTCAGGTTCAATGTGGCGTTTGCAAGTGCTGGCGCAGCAAGGACAGAAGCGCCGCCCGCAGCACCGGTTGCCATTGCTGTTTTCAGAAAGTCACGGCGTTTCATCTACCCGTCTCCGCTAATTCATAAAGTACATAGGTATTAATGCTAGCAGAGGGCAGGTGGGTCTGGCGATATATTTCAGCAGTCAGGGCTGAGAAGAAAACAAGTCAGGGAGAGCTTTATTTGAGTATCTCGAACATGCGCTCGAGTTGCTCTTCCACATTCAGCTGGTCTTCATCAAGAACCTGAAACATCCCGTTGCTGTGAATGCCTTCAACAGCCAGATAGACAAGGGTTGCCAGATCTGGGTCTTCTGACTCATCCTGAATGCGCGCGTACATGTCTTTATGGAAGACGCGGACAGGGTCAAGCAGGCTCGGGTCGTCTGCAATGGCTGCCAGCATACCGGAGGCTGCTTTGTTGTCTTCTTTAATCTTGCTGCAAAGCCCCTTCAGGAATGCCCGCATCAGTTTATGGCGATAGGGATCATCAGCAAGCTTCTGCTCTTCTGTGACAATGTTATCGCGCGTGCCGTCGACGTGGTATTGAACCATGGAGCGGATGAGAGCTTGTTTGCTTGGGAAGTTATAGAGCAGCCCACCTTTGGAAACGCCTGCATGCTTGGCGATTGCATCCAACGAAAACTGCCCACCGCCTTGTGCTTGCACATAGTCGATGGCCGCTTCAAGAATGCGATGCTGCGTTCTGCTGGCTTTGGTCGTGCCCTTCACAATGAGTCCCTTGCCCAATTCTGCGAGAGGTCGCAGAGAAAAAAGTTGTTCTTATAAGCGCATATCTGCGACTTTTGTCAGTATAGGCCATCAATGGCAACTTTGCGAGACCAAGTCGTCATGTAAACCTTGAAATTTATGAAGTGAAAACAACGATGTTCATTGAGCCAGATAAAATAGCCGTGATTGCGGCTATTTTAAGAAGTGCTCAGCTGAAAGATGGGGGAGAGAGAGCATTAGGCAAGCTCTGATCAGAGCTATGGCGAAGGTTGGCCTGATGCAAAAAATAAAAGGCCTGACGGCGCCTGGCAATTGCCGGCGCGCATCAGGCCAATTATGTGGCGGTCACAAAGTTCATTCAGCTTGCGCTGAAACAAACTCTGGAGCCTCGCAAATCGTACAGATTAAGCAAGCTCAATCTGGGAAGCCTGCAAACCGCGGCCACGACGATCTTCTTCAGCAACAAAAGTGATCGCTGCACCTTCAGCAGGAACTGCAATGCCAGAGCGTTCGAAAGCTGTGATATGAACAAAGATGTCTTTGGAACCGTCAGCTGGAGTAACGAAGCCGTAGCCTTTGTCGTGGTTGAAGAATTTGAGGGTACCGTCTTGTCGCATGGAAACGTCCTTTAAGCCAAAAAAGTCAACTCGCCTGGTTAAGGCGGGTCAGTCGTGACGAGCAATGTAATCAAAGGCAGAAAAGGACATTGTTCCGATACATGCACCGCAACATTGCCAACCGTGTCTCTAATAACAGCCCGCAGTCATAAGGTCTGAGCTCTCATTCTTTCTAAAAGAAATCAGTCCTAATGGTTCATATAGGGAGGCGGGTCATATGTCGCCCCTCTAATACTACGGGATAAGCAAATCTCTTAGCTTGCTCGTCCCTACCGATGTAGTTGCTCCTTAAGAAATCCACAAGGTGCAATTTAAAAAAAGAGCCCAATTGAGGCATTATGTTCCTCTTAAACGGCCCACGATGCCCTTAGGGAACCAGTAAATGCTGCAGATAAACAACATTCCCAACCAAAGCAGCCAGCGTTCCGGTGAAACCACCTCTGACACTATAGGCAGACTACCCAGCGATTCCTGAAGGAGGCCCAAGAGGTTCTGCAAATAGGACTGGGTGAGAAGGAACAGGACAGCCCCGATAACGGCGCCGTACATGCTCCCCATTCCGCCAATCACAACCATCAACAGAATGTCCACCATTATATCCATGGAGAGCGTTGTCGCTGGTCCAGTGTAGCGCAGCCAGAGGGCCATCAAGGACCCTGCGAGCGCTGCCATTACAGCAGACAGAATTGTCGCCACACTGCGATATCGCACCACCTTGTAGCCAATCGCTTCAGCGCGGAATGCATTCTCGCGGATAGCTTGCAGAACACGGCCAAACGGAGAGTTCACCATGCGCAGCAAAACAAGGAACAGACACAAGCTGCTGAAGAAGACCACGTAGTACGTGATCAGTTTGCCATTGAGGCGAACCCCGAGCACCTTCTCCTTCACCAGCTTGAACGCAGGCGTCATCTCCCGCGGGATACGATAGCTCAGCCCGTCCTCACCGCCAGTGAAGCCGGAAAGTTGCGAGACCAGCACCAGAAACGCACTCGCGACAGCCAGCGTCATCATGGCAAAGAAGATTGCCTTGACCCGTAGTGAGAATAGCGCAATCACAAACGCAAAAGCCCCGGCAACCAGTGCACCGCACACAGTGCCAAGCGCAATCGCACTGTAAGAGGCGCCCATGTTCACTAGTGCAATGGCCGTCCCATAAGCCCCGATACCAAAGAACATGGTGTGCGCGAACGACACCACGCCTGTGTACCCCAGCAACAAATCATAACTGGCCACCAGCACAATGAAGATGCAAATGCGAGCAGCGGTATCTAACGAACGCGTACCGGGAAACAGAAAGGGCGCAAACAGCAACCCAAACAGAATGAGCAGCAGAACAGCACTAAGCATTTTGCTGCGTGGACGATCACCGGAAAGGAGTTTCACAATCATCTGACAAACTCCTCAATGCGCTTTGACAACGGGGTAAAGCCCCTGAGGTCGCCACATCAACACAGCCCCCATCAGCATGATCGTTGAAACCAGAGCCAGTTTGGGGATCAGAAAACCGGTGTAGTTGGTCAGCAAACCCACCAGCATAGCGCCGATGAAACAGCCCTCAATGGAGCCAAGCCCGCCGATGATCACCACTATGAAGACGGAGATCATCACCTCAGCCCCCATATGGGCCGTAATGGTCTCCTGATACATGCCCCACATCACACCGCCGAGCCCCGCCAAAGCACAGCCCACCATGAACACCGCCAGAAACAGCTTCTCTATCGGATACCCCAGGGCCTCCACCATCTCGCCATTCTGAACCCCAGCCCGCACCAGCAGCCCGATGCGTGTCCGGTTTAAAACCAGCCGCATGGCAACAAACAATGCCAGCCCGATTACAATGGCCAACACACGGTATTTCTCAATGGCAGCGCCCAGCACCACAAAGGACCCCTGAAACGCAGCAGGCCGCGCCAGCACGATCTCATCCGGGCCCCAGATCACATAGATCAGCTGCTGCGTCACAACCAGCCCGCCCATGGTCACAAGGATCTGCTTCAGGTGTTGCCCGTACACCGGCTTCACAATCAGCCGCTCAAAGCCATAGCCCGCAAGGCCCGTCACCAGCATGGCAAACGCCACAGCCAGCAGAACAGCCCCCAGATTAAGCGCAATACTGGGGCTCTCAATCCAGCCACCCAGCAGACCTAAAATGGTAAACCCTGCAAAGGCTCCAAGCGAAATAAACGCCCCATGCCCGAAGTTGATCACGTCCATCAGGCCGAAGATCACAGTAAGGCCAGACGCCATGATGAAAATCATCATCCCCATCGCCAGTCCCGCCGCCGTCAGCGTCAACCAGGTGGAGCCGGAACCAATCGCGAGTAAGCCGATCACCATCAGCACAGGCACAAGCAGCAGCGGTGCCTTTGCCTCGATAGTCTGAGAGAGAGAAGGGCGCTCGATGCGCGGTTTAATCAGGCTGTCGCTCATTGGTGTGCCTCCAGTGAAAGTCCCATCAACCTCTCCTGCAATCCTGCATCAGCTGCCAGCTCTGCCATGTCACCGGAATAAACAATCCGCCCGTCATCCATCACGGCAACGGTGTCTCCCACTGCGCGCGCCATGGAAAAGTTCTGCTCCACCAGCAAAATCGTGGTCTGCATCTCTTTCAGTTCTTTCAGGGCTGCAATCATGGCGTTGATGATTGCAGGAGCCAGCCCTTTGGTCGGCTCATCAATCAGGATTAACTTCTTCGGCTCAATGATTGCGCGAGCCACCGCCAGCATCTGCTTTTGCCCGCCGGAAAGATTACCCGCAGCACTTTGCCAGAATGTTTTGAGGGGAGGGAACAGGCCCAAAACCCATCCCAGCCGTTCCTCATCAATCGCACCGTTCCGTGCAGCCAGAAGCATGTTTTCATGCACGGTCAGGTCGGTGAAGATGCCCATATCCTCCGGCACAAAAGCAATCTCGCGCTGGGCAATGGCAGGTGTCGTCTCTTTCTGGATCTCTGTTCCATCAAACTGGATCGTCCCTTTTGAGGCCTGCCACAGCCCCATGATGGTCCGCAGCGTTGTGGTCTTGCCAGCGCCATTTCGCCCCAGCAGAACGGTGACACCACCGCGTGGAACTTCCAAATCAACGCCCTGTAAAATGTGGTAGGGGCCAATATGTGTGTGAACGCCGTTTAGGCTGAGAAGAGCGTCAGACATGCGCACCCTCTGTTTTCTCTTCAGGTGCAACACCCAGATAAGCCTGCTGAACCACCGGAGAGGCGATCACCTCAGTAGGATCCCCATCTGCCACCAGCTCTCCGTTGTGCAGCACAATAATCCGGTCAGCCAGTGAGCGGATCACATCCATCTTGTGTTCAACCAGCAAAATCGTGCGGTCCTTGTCCTGCTTCAACTCACGGATCAGGTCCAGCACAACCGGCACCTCATCAACGCTCATGCCAGCCGTTGGTTCATCAAACATCAGCACCTGCGGACCAATGGCAATCATCAGCGCCACCTCCAGCTTGCGCTGATCTCCATGCGACAGTTCAGAAGTGATCTGCTCGGCCTTATCCAGCAAATGCACCTCTGCAAGAATGTGCTCTGCCCGTTCAATAAGCTCGACATGACTGTCCGCCATAGAAAACAAATCCATGCCCATCCGCTGATGAGCCTGCACCGCCAGCCGTGCGTTCTCCCGAACGCTCAGGCCGGGAAACAGATTGGTCATCTGAAACGCCCGCCCGATGCCCCGCAGGGTCCTGTCGGCAACTGAAAGGCGCGTGATGTCTTCGCCATTAAACCAGACATGACCAGCACTGGCGGCTAACTGGCCGGAAATCAGGTTGAAGTAAGTGGTCTTGCCAGCACCATTCGGCCCCACAATGGCAGTCAGTGTCCCGCGATGAAAATCACAGGACACTGCATCCACAGCCACATGCCCACCAAAACGAATGGTCAGATCATGCGTACTCAGAACCGGCTTTTCGTCTTTCCGTAATTCCAAAGACCTGCCCTTTATGAGAGTTCACTTTGGGCACGAAGGCTCGGGTTTGCCCGCGCTTTCCGCCGTGCCCAGAGGATGAAGAGGAAGGCACAGCCATACATGGTGATGCCGTAAATACCGGAGGCCAGACTGTATGGCGGCAATGCTTCGCCGTTCATTGCGATCAAAGCCCCGACGGTGATCCCAAGTGTGGCATTTTGGACGCCCACCTCCATAGCAATCGCAACACTGTCAGGATGTGAGAGCTTCATCAGCTTGGCGCCGCCATACCCAACCATTAGCATCACAACATTCAGCAGAATAAGAACCGGTCCTAGCTCCAGAATGTTAGCCGTCAGCACCGACCAGTTGGTGGCAATAGCCCCAAGCACGATCACCACAAACAGCACGGAGGCCAACAGCGACACCACTTTGGAGATCGCCGCGGTAAACGATGGCGCCATATGATTGACGAGAACCCCAATCGCAACGGGAACAGCCGTAATCAGTGCCATGGAAATGCCAATAGATGTCACATCAATCTTGGGCATGGCCGCACCAAGAAAGTAGTTTGCGGATGCCGCTGCAAAAACCGGGACCGTCAGCACGCACAGCACACTGGTCACGGCGGTGAGCGACACCGCCAGCGCGACAGAACCGCCGCTGAACCGTGTCAGCATGTTGGAGGTGACACCACCCGGGGCGAAGGCAAGCAGCATCACGCCAAACGCCATGGCCGGCTCCAACTCCACCACCTGTAAAATAAGAAAGGCAACAACGGGCAACAAAAGCAACTGCCCCAGCATGCCAATGCTGAACGCACGCGGCATCTGCACCACGCGTTTAAAGTCCTGCAGTGTGAGAGAGATCCCGAGAGAAAACATGATGAACGCCAGCGAAAGCGGCAAAAACAGCTTTAAGAGAATGTCCATGGTCTTGTACTTCGCTCTTTGAGGCTCTGATATTCCGTAAGCGGGACAATCTGCAACTGAGGATGAGGTCAGCAATCCTGCAAAAACCCCTCACGGCTCCAAAGCGTTATCTTTTGCGATTTAGGAGAGCGAGCGAGTAGCCCGCTCCCTCTCTGAGCTATGAAAACGGGGACCTACTGGTTCTGAACTGAGATATCCATGTCCTCAATCTTGAGTTCGCGCACCAGCTCAGGAATGCCCCATTCAACCTCTGGATCCACACGGATCTTGAAGTGATACATGGACTGCAATGCCTGATGATCCTCAGCGCGGAATTTCATCAGCCCCTTCGGACCTTCAAACTCCATGCCTTCCATCGCGGTGATCAGCTCTTCCGTATCCGTGGAGCCAGCTTTACGGATCGCCTCGACAGCAGCGATGCCTGCCGCCATACCACCCGCCGTAAAGAAATCTGGCGGTGAGCTGTAACGAGCCTCATGTTCCTTCACCAGCCAGTCATTCACTGGGTTCTGAGGGATCTCGTAGTAATAGTAGGTCGCGCCTTCCATACCCGGCATGGCCTTATAGGCTTTCAGAGCCGCCAAAATGTTGCCACCCGTTGCGATCTCAATCCCATGGCGTTCAGGGTTCATCGCGTTGATCTTCGCCAGCGGGTTTCCGCCACCAGCCCAGATCACAAACAGGAACTTGCGTCCTTCCTGACCCTTCAGTGCCTCAAAGATACGCTGTGCACTTGCGGTGAAATCCTTGGTGTCCGTTGGCGCGTACTCTTCAAACACAAGTTTGGCATTGGTCTTTTCAATTGCATTGCGGAAAGCAGTCACGCCATCACGCCCAAATGCATAATCCTGCGCCAGCGTGGCAATTGACGCTCCGTCCTGCCCAAGGGCAACAGCATTCGCAATCGCATCCTGAGAGGAATTCCGCGACGTGCGGAAGATGTAGCGGTTGAAGTTGGCGCCAGTGATGCTGTCAGCAACGGCAGGCTCCACGATCAGAAGCTTCTCGTATTCCTCCGCAATTGAAAGCATAGCCAACGCAACACCAGAGGAGACCGGCCCAATTGCCAGATCAACCTCATCATCACCATAAGCCTCGGCCAGCATGGCACGTCCAATATCCGGCTTGAGCTGGCTGTCTTTTTCGATGACCTCAATTTTGCGACCGTCAATTTCCATTGTGCCGCCAGTGGCATATTCCAGCCCCATCATCAAACCCACATGAGATTGCTTGGCATAGGCCTCAAAAGGACCGGTTTTACCATAGACGTGGGCAATCTTGATCGGCTCTGCCGCAGAGGAAATATTTGATGAAACAGAAAGCGCAAACGCGCTGGCCGCTAGGCTAACCGCCGCGGCCCTAAGTAATTTATGCATAATGAAACCCCTCCCACGTTGCCCAGGGGCCTCCGTAAACGCAAACACCGTCTCAAAAGACTTCGCAAGCCTGCCCTCAAACAACGTAAATATAGTTGACGCATGTATTCAGGAAGGAGTCAATGATTCCAGATTGAGCCAAATTGTTAAGATTTGAATGGATCACTTGTATTTGCTTATCCGAAAAATAAATTTCACCTGTCCAGAATTTTATATCAAAAAATCGATTTTCATGATCAAGGCATCAGTCCAATATTTGCAATTACTCTTTGCAGTTTCAGTTTAAGGAGGTGCTTCTTGCAACTTACTGTAAGTCGTTGTGACTACTCCTGCTTTCATTGCGACAAGCTGACGGCCATACGCCATGGAAAAGCCGTATTTTGCCCTGTTTACACCTCAATTAGCCGTTAGGCCGCGTCTCTCTGCAGGTGTGTCAGATAAGTGTTTGTTCACCATCTCTGAAAACCTGATGATAACAAGATCCTGATACCTTCAATAGCAATAAGAACACTGGTTTAACAGGGCGTCATTAAGTACTGAGTGCGTAGCAACCAGTATTACCAAAATAACAATAAGTCCTGAAAAGGGATTATCTGCATATCACTATGCGGACAACTGAAGGGTGACCCGTTTCCATTGCTTGGTGGGTCCTCCTTGTTTCAAGGCAGGTTGTCTTGCCCCGACGATTTTAAAGGCCGTACCTCCCCTCCCAATCGGCCTTTTTATGCCTGCTTTGTTTGGCACCGAGGTATCCTCCCACCTCGGTGCCTTTTTTATGCGCAGATGCAACCTTTGAATTAAATGGAAGCATCCTATTCATCTTAAAATTGCAAAATGTTCCTAATGCATCTAATTAGCTCTAACTTACGATAGGAGCTAATATTTTGAAAAATTATCTAAAATTATTTGTATTGCTAGGTGCTGCAGTTCTGTTGAGTGGGTGTGTAACCACACGATCTTCCTTGCCAGATTTATTCGTTGAGCAGGCGGATGATGTTGCGCGAGCAAATTACATCGACAAACATTGTCCTTCCATGGAGATGAAGAACCAGGACTTGCTAGCTCAATCCGCGCTGCTTGTGTGCCTGACCAGCAAAAAGGCAAATAGGAAATGTGCTGTTAAAGAGTACATTACGATCTATGCAAAGCGGTATGAGCACTACACCAAAACATACAAGGGAAAGACGTCAGCTCAGCTCTGCAAAATGGCGCGTGATGACGCTGAAATGAAGACCATGTTTCAAAAAGCCCGCAAGAAGAAAGCTAAGAAGAAAAGCTAGGCTTGGCGTAGTAAACTAGTGGTGGCACCGAGGCTAAGCCTCGGTGCTTGTTATTTAAGCGGGCTGTAAAGCTTTCGAGGAAACCAACTCAAAGCCTTCGTCAATCCAGCCAGTCATACCGCCCAGCATAATCTTCACCGGACGTCCCAAGCGGGAGAGGTTATAGGCGGCCTTGTCTGCACCGTTGCAATGCGGCCCAGCGCAATAGACCACAAAAACGGTGTCCATCGGCCACTTGGCAAGGTTCTTTTCCGTCAGATCCCGGTGGTGAAGACAGATCGCACCATCCACGTGTCCTTTCGCAAAGCGGGCTGCACCGCGAACATCAATCAAAACGAACTCTGCAGTGCCATCGGCCAAATCTGCCTGCACATCAGAGCAATATGTCTCGAACTGCAGGATTGAACGGAAATGCGAGAGTGCCTGCTTTGGGTCTGCTGGAGAATATTCGAGTGCGCGTGAGGACATGTACGTCTCCAAATCTATGAGGATGCTCCTGACTAGGGGGAGGAACACCAAAAAACACTTATTTAAAAGCAGCTTGCAGGAGAGATGCCTCCGCAAACAGCCTTGGGTGATGACAGGAATTTCGCCTGCCCCCGTAATCTGAAGAATTTCCCAGTTGCGAAAAACTGGCTCAAATGACTATATTCGTAAAAAATACGCCAATCTCTTTCGAGTTGAATTTTCCGATGGTCCAGCCCACACCCTGCAGCCCAGAAGGCCCACTTGTCGCAACGCTCATCTACGACGGCTTGTGCACCTTCGAGTTCGGTCAGGCTTACGAGTTGTTCGGCCTGCCAAGACCAGAGTTCGGCGCGAACTGGTACAGGTATGTGACGGTCGCCATCGAGGACGGCCCTATCCGTGCTGCGGGTGGTCTGGAGATCAAAGCCGAAAAGCAGCTGGATGCGCTGGATCACGCCGACATCATCCTCATCCCCGGCTGGCGTGGCATTGATACCCCGGTGCCGGAGGACCTGATTGAGGCGCTCTGTAAGGCCTACAATCGCGGAGCCCGTGTTGCTTCCATCTGCTCCGGTGCTTTTGTACTGGCGCGCTCTGGCCTGCTCAATGGCCGCACAGCCACAACACATTGGCGCTATGCCGAGGCGCTGCAAACCGGGTTCCCGTCCATCAACGTGGAAGAAGACCGGCTCTATTCAGAGGCCGACAGGGTATTCACCTCCGCAGGCAGCGCAGCAGGCATTGACCTTGCGCTTCACATCATCCGGCAGGATTACGGCTCACAGATCGCCAACAGCGTTGCCAAACGACTGGTTGCACCTCCGTTCAGGGAAGGAACGCAAACTCAGTTTGCAGAACAGCCTGTACCCGAGGAACGGGAAAGTAAACGCTTCGCAGCACTTTTTGAGGAACTGGAGAAAAAACGTGCCTACACCATGTCCGTGCCGGAAATGGCGGATCTGATGGGCATGAGCCAGCGCACCTTCATCCGCAAATTCTCAAAGGTAACCGGACTTGCACCCGCAGAGTGGCGGCGCACCAAGCAACTGGAAACAGCCAAGCACCTATTGGAAGCGGAAGAGACGATGGACATGGAGAACCTTTCCCACCTCTGCGGGTTCGGCTCAGCAGCAACCTTGCGGCATCACTTCAGAAGTAAATATGGCACCACGCCAACAGCCTACAGGCGCCAGTTCCAAACGCGTCAAGCCTGAAAGTACGCTTTGATGCCATGTGCAGCTGAGCGGCCTGTGGCAAACACCGCCTGCAGCAGATAGCCACCCGTTGGCGCTTCCCAGTCCAACATCTCGCCCGCCACAAACACACCCGGAAGCTTGTTCAGCATGTAGTGCTCGTCAACCTCGTCAAACGAGATCCCGCCCGCGCTGGAGATCGCCCGGTCAATAGGCCGTGGCGCTGTCAACTGCAACGGCAATGCCTTGATATGCGCCGCCAGTTCATCAGCCTCAACCGGCAGCGGCCCTACTTCCCGCATCAAAGCGATGGCGGCAGCAGGCAGACCGGTTGCTTTGCGCAGGAAGTTGCTCATGGATTGCTTGCCACGTGGCCGCGCCAGCTTGGCCGCGAGCTTGTCAGCGGAGACATCCGGCTTCAGGTCAATCTCAATCTGTGCCGTCCCTGTTGTAAGGATTGTATCCCGCAGATCAGCTGAGAGCGCATAGATCACGCCGCCTTCAATCCCACAGGCATCCAGCATGGCATCACCAACAACACGGCGATCTCCGTGGGAGACAGCTATCTTCTTCAGGGGAGTACCTTTGTGGCGGTCCTTGAAGTGATCCGAAAACGCGATCTCAAATCCGCAATTGGCAGGGAGCAGCGCGTTCACGTCAATCTGCTTGTCACGCAAAGTCGAAACCCACGCGCCATCAGAGCCAAGCTTCGCCCAGGAACCGCCACCAAGCGCCAGCAAAACAGCGTCAAACGCCTGCGCTTCAATGGGCTCATCGCCTTTTTGAAGCAGGACTCCTCCGGCTTCATCAAATCCGTGCCATCGGGTGTTCGCATGCAATGTTACGCCTTGCTGATCAAGCAATTTCAACCAGTTACGCAACAGCGGAGAGGCTTTGAAGCTTTTAGGAAACACCTTGCCGCTGGAACCTTCAAACGTCGACTGCCCCAACCCTGCGCTCCATTCCCGCAGAGCAGAAGGAGGAAAATCCCGCACTGACTGCAACAGTTGCGCATGTGCAGGACGATAGCGGCTCAGAAAAACCTCCAGATCCTCACTGTGGGTTAGATTGAGACCACCAAGCCCAGCCATCAAAAACTTGCGGGCAGGGGACGGGCGTTGATCAAAGAGGCTCACGCGCACTCCGGCTTCTGCCAGATGTTGAGCAGCAAACAGCCCGGCAGGGCCTGCTCCGATGATTGCAACATGCTTTGTCAAAGATCCATCCAGTCCGCTTATGGTCATTGAGGCTCCAGCCAATGACATTTACAGCTCTAATGCCTTTGTTGTCCGCCAATTACAAGCCGGAAGAGCGCCACATCCCACAGATGGAGAGCAGGGCACATCAGGGATTTTCACCACCTTAAAGAAGCACCCCTGATATTAGAAGGAAGACTTCTAAGGAATGTACAGTCCCCGCACTTCAAGCTTTGCTGAATGCAAACAGTAAAGTGGGGGCCGCATTGAGAACTGCAATCGTAATGCCGCGTAACATGCATTTTTGCCAGTCTCGAGCCACATCAATAGATCTGTGCGCTCATGATCTTGCGCTTCATAGCCAGAACAAAGGCAACCTGCGTATTTTTGCAGGAGGCGAGGAGGATCTGTTTGAAGATGTTGATGTTTTTGCAGTGACAGAACCGGGTAAAAAGCCAACGCCTGCAAAGTTCTATGATCCGCTGTCAGAGTTTGGACCACAGCTGATCGTCGTGCATCAGCATCTGGAAACGGCGTTTCAGATCATCACGGACTTTCCGGGCACCCCTGTAATCTTGCACAGGCATGGCAGGTTCGAGCGCAACAGCGCGTTCAAACGCTGGAAGTACACCCGCAAAATGAACCGCCTTGCCGGCATCATCTGGGTTGGCGAAGATGCCCGTAATAACTTCTGCGAAAATTTCACGGGTGTAAAAGCCCGCAGTGTGGTGGTGCCCAACGGCATAGATTGCGAGCTCTGGTCCCCAGCCCCCAAAGAAAACTCTGTGATCTATGTGGGGCGGGCAAGGGAAGACAAAGGCGTGTTCGACCTGGCGCAGGCTTGGCTTGCCTGTGCAGACCGTTTGGATCGGACGGGGTGGAAACTGAATCTGGTACTGGCCGTTACCGACGAGGGGGAGCAATCAACGGCAAACTCTCTCCGGCAGATGCTTTCAAGCCACGCAGACAGTGTCTCGATCGAGACCAACCTCAATGCCTCAGATGTTCAAAGACGCCTCGCAAGATCATCCATCGCAGTGGTCCCCTCCATCGTGGCAGAAGGTTTTGGCCGCACCGCGATTGAAGCCATGAGCTGCGGCGCTGCGGTGATCACCACGCACTCTGGCGGCTTGTGGGAGGCAGTGGGCGAAACCGGTAAGGTGATCAACCCAAGATCCCCCAAAGAGATTGCATCAGCGCTGCTCGATCTAGCTGATAACCAGCCCCTGCGCGAAGACATGGCAGAAGCAGGACGGGAGAGAGTGCTTCGTCTCTTTAACATCCACCAGATCGCAGAAAACTACGATGACATGCTCATGAGCCTGTGGGATGACTTCGTCAGCGGCTCCGACAATACACAGGGCCTCATCGACCACATGCTCGTGTCAGAGTGAGGAGAATGAGGACCGGGACTGGTACAGGGCAAAGATCAGATCGCCCGCAACCCAGGAGATCAACAAAATGCACCCTGATCATGTGACAGTGGCTGTCCGCAATCTGGATGAGGCGCGTGCTTTCTTTAACTTGCTTGACTTTGAAGAAGCAAAATCCCTCGTCATCTCCGGTCCCGTGTTTTCAAAGTACATGGGCATTCCGGATCTGGAAGCAGAGCACGTCACGTTGGTTCTGAAAGGCCATAGCCCCAGATTCGAAATCCAACTGCTACACTACCGCAATCCAGAGCCACCCACCGAGCCTTACCCTGAAGACCTCTGCCGAACAGGCTACAATCACTTGTGTTTCGCGGTCGATGATCTGGAAGACAGACTATCAAAGCTTCAAGCAGCCGGGTTCAAAGCCCGTTCCGAAGTCATGGAGTTCAACGACAGAAAACTGGTGTTCCTGTTTGGGCCAGAAAAGATCACGATAGAACTCGCTGAATGGCATAAACCAGAGTAAAACGCGTTCGCAAATACGATCGCTTCTATTAGTAAAAGAGTTGGTTGCAGGGCAGAGAGCTTACAAGAAATGCAGCAGCGTGAAGGACAACGGATGCACCTTTAACGTCTGAGCAATCCCACCTTCTCAAAGAAAACGGCTGTCTCCAGCTCATCACCAACCGCAGGGACTGTGCAATCCCTGCGAGTTAGAGAAATAAACCTCACATCAACAACGCCTTGGTTGCTTCCTTGTAGTTCCGGGCCTTCGCGTTCTCAATAAATAGCAGTCCCTTCAGGTACTCCAACCGCGCCTTGGATTTTTTGATCCGCTGTGCCATATGCCGCGCCACCTTTGGCGAGATATGCGAGAAGCCGCGTTCCCGAAGTTCGGCACGCAGTGCTTGGCCCACGTCATTCGCCAATGTATCCTCGCTGAAATTCGGTTCCTCTTCATCATGCAACCGCGCAACAGCACATAGCAACGCCATATCAGCCACCATCCGGTAAGGGCGTCCGCTGCGTGCCGTCACCTGACCCGGATGCAGCCGATACCGAACAAGCCGCTCGTTAAGAGCACCAATCTTCCCATATTCCAGCAAGCGCAGATAAAGGTCATAATCCTCTGCACCATCAAAATGCGGACGATACCCGCCAAGGGTCAACACAGCATCACGGCGAAACATAATGGTCGGGTGGTACAAGCAGCACTTCTCAAAGAGGCGCTTGCGGATCTCAACCGAGCTTTTCGGGCACTCCATCTGGTCTATGATCTGCCCGGCCTCATCAATCACGGAAACTTCTGTTCCGCACAACTGCCAGTCAGGGTTCCGGTTCATAATCCGAACCTGCCGTTCCAGACGAAGCGACTCCGACAGATCATCCGCATCAAGGCGGGCAACCAATGGGCTCTCAATCACCGCAAGCCCGGTATTAAGCGCGTTTGAGATACCCTGACCTGGCCCTTCAAGGATCTGAAACCGGCCCTTCGAAAAATGGCCTGCAAAATGCTCCGCAATTTCCCGGGTTTCATCGGTGGAGGCATCATCCACCAACACAACAGCAAAGTCTGTGAAGCTTTGTGCCAACAGGCTGCTCAGTGTCTCTCCAAGCGTGTTTGCGGCATTGCGTGCAGGGATTAACACGCTGACAAGAGGGGCGGGATCTTGCTGTTGCTTTTCAGCCATTGAATAAGCCACCTATCTGCTTAAGCTCTTTTTGCCTTCCAGCTGAGGCTGCGAAGGAAGCTAAGCGTTTGTTGTGTTGCTTCGTTTCTTTGAAAAATCAGGAACATCGGGTGGAAGGCTGGGTCAGGTCTTATCCTGCCGTGCAGCAGTCGCCCCCCTCTGAGATGAATGGGTCTGTTCCAGAAGATCTGCTTCAATGGATTTCGCGACCCGTAGATATCGCCCGACCGCGTAGTTGGTTGAGGCAATCAGGCCCCACCAGCCATATCGGCAGTATCCGCGCACCAGATAGCCCTTCAGAAAGGCTGCGGGAAACTCGTAGAGCAGCCGTGACTTTGGCATCTTGCGCCCCCGTCCACGCATCTCATGCACTTGCAGGGTGGAGTAGCGGTTCATCTTCTCAAAGTGGAAGGCGACACTGGGAATACTGCGGTGGTCCATATGCCCTTTCAGCATACCCACCTTGGCATCGCTGGGCGGACGGACCGTGTCATGCACCGAGCTGGCAGAAAAACGACCTACACTCCTGCGGTAAAGTCGGATTTGCTTATGAGAGTAAGCGTGTTTTGCTGCGGTCTTTTCGTGAGGCCACACATCGCAGATGTCCACCTCCCAAAAGTCGTTCTCCGCTAGAACAGAGGTCTGGAACAAGCCCAGTATCTCATCACGCAATGCAGGCGTAACCACCTCATCGGCATCGATGTTCAGGATCCAGTCATTCCGGCACTGGTCCTCACCAAACCGCTTTTGCAAGCCATACCCGTTCCAGTCATTGTGCAGCACACGTGCCCCCATGCGCTGGGCGACGGTCACGGTTTGGTCCGTAGATCCGCTGTCAATCACAATGACCTCATCAGCCCAGTGAATGCAGCTGGCAATCGTCTGTCCGATACGGTCTTCCTCATTCATCGCGATGATGAAAACGGACATTGAAATGCGGGCCTCATCAGATCGCTCGTCAGCGGTTGGCCTTCCTTGCTGGGCTCGCTTTGCTGCAATGTCGATGATTTTGCTCTGGGTGGAGATATCGGGCCTCAAACTCTTGGATTATCCGCAATAATCTAGAGTTTACTCCCCCATACACATTCCGAAATTCGTTCAATATGAAGGACTGTTTTCACCCAATAGAAACCCATCAATATCAAATAAGGGGAGATGAATGAGAAAGTCATCGCACACCGCTAGCCTAACCCTGCTCATGCACAGAAGGCTAACCAGCAACCATCACCCTGCTTGGGTGGAAATGACTGTCAGATCGACAAAACCTAGCATAAAGTCCCTCGGATAGCCCCGTTCACTACAACTTCCGTATGATTGCATCTCGCGCGCAGGGGTGAAACGATTTGCGCGCATTTGAGAGCCGGGTTTGAGGCGAGACTTTCGGCACCCAGTTTAATTTCTTTGGGAGAAGAAAATGGCCGCAATTATTGGTTGGGCACATACACCGTTTGGCAAACTGACAGATGAGACTGTAGAGACTCTAGTCACAAAAGTTGCCAAGCAAGCGATTGCCGATGCCGGTCTCGCCGCTGAAGACATTGATGAGATCGTTCTGGGTCACTTCAATGCAGGTTTTTCCAAGCAGGATTTCACAGCAAGCCTCGTGCTTCAGGCAGATGACAAGCTGCGCTTCAAGCCAACCACCCGCGTAGAAAATGCATGTGCGACGGGCTCAGCTGCGGTGCATCAGGGCGTCAAATCCATCAAGGCAGGCGACGCCAAGTTTGTGCTCGTCGTTGGTGTTGAGCAGATGACCACCACGCCGGGTCGTGAAATCGGAGCAAACTTGCTCAAAGCCTCTTACCTGCCAGAAGATGGCGACACCCCCGCTGGTTTCGCTGGTGTCTTCGGCAAAATCGCAGGCATGTATTTCCAAAAGCATGGCGACCAGAGCGAAGCGCTGGCCCACATCGCTGCGAAGAACCACAAGAACGGCGTGGAGAACCCATACGCACAGATGCGCAAGGACCTCGGCGTAGAGTTCTGCCTCAATGAGAGCGAGAAGAACCCGTTTGTAGCTGGCCCGCTGAAGCGCACAGACTGCTCGCTGGTTTCCGATGGCGCAGCAGCCATCGTCCTCACCGACACCACCACAGCGCTTTCTGCTAAAAAGGCCGTCGCCTTCCGCGGCATGGGGCATGCGCAGGACTTCCTGCCAATGTCCAAGCGCGACATCCTCAAGTTCGAAGGCTGTACCGAAGCTTGGAAGCGCGCGCTCTCCATGGCCAACATCACCGTTGAAGACCTGTCCTTTGTTGAAACCCACGACTGCTTCACCATCGCTGAGCTGATCGAATATGAAGCCATGGGGCTTGTGCCAGAAGGTCAGGGTGCAAAAGCTATTCTGGAAGGCTGGACCCAGAAGGACGGCAAACTGCCGGTCAACCCGTCTGGCGGGCTGAAAGCCAAAGGCCATCCAATCGGTGCAACCGGTGTTTCCATGCACGTGCTCACATCCATGCAGCTGGTGGGCGAAGCTGGCGGCATTCAGGTGGACGGCGCAGAGCTCGGCGGCATCTTCAACATGGGCGGCGCAGCCGTTGCCAACTATGTGTCTGTGATGCAGCGCCTCAAGTAAGCGCAGTGAAGCCAGATGAATAATCAGGAGAGCCCCGGTCCGCCGGGGCTTTTCTTTTGCATTGTGGCCTTGCAGCTCACCAATCGCTAACTAAGCCCTCAAACCAGCATCATCACACCAATGTGATCGTGGTAAACCTTTTGTCTGACGCAAGGTTAGGAGAGGTGTGTCGATGCCAGGACAAGAGTCAGCCCCCAAGTACGATGATTGGCTGAAAAAAGTCTATTCAGAGATGAACTGGAAGTTCCATGATCTCGTTGGCGGTGGCCGGAAGAAACGCTCCGCAAGCGTCACCAGCAAAACCTCTGAGGCAAGCGCGGCGATTGGCTCGCAGGTGGACGAAGACACACCAGAGTGGACCACAGAACCTGATATCGCAGATTACATCGTTGAAGGCACACCGCCTGTGAATCGGCATGCAAAATTGACCCGGTTAGGTGGGTTATGAGCGTTTAAGATTGACCCACCTGTTTGTTAGGATCCGTGCATTTAGCGCGGGGCATGAACGGGTGATATTGATGGAAAGTGCAGCCAAGATCCGCCGTCTTGTTTTACGGGATGGTCGAAGTGTCCGGTCGGTCAGT
>NZ_LMCF01000018.1 GCF_001623075.1 Pseudovibrio sp. Ad37
CCTTGGTTGGCACAAAGCCAGCAGACGAACCTGCTAGATGAGAGCTGTTCGCCTGCTGGATTTGTGCCAACCAAGGTGGGTCAATTTTAAATGATGATGCCGGATCAATTTTGAACGCTCATTGACACACACCGGCTGCGGAACGTAAGAAACGACCTCTCTCAGCAGCTTTGAAAGACGCCGGCATCAAATCCACCGAAGGCTTCACCCAGCGCCTCAATTCCTACCAGTCCCAAAAATCCCATTATGATGAAGACCCGTTGGGTGCAGCCTACGCGGACCCGGAGGCCGTTAAATGGGATCGGCTGGTTAAAGGCACTCTGGGGGAGAGCGATAATAAAGCCCGGCAAATGGTGCTGATGTAGCACGAAATCGAGCTGAAAAAACAATCCCGTCAATTGACTCGCGAAGTGTTTCAGGATCAGTCAACCGCGCCCGAGTTCAGAGCCTATCTCCGTCAGGCCAGCGATACTCCCTCCAACCAGATGGACACAGCACAGCGTGAAACCATCATGTTCTTCAGCCAGAACATGAAGGTGTTGGGCAATGAACTGGTGGCCTCAACCAAAGAGCTGATGCACGAAAAAGCTTTTGGCGACACCATGATGAAGACCCTGCATGAAGCCAAAGCCAATGCGGTGTCAGAGCGTGAAAAGAAACGACTGGCCGAGCTGGAAGAAGAAGCCATCGCCTATGGCACCGCCACCTCCAAGCAAATGGCCTTCGCGCTCAATTGCACCAACTGTGTGGAAGCTGCAATTAATCGGGGAGCTGAAGTCGAAGCAGCCGTCCTGCAATTGTCAGATGAGCGGCCCAAAGCCGTTTTCGCCACCTCTGGTTTACAGCGCACGGCAGAAGAAATGGTGCTGGCTCATCTGGACAAAAGCAACAACATGAAGAAGAGCCTGGCCTGGGCAGAAACGCAGCCATGGGCCAAGATGGTGAAGGTCAACATTAAAAAGGAAGGCCGCAACTTTTCCATCACATCAGAAACACGAAAAGCACCGGAAACACCAGCAAACACCGGCGACCCGATGGTCGATAACCACGTGGACATGCCCCACAAAGCTGTAACCAAAACCGAGCTCGCAACCACACCGGAGCTGGTCTTCAATGGCCTGCGCTCAGGACAGATGATGGCCTCCATGTCTCACCGCGAGACTGGTGAAACAGGACCGGACGGCAAACCGTTTGTGGGCATTCCCAGTGAGGCCTCCATGGCATGGGCAAAAACTTTGCTGACAGCTCAAAAAGAAGGGCAGGACATATCGGATCAACTACCGGACTATATGGAGGTGAAGGAAGTTTGGTACCGCGAAAACCGCTCTGGCCTCAAAGGGAAACTCAAACGCGGCAAGCCTGAAAAGAAAGTCCATGTGGTGACGTATAAGGAGACCTCGGAGTCTGTTCAGGCGGCCCAAAAGCTTCGCGCAGCATCCAAAAACATGGCTGGAGATCTGGCAGAGCTTGCAGATAACATTGCTGACCTGAAGGCAGATCAGGCCCGCAAAGCTGAAAAACTGAAAGCACATAAAGAGGAACTGGAGAAATTCCTCAGCTCCAAGGGCGAGGGCATGCTGGAAAGCTTCGGCGAAGCCCATGAAGCCTTCAACGCCCTGCAGGAAAACATTCTCCAGCAGGTGATCGCAAAAATGAGCAAGGGCACCAGTCTCAAGAACATCAAGAAATGGGCCAGCAAACAGCCTTGGGTAATGATGTTCGAGATCGAGTTCAAGCCTGACGAAAGTGGCAAGAAGAACCATTACAACGTCGTCGTTAAAGAAAAAGAGGAGGAAGTAGAAGAGACCGACGGAGCACCGGAAGGAGGCTGTACAGAAGCAGACGGCAGAACAAAAGACCAGGAAGCCTCACTGACAGGTGCGTTAGCAGCCCTCTCAAAGCCTGCAGTTCAAAAAGAACTGATCCTCAAATACACTGGCGAAAAGCACAACGGCATACCTATCGTCGAAAAACCAAGTGACCTGGCAAAAAAATGGGCAGATATGATTATGAAGGTCTATGGCTCCAATGCCAAACTACCAGCCTATCTGGTGCTCAAGGATGTCGTCTACAAATCAGCTTCCCGAAATCTGATCCGGCGCGGTAAATACATCCCTTGCAAGGCCGTGGAGTTTATTCCTTCCGCCTTCAAGTAAAAGAAGCAAGCCAGTCTCACGACAACATCATTTGGATTTTCACCGCCCTCTGCTAGGTTCTGCGGGCGGTTTTATAGTTTGCATGTCTTCGGTTCGTTCGAAGCTCCCGAAGGCACGTGCAAGAAAGGTATTTCATGGTCAAGCGTTTAGTGCTCCCGCACGAGTTTCAATCCGTTTCAGAACAGCTCAACATGTCACCAGCTATCTTCTCGGGAAACCACATCTTCCTGAGTGGCATGACCGGTGCGGATATGAGCGGCCAGATGCCGGAAGACCCCGAAGCCCAGTTCCGCAACACTTTCAAAAAAATCGAATGCATCCTGCGTGAAGCCAACGTCGATATGGATGCTGTTGTTGAGATGACCAGCTACCACATCGGCCTGCGCGATCACTTCGAGCTGTTCGACTCCATCCGCCTCGAGTTCTTCTCCAAACCCTACCCAGCCTGGACCGCCATCGAAGCCGCCGGCCTCCGCCGTGAAGGCGCCCTGGTAGAAGTCCGCGTCATCGTCAGCGCACATTATGGCGGGTGAGGTGGACCTGCATTCTTAGTTTGAATTTGTTAGTTTGGGATGATTTAGAAGATAACAGAGGGTGATAAGAACCATATGACGACCTTATGTCGCTTCATCTGATAAATGGCTCTGACTCTAAGTTGACCCCAATATCCTTCTGTAAGTGTGCTGGCAGATCACGTGCATCTAAACGCTCACTCCCGCTTTTCATTGAAAAGAAAATATCTCTAAATACTTTAGTTAATCTATTGAAAATATTTGATAATACTTTGATTTTCTGAGCTTCAACGGTGAAATCTGCCATGCTTTTTCTCCTGCTGTTGTTGGGGAATTAATGCCGGAGGTTGCATTTACAGTCCAATCGAATATAGGGAAGAAAACATAAGGAGATTTTATCAAAGATGCCGAACAGTCTGCCTCCACTCAACGCTCTTCGCGCCTTCGAAGCAGCAGCGAGACATTCCAACTTCACCCGTGCTGGGGAGGAGCTGGGAATGACGCAAGCAGCGGTGAGTTATCAGATAAAAGTGCTGGAAGATCGTGCCGGGAAACCCTTGTTCAATCGGGTAGGAAGACAAGTTGTTTTAACGGAGGCAGGTGCGCAACTTGCGGCAGTGGCAAGTGAGGCTTTTCAGTCTATTCGTGCTGGCTTTTCGGCTGTGCAAGGAACGCAGGATGGGACACTGAAACTAAGTGTGGTTCCCACCTTTGCCATGAACTGGCTCTCGTTGCGTATCGGAGAGTTTCAGATGGCGAACCCCAAAATTGCTGTTCAATTGGAAGCCTCTGGCGGTGTTGTTGATTTTGCATCCTCTGATATTGATATGGGGATCAGAAACAGCCCTAAAAAATGGCCTGGGTTATGTTGTCACAAACTAGCCGAAGTTACGTATACTCCCATGTTAAGTCCAAGACTTGCTGACAGCATTGGCGGTGTGGACAAGCCTGAAGACCTGCTGAAACTTCCCATTATCGATACAGGAGATCCTTGGTGGAGAAACTGGTTTGAAGCAGCTGGCGTGAAAGATCCCGATTTTTCAAACCAACCCGTTTCCCAAATGGGCACGCAAACTGTTGATGGAAATATCGCGATTGCGGGGCATGGTGTTGCGATTCTGACACCGTTGTTTCATTCAAGTGCGTTGCGTAATGGCCTGCTTATCCAGCCCTTCCCATTAAAGTGCACGGCTGAAAATCCAGTTTGGCTTGTTTACCGTGAAACGCAGAAAAACAACCCAAAAATAAAGCTGTTCCGAGACTGGATATTGAGCGAAATGGAAAAAGACAAGGCTGGCTATGCTGTCTGATCCTGTTTGGAAGATTTAACAGGATAAGCTGGAACTGATTTCATCCATGTCGCACTCTGCATTAAACGCGTGGTAGCAACCTGTAAAACGCGAAGAACCAGATTCTTTAAAATACGAGTTCGTCGAAATTGATAGGTTTTCATTTCTAGTGTTCGTTGCTCTAACGGATGGTAGGGGTATGTAGATTTATTTTCTCAATCAGCAAATGTGATGGTAATTTTGAGAGCTTATGTGGTCATATTTGCTGTAAATGTAGAATGATATTTCACGAGTGCCGTTTTTAAAGTCAGGGCATCTTTCCTCCGTTCGAGCGCATGAAAAAAATCTTTTCTACGCAGTCATCCAGCTTTGGAATGCCATACCGAGCTTAGAGGAACTCTACTCTGTAAACTCGCTCCCAATGATCCCAAAACGCTTGGAGAGCGCAATGGCTTTGGTAGAGAGCTTCAACACACAGCAGGACGAGAGCAATAAACTCGCTGTCTTTCCAACCTTTCACAAGGTTGAAGGCAAAATGGTTGTTGTTGTTGGCTGTGGTGATGAAGCTGCTGCGAAGGTGAGACTTCTGGCGCAAACCAAAGCGCACATCCGCGTTGTTAGCCATGAGCGCCCTAGTGCAGCTTTGGCCGAAGCGGTGGCAGACGCGGACGGTGTCTTCATGCTTAGTGTGTTCAACCCGGCTTATCTGGTTGGCGCAGCCCTGGTGTTTGCTGCCACTGATGAAGAAGAGCTGGATCGTGAGATCGTAGAAGCTGCTCGTGAGAAAGGCATCCCGGTCAACGCGGTGGATCGTCCTGAGCTTTGTGATTTTTACACCGGCGCGATGGTCAATCGCGCACCTGTTGCCGTGGCGATCACCTCAACAGGCGTTGGCCCTGTTTATGCCCGCCACATCCGCGCACAGGTTGAAGCTCTGTTACCACGTGAAGCCGGTCAACTCGCAAGGTTGGCAGACAGCTTCCGTGCTACAGTTGGTAAGCTGATGCCTTCGGGAAGTGCGCGTCGTCGCTTTTGGGCTGAATTTTTTTCAGGTTCTGTTGCTGCGAACACTTTTGCTGGTGAGACACAAAAGGCTCTGACCGAAGCGCATCGCTTGCTGAACAGTGAGCAGGATCAGCGGGGATATGTCTGGCTCGTGGGCGCTGGCCCGGGCGCAGAAGACCTGCTGACCCTGCGCGCACAGCGTGTCCTGCAAGAAGCAGATGTCATTTTCTATGATGCATTGGTACCGGATGCCGTGGTTTCCATGGGGCGCCGCGATGCAACACGCATCAGCGTAGGAAAACGCAAAGGAACGCACAGTTCAACGCAAACGCAAATCAACCAGTTATTGGTCTCTGCTGCCAAGTCCGGCAAACGGGTTGTCCGCCTGAAAGCAGGGGACCCAATGGTGTTTGGCCGGGCTGGAGAAGAGATCGCCGCACTGCGCGAGCATGATGTGGATTTTGAGATTGTACCCGGTGTCACCGCTGCATTCGCCGCCGCGGCTAGCGCGCAAATACCTTTGACATTACGGGGTGTTGCCTCCTCGCTGGTGTTTGCTACAGGGCATAACCAGCATGGAGATATCCTCCCGGATTGGGCGGATCTTGCTCTGAATGGAGCGACAACCGCTGTTTATATGGGGCGTACCGTTGCCGGAAAAGTTGCCAACCTTTTGGTGAAATCCGGATTGGATTTATCCACCCCAGTCATGGCGATTGAGAACGCAGCCCAGACAAAAGAACGCAATTTTGCAGGCACCCTGCAAGACCTTTGTAATTTCGAGCAACACGACAGCGTCACCGGACCCACACTTATCATCATCGGTAAGGCAGTGGCCCACGCAGATCAGTCGCGTTCGCTCCCTCTAAGCCCAATTAAATATGCAAGTTTACCGGCTGTTGTTGCAGCCTAGGGAGAGACCCGATGAAAACTATTACCGCCAACAGACTGGTCGATGGTGATGTTGTCTGGCTCGGCCACAACGGAGAGTGGGTCGAGTTTGTTGAGGCAGCCTGGATCCTCAATACAGACGAAGACATGACTTCAGCTCTGGATTTCGCAAAAGCCGGTGAAGACAAGCAATACGTTCTCGGCACCTACGCGATTGATCTGGAACTGAAAGACGGCCACCTGCAGCCAAAGAGCCTGAAAGAGCGCATTCGCGCCCAAGGGCCAACCACTCGTCTCGACCTCGGCAAGCAAGCCGAACGCCATCTGCGTTCGGCCTAAGTCCTTTTAGATTCAGGAGTTTCCATGTACCGCTACGATGAATTTGATCGCGACTTTGTTAATCAGCGCGTGAGCCAGTTCGAAGATCAGGTCCGCCGCCGTATGTCTGGCGAGCTGACCGAAGACGAATTTAAGCCGCTCCGCCTGATGAATGGTCTTTACCTGCAGCTGCACGCTTACATGCTGCGCGTTGCTATTCCCTACGGCACGCTCAACGCCAGCCAGATGCGTAAACTTGCCCATATCGCAAGGACTTACGACAGAGGTTACGGCCACTTCACAACGCGCCAGAACGTCCAGTTCAACTGGCCAAAGCTCTCTGATACGCCTCAGATCCTGCATGAACTTGCCGACGTCGAGATGCACGCCATCCAGACCTCTGGCAACTGTATCCGCAATGTAACCTCCGACCAGTTCGCAGGCGCAGCCGCAGACGAGTTCGCAGACCCACGCGTTTATGCCGAAATCCTGCGCCAATGGTCTTCGCTACACCCGGAATTCCTGTTCCTGCCACGCAAGTTCAAGATTGCGATCACAGGCGCTGAACAGGACCGTGCAGCCGTACAGGTGCACGACATTGGTCTGCAGCTGACCCGCAACGAAGACGGGGAAATCGGCTTTGTGGTGTTCGTCGGTGGCGGCTTGGGCCGTACGCCGATGGTAGGCTGTAAGGTACGGGATTTCCTACCGGAAAATGACTTGCTGGCATACAGTGAGGCGATCTTGCGCGTCTACAATCGCTATGGTCGCCGCGATAATAAGTACAAGGCTCGCATCAAGATTCTGGTTCACGAAACCGGTCTGGAAGAACTGAAGCAGGATATTGAGGCCGAGTTCGAGGCAACCAAAAACGGCATCCTTGATCTGCCAAATGAAGAAGTGGTTCGCATCAACGAATACTTCGCACCACCATCTTTTGAAGCCCTGCCAAAGATCAGCACAGAGCTGGAAGCAGCCAAACGCGAAGACCGCGATCTGGCCTTGTTCTCCAGCCGCAACCTGCATGCGCACAAAGCTGAGGGTTACACATCTGTCACCATCTCGCTCAAGCCAATTGGCGGAGCGCCGGGGGATGCAACAGCCGATCAGATGGACGTAATTGCTGATGTGGCGCAGCGGTTTGGACATGATGAATTGCGCGTCACACATGAACAGAACCTCGTTCTGCCACACGTGAAGCTGCAAGATGTTCCCACTGTCTACAAGATCCTGAAGGCAAACGAGCTCGCAGATTCAAACGCTGGCCTGATCACCGACATGATCGCTTGCCCGGGGCTGGACTATTGTGCTCTGGCAAATGCTCGCTCTATCCCAATCGCTCAGGAAATTTCCAAGCGGTTTGAAGAGGTTAAGCGTCAGAACGAAATTGGTGACTTGAAACTGAAAATCTCCGGCTGCATCAACGCCTGTGGTCACCACCACGTCGGCCACATCGGCATTTTGGGCGTAGACCGCAAAGGCGAAGAGCTCTATCAAATTACACTGGGTGGTTCTGCGGATCAGAACACATCCATCGGCAAAATCATCGGTCGCGGCTTCCCGGAAGCAGAGATCACTGATGCCGTTGAGACTGTTGTCGATACCTATTTGGCGAACCGCCTGGATGAGGAAGAAAGCTTCATCGACGCCTATCGCCGCTTGGGTGATCAGCCATTTAAGGACGCTCTTTATGGAGCATAGTCAATCACATAAGGGCTCTTTGGAGGCGCAGGTGAAGCTGCTGAACCGGATGTATTCTGAGCGTGATGCTCAGGACATTCTGCAGCACGCGCTCACAGAGCAATTCTCTGGAGAGATCGCTCTGGTGTCCTCATTCGGCGCGGACAGCTCCGTGCTGCTGCACATGGTCTCTCAGATCGACGTGCGTACACCGGTCCTGTTTGTCGACACCGGCAAACTGTTTGGCGAAACAAAGCGCTATCGTGACGAACTGGTTGAGCAACTTGGGCTTTTGAACGTGCGTGTCATCACGCCTGAACCAGAAGACCTTGCTGAGAAAGACCCAAAGGGCGCTCTCTGGGCCTCTGATGCGGACGCGTGCTGTCACATCCGCAAAGTAGTTCCACTCGCAAAAGCACTTGGTGGTTTCGAAGCTTGGATCTCAGGCCGCAAACGCCATCAGGCTGACACTCGAGCCAGTCTGGAGCATTTCGAGATTGAAGAAGGCCGCATCAAAGTGAACCCATTGGCCAACTGGACCGCTGCCGAAGTCCTTCAATACGCAAAGGATAATGGCCTGCCACCACATCCGCTGGTCGCAGAAGGGTATCCTTCCATCGGGTGTATGCCTTGCACAGACAAGGTTGCTCCGGGCGAAGACCCACGCTCAGGCCGTTGGCGCGGTCAGGACAAAACTGAATGTGGAATTCATTTCTCAAGTGCGTCCAAGGGCGGCGCAGCCCAAAGCATCTGAGGTTCAAATGACAACAGAACTCAAAAAGACCACTGAGATCTTCAAGAACGACGAGATCATTGCTGATGACTGGGCCTATATCGCAGAGGATGAAGCCCTGCCAGTCGAGGGAAAGCTTATCTTCTCTCTGGAGCGTTTTCTGGTAGAAGAACAACAACTTAAGCAGACAAATCTGACTTTGGGTGTTGTACTTCGTGCAGGTGAAAAAGCGGAAAAGCTAGCTGATCATCTTGAGGCGCTGGAACTCATCGCAGTGGATTTCCCAAGCTTTGCAGATGGCCGAGGTTTCTCTGCTGCCCGCATTCTGAGAGATGGATTGCGCTACGGTGGCGAGATCCGTGCGGTTGGTCCGTTCATTCTTGATCAGATCGGCTTCATGCTCCGCGTCGGCATCAACAGTTTCGCGCTGGACAACCCACGTCTACGAGCTGATCTGGAGTCCGGCAACCTCAATGCAGTCACTGCCTACACGCAGCCAGTCTTTGCGCGAAAAGAAGCGCCCGCTGGTACGAGACCATGGGCGCGACGTCCGATTTGATTTTAGAGCAAGATACTCAAATTTAATGAGAAAAGGCGGGTCAAACACCCGCCTTTTTCTTATTCTGCTGGTTGAGCCTGTAGCTGGTTGGAGGCTGAAAGCATCTTTCCGTTGAGCTTCAGGAACAGCCAGACTGTTGCGATCTGGATTACAATCAGCGGGGCGTACAGCGCGAAGTAGGCGATGGACATGGAGCTAAGAACACCGAGCTTCACAAGGCCTGCATTGATGACGAAGTTACCGAAGACGAACAGTGCAACCCCAGGGCAAACCAACGCGTAAGAACCTGGAGACTTGTCCGGACCAGCGATCCAGCGATCATAGTAGCCAACCCGCTTCATGACTGCCCAGCCGATCAGACCAAACAGGATCTGGATTGCAAACAAGCTGATCAGAAAAACATAGATTCCACCAGCAGTTACCGGTGCATCGAAGTTATGCGTAAGGCTCATTTTGATGCGGTAGATTGCAATGCCAACAACGGTCAGGAATGGGATGATGATCCAGAGTGTTGGTGTGGTTTCACCCGCTGCCTTGTGCTCCATCATAGAACGGAAGCCGAGGGTCAGTTTGATTGTCCCCATCACAATCGCTGCGCCGATGAACAGGGCACTACCAGCAATGCCGATTGCCGCAATCACCTTGGTTTGACTCATAGCTGCCGGAGCAGAGAAGCCAACGCCAATCATGGCAAATGCGAACACGGAGATCATCTGACCGAGGCTGTTGTTCTTTGCGCACTCATATCCACCCTCTGTCAGGACACGGGAGATGAAGTCCAGATAGATGCGGAAACCCAACACTCCGATGGCTGCAAAAGCCAGCAGGGAGAAGGGGAACAGGATTTCGCGAATGCTCCAAAGGCCTGGTACAAATACCGCACCCGCGATGAAGCTGACATTGACTGTCATGGCAAGAGCCAATGGAATAGTCATCAGCTGACTTTCCGCATTGGAATTCTTAAAGCCTTCAAAAACCTTGGTTTGCTTCCACTTTCCGTACTCGGAAAAATTCAAGAACAGCAAGCGAAAGTGCAACACTGAGAAGAAGCTAATACCAACCGCGGCCACAACAATCAGCGCCTGCATAGCGATGGAACCGTTGTTGAAGGCTTCAGTCAAAGAGGCAAAGTTGGCGATAGGAGATCCCTTATGTGGTGTCATCCACATAAGGTACATAAAGAAGCTAATTGCCAAGCCACCTGCACCAACGGCGGACAAAAAGTACAGAGGAGAATACCGCTCACCTAAATTAGAAAGATAACGCATTGGGCTAATCCTTTTTTGAAGTTGAAATTAGCATATTAGAAAATACTAAAATAACAATACATAAAATTAGAAAAATCTAATATAGATATAATGCATTGAATTTAATAAGGTAAAATAAGCGTTGTGCTAGAACTTGCACAAAATGACACAGTCTCGAGTTCAAATTTGAGTAGATGAATTCTTCTGGGTTTTCACAAGCCGAGTCGCGCGATAGTCTAAGTGTTCTCTTTTTGTCTCCCGGAGCAGACCGTGCTGAATGCGCTTTATCAGTGGGCAACCAATCATGTTGACCCATTTGCCAAAAATCATATGGAATGGGAGAGCAAGACGCATTTACAACAACTGCGTTCTCTCGTGTTTATCTTTCCAAAGCACACTCTGGTTCTATTGCTGGTGGTGCTGGTCGAAACCATTCTGACTGTCTTCCTGCTGTCATTTGTTGGCTTCCTGATTGATCAGATGGAAGCGAGTGGACCAGAGCTGTTCTGGCAGCAGAATATGTGGCTGATTGTGACTGCTGCGGTCGCATTTCTTATTGCAAAGCCAGTATTTTCAATTGCTTATGAAGTTCTGATTTCACTGACACTTCACGTTAATATTCTCACCTCATCGCGTGTCACGTTCTTTGATCGACTACTCAATCAGGACATGACGTTCTTTCAAAAGGAGTTTGCGGGAAACCTTGCCAGTAAAACTTTTGGAGGTGGGCGCGAAGTTGCAGAACTGTTCTGGGCAGGGATTGGAATTGTCATCCCAAACTTTTTCTTTGCAGGGTCGCTCCTGATCGCCTTGTCATGGCTGCATTGGTATCTTGGGGTAGTCATGCTTATCTGGATCGGATTGTTTGCTGTCCTTGCGTATATCCGCGTGCCAATCATTCGCGATGCTTCAAAAGAAGGAGCAGATATCGCGCATGCCGTGAATGGTTCTGTTGTTGACGTTTACTCCAACATTCAGACTGTGAAGCTCTTTCAGGGTAATGATCGTGCGCTTGGCCATTTCACAAATCAGCTCAGAGGTTTCAAAGAGGCAATAGTTAGGTTCCGCTCCACAGTGGTTACATCACGGATGCTTGTTGCACTCGTCGGAGCATGTGGTCTTGCTGCATTTACGGGCCTAAGTCTTGCGTTGTGGCATCAACAGGCAATCACAACAGGTGAAGTTGCAATCGTCCTTGGTTTTGCCATTCGCCTGGAAGGCAAACTGCTGGAAATATTTGCTCAGTTAACCGGCCTTTTCCGCTCATATGGCTCATTTAAATCCACCGCCAGAACCATGGAGCACTCGCTTGGCCTTGTTGACGATTCTGAGGCCAAGAACTTTCACTATGAGAAGGGTCTTATTGAGTTCAACAATGTCGACTTTGCCTACGGCCAGCAAACCGCGATTGTGAAAGGTCTGAATTTCATCATCCAACCCGGTGAGAAAGTTGGTATCGTTGGTCACTCTGGTGCTGGTAAATCAACCGTCGTGAACCTGCTGCTGCGCATGTACGACGTTGAAGGTGGAGCGATCACCATTGATCATCAGGATCTGCGAAGCGTCACGCAGGAATCTCTACGTGTAGAAATCGGGTTGGTGACACAGGACACCTCGTTGTTTCATAGGTCTATTTTCGACAACATCTCGCTTGGAAAAGATGGTGTCGAGATGGAAGATGTTCGCGAAGCTGCCCGTCGAGCGCATGCGTTGGAGTTCATTGAGGCACTGGAAGACAACAAAGGCCGAAAAGGCTTTGAGGCATTCGTAGGTGAGCGTGGCATCAAACTTTCCGGTGGGCAGCGTCAACGGATTGCATTGGCCCGTGTGTTCCTGAAAAATCCGCCAATCCTGATCCTGGACGAAGCAACATCAGCTTTGGACACCAAGCTGGATGCGGACATTCAGGAGATCCTGAATGATGTGATGAAGGACAAAACCACCCTCGCTATCGCCCATCGTCTGACCACGGTTGCCAGAATGGACCGGCTGATCGTGATGGACAAAGGGCAGATTGTTGAAGCCGGAACGCATGCGGAATTACTGGCGAAAGACGGGATATATGCAGAGCTGTGGCACAATCAGTTTTATGGAGTAAAGAGCTCAGCAACGGTTCTGACACCAACTGAAACCCAGTAAAACTCCCCCAAGAAGAGAATTGCGCCGCCCTCTTACATGAACTAGCGTTTGGATGACCAGCACAAAGCTTATCATCCGAGGGGGGCGGTATGACAGAGTTTAGCGCGACACTAAATTCTCAGAATTTGAAAAAATACAGATCAATTATCAATGGCTTACAGTGTGATGCATCCTCTGGAGAAACCATTGATATGATCTGCCCAAGCACGGGCTTGCCATACGCAACGATTCCTCGGTGTACTGCATCTGATGTCGGGAAAGCGGTGTCTTCTGCAAGAACAGCGCTCACCTCAAAGGAATGGGCCACACTATCTGCGGGGCAACGCGGAGAGCGTTTATTAAGGCTCGCGGAGTTGATTTCGCAAAACCGGGACCATCTGGCAGAGCTTGAGGCACGTGACACCGGTAAACCCCTAAGCCAGGGCTACGGGGACATCGATGCTGCCGCCCAGTACTTCCGGTTTTATGGTGGGGCGGCTGACAAAATCACGGGTGAGACACTACCGATCGCGGTTGATTACCTCGCGATGACAGTTCGTGAGCCGCATGGCGTCGTCGCCTCCATCGTGCCATGGAATTACCCCATGCAAATCTTTGCGCGCGTTGCAGGAGCTGCATTAGCCATGGGCAACACACTGGTCGTCAAACCCTCTGAAGATGCCTGCTTATCTGTCATTGAAACTGCCAAACTTGCAGTAGAAGCTGGGTTTCCAGCTGGAACGCTCAACATCCTGACAGGCCTGGGAGAAGAGGCCGGAGCTGCGCTCTCCTACAATCCTGAGGTGGACTTCATCACCTTTACAGGATCGCCGGATGTTGGTGCGATGATCCAGTCTGCCGCCGCGCGCAATCATATCGGGTGTACATTGGAGCTTGGCGGCAAATCCCCGCAAATTATCTTCGAAGATGCTGACTTGAGCAAAGCGTTGCCTGTTATTCAGGACTGCATTTTGAAGAATGGCGGTCAAACCTGTTCTGCTGGATCGCGTGTTCTGGTGCATCAAAGTCGTTGGGAAGAGACAGTTGATATACTCAGAACCGCCTTTAGAAACACTGCCTCAGGCCAATACAAGGATAATCTAGATCTCGGACCATTGATTAACGCCAACCAGCTCCGCCGTGTGAACGCCTTTTGCGAGCAGGCGGAAGCCGACGGTATTCCGCTCATCGGGGAGGGGACCATCGCACCGGATGCGCCGACAGAAGGCTACTACACCACAGCAAAAGTTTATGGTCCGGTTCCAACAGATCACTCACTTGCGCTAGACGAAGTTTTTGGCCCGGTTCTCTCGCTCATTCCGTTTCGAACGGAAGAAGAAGCTGTTCGCATTGCCAATGGCACTCCCTACGGGCTCGTGGCCGGTATTTGGACCAAAGACATTGCAAGAGCAGCGCGTGTTGCCAAAGCCATTCGGTCTGGTCAGGTCTTCGTAAACACCTACGGAGCAGGCGGCGGGGTTGAGCTGCCATTTGGCGGGGTTAAGAAATCTGGCCATGGCAGGGAAAAAGGCTTTGAAGCACTTAAAGAATTCTCTGTTCTGAAAACCATTGTTGTCAGTCACGCTTAAGGCGGACTTTCACACGCGGGGAGGAAAAGCGTGTCGGGACGATTGGAAGGAAAAACTGCAATAATCACGGGTGGCGCCGCTGGTTTTGGGGAAGGTATCGCTCGAAAATATGCGCAAGAAGGCGCAGCGGTCATCATCGCTGATCTCGATGGAATTGCAGCAAGAAATCTTGCAGACGCAATCGGTGACACAGCGTATGCCATCGAGACAGACGTGACCGTGCGCTCCGATGTGAAAGCAATGGTTGCCTATGCAATTGAGAAAACTGGGCGGCTGGATGTCGTCGTCAACAACGCTGGCTACACCCACCGCAACTGCCCTTTAGCGCAGGTAGATGAAAATAACTTTGATCGTATTTTTGAAGTGAACGCCAAAGCCATCTACCTGACAACGCTTGAAGCTTTGCCTGAGTTGGAAAAACAGGGTGGCGGCGTCATCATCAACACCGCGTCTACAGCGGGCATCCGTCCGCGTCCCGGGCTCACTTGGTACAACGCCTCCAAAGGTTGGGTCATAACCGCAACCAAATCCATGGCAGTAGAGCTTGCTCCTCAAAACATCCGCGTCAACGCCTTGTGCCCAGTTGCTGGTGAAACCGGCATGCTGGCGCTCTTCATGGGCGAAGATACCCCTGAAAAGCGTCAGCAATTTCGTGACAGCATTCCTCTGGGGCGCTTCTCCAAACCAGAAGACATTGCAAACGCAGCGCTCTGGCTTGCTTCAGATGAAGCCCAGTTTATCACGGGTGTTGCTTTGGAAGTCGATGGAGGAAGGACAATCTGACGGCTGAGGTGTGCCGTCAGACTACATGGCATCAAGAGTGGTCGCAGAAGACGTTACAATGCGGTTGCGGCCAGATTTCTTGGCTCTGTACAGGCAACGGTCCGCAACCCTCAGAGCGCTCGCCAGTGACTTCTCAGAGCCAGCTGAAAGACCGACACTGATCGTTGGCGCAAACGTATGCTCGTCGTTTCCAGGGTCTGTGACCGGCATGGAACTTCTGAGCTCCGAAAGAAACTGCTTGGATGTTGGCTCATCAATATCGGGCAATGCAACGCAGAACTCATCTCCACCAATGCGAATGGCAACGCTTCGTGGCGGCAGGAGATCCGAAATACGATGCGCGACAGAGATTATCAGGTTGTCTCCGGTTTCATGGCCAAACTTGTCATTGATCTGCTTAAAGCGATCAATATCGATCATGGCATATCGCATTTCTTTGCCAGCGAGCATCTGGTCTTTATGAAGTTTATCGACGACGTTGTAGAGATGGCGCCGGTTGAACAGGCCTGTCATCGGATCACGATGAGCCATCTCGGTCAGTTCACTTATGCGGTCCAACTGATTGAGGTTCTGCGAAACCCGCAGCATCAGTTCCTCAGGCGTGCAGGCTTTGTTCAGGAAGTCGTTAGCGCCGGATTTCAGGAATTTTGCAGTGAGGGCTGGGTCGTCTGTTGCCGATATCCCAATCACCGCCAATGTACTGAAGTTATGTCTCCGTCGGATCTGCGTCATGACTTCAAAGCCAGTCGCTCCCGGCAGTAAATGATCAATAATCAACAGCTTGATATCAGAGTTTTGCTTGAGTGTTTGCAATGCTTCTTCGCCAGAAGTTGCTGTGATCACCTGAAGGCAATAGAGCTGAAGCCGCTTCTTTAACAACGCCAGTGCATGCGAGGAATCGTCCACGATCAGTACTTTGGTGCTGAGGTTCCTGTCGACGCGATTGACCAGCTCACCAAGGTAACCAAGGCTAGCAGGAGAATCCTTGAGGACGTAATCTACAATCCCCTTCTTCAGAATTGATCGACGGGTACCCTGATCAAAACGCCCTGAGAACACGATTGTCGGTAACCCGGCGTTGATAGTCAGATCTACAACCTCACCATCCGGTGCATCTGGAAGCGTCAGATCAACAAGAGCAAGGAATGGCTTTACCTTCTCTTCTTCTAAAATAGTTTTTGCCTGAGCATACGTTTTCGCCGTCGTGACATGATAATGCCCCGCACGCTCAATCTCGCTTTCGGTAACGCGAGCAAAGAAATTGGCATCTTCAACGAGAAGAATGCTCTTTTTCTGATCTGGCATGTGATGTCCTCAAAAACCAGCAAATGCGATTTAAATTGCGTTTGAAACCTATTAACCGCCATCAATAGCCTCGAATATAGTTTGTAATAAACAATATTTGAAATGTATTTAAAATTAGACATAAAGTTGTGATAAAATTAAATAAAATCAAAAATTGCATGATAGACTAGGAATTCTGAAATTAAATACCCAGTGAATTCAAAAATATGTAAGTATAATTTCGTATAATCTCACATTTTTGCGATGTTTTGACGAAAATTCGATCCGTATATGTATTTGTAATTAGTTAAATTCGAAATATAAATCGGTTTAAATTTAGTTTCCTAGAAGTATCTCTTAGGAACTATGCTGTGACTGGCTCTAGTGAATATTATGAAAGTTAAAATTGCTGGACCTAATCATCTCAACTAATGGGTGTGGTATCCACAGTTTCGCGTGAAAGTCACACCCCATCCGGTGGGAATCAGACATTCATCAGCAAGTATTCTCGTTCCCAGGCGCTGATAACTGACATAAAGGTCTCGTACTCTTCAAGCTTGATGGCCCGATATGTGGCAACAAACTGCTCACCGAAAATCTCCAGCAAATCATTGTCTGCTTCAAACTCATCAACGGCATGAAGCAATGTACGCGGGAGTTTGCTCATTACCTCACTGTTGTCGGTGTCTCTTGGCTTATCTGGCTCAATCCCTTTCTTGATACCCAGATATCCGGCGGCGAGGCTGGAAGCGATAACGAGATATGGATTGGCATCAGACCCTGGCACCCGGTTCTCTAACCGTCGTGCATCCGGAGACGAACTAGGAACGCGAAGGCCCACAGTCCGGTTGTCGTAGCCCCAGAACAGGTTGGTTGGAGACCCACTATCCCGCGCGAAACGGCGGTAGGAGTTCACGTAGGGTGCCATAATCGGCATCAAAGCAGGCATGTAACGCTGGTGCCCACCAATAAAATGATAGAAGGCAGGCGTTGCCTCGTTATCTGCACTGTTGAAGATGTTCTGTCCTGTCTCCCGGTCAAGGATAGACTGATGAATATGCATAGATGACCCCGGCTGAGAGGACATCGCTTTGGCCATGAAGGTGGCGTAAATGTTATGGCGCAGTGCGGCCTCGCGAATGGTGCGTTTGAACATGAACGCCTGATCCGCCAACTCCAGAGGATGGCCATGTCTCAAGTTGATTTCCATCTGAGCAGCACCCTCTTCATGAATAAGGGTGTCGATCTCCAGGCCCTGAGCCTCAGAGAGATCATAGATGTCGTCAATCAATTCGTCGAACTCATTGAGAGCGGAGATTGAATAAGACTGTCTGCCAACTTCAGGGCGACCAGAGCGACCAACTGGAGGCTCCAGCGGATAATCAGGATCAGTATTCGGCTTTACCAGATAAAATTCCACCTCAGGGGCGATAATCGGTTTCCAGCCTTCGGCATCATAAAGCTCAAGGACGCGCTTTAGAACATTACGCGGAGCAATCGGAAAAGGCTTTCCGTCCTTCGTGAAAGCATCATGTAAGAGCTGTGCTGTTGGGTCGGTTTCCCAAGGCACAATCGTCAGTGTCGAATAATCGGGTTTGAAATAAAGATCGCCGTCTGTCGGATTATATTGAAACCGATCATCATCCTCAGGGTAATCGCCAGAAATAGTCTGGGCAAAAATAGAGGAGGGCATTGTCAGCGTATTGCTGCTGAAAAACTTGTTTGTCGGCATCATCTTGCCGCGGGGTACCCCGGCAACGTCAGGCACAACACACTCAATATCTCCAATGTTCCGGGCTTGCAGCCAGGTGCGGGCTTCTTCAAGGTCGCTCACACCGCGCATATTAAGCGCCGCTTCATCATCCGGATTAATTTCAGAACTCATAGGACTTCCAATTGGGTTTGCTACCAAATGTTCGTGGCAGCGTTTCACTCATGAAAAGTAATTCAGCTCTTTGCGGCTGCTACAAGATCCAGCTTGCTTCTGGTTGGGGTAGTAGTCTAGCAGAGGTCAGCTCAAGTCGGAAACTATGTTGTATTATGGAAGTTTAATTGTACCTTCTCTTTAATTATTCCGAACGTGTAATTACGTCATTCTTGAGTGTAATTACACTACTTACTCATGGTGATGATCTGGTGATCAAAGCCAACCTATAGCATTGAGAACTGGTTGTTTTCTGGATTTTAAATGATGAACAAGAGCGAGTAAGAGCTGATGACACTCTGTGGCTTCTTTCAGGTTGCCAGCACAGTTGAAGACACTTCAGATAACCGACCGTTGACCAGACGGCAGTGATGAAGAAGTTTCTAGTGCTTCTGAGATTAAAGTCGGAATCATTGTTCTCAATAAAACCTTTGATTCTAGCCAACAGCTTCTGGACACGGGTTAAGGCTGCACACTAGAAACCCTGATAGTGTTGAGAGGACCTGAGAGCTGGGTGCCTGAGGCACCCAACGAACCTACGGCATTCCTGTAAAATATTGGGTTGGAATGTAGGCCGAAATTAATCTGCCACCAGAAGGATATACCATGGCGGCTATATGCAGAGGTTCGCTTCGCAAAGGTGCTTTGAGCCTCTGTGTTTGAGATTGGAGTATTTGAGAATGAAAACCGTAATTTTGCTATCGGGAGCAGCAGCGCTGGCTCTCTCTTTGTCTGCCGCCAATGCTAAGGATCGTATTGTAAATGTCTACAATTGGTCCGACTACGTTGATGCGCAGGTTCTCAAAGACTTCGAGAACGAGACCGGTATCACTGTGAACTACGATACCTTTGATTCCAATGAGGTTTTGGAAACAAAGCTGCTGACTGGCAAGACTGGCTATGACGTGGTTGTCCCAAGTGCAACCTTCCTCCAGCGTCAGATTCAGGCGGGCGTCTATCAGAAGCTCGACAAGGACAAACTTCCAAATCTCAAGCACATGGATCCACTTCTGCAAGAGCGTACTGAAGTGTTCGATCCAGGCAATGAGTTCTCCGTCAACTATATGTGGGGCACCTCTGGCTATGGGGTAAATGAGGAAAAGGTGCGTGCACTCAATCCTGATGCTCCAATTGGCAGTTGGGATTTGTTGTTTGACGTTGAAGAGCTCTCAAAAATCGCAGGGTGTGGCGTCTATGTGATGGACGAGCCGGATGAAATGTTCCCGGCTGCGCTGCATTATCTCGGTCTCAATCCCGACTCCAACAGCCCGAAAGACATTCGAGCGGCTGGCGAACTTCTGGAAACGATCCGTCCTTACATTCGCAAATTCCACAATTCTGAGTTTGTAAACGGCCTTGCCAACGGCGACATCTGCTTGGCTTACGGCTGGTCTGGCGATGTATTACAGGCAGCAGACCGCGCTGCAGAGGCTGACAAGGGCGTTGAGGTCACCTACATCCTGCCAAACGAAGGCGCCCAGATGTGGTTTGACCAGATCGCAGTTCCCGCTGATGCAGAGCACGTTGAAGAAGCACACGAGTTCATCAACTACCTGATGCGCCCGGAAGTGATCGCCAAAATGTCGGATTATGTCTACTACGCCAACGGCAACAAAGATGCGACAGTTCTGGTGGATGAAGAAGTGACGTCAAATCCAAACATCTACCCGACAGATGAGGTGAAGCAACGCCTCTACACCATCGGTGCCAAGCCGCTCAAAGCACAGCGCTTGATGAACCGCACCTTCACAACTGTCAAAACCGGTCACTAAAAACTATGGGCCTGCAAGCGTAGGGTTGCTCCGTGAGATGCAATCCTACCTTGAACCATTGACCAGGCAGGCCATTGAAAAGGATTGGAGTATTGGCGAAGAAACCGCTTGGCCCCGTACGTCGTGCATTTTCACCTTGGGACGACCCGAGCGAGCAGCCTTTTATTGAATTTCGGAATATCACCAAGCGTTTTGGCAATTTTGTTGCCGTTGATAATCTTTCTCTCAAAATCTACAAGCGTGAGTTCCATGCCCTGCTGGGCGGGTCTGGGTGCGGTAAAACCACTTTGATGAGAATGCTTGCAGGGTTTGAAGCTCCATCTGAAGGTCAGATTTTTCTGGAAGGGCGAGACCTCGCCGGCGTGCCGCCATATAAGCGCCCGGTCAACATGATGTTCCAGTCCTACGCGCTCTTCCCGCACATGAACGTCGAAAAGAACATCGCCTTTGGCTTGGAAATGGACGGCCTGCCTTCCAAAGAGATCAAAAGCAGGGTCATGGAGATGCTTAGTCTGGTCAAGCTGGAAGGATTTGCCAAACGCAAGCCGCACCAGTTGTCCGGTGGTCAGCGCCAACGCGTTGCACTCGCGAGATCCCTCGCCAAACGCCCCAAAGTGCTCCTCCTCGATGAACCTCTTGCTGCGCTCGATAAGAAGCTTCGTGAAGAAACCCAGCTGGAATTGATCAATCTGCAAGAACAACTGCGGATGACGTTCCTGATTGTAACCCATGATCAGGAAGAGGCCATGACCGTGGCAGATCGCATTTCGGTTATGGATAAAGGCAAGATCCTTCAGAATGCGACACCGGGAGAAATCTACGAGCAACCCAACTCCCGATTTGTGGCGGAGTTCATTGGTGATATCAACGTTCTGGACGGGCAAGTCACCAATAAAGAACTTGAGGACGTCAAGATGTTCTCATCCGTTCTGGGTAGCCATTTGGACGTGTGCTATCCAACCGCTGCAAACGTCGGCGATCATGCCGCTCTGGCCATACGCCCGGAAAAGATGCGTATCTCCTTCGATAAACCAGAACGCTTGGGCACCAATGCCATTCAAGGAGAAGTCTGGGATATCGCCTACATGGGAGACGTGTCCATCTATCATATTAAAGTGGCAGAGACAGAGACGCTGCGGGCGATTGTCGCCAATACAGCACGACTGGTTGAAAGGCCGATCACCTGGGAAGATCAGGTCTGGCTGTCATGGGACAGCGATGCCGGCGTGATCTTGACACGATGAGAGGTGGTAAATGACTGACCCCAACCTTTCATCAACTGACCTCTTGAGATCAGAAACGATCCCACCGCCGCGTCATGAACTTCAGGAACCAGAAAACTCACCGACCAATCCCACCGGAAAATGGGGCCGCTTCGCACTCATCTGCGTGCCATACGTTTGGCTACTGCTCTTCTTCCTTGTTCCGTTTGTCATTGTTGCCAAGATCTCGCTGTCTGAAGCTGCCGTTTCCATTCCGCCTTATTTGCCGGTAATCGATTGGGGCAGAGGCCTGCTTGGCCTTTGGGAGGCTGCGCAGCGCTGGTCGTTGGATAATTACATCTGGCTAACAGAGGATGACCTCTACTGGCGTGCCTATGTCTCCAGCCTGCAAATAGCTTTTATATCTACATTACTGACTTTGCTCGTTGGCTTCCCTCTTGCTTACGGCATGGCAAGGGCACCAAGGAGCTGGCAGCCAACGCTGGTTATGATGGTCATCTTGCCGTTTTGGACCAGCTTTCTGATCCGGGTCTATGCGTGGATCGGCATTTTGAAAACCGATGGTTTGCTCAATCAGGCACTAATCGCGATCGGTATTATCAGTGAGCCTCTGGTCATCCTCAACACCAGCATCGCTGTCTATATTGGCATTATCTATTCTTACCTGCCTTTCATGGTCCTCCCGCTCTATTCGTCCTTGGAAAAACTGGACACGACCCTGATAGAAGCCGCAGAGGATCTTGGCTGTCCACCTTGGAAGACATTCTGGCGGGTAACAGTCCCTCTTGCTATGCCGGGCGTGATTGCAGGGTGTTTCCTAGTCTTCATTCCAGCCGTAGGAGAGTTCGTCATTCCCGACCTATTGGGAGGCTCATCAACACTGATGATCGGGAAAACTCTATGGGTCGAGTTCTTCTCCAACAGGGACTGGCCAGTTGCGTCTGCGGTGGCAATTGTTCTTCTGGTATTACTTGTGATCCCAATCTTGCTGTTTCAGCGGCATGAGACCCGACGCAACGAAGGGGACATGTAATGCCGTCAAAACCGAGCTGGTTTAATCTCACATCATTGGTTTTGGGGTTCAGCTTCCTTTATTTGCCCATCGTCATTCTGATTGTTTTTTCATTCAATGAATCTCGATTAGTCACGGTTTGGGCCGGTTTCTCCACCAAGTGGTATGCAGCTCTGCTACAGAACGAACAGCTGTTGGAAGCTGCATGGGTTACATTCCGCATTGGTCTCACATCTGCAACGCTAGCGACGGTTCTTGGTACGTTAGCTGCGCTGGTCTTAGCCCGGCAAGGACGCTTCTTCGGACGCACCTTGTTCTCGGGGATGATCTACGCACCACTCGTGATGCCAGAAGTCATCCTCGGGTTGTCATTGCTGCTGCTTTTCGTGGCTATTGATCAAAATCGCGGTTTCTGGACAATCATGATTGCGCACACGACATTCTCCATGTGCTACGTGGCGATCGTCGTGCAATCCCGTCTATCTGGATTTGACCGTTCCTTGGAGGAGGCTGCAATGGATTTGGGCTGCCCTCCTGTCAGAACATTCTTCCGCATCACCTTACCTCAAATCTTGCCAGGAGTGCTCGCAGGTTGGATGCTGGCATTCACATTGTCACTGGATGACTTGGTGATCGCGAGCTTCAACTCCGGACCCGGATCAACCACTTTGCCTATGAAGATTTATTCTCAGGTAAGATTAGGCGTAACTCCTGAGATCAATGCTATTTGCACGATACTTGTCGTCATCGTGACGATTGGCGTCATTTTGGCCTCTCTCCTCACTAAAAGGCAGAGGTTCAAGCGCATGGAAGAAGAGCGACTCGCTGCAGCTCATCTTTAAGAATTTTCATGGGTCTGAGTGTTAATTTTATAAAATTGTGCACTGCAAACACTCATTCCTCCCAGCTTTGTGGTTTTCACCTCAATAAATAGTCGCTCTCTGTACAAAGAGCACTTGGCGAGGACATAAAACACGGCTATCAACATTGCTGTCGCTATACTTATTTTCCCTAGGAGGGAACGGCAGGATGCTGATCCGGATGGAGGGTCAGGTCCCATTGCCAGCATGAAAAGGCGGTATTGCTTGCGTTCTGGAGAATGAGAAGCGTGAGTTTTACCAACTCATGTATTGGGAGTTTATAATGAATAAAGTTTATCCAAGTGCTGCCGCTGCTCTGGAAGGACTTACCTTTGATGGGATGACCGTCATGGCAGGTGGGTTTGGTCTCTGTGGCATTCCTGAAAACCTGATTATTGCGCTGCGAGATTCTGGTGCGAAAGACCTGACTGCCATCTCTAACAACGCAGGCGTTGATGATTTCGGACTGGGTCTGCTGTTGCAGACACGCCAGATCAAGAAGATGGTGTCGTCTTACGTGGGTGAGAACGCAACCTTTGAGCGTCAGTATCTGGACGGCGATCTTGAGCTAGAGTTTAACCCTCAGGGCACTCTTGCTGAACGCATCCGTGCTGGTGGTGCAGGCATCCCAGGCTTCTACACCAAAACCGGTGTTGGCACCCTGATTGCTGAAGGCAAAGAGCACAAAGACTTCAACGGTGAAACCTACATCATGGAAACGGGTCTGATTTCAGACGTGTCTCTCGTGAAAGCATGGAAAGCCGATAATGAAGGCAATCTGATCTTCCGTAAGACAGCACGCAACTTCAACCCAATGATGGCAACTGCTGGTAAAACCACTGTTGTTGAAGTTGAAGAACTCGTGGAGATCGGTGAGTTGGATGCAGATCATATCCATACTCCAGGTATCTTTGTTGACCGCATCGTTGTTGGCTCGTTCGAAAAGCGCATCGAGCAGCGCACGACACGCGAAGCTTAAGGGAGGGCAGTAATCATGGCTTGGAATCGTGACGAAATGGCCGCCCGTGCGGCAAAAGAACTGCAAGATGGTTTCTACGTAAATCTCGGCATCGGCATCCCGACACTGGTTGCAAATTACATTCCTGATGGAATGAATGTAGCGCTGCAGTCAGAAAATGGCATGCTTGGCATGGGTCCGTTCCCAACTGAAGGCGAAGTAGATGCAGACCTGATCAATGCAGGTAAGCAGACCATCACTGAACTGGACCGTACCAGCTACTTCTCTTCATCTGACAGCTTTGCGATGATCCGTGGCGGTCATATCGACCTGTCCATCCTCGGTGCGATGGAAGTCTCCGAAGACGGAGATCTCGCAAACTGGATGATCCCTGGCAAAATGGTCAAGGGCATGGGCGGTGCAATGGACCTTGTTGCAGGCGTTAAGCGCGTTGTGGTCATTATGGATCACACCAACAAACGCGGCGACAAAAAGCTCCTCCATAAATGCGCTCTACCGCTCACAGGTGTAAAATGCGTCGACCGCATCATCACCAACCTCGGTGTCTTCGACATCGTCGACGGCGGCCTGAAAGTCGTCGAAATGGCAGAGGGTGTAACGTTGGACGAGATCAAAGAAAAAACTGAAGCTAATTTGGTGGATTAACCAAACTTCACTTTGACAAGACAAGAGAGGGCAATTTGTCCTCTCTTTTTATTTGTATGTAATGAGAATAATTGTTAAATACTCCCCTTCTCAACGAAGGTATTTGTTTTGTGATCACTCTAAATGAAACGCTATTGATTGCGTGTGGCGGGATCCGCAATATCTACCAGCACCCAGAGAATTCGAAGATTTGTATTAAGGTCGATCTCAATTCCAAAGGACCAGCTGCAGGGTCTACATTGGCTGAAGCTCGCCTCTTTGAGAAATTGATGAATCAGAGAGGGCAGAAAGAGTTCTCAGCTATTTCGAATTACAGAGGCAGCGTTGAGACAAGTCTTGGCTTTGGTGCAACCTACTGATCAGCCCCACTTGAGTGGTCCGGTTTGAAAGTTAGTGCATGACTGGCCTTTGGTCTACTGGAATGATTACTTCAGGAGCCGGTGGGCGGAAGTTCAGCGCACTATGGGGGCGTTTGGTATTGTAGTGTATCCTCCACCTTTCGATGATTATTTGGGCTTCACGCAACGAGTAA
>NZ_LMCF01000019.1 GCF_001623075.1 Pseudovibrio sp. Ad37
TCACCTTTTATAACCAGAAGCGCCCACATTCATCGCTTGACTGGAATACCCCGGATCAGGCTTACTGCACCCACCCGCAGCACATAACTCAAGCTGCTGCGTAATCGGAGCGGATCCACTTATAAAACACGCTCACCTGTCCAAATAAACGGAACCACCTCTGAGGGCGCCTTCAGGACTCGTCCTTAATCGCTCGAAAGATAGCGCCGTGCCGCAACATTTTGGCAGCCTCTGCAAGCTATCTGGAAGAGTTCGGAGTGCCGGTAATCCCAGAAGATCTGCACCACCATAACTGCCTGCATTACGCATATTTTAGTGATCAGCAAGAATGGACGCTGGAAGGTCCTGATGGACAAGTCAAAATTGAAGCCTCCGGTAATTTTCAGGTCAACAATGGCGATGCTCTCACAATCGCAGTTTTGGGAGGTTGCGGGATCGGTCGACTGACCACCTTCGCTGCAGGTGACTACTTAAGATCAGGAGAGTTACGCCAAGTCTTGCCAGAATACACCTTACCAACCCAAAACATGTACGCCGTCTACCCCGCCCGCCAATACCTCCCCACCAAAACCCGTAGCTTCATCGACTTCATCTCCAAAGAGATCGGAGGCGATGAACCTTATTGGGATAAGGAGCTCTACCCTTCCAGCCTCTCAACATCAAACACCAGATAGAGTAGTTTTTTGCACCAGTGCATGACGGTTTTGCGTTCTTGTTCGTCTGCTGTGAGGGCGACGATGTTGAGGCAGGAGACGCTGACGAGGTTTTGGAGATAGGCGAGGCGGTGCGGGTTGTCTGGGAGTTGGCGGCCAAATTTTTTCTGGATACGGATGAAGCGTGCCAGAATTTGGTCCATGTGCGCTTCTTCAAGCTCCGACAATTCTTTGGAGGAGTTCATGGAGCGGCGAAGCTGCCAATGGCCTGCAGTGTTCGCTTGTGCATTGATCGCAATTTGCTCGAACATATCATCGATATAGTCCCGGATTGGCTCACTGCCATTATAGCGTACATCCAGGTCATCCAGTCCGGTCAAGGCGTTTTCTAGCCAACGGCGAAACAGCTCATAAAGAATGGATTGTTTGTTGGGAAAGAAGTTGTAGAGCGACCCCACACTGACGCCAGCACGGCGGGCAATCTCATTGGTGTTGATCTTATCCACCTGACCTTCGCTCAGCATATCCAGCGTTGTCTGTAGGATCAGCTCGATTTTTTCTCGTGAGCGCTGCTGTTTGGCTTTCTTTCGCAAAGCGAGTGATTGTGCGTTCATGGATGGCATGGGCTGGCTGTCCTTTGTAAATCTCGCTTTTCCGTGTTCTGCACAACAAGATTTCCGGTGGCAAGCCCTTAAGAATCAAATTAGCAGATATACTCACTGAATAACTTGATTTATAAAGTCATATTATCTATTGGAATAAAAATCGAGTTATTGCTCAACTTTTTGATCGTTAGGCCGGAAGCTGTCGCAATTTCTAAAAATTTCAAAAAATCAAATGGTTGCGCTCCATCCTAATTAACCGTCAAGCCAGAAGCCAGACACCTTTGGAGCGATTATCAGTGGGATAGGTGTTTGAAACATGGGCATCCACTACAAGTCTGCGCTTCTGTCTGGCTCCTCCATTAGCTTGCTGCTGTTTGCTGGAATCGTGAACGCGCAAGAGGCGGATCCTCCCAATCAAGATCTGGATGAAGTTGTTGTATACGGCTCTTCCGTTGCCGAAGACGCGTTGGCGCCAACTTTAGGTTATGTCCCAACTGAGACAGCGAGTGCTGGCCGTATTGGTTTGCCGATCGAGGAAACACCGCGTTCTGTTTCGGTGGTTTCCTCTCAGCAGATGGAAGATCAGGGCGCTGAATCTATTGTAGATGCGATTTCCTACAGCGCCGGTGTTGTACCTGCGATCTACGGATTTGATCTTCGTTACGATAACTATGCAATTCGTGGTTTTGAAAGCGCTGTTGGTGGGCTTAACTACCGCGATGGGTTGCCGTTGCGAATTTTTGCCTGGGGTGGCTGGAACATTGAGCCATTTGGTGTCGAGCGCGTTGAAGTGTTGCGTGGCCCGTCCTCCGATTTGTTTGGTGCGAACCAGCCAGGTGGCTTGGTCAACACTGTCACAAAGCGACCGCAAGAAGATTTTTCTGCGATTTTTCAAGCAACCTATGGAAACAACAACCGTAAACAACTTGCCGCAGACGTAACAGGCTCCCTCTCAGAAGACTCCCCAATTAGCTATCGGTTGGTTGGGGTTGGCCGTTTGTCAGATACTCAAGTGGATCACGTAAATGATGACCGGCTTTATTTTGCTCCATCCATAACTGCAAAACTTGGCGATAACACCAAGCTTACATTGCTTGCTCAATACCAGAAAGATTTTCAGGGTGAGAGCTGGCAGATACTGCCGCAACATGGAACTCTGCTGCCAAATAGTCAGGGTAGTTTTGACTACAACACATTTGCCGGTGATCCGGATCGCAAAGGGCTGAACCGCGACCAGCACTATGTTGGTTATGAGCTTGATCACCAGTTCGACAATGGCGTTGAGTTCTATCAGCGTGCACGCTTGGCTTATAATAAGATTACCTATGATGGTGCTTACAATGGTGGCGCAATAGACTTTGACACGCTTTTAGCAGATGGAGCTCCGAAGGCGTCCGGTGTCGATACCGTTGTTCTTGTCAAAAACGAAGTCGAAGAAACTGGCTATCAGGGATCCATTGATACCGCACTCAAGTTTGATGCCACATTTGGGGCTGTTGAGACGCAATTTATTGCGGGTCTGGATTACTATAAAGGCTATTCCGAAGCTGATCTAGGAAGCGGGTATGCCGGAGAAAAGAACCTCTTTACGGGCCAAATTACAAAACTCCTACCTAGCCTGCCAGGAATTAACGCGGCTTTGTTGAGTGACTATACAGGGTTCTCAGATCAAACTGTCACGCAAACCGGATTGTATGCTGCAGCAAATTCCAAGATACTTGATAAGTTCCGGCTTGATTTAAATGTTCGTCATGATTGGCTAGAGCGAGACACCAAAGGGCAAAGACCTGAGCCATTTGCCGCAGTGGCGGATGAGCAAACATTTGATCGTACGTTTACCGGGCGTATTGGTCTCTCATATGTGAGTGATTACGGTATCACACCTTTCGCGAGCTATGGCACATCCTTTGATGCTCCTCCTGCTGGAACGACCAAGGAGGGTAGAGCCTTCAAACCGACTTACGCAAAGCAGTTTGAAGTTGGCATCAAGTATGCTCCCACGAGTTTTGACGGTTTCTTCAGCGTAGCCGGGTTTCAAATTACAAAAGATAATGTTCTGACAAATGACCCGAACCACGCAGGACCTGTGCCAGCGTCGATCCAGGCCGGAGAGGTCAGGGTGCGTGGCTTGGAGTTTGAAGGTGCAGTTGAGCTATACAGTGGTTTGTCTGCGCTCGGCAGTTACACCTATCTGGATACTGAAGTCACAAAAGATACAACTTCGGCTCTTTTAGGAAATCAACTTGAGCGCATTCCAGAACATGCAGGCTCCCTCTGGCTCAAATACGACTTTGCGGAAAATACCTGGTTAGATGGTTTGAGCGTTGCCGCTGGAGCGCGATATCTGGGAGACCGATATGGTGACAATGAGAACGCGATTAAGCTTGATCCGGTGACACTCCTGGATGCGGCCGTGAGTTATGAGTATCAAAACTTCAAACTCTCTTTCACAGGCCGGAATCTTGCAGACAAGTCATATATTAGTCATTGCGGTAAAGCGACACTTGCATCGCTTGTACCTACAAGTCTGATTATGGACTCCCACAATTGTACATATGGCAAGGGACGTGAGCTGCGGTTGCAGTTGACCAGTACTTTCTAGAGCTTCTCAATCAGTAAATACGTTGACGCCACGGGCTTTACGGTCCGTGGCTGGTTTTGTGAGAGTGACATGCAAACCATCCACGCATGCATCAAGAAGATAGAGCTGTTGTTGTACAGCGGTTTGCTGTGTCTTGCTGTAAGCCTGCTGGGCATTCAGCAGACGACAGCAGCTGAGTTTCCGGTGGTTTTTGAGCATCAGTATGGGACAACGACAGTCACAGCAGAGCCCAAGCGGATCGTTTCTGTCAGTTTCATTGGGCATGACTTCCTTCTGGCGTTGGGAGTGAAGCCGGTAGCCCTTCGGCGTTGGTATGGTAGCTACCCGAGTGGTGTCTGGCCTTGGGCGCAACCTGCTCTGGGGGATGCCAAGCCGACAGTCATGTGGGGTGAGATCAATGTGGAGCAGATCGCTGCTATGAAACCTGATCTGATCTTGGGTTTGTGGTCTGGAATGACCCGTTCTCAGTACAAGATACTCTCGCAGATTGCGCCCGTTCTCGTGCCTGAAGCGCGCTTCGGGGATTACGGAACGCCGTGGCAGCAGATGACACGCACAATAGCGAAGGCTGTTGGGCGTACTGCAAAAGGTGAGCAAGTGGTGCAGGATCTGGAAGCTCGCTTTTCTGCCATTAAGGCACGCAATCCGACATGGCTCGGCAAATCTGCCGTGGTTGTTTGGCCGGGAGATATCGGGGCCTATCCTTCGTCAGATTTGCGTGGGCGTTTCCTGAGCGATCTTGGGTTTGTTGTCTCCGAAAAAGTAGAGGCGCTTGTTCGCAGCGATCTTTTTTATGTTCGTGTCTCGCCAGAGGATTTGGATCCGATTGATACGGATGTGCTGATCTGGCTCGACTTTGGCTCAGGTGCCTCCCAAATCAACACTTTGCGGCTCCGACCAACAATGCGCGTCTACAATGAAGGCCGTGAGGTGGTGGCAACGCCTATGATCGCTGCTGCCCTCTCGCATTCCTCACCGCTCAGTCTGAGCTTTGCTTTAGATCAGCTGGAACCGCTTATCGCAGCGGCGATTGATGGCAACTCGGCAACACCTGTTGCAACTTCGGTTGAAGCAGGCATCACCCGTGCACAGCAAATGGAGGGGCAGTGATGTTTGCTGAATCCGCTCAACGAGTTGGGACTAGTGATAGTCTTGCTGACTCCGGTCAGTCTCGAGGTGGCTGGTCACTTGCGTTTGTAGCCATTTTGATTGCTTTGTCTGTGCTGTCGCTTGGCGCAGGTGTGCGGGCAGTCCCACTCTCGGCAATCAGTGATGCTTTGCTGGCAACTGATCTGAATAATCCGGATCATATTGTGATTTTGGAAATGCGTGTGCCACGGCTTATTGGTGCGCTTTTGATTGGTGCATCTCTGGCAATGGCTGGTGCCATCATGCAGATCGTAACCCGCAACCCGCTGGCTGATCCAGGGCTGTTCGGTGTGAATGCCGGTGCCTCCATGGCCGTTGTGCTTTCCATTTGGGGAGCGGGCATTTCAGCTGCTGGAATGTTCATCTGGCCCGCGATGGCTGGTGCATTTGTGGTGAGTGTTGCGGTGTACGGGCTTGCCAATCTGGGGCAGGGCGGTGCCAGCCCTTTGCGTATGGCTTTGGCTGGAGCTGCTGTCAGCTCGTTCCTTTTGGCATTGGTGCGCGGTGTATTGCTGGTCAGCCAGCAAACGCTGGAGACCTATCGCTTCTGGGTCGTTGGGTCACTGCAAGGTGTGAAGCCGGAAATTCTACTCCAAGTCTGGCCGTTCTTTGCTGTTGGTTTTCTGGCCTGTCTTATTCTCGGGCGTTGGCTCAACGCTTTATCGCTTGGTGAGGATTCAGCGAAGTCCCTTGGCACCAAAATGGGCTTTGTCAAAGGACTGAGTTTGTTTGTCGTGGTCTGCCTTTCGGGCGGGTCCGTCGCATTGGCTGGGCCAGTCGCGTTTGTAGGGCTTGTTGTGCCGCATGTTGCACGACGTTTTAGTGGAGCGGACAGCGCTTGGTTGCTGCTGATCTCAGCTCTGCTGGGCGCGCTATTTGTGCTTTCGGGAGACATCCTTGGCCGAATAGTGTTGGAAGGGCGTGAGCTGCAAATTGGCGTCACAGTGGCATTAGTAGGTGGTCCGTTCTTCGTTTATCTCCTCAGAAAAACAAGGATGATGTCTCCATGAAGTTACTCGGTCATCATCTCGTCGTGCCCTTACCCGGCGGTGCATTGCTCATGCGTAAGCGCAGTGCTGTGGTGGGTGCAGTCTTTCTGGTACTCAGCTTAGTTGCACTGTTTGCTGCGCATTGGCTTGGAGCTTATCCAATCTCAGCAAACCGTATCGTTCCGCTGTTCTTCAGCGGGGAAGGTGGTGTGGACCAACTCATCCTTCTGGATGTGCGGATGCCGCGTATTCTCGTCGGAGTGTTTGTGGGCGGTCTTATGGGCATGTCCGGCGCAATCTTTCAGGCACTTATGCGTAATCCGCTGGCATCGCCGGATGTGCTCGGGTTCAATGCAGGCGCTGCGTTTGGCGCATTGTTGACGATCTTCCTGTTTGGATCTGCGGCCTACGTGTTTTGGGGGGCAGTGGCTGGTGGAGTGTTGACGGCGCTTCTTGTTGTCGCACTGTCCTGGCACCGCGGGCTGGATCTGTTCCGGTTGATCATGGTTGGCATTGGCATTGGGTTCACTCTACTGGCCTGTGCTGATTTTCTCATGTCTCAGCTTGATATTCAGCGCGCATCTGACATGGCAAAATGGCTCGTCGGTAGTCTTGGGCAGGTGCAATGCGAAGACATAACACCGGTTGCCATCGCATTTGTTGTTCTGGGCGCACTGGGTGTTGTGCTGCAGTACTTTTTGGACAGGCTCGCCTTCGATGAGGACCTAGCAGCGGGCTTGGGCCTCAAAGTGAATGGCCTGCGGTTGCTTCTGGTTGCTGTTGCTGTGGTCATGACAGCAACAGCTGTTGCGGTTGCTGGCCCAATCCCTTTTGTGGCCTTTGTCTCTGGCCCAATAGCTCGCCAGCTTTCCAGAACTCCATCGTCAGCGCTTATCCTTGCGGCTGGGATTGGTATTCTCGTCACGTTGCTATCTGACACCGCTGCACGCACATTGGTTGCAGCTTTTCAAATGCCGACGGGTGTTTTTACAGCTCTTATCGGTGCTCCCTATCTTATTTGGTTGCTTGCCCGGCAGGCAAAACGGAACCTCATCTAATGCTTGAGCCTCAAGAAAACACGCCGCTGGAAGCCAGGGATCTAGGGCTCTCGTTTGGATCCCATGTTGTCCTTAAGGACTTTAACCTGGCAATTCCGAAAGGGCAGATTTCGGTTGTGATTGGCCCGAATGCCTGCGGAAAATCGACACTCCTGCGGTCATTGGCTCGATTGGAAAAGCCGAGTGCGGGTACTGTGTTGCTGGATGGTAAATCCATCCATAAGCAGCCCACCCGAGGGGTTGCCAAGCGCCTCGGTATTTTGCCCCAGATGCCTGTTGCACCCGAAGGCATCACGGTTGGTGATCTTGTAAGTCGCGGTCGTACGCCTCACCAGTCCGTCTGGCAGCAATGGTCGCGGCAGGATGAAGTGGCCATTCAAAATGCGATGGACATGACAAAAATTACTGAGCTGCGTGACAAAGCTTTCAGTTCGCTGTCTGGCGGTCAGCGGCAACGTGTCTGGATTGCAATGGCGCTGGCACAGGAGACTGATCTGTTGTTGCTGGATGAACCAACGACTTTTCTTGACCTTGCACACCAGATTGAACTGCTTGAGTTGTTGAAGCGATGCAATGAAGAACAGCAAATGACAATCGTCGCTGTGTTGCACGATATCAACCTCGCAGCACGCTATGCTCATCATCTTGTGGTGATGAAGAACGGGCAAATCGAAGCGCAGGGCAGTGCTGACAAGGTCGTCACACAAGACATCATGAAATCAACCTTTGGTCTGGAGTGCTATGTGATGCCTGATCCGGTGAAGGGAACCCCGCTGATTGTTCCAGCTTGATGCCAACAATATTTTGATAAAACAAGACGAGCACTTTGATGACAACCACTGCAACAGAACTTCATAAGATCGAAAGCCTCATTCCCGGTATCGAGTTTGCCAAAGCCATTGTGCTTTTTGCTGCCGAAGCAAAACTCCATAATCTGACGCTGGAAGAAATTACCAGTACCCACTACCGCGTGAATTCTCCAGTCGGAATGGTTGAGTTTCTGAAGGCGGATGCAGAGGCAAAGCTGGTGATCTCAGCACCATCTCAAGAGGCACTGCATCTTGTCAAAGAGAGTGTCGAGCATCTTATTGGCCACATTGACATAAACATTCCACCTCAAATGATCTGGGCTGGGGACTTCACAGCGGGTGTTCACCCTCCCAATTTTCTTGAAGTTCAGGTCGTTAAAACAGCTGCTTTCAGCTCCAATTTTATCCGGGTAACGGTCTCAGCAGAGGGCATTCAGCGCTTCTTTGAAGGTGGCTTGCATTTTCGTCTGTTGTTCTCAAAAAACCTGGGTTTTGAAGCCAGATGGCCCTATTGGGATGACAAAGGCCACACGGTCTGGCCTGAGGGTGATTATGAATTGATGCGCCCTGTCTACACTGTTCGCCAGTTCGATAAGTCAGCACAGACTATCGACTTTGATGTTTTCCTGCATGAAGGCGGGCCGACAGCGGAGTGGGCAGCTCGCGTTAACGAAGGGGACAAGGTTGGTCTACTTGGCCCTGGTGGCGGGTGGATTCCGGAGGCCAAGTATCTGTTGCTTGCCGGAGATGAAACAGCCATTCCAGCTATCTCACGCATTCTCGAAAGTTCTCCTGCAGGTACGAAAGGTGCAGTGATCATTAGTGTTTCAAAAAAAGGCATGGAAGCACCGATCCCGTTACCTGAGACAATGAGCCTTGAATGGATTTATCGGGATACTCATGGTCATGACGGATTATTTGAAGCTGCAAAACAAATAGAAATCCCTGAGGTTCAGGAGGCATTCCTCTGGTTTGCTGCGGAAAAGAAAACTGCCAAGAAAGCGCGCAAGTATTTCCGTAATGAAGTTGGTTTCAAAGCCGACAACTGCTACATCGCGGGGTTTTGGGAGGAGGAATAAGCTCTCCTAAAACCCAAAGAGCTTTGCGCCTTGGTAAAACAGGAATGACACCAGCCAGGCATAGCTTAGAGACAAGATCAGCGAGAAACTGGTGAACTGCCAAGACTTTCCTTCTGAATGCACTGTCGCAATGGTCGTTAGACAAGGCGTGTAAAGCAGGCAGAACAAGCAGAAACTATAGGCTTCCAGGGGTGTTACACTCATCGAAATGGCTTGAGAAACACCGCTGGCAGATAATGCGTAGATTGTAGACAAAGATCCGATGACGATCTCTTTGGCGATGAAACCGAAGATCAGTGCCAGAGTGAGATATGGATTGATGCCGATTGGCTCCATGATCGGCTGAAGTAAGACACCTAGCTGGCCACCATAGGTGCTCAATCCTTCCGCGCCAACTGGCAGGTTTGTCAACAACCAAACCAGAATGCAGCCGATGATAATAAACCGTGAAGCTCTTCTGATGAACTCACGTACCTCACCCCAACCTCTGAGTAAAACCTGTTTGACTGTCGGAATCCGATAAGGGGGTATCTCCAACAAGAAGGGTTCCTGGCTCTTGAACTGCTTGGAAAAGCTGAAAATGGCAGCCGTTGAAAAAGCAGCGAGGAAGCTGATCACGTAAAAGGAGAACAACACTAGTGCACCTTTGGAACTGGGAAAGGTGGCACTGATAATAAAAACGAACACAGCTAGGCGCGCAGAGCAGAGCGAAAATGGAATAACCAGCATTGCCAGTAGACGCAACGAGCGGGTGCGCATGACCCGCGTGCCCATTAATGCAGGTACATTGCAGCCAAATCCCATCATTTGCATCACAAAAGCGCGGCCATCCAGCCCAACGCGGCGCATCAGAGCATCCATCAAAAAGGCAGCACGCGCCAGATACCCGCTATCTTCAACAGCGGCCATGCAAAAGAAGAAGAGCACAAGAAGCGGCACAAATGATGCGACCGTCGACAGACCAAGCCATATACCATTGATCAGGAAGCTATTGAGCCAGACAGGCGCCCAGGCCAAACCCGGCTCCAGCAGTATCGTTTGTACCCAATCAGCACCTCGGCTCACAAGATCCTGAGAGGGAAGGCCAATCTCCCAAATCACGGAGAAGATAACCAACATGCTGAGGAAGAACATGGGCAGGCCCAGCAGCGGATGCAAAAACAGCTGATCCAGCTTTTCTGTCAGTGTTTTCGGCCAGATTTTGGGGAGGGTCACGCAACCTTTCAAAGCATCATCGAGCGTTTCCTCAGTCATCAGTGTTTTGAACAGCGAGTCATAGTCCGCCAGAACCGGCTTGCTGGCAAAGTCAGAGCTTAAACTGTTCGAGACTTGTTTCATGGCATCGTCAAAGCCAGTGCCGTATTTGGCGCTGATCAAAGCCACAGGCATCTTAAGAGAATTCTGCAACTGCTCAAGATCAAACGTGATGCCGAGCTTATGAGCTTCATCGCACATGTTGAGCATGACAACAGCAGGCAGTCCCAGCGTTTTCACTTGCAAAGGCATCAGGATCTGTCGTTCAATCTGCGCTGCATTGATAACGATAATAACCAGATCAATCGGAAATTTTGTCAAAAACCGGTTCACGATGGCTTCGTCTTCAGACCCACCTTCCAGATTATAAATACCCGGCAGGTCAACATATTCCACGTTTCGCCCTGCTAAAGGCACGCGCGCGCGCATCACATTAACTGTGATGCCTGGCCAGTTGCCAACGGAGGCGCGGGCGTTAGTGATGCGATTAAAAAGCATGGATTTGCCAGTGTTTGGCTGACCGATAAGTGCAATACGTGGGGTACTCTGGGCACCTGCCTCAGGCCGAGGGTTCATCGCCTTTGATCTCCTCCACAACAACGCAACGTGCTTCAGAACGTCGGATCGCAACCTGTGTTACCTGATTGACCCGAAGCAACATAGGGCCACCCAACCAAGCCAGCCGCATAACGCTGACTTCCTTCCCAATGTTGATCCCCAGTGTGTTCAGGCGAACGACCAGAGCGCGTCCATCAGATGTTTCCTCGCTCTCGATCCCGCGCACAATGGCTCTTTCGCCTTTGAGAAGGTGATCGAGACTGCGTGTTTTCGGTGCACTGCTCATAATCTGTTCTTGGGGCGTCGGGATGAAGTTGAGGTTTAAACTCATAAATACACAAGCTCCTCTCTGCAAACTGGTTAGAAGGGTGTTGCCGCTGGCTTGAAAACTTAGCTAAAGCAGAAAATATTGTAATTTCTCCGTAAGATCTAATTGCGAATAACTTGCAAGTAGTGATTGAAAATATGAGTGTAATTCTCTAGTTAAAAATCATTAGTTGGTTAGCCAGAACGACTCGTTCGAGCCAGGCCGTTGAGTGCTAGGTAGAAAATGGCTAACGACAGCAGTGCCCATATTGCAGGGCAGGCGCGCGCAACTTCACACAACGAGCAAGGTGATCGTACAGCCCGTTCAGTCATTATCGTGCTGGCGGGGCTTTATGTGGCTCAGGCTATTCCGGTTTATCTTGTCGCTGCAGCCATGCCGGCGATCTTCCGCGCACAAGGCATCAGTCTTGTCAGCATTGGCTCTATGGCACTTTTGATGCTGCCCTGGGTTGTCAAGTTCCTCTGGGCGCCAATTGTTGACCGTTATTCCTTCGCTGCCTTTGGAAGACGCCGAAGCTGGATCATCCCGATGCAGCTTATCTCCGTGGGCATCATCACTTACCTTTCAACACTCAATGTCGCCGAGCAACTGCACATCCTGTTTCCATTACTGATGGTTCTGGCGCTGTCCTCCTCTACACAGGACATTGCGACAGATGGCTTTGCCGTTGAACACCTCGCCCCGAAAGACCAGCCCCTTGGCAATGCAGTCCAGGGAGGCAGTGTTGCCGCAGGTGTGTTGATCGGTGGTTCTCTGTCTCTGTTCCTGCATGATCTGTGGGGGTGGAGCTTTGCTCTTAAAACAGCTGCTGGCCTGTCATTTCTCACTTTGCTGCCACTGCTTTTCTTCAAGGAAAACCCACGGAAAGACAAAGGTGTCGATGGAGAAAGTAAACCACGGCCATCGATCATTGGATTTGTAAAGCGCAACAACACGTTGATGCTGTTGTTTTTTGCACTGCTGTTCCGCCTGCCTGAGGGGCTCGTCAAAGGCGTTGAGCAAGCGTTTCTGGTGGACTTCGGCTTTTCTCTTTCTCAGATCGGAATGGTTAGCGGAGGCGCAGCCGCTTGCGTTGGCTTGGGCGGTTCAGCGATTGCTGTGGTGCTGATCAAACGAGCTGGCCTGATGCAGTTCCTCTGGCTTATTGGCACTTTGAGGACTTTGTGTTTCCTCGGCTATGCATCTGTAGCTTTGCTGGACTATCGCGGTGTCGCAGTGCTCGTTGGCCTTTCTGCCGCCAACACCTTCATCCGCTACATGGAAATCGTTGGTCTTTACAGCGCATTCATGCGCGTCAGTTCGCTCAAGCAAGCTGGTACCGACTTCACCATTCTCAGCTGCGCAAATCTATTCGTCTACATGCTGGGTAGCGTAGCAGCTGGCTTTATCGCGCAGCATTCCGGCTACGGCATCCTCTTCTCGCTCGCAACTGTCTGCTCAGTCGCAGGCATTCTGGCAAGCATGCACTTCTTCAAAAAAGCATCCATCGGCAAGGGGCAACAAACTGCCGAAGATGCAGATCTTTCAACAACATCACCGATAAAAACTTAGGGGGCAATATGAAATGCGTCGCTATGGGGAACAAAGGTTCCTTCGCGCGAGTGCTACTGTGCACCGTCGCGCCTTTCGCAATGTTTCAAACAGCATCCATCGCAACTGCACAGGATGCCATCGAAGACGACACCGACCTAACCGTCGTCGTAACCGCCAGCCGCACCGAGGAATCCATCTCCTCGATCCCGGGCACGGTGCAAGTGATCTCCGGCGAAGAACTGCAACAAGCGGTCGCTGCGAACGGAGATATCACGACAGCTTTAGGACGTTATGTGCCGGGGTTGAATCTCAGCAATGATACACTCAGTGGATTAGGGGAAACTTTCCGCGGGCGCTCACTACAAGTTTTGGTCAATGGTAGTCCACGTACATCTTCTCTGCGTAAAGTAAATCGTGTGCTCAGCCTCATTGATGCAGACAGCATTGAGCGCATTGAGATTATCAATGGCGCAAGCGCTGTGTATGGTGACGGCGGTACAGGCGGTATCATCAATGTCATCACCAAGAGTGCGGATAAAGAGGGCTTCAGTGGGTCTTTCTCTACGACCATCTCTGCAAGTGAGCGGAATGTTAAAGATAGTGCGCATGTGCTCACGAGTGTTGAGGCTGGATACCGGAAAGATGGCAAGAGCATTCAACTGAATGGTCAGTTCAAGAACACGGGTGATTTGTTTGCCGGAAACGGCACGCGCGTACCAGAAGATCCGGCAACTGGGCAGGGTGGTGGCTCTGGTATCGAGCAATACAATATCTCTGGTCGTGTTGGTTTTGAAGCTGAGCGATTTGATGTCTCGATTTACGCCAATCTGCTCAAAATGGAGCAAGATATCGAGTTCTATTCCGATTTCACATCGGACCCGGTTTCTCAAAACACCAGCGATCTCTATAAAGGGCTGAGCCCGATGGAAGACGCCAAGAACCTGACCGCGACATTAAATGTCTACGATCTGGGGCTTTTCGGTGATGCCAATGTAGAACTTTTTTACAACGATACTGAAAGACGTTCGGCTTTGGTTCCATTAAGTGACGCTAATCCGTTCACTTATTCTCCAGATCCGGACCGTTCTCAAAACTCAGTATTCATGAAGCAGGTTGGAGTTCGCACAACATTTGATCGCGATCTCAGCAATCTCTACGAAGGGTTGGAGTTCAGCTACGGGGGCGACTTTACCTACGAAGATGTAACCCAGAAGCTACCTGATGGCCGTGATATCATGGGTCCAATGGAGCAAAACTCTTTTGCAGTCTTTGGACAGCTCAAGGTTCCTCTCGGAGAGATGTTCGAACTGCGTGGTGGCCTTCGTTATCAACGCTATGATTTGAGCGTGGGTGATTATACCCGTCCTTCAGGTCAAATTAAATATCCAGGCTTTCCGATCTTAGATGTCCCTGAAGCAAGTGTGAAAGGGGGAGATGCTGTTTATGATGCTACAGTTTTTAACTTAGGCGGTGTCATGCACGTCTCAGATGAGTTAGACCTTTTTGCAGGCTTCTCTCAAGGGTATTCTGTACCTGACATAGGTGGTTTCACGCGCCGCGCAGTTGATTATGAATTCAAAGCCCCACTAGCAGACATAAGAGACCCTCTTGTTACACTTGACCCAGCACTGGGTATTAACCGATTAGATCCAAATACTTGGGTGGAGTGGGAGACTGAGTTCAATTTCTCTGATTTACAGCCTGAGGCAGCCATCGTAAACAATTATGAAATCGGTGGACGCTTCGATAATGGTAAATATTCTGTAGCAACTTCTGTCTTCCTTTCTACAACGGACAAAGGATTAACTTTTAACCCAGCTGCGAGTGCTTTAACGCAGCGAAAAGAGCGCATCTGGGGCGCTGAGTTAAATGCAAGAGCTGTGATCGACGCCAATTGGAGCCTTGGAACTATTCTTGCCTACAAAGAAGGTGTTTATGATTATGATGAGGATGGCGACCTTGACGACGCGTTGCCGAATAATCGCATTGGTTCCCGATTCCAGGCGACCCTTTATACAGACTACCGCTTTGAGAATGGCTTGAGCCTTCATGGCGAAGCAATCTACGGCTCCGGGCGAGATGTTGATGACGGGAACCCGCAGTCAGAAGATCTAAAGCTGAAGCAGACATTCACTGTCAATGCAGGCGCCAAATACGCTGCAGATTTTGGGACTGTGAAGTTTGGTGTAGAAAATGTGTTTGATACCAAGCAGACCAATGTAACAGCAAGCTCCGGCCGTAACCGCAACGTCCTAGCCGAAGGCCGCCGCGTCTTCTTGCAGTACACCAAGACGTTCTAGGTTATGCAAATGTGAGACAGGGCTTTGCCTTGCTGGCAGGTCCATCTGATAAACACAAAAAAACAGCGCAGGGACTAGAGGTTCTGCGCTGTTTTTGCTTTAGCGAGTAGAGGGAGGGTTACTCGCCGGGTTCGAGCACGTCTTCGTGGTCGACGACTTTCCCTTTCACCTTCATCCAGACTGCTGAGGCAATCAGCAGGGCTGCGAGGATGCCGCCGATGGTGGAGACTGTCATAGGCAGGCCGAATCCAAGTTTGGTGGAGTTCAGCAGGAAGGTCACAACAACGGTAGTCATGAAGGTTGCCGGAATGGTGCAGATCCAATGCAGCTTGTTATGACGCAGCAGATAGGCAGCAGTAGTCCACAACATCAGTGCGGCAGTTGCTTGATTGGCAACGCCGAAGTAACGCCAGATCACTCCGAAATCCACCTGAGTCAGGAGTGCACCGCCAACGAACAGTGGGATTGCCAGCAACAAACGCTTTGGCATCTGGTTCTGTGGCATGTTGAAGAACTCAGCCAGGATCAGACGTGCTGAACGGAAAGCGGTGTCACCAGAGGTGATCGGCAGGACGATAACACCGAGTACTGCGAGGAAGCCACCAAACGCGCCCAGAAGACCGTTGGATGCTTCGTAAACAAGGTTCGCAGGATTGCCGCCCATGCCTTCAGAAAGACCTTCAACGCCGCCGAAGAAGGACAGAGCAATCGCACACCAGATAATCGCGATCACGCCTTCACCAATCATCGCACCATAAAAGACGAAGCGCCCATTTTGTTCATTCTCCATGCAGCGCGCCATCAGTGGAGACTGAGTGGCATGGAAGCCGGAGATCGCACCACAAGCGATGGTGATGAACAGAGCAGGCCAAAGTGGCATGTCATTCGGGTTCAGGTTCTGGAAGAAATCGCCAGCTTCAACACCTGGCAGCATGGTGTGTTCGCTGGACAGCAGCAAAGCGACCGTCAAGCCCACAGACATAAACACCAGTAATGCGCCGAAGAAGGGGTAGAAGCGCCCGATGATCTTGTCGACAGGAACGATGGTGGCGATCAGGTAGTATGCGAAGATGCAAACCAGGAAGATGGTTACATCAACACCAGTCAGGCGGCCGAGCAGGCTTGCTGGAGCAGACACAAACACCACGCCCACCAGCAGAAGCAATACAATTGCAAAGATGTTCATGAAGTGTTTTGCGGCCCCTGCCGAGGTACTTGCCAGCAAGGTTCGGGACGGATTGCCCTTTGTTGCGAACGGACAACATGCCGGAGAAGTAATCATGCACTGCGCCTGCAAAGATGCAGCCACAAACGATAGAGGTGGTTCCGTTTATTTGGACAGGTGAGCGTCTTTTATAAGTGGATCCGCTCCGATTACGCAGCAGCTTGAGTTATGTGCTGCGGGTGGGTGCAGTAAGCCTGATCCGGGGTGTTCCGTTCAAGCGATGAATGTGGGCGCTTCTGGTTATAAAAGGTGATGTACTGCTTAATGGATTTTCTGGCCTCTGGCACACTGGCGTAGGCCTTGAGGTAGACTTCCTCATACTTGATGGTGCGCCAGAACCGTTCGATAAAAACATTGTCGCGCCAGGCTCCCTTGCCATCCATGGAGATCTTGATCTCCTCCCGTTTGAGTACATCGGTGAAGTCTCTGCTGGTGAACTGAGACCCCTGATCAGAGTTAAAAATCTCCGGCTTGCCGTATTTGGAAAGTGCCTCTGTGGGGGGGGCTGTCATTCTGCATAGAGGTGTAGGTGGGGGGAAATGAATGAAGTTGTTGAAATTTATAGATTATATCATTTGAGATAGGAAAAATCATTTTGCACAGTGTTGCGCGAAATCTATTCAAAATGGGCGCTTAAGTGTGCATATAACGGTCAAAAATGAGCAAATGAAAGCAACGCGTTTGAATTGGAGTGCTTTGAAGCCAGTTCAGGTGAAGCGATGACCGCACCACACTACTTTACCGATGATATGAAAATCTTCAAGATCAGAGCGCTTCAACAGCTCGTCTTTGTGTATTGGGTTTTGACTGATCAATTCGACATCACCCTGAATCGTTGGGCGAAGGTACTTCACACGCGCCAATCCGCCGTAAACAAAAGCATAGACGCCATCTGAAAGCGTATTACGCTTTTTGTCGACCATAACCAAGTCTCCGTCAGCGATAAGTGGGTCCATACTGTCACCGTCTGCGGTGAGAATGATCAGGCCTTCCGCTGTGGACCTGCCTAGTTTCCCTCCTAAAAAGCTCTTAGTGAATGGGATGTCTTCTAACTTCTCAATATTATCACCGTTCAAAGAACCGCCGCCAGCAGCTAAATGAACATTAACGCGTGGGATGGTAATGAAGTCGACCGATTGAGCTTTATTTAGCTTGCTGATTTGAGTGCCCTCAATCAGCCATTCAATGCTGACGTTAAACAGCCTCGCAATTCTCAAAGCTTTATCTGCACTCGGCATCCCATCATTCAGATAATTCCTAAGTGCTCCAACCGAAATATTGCATTTTTCCGCAAATTCGGCTCGGCTATCATCGCCCATAAGCTTTTTTAAGCGTTCAGAGAAGGTGCCATTGTTATTCATTTGCAACAATGGCCTGACGGCCACCCTTTATAAACAGAGCCGCTGTTTTATTAAGCTATTGATAGTGTTAAATAAAACACTACAAGCAGCTAATAAAAGCTAAAATAAACAGTGGCAAGCTATATATAGCTTTACAGCAAGCTTTAAATAGCTATTCTATCTTCATTCGTTACCAACAAGTGCAAATCACCAAGGTGAGTCGCACGGTGAATAAAAAAGCGGCTGCTGCAACAGTCCGCTTTTTAAGGAGATACAATGGCTAAACACGCCCCTCAAGTAAAATGGGACAAGCATTCAATCAAGGCAGAGCTACACCGCAAAGAGTGGACGCTCACCGAAATTGCCGCCAGAGAAGGTATGCACCGTACCACGTTAACCAAGGCTCTGGAAACCGGAACCGGACGCGGTGCGGAGCTTATCTCCAAATATCTCAGTATTCCATTAGAGCAGCTATGGCCGAACCGGCGCAAGCGCTCTGCTCATGTGATTTACAATAGCGACAAACACGGCCCGAGCGCTAGTCAGAAAAAGCAATCTCACGCTGATACTCCTCTTACTGAGGCCGAGGCGGCGGCATGAGAACGGCCCGTGCAACCCGATGTGTCGCCATGCGGTTTTATCATCGCTTTGATTATGACGCAGGACACGACAATCACCTTAAAGACTTTGCCAGTGCGCTTGCCCTTGGCATGTTCACTGCTGCCTTTATGCTGTGGGGCTGGGTGTCGTGCATAGCAGTTGCTTCTTACCGGGCAGGATACCCGCTATGAGAACGCGCCGCTGCCAACACACTGATGATTTACTGAGCTGGCAACCGCCACAGGTGGAGGCCCGCTTTGAACCAGCGCGGGTTCGTTCTGCAACCCCTTCCGGCAAGGTCTGCCGGGCTCTATCTGAGGCGATGAAAGAAGATGGCCGCAGCCGTGAGCAAATCGCGGCGGCCCTTTCTGAGCATCTTGGGGAACCCATCAGCCGGGACAGTCTGGACGCATGGGCAAGCGAAGCGCGGGAAGCCAGCAATATTGCCGGGTACCGCCTGATCGGTCTCATCTCTGTTTTGAAATCAAAAGAGCTGCTCAACGAGCTGTTGGCTCGCACTGAGATGATTGTGGTGGACCGTAAGTACCGCCCCTTAATTGAACGACAACTGATGGAAGAAGCGCAAACGCGCATCAAGAAGATGATCCAGCAAGCAGATAAAGAATGGAAGGGCCTAAAATGAGCGGAACAGTTCCAGCCCTGTTTGATAATGGCGCAAAGCGTGAGTGGCTTACGGCTCGTGAGTTGGCAGATTTAAAACTTCCGGGTCTCCCTCAAAGCGATCGCAAATCTGTAATCCGCTTTATTGACAGACACGACTGGCAGTCCACTTCTCTTGCCCGTAAACGTTCTGGTCGCGGCGGCGGCTGGGAATACCATATTGACTTACTCCCGGAGGTTGCCCGCAAAGCGTTAGAAGCCCGGTTCAACATTGAACGCCTTAACGCTGATGTGCCTGTTGTGCAGGAAAAAACGCCAAAACCAACAAAAGTGACTCTGGCGGATGCTGACGGGGCACAGCGCCGTGCTGCGGAAGCCCGCAAGCAGATCTTGCAGATGGTGGAACAGCTGGTCATGCGCGGCATGGCCTATGACAAAGCTGTGTGCGGGCTCACTGCCAAGGTAAAGGTACTGCTGAGTCAGGAGGTACTAACGCCGGATGAAGAGCAGTTGCTCAAGCTGGTGCGGACCGCCAAGGACAAGGGGACCGGGATTTCCCGCCGCGCTATTTACAACTGGCGCAAGGCATTCAAAGAAAGCGGCTTTGCTGGCTTGATCCCCGGCAAACGCAAGCAAGATGCGCTCAATGCTTCCCGTTACGAATGGGCACCGGGCTTTTTGAAGTTTTATGCAGACCCGCGCAAGCCAACCGTGGCGCTGGCACTAGATCAGTATCGCGCCAGTCTGGAAGATCCTGCACAGGCTCCAAGTTATGATCAGGTGAAACGATATCTGACCAAGCTGAAGAAGGCCGACCCGATTGCTGCCTATAAGGGCCGTGAAGGTCTGCTCGCCCTCAAAGCCCGGAAGGTCTATGTGAGCCGGTCAACTGAAGGGTTGGAGCCAACCGATATTTATACCGGTGATGGCAAGACCTTTGATGCGTTTGTCGGGCACCCGTTTTCCGGCAATCCGATCCGCCCTGAGATCACCAGCATTTTGGACATAGTGACCCGCAAATGCGTTGGGTACTCCATCGGGCTGAATGAGAAGGCCTATGACGTTTCTGAAGGCCTGCGCAATGCCAGCATGGCAAACGGGGTGCCTGCGGTTTTTTATGTCGATAACGGTAAGGGCTACAAGAACCTGCTGCTGGATGAATCTGCGGTGGGTATGTTGAGCCGCCTTGGTACGCACAAGGAACACAGCATTGCCTACAACTCGCAGGCTCGCGGTATTATTGAGCGGTTCAACGGATCAGTTTACACCCGCCTTGCCAAGACACTGCCAAGTTATACAGGCCGTGATCTTGACCGGGAAGCGGCACTGAAGCTGCACAAGAAAATCAAGAATGACCTTAAAGAAACCGGTGCTTCCGAGCTGCTCATCAGCTGGGACCAGTTCCTCAAGGTTTTTGACGGGGCTTTGCAATACTATAATGACCGGCCTCATTCAGCTCTGCCACAGGTACGTGGAAGCATCACCGGCAACACCCGCCATATGTCTCCCAATGAATATTGGGCTCAATTTGAAGCTCATGGCTTCAAGGCTGTCACCCTTAGCCGGGAAGACAGTGATGATCTGTCTCGTCCGGCAGTGCGGCGCAAGGTCTCCCGTGGCCTCGTAACAATTGAAAAGAACCGTTACTTCGCTCTGGAGCTTGAACGTTATGACCGCCGGGAAGTCATGGTTTGCTATGACATGCTGGATGCCAGTCAGGTGTGGGTGCGCGAACTTGATTTTGTGGAGGGCGCTGAAACGCCGGGCGCACTGATCTGCACTGCCAAGTTTGAAGGCAACAGTCAGGCTTACTTCCCCAAGCCGGTTATCGAAAGCGCTCGCGAGAAGAAGGCCAAAACAGCAGCCAGACGACTGGAAGACAAGCTGCGCCGTGTCGAACAGGAACAACGCCCTGGCTATCTGCTGGAGCACTCCGGCGAACAACCCATGGAAGTGTTTGCTTCGGCTCCCGGCTTTGAAGAGCGCACCGGGGACGACCTTGTTTCAGTGGTGATGCAACCCTCTGAAAGCTCTGCGAACGTGGTTCACATGGCCGAACCAATTGAAGTTCAGGAGCCGAAACCTCAACCCACGACCAAATCCGGCAGGCCAGTATTTAAGTCCAAGGAAGAGCTTGCCGTCTGGGTTCTGGATAATCCTGAAAAGATGACCGATCTGGACAAAAAAATCCTGTCGGACTGTGTGACCAACAGGACTTATCTGGACCTTTTTGAAGCGCTTGGCATCGACACGGAGAGCCTTCGAACTCTCCTCCGCGCCGCTGCCTGACGCCCCTTT
>NZ_LMCF01000020.1 GCF_001623075.1 Pseudovibrio sp. Ad37
TACAATACCAAACGCCCCCATAGTGCGCTGAACTTCCGCCCACCGGCTCCTGAAGTAATCATTCCAGTAGACCAAAGGTCAGTCATGCACTAACTTTCAAACCGGACCACTCAAGTGGGGCTGATCAATGTCTTTCGGTTGTTTTTGTCATTGTAACGATGCTTACTTAAAGAGTCCCGCGCGACCACTGGTGCTCTGCTGTCCCTCTTTTCTTCAAAATTGTTTTGCCCGCACCCATGCGCGCGTTGGCCTCTGATATAACATGTTTATTCCAGTTTCTTCAGTGCTCGGATTATCGTTCCTCTGCTTGTTGTTTTCTGCTCCTGGCACACGAGTCTCTAAGTCGAAGTTTAAGCTTTTGCAGTGTGCTGCGGCTGTTAATGAGCGAACTTGGATAATTTGAGCGACGAGCCCTAGGTATCAAGATTAATCATCCTCTCTCCTTCACAAACATCAAAATCGCCTGCTCCAGTTCTTGTGCTGCCGGAGATGGTGGGGTGTCGGATTTTCTGATGAGTTGGATTTCGCGTTGTATGTTGGTTTCAGGCAGGGGGATGAAGCTGATTTCTTCTGAGTTGAGCATCTGTACTGTGGTTTCGGGGAGGATCGTAATGCCGACCTTGCTGCGGACCATGGCTATCAAAGATGTGATGTTGTGAACTTTTAGTCCTGCGTTTGTATGAAGTTGCTGGCAGTCGGGAATTTGGATGGACTGAGAGAGGTTATTGCTAATCAGACGTTCGTCTTGAACGTCAGACCAACGCAACTTATCTCCTAACTTCAAGAGTTTACAAGACTTGTGGCAAAGAATTCCAAAGCGATCTGAGAAGAGAGTTTGAGTGTGAAATGAAGTGGCGTGCCCCTGTGTGGATGCAATCCCTAGATCAATCCGGTCTTTTGCCAGTTCGCGCAGGATGGATGCAGAATCCATATCTCGGAGCTCGATGTGAACGTCTGGGCGCGCAGAGAGATATTGGGCGATGACTTCAGGCATGATTGTGTTCGCAACGGATGGGACGGCAGCCAATCGCACTTTTCCGCTTTTTGCTTTTGCGAAGTTCACAATGTCCTGAACCATGCCGTCAAATTGATAAAGTTCCCGCTCTGCCTGCTCCAGAACGAAAGATCCAAGCGCTGAGAGTCGGTTCTTACGATCGGTCTCAAACAAAGATTGTCCCAGATTTTCTTCCAGCTGCTTTAGCATCATAGAGAGTGCAGAGGGGGTGCGCCCAAGAACCTCAGCTGCATCACTGAGGTTGCCGGTTCGTGCAACTGCAACGAAGCAACGAAGCATCTCAATTTTGATCTGCATTTCAATTTTCCTGAAGCAAGTTACAGAAGTTTGATTTTGACTGAAATTGAATCATGTGTCCATAGTCTGCTCAGTAATTCTACGGGTGAATAGGCAGCAGATCACATGGTCGACACAAAACTGAACCTCATTGCAGGAAACTGGACCGCTGGCACAAGCGAAGTTGAGAACCGGAACCCATCGGATCTGAGTGATCTTGTCGGTTTATTTGCGCAGGCGTCTGCTGACCAGTTGGAAACGACCTTAGATCAGGCACGCATTGCTCAGGCGGAGTGGGCCGCTTATGGCATTGAGCGCAAATACAACGTGCTGAATGCGATTGGTACAGAGATGATGGCGCGTGCAGAGGAACTCGGCACGCTGCTTTCTCGTGAAGAAGGTAAACCTCTCGCCGAAGGTAAGGGCGAAGTCTACCGTGCGGGCCAGTTCTTCACCTACTATGCAGCTGAAACACTGCGTCAGATCGGTGAAAATGCAGATTCTGTGCGGGATGGTATCGAGGTTGATGTCCGTCGGGAAGCTGTTGGCGTTGTTGCGATCATCTCTCCGTGGAACTTCCCAACAGCAACGGCTTCCTGGAAGATTGCACCAGCGCTTGCATTTGGAAATGCTGTTGTCTGGAAACCGGCAAATTTGACGCCTGCTTCTGCTGTCGCTCTGGCAGAGATTATTGAGCGGCAAGACATACCCAAAGGCCTCTTCTCACTGGTCATGGGCTCTGGTCGTGACGTTGGTCAACGTTTGGTTGAGAGCCCAAAGGTCGATGCGATTTCCTTCACGGGTTCTGTTCCGGTTGGCCGCGGCATTGCATCAGCAGCTGTTCAGAATTTCACACGTGTTCAGATGGAAATGGGCTCCAAAAACGCTCTTGCAGTCATGGATGATGCTGACCTTGATCTGGCTGTATCTTTAGCAATCGGAGGGGCGTTTGGCGGAACCGGGCAGAAGTGCACCGCTTCTTCCCGTCTGGTTGTCCACGAAGCCGTTCATGATGCGTTTGTTGAGAAGCTCATTGCTGGCACAAAAACCATGAAGGTTGGCCATGCATTGCAGACGGGAACTCAGATTGGTCCGGTCGTTTCTGAGCAGCAACTCAACGAAAATCTGGCTTATGTTGAGCTTGGTAAGTCCGAAGGTGCTGAGCTCGCATGTGGTGGGCAACGTCTGGAGATGCCGACACAGGGTTTCTATATGTCTCCCGGTGTCTTCCTGAACTCGAACAATTCCATGAAAATCAACCGTGAAGAGATGTTTGCTCCATTGGCGGCAGTCATCAAGGTTGGCAGTTATGATGAAGCGCTCGCGACCGTTAATGACACCAATTTCGGACTGACATCAGGCATCGTGACGCAAAACCTTGCAAAGGCAACCCATTTCCGCAGAAACGCGCGTACAGGGTGTGTGATGGTTAATCTGCCGACAGCTGGTACTGACTATCACGTTCCATTTGGTGGTCGTGGAGACAGCTCATACGGCCCACGAGAGCAGGGCTCCCACGCGAAGGATTTCTACACCATCGTCAAAACCTCCTACATCTCATCCGGAGTTCCTGTGTGATGTGGATCGACAACCTTCAATATGCCAACTGGTCTGAGAAAATCTTTCGGCAAATGCGGGCAGGGGGATTAGACGCTGTTCATGTAACGATCGCGTATCATGAGAATTTTCGCGAGACAGTGCTCAATTTTGAGCAGTGGAACCGCTGGTTTGAGCAATACTCTGACCTCATTATGCCCGCTTATGTGGCCGCTGATATTGATGTTGCACGCGAAACCAACCGCACAGCAATCCTCTTTGGGTTCCAAAACCCAAGCCCGATTGAAGACGATATCGGCCTCGTTGAGATTGTGCACCGCCTTGGTGCGCGGTTCATGCAGCTGACATACAACAACCAGTCGTTGCTTGCCACAGGTTGCTATGAAGCTGAAGATACCGGCCTTACCCGGATGGGCAAACAGGTTGTCAGGGAGATGAACCGGGTCGGGCTTGTTGTGGATATGAGCCATTCTGCCGATCGGTCAACGATTGAGGCTGCGGATTACTCTGAAAGGCCAATCGCAATCACGCATGCCAATCCGTTTGATTGGGCGCCTGCGCTGCGCAACAAAAAAGATGATGTCATTCGGGCTGTCGTAGAAAATGGCGGAATGCTGGGCTTCTCGCTTTATCCGCATCACCTCAAAGACAAATCGGCGTGCACGCTTGAAAGCTTCTGCACGATGATTGCGCGGACCGCAGAAAAGTTTGGTGCGCAGCATTTGGGAGTAGGCTCTGACCTTTGCCAGGACCAGCCAGATAGCATCGTGGAATGGATGCGCATGGGGCGTTGGACAAAAGAGACGGACTATGGTGAGGGCTCGGCGAGCGCATCGGGTTTCCCGCCAATGCCTACATGGTTCGAGAGCAACAAAGATTTTGGCAACCTTGAAAGAGGTTTGCGAACTGTCGGTTTCAATGAGGAGGAAATTGCAGGGATCATGGGCCGAAATTGGTACTGCTTTTACGAAAGCAGTTTTCACGCAGCACCAGCCGAAAAGAGGCTGCTTAACTCACCCCCATCGGAGTTGAAGAAGAACTGTTCAGCTTAACTGAACATGCTGCATTGCCGTCACCAGGGAGGGAAACATGACGGACATTACCAAGCAATCTGTAGAGGATACGAACGATACCAATATGCCGCTGCTTGCGATTACAGGTGGCTTTATCGTGCTCTTCTGCTTAGTCGCACTTATCAATCTCGATGTATTATCGGCATTTGTTGATTGGGGCTTCAATATTTCAGCAACATACTTCGGCTTGTTTTGGCAGGTACTACTTCTGTCAACGTTTCTTCTGGGCTTGATCCTTTGTGTATTGCCGGGCGGTAAGGCGATCATGGGCAACCTTGCAAAGCCCGAGTTTACTGTCTTCCAGTGGGGCGCAATGATCATGTGCACCCTGTTGGCAGGTGGTGGCGTTTTTTGGGCTGCAGGTGAGCCAATGGCACACTTCCTGTCATCGCCTCCACTGTTTGGTGCAGAAGCCGGCACGGAGGCTGCCGTGGATGCAGCCATGGCACAAAGCTTTATGCATTGGGGCTTTTTGGCCTGGGCGATCCTTGGCTCATTGAGCACCGTCATGCTGATGCATTATCACTATGAAAAGGGATTACCACTCGCCCCGCGGACATTGCTTTACCCGGTATTCGGTGACAAAGCGATCAACGGTCCAATTGGCCTCATAGCAGATGCGTCAAGTATCATTGCTGTTGTTGCTGGAACCGTGGGTCCGATTGGTTTCCTTGGGTTGCAGGTTAGCTACGGTCTGAGTGATTTGTTCGGCATTCCAGATGGGTTTACAACACAAGCTGTCGTGATTGTTGGTCTGGTGGCAATCTATACGATTTCAGCCATCTCGGGTCTCTCCAGAGGTATCCAGCTTCTAAGCCGCCTGAATGTCATTCTGGCTGCTGGTTTGCTGCTCTTCGTTTTGCTTGCGGGCCCTACAGCCTTCATCTTCAACAGCTTCTTTTCAGGCTTTGCAACATACCTTGGCAACTTCTTCGGCATGGCGCTCTATCGCGGTGAGGCTGGTGTCTTCGGAGAACCGGGCTGGCTTGGTTGGTGGACTGTGTTCTTCTGGGGCTGGTTTATGGGATATGGGCCGTTGATGGCTATGTTCATCGCGCGGGTCTCTCGTGGCAGATCCATTCGCTCTATCGTAATCATGCTGTCTATTGTCGCGCCCATTGTCACAAACTTCTGGTTCACTATTGTCGGCGGTTCTGGAATTGCATTTGAACTTCAGCAGGCTGGCTCCATCGCAACTGCTTTTGAAGGCTTTAACCTTCCAGCTGCACTCTTGGCGATCACACAGCAGCTTCCGCTTGGCTTCTTTGTCTCTCTCCTCTTCTTGGTTTTGACAACGATTTTCGTGGCCACAACGGGTGACTCCATGACCTACGTCATCTCTGTCACTATGTCCAAGAGCGGTACACCATCTATGGCAGTTCGTGTGTTCTGGGGCATTGCAATGGGCATGATGGCAATAATCCTGATATCAGTCGGGTCTGGCGGCGTCTCAAAGTTGCAAAGCTTTATCGTCATCACTGCAGTACCAGTATCCTTGCTACTCATTCCGTCACTTTGGGATGCATTGCGCATCACAATAGCGAAAGGAAGAGACAGCTAAGCAAATTGCCCGAGCACGTATATCCAATACAGCTCGGGCAATCTAAGCTTCGGATTGTCCAGAGGATGAGATGATTATGAGTGTTTGTGAAACCGATGCAATCCAGCTGCGTTCACCAGATAAGGTGATGAAGTTGAGCCGGCTCGGTTCAATCCATCAATCGCGCCTGTCCTTCATGCGTATTCTTTTAAGACGTATGCAGAATGAGAACTGGCGATTTGACCGACCTGTCTTTGATATTGATGAAAGTGGTGTCGGGCATGCTGTCTATTCCGCTCATGGTCCGGATCGAACCTACTCTCTGGTTGCCTTCTCGCATGACCTGCCAGCTGAGAAACGATCAGATCGCGTGATCGCGGATGCCTGGGATGCAACGTTCACTCTTTTTGACGGTATTCCGACCTTTGAGGACATCAAACGTCTTTCTCGCAGCGTACCCTTGCAAGAGGCTGGGCGCATTTGTGAGACTGAACTGTCGCTGTCACGCGCCAACCGCTCAACGCGTTTGTGGGAACACATCGTGGCGGCTCTGGCCGAGGGAGAGCAGCCGGATCTCCAAAAGATCGAAGCCGTCGGATATCTCATGCGCACCACTGCTGTTTATGGGTCCGGCAAGTTTGGGGCGGCTGATCGCGAAATGATCGCGGACCGTCCTGAGTTCCAAAGTCCGTTCCAAGTGGAGATGCTTTCCGTCTTTCTGACACGCGCTTTTGTACGCGACCTTGTCGAGCATATGGCGAGGATGAAGGGGGGACGCAAAGCAGTTAAGTTAGATCCTGCTATCGCTCGGTCTATGGGTATTGGGAACTCGACCGGGCTGGGTATGGCACCGTTTCTGCTCAATCACCCTGTGCTGTTTAACAACTGGATTGCCGCGCGGGAACAAGCGGCTGCACGCGTACGCGCACTCCCTCAGGCAAGTAAACATGAGATTGAGCTCTTTCGTGAATTGCTGGAACGCAGCATTTTATTGACGGCGTCCTGGACAACAGACCATCAGGTCCAGTCTGAAAAGATTGAAGGGCTCAAGCGTGATCTCGTCGTGTTGCAGCAGCAAGCTGGAACACTCTCTGAAACCAGTGACCATCCCTGGAACCAGCTAAATGCCTGGGCAGAAAAAGAACTGTCTCTGGAAGGGCAGGAGTGTCTGACTTCATTGATGCTGGAACCTTATGGCGCCCTTGTTGATGATCTGGTAAACACCATGGCCGCTGACAACACGCCAACATTCCGCATAGCCGGTGCAATGACACTTGGTGATCTGCGAGGGGTTCTCGAGCGTGTCTATGGCTGGGCGTTGGAGATTGATTGGAGCGATCAGCAGAATAGAGCAAAGGCTTGGTACGTCTCTGAGGAAAAGCTGGAGCCGCGTCTGGGTGAACGCTTTGAAGAGCCGATTGAAGAATATGAGCAGCCTTTAGCGCCCGGGCGAGATGCAGCTGCGCTATATCATGCTCTGGGCCACTGGCCAGAAGACAAAAACATCGCTCAGTTTCTGTTGAGGCATCCTGAATACCGGCACATCGTCCGCCGCGTTCAGATTGTCAATCAAGCGCCCTATGCTGAAATCCGCGACAACACGATCGCCAGCGATATCCTACCTATCGATATGCTGAGATGTAAACTGGCCTTTTTCGGTGCAGTGCAATTCGATCCGCGCTCTGATCGTTGGGTGCGCATCAACATGTATGCGAACGCGCCTTATCCGGAGGAGTTGGTGTCACAAACCGATGATTTCTGGGTCTATCCAGCACTGCGTGAGGGCAACTAGATGAGTTATTCTCTCAATGAAATTGAAGCGATGTGCAAACGCGCTTCTCGTGGAGCCGGATTGCCATGGGGCTTGTGTGAGGAGGCTGCCAAAGGAACGCGCTGGCTCGCGTCCTTTGGATTTTCTGGACCGGATTTGCTGGTCTCACTCTTAGAGTTGAATGACAGGCTGCCAGCGGTTGATCTGTCTCCAGTGGCACTTCAAGGCATCTGGCGTGCTCCAGCGGGCAGGCTAAGCCCACTGATTGCTGGCGCAGCGATGAGTGACTGTGCGATCAAAATGGAGCTGGGCAATATCATAACAATGCTGGAAGTTGACTACCCGTTGCTGGTTGTTCCTTTCGCATCGGGTGCAGCCCTTCGTCTTGGCCAGCCAGTTGCTGTGGAATGGGAAGGTACGCGCATGGTGACCAACGGCAAGGAACTCTGCGTTCAGGGCAATTCTGAGGCAATTTTATCTTCTCACGCGAAACGAGTTGAATGTTCAGCGCCAGCACAAATGCTCTCGCAAAGCAAACCTATCCATCGAGCGGTTGTTGGGGATGCATGCTGGGTGCGGCTTGGAGCATTTGCACAGCGGACCTTTGCTCCGGCGACAGAAGCATCCCGCCTACGTGGAGCTGGAGCTGGTTTGACAGGCAGCGACTAACCAACCGTTGCTCCTAAATCTCAAAATCAAGAAATCCGATGCAAGAGATCAGGTGTTTACATGAACACACTGACTGATGAAAACTGGAGTAAAAATGAGCTCAGAACTCAAAAAACTAGGCGGTTCCAAGCGCTTTTCTGCAATCGCAATTCACAATGACGTTGTTCACTTGGCAGGTCAGGTGTCTCAGCTGGTTGAGGGCGATATCACCGAACAGTCAAAAGACGTTTTTGAAAAAGTTGACAGTTTGCTTGCTGAGGCAGGGACAACTCGTGAAAACGTGTTTTCCGTCCAGATTTGGCTGGCAGACATGCGTGAATATGATGGGATGAATAACGTCTGGGATGAGTGGGTCGCTGATCTCAATGCAGCCCCAACACGAGTTTGCGTCGAAGCCCGCATGGCGAAACCTCACTACAAAATCGAGGTTTTGGTGCTCGCAGCGCTTTGAAGACAGACCCAAACAGAGCAATGGCCCTGTTTGGGTAATTTAAACGGTTAAAGAGGCAAGGCGCCTTCCCAGACGATTTTTCTGTAACGTTCAGGATTGGTGTCGCCCTCGGTGTTGAAGATCAACACAACACTCTCTTCGTTGAGACCAGCTTTTTGTGCCAGTTCGGCGTACTCTGCTTTTGACTTCATCGCGTAAAGCAGGCCGATGTTCAAAGCACCGGACTCGCCGCCTGTGATCGCGGGATCCCCTTTGAGTGGGTTGCCAAGAATGCGCATGCCGGTGGCGGCAATGTTATCTGTGGCTGAGATGAAGTGATCGCCGCAGTCTCTTAGGATTGGCCATGTGATCGGATTTGGTTCGCCGCAGGCCAGACCAGCCATAATAGAGGTCAGGTCACCCTCAACCGCAGTCATCTCACCATTCTCGCTGGTAACAGATTGATAAAGGCAATCTGCAGCGCGTGGCTCGCTGATTACAGAGGTAAAGTTCTCAGGTCCGTACGCATCTGCAAGATAGCCCAGAACACCGCCTGCCATGGCTCCGACACCAGCCTGAAGCATGACGTGAGTTGGTTGAGCACCCTCCAGCTTGGCGAGTTGGTCAGCTGCTTCTCCAGCCATTGTCATGTAGCCCTGGGAGATCCAGGTTGGTATATCTTCATAACCATCCCAGGCAGTGTCCTGAACAAGCTCCCAGCCGTTCTCTTCCGCTGTTTTATTCGCCAGCCGAACAGTGTCATCGTAGTTCACATCGGTCACGATACAGTCGGCACCTAAGCCCCGGATGCGCTCGACAGCTGACTGAGGTGAAGCTTTGGGCATGTAAACAACAGCTTTCTGTCCCATAGCGCGCGCAGCCCATGCGACACCGGTCCCATGGTTGCCAGCAGTTGCTGTTGTAAAGACCATAGGGCGCTCAAATTTTTGAGAGACAGTCTGCAGGTCGATCTCAGAAATATCGAGATCAAGCTTCTTCGCAAGCAAGCGGCCAAGGGCATAGGAGCCACCCAGGACCTTAAAGGCATTTAGTCCGAAGCGATGAGACTCATCCTTCACGTAAATCGCCTTCACACCCAGTTCCTTAGCTAAGGCAGGAAGACTGGTGAGCGGAGTTGGCTCATAGCCTTGAATCTGACTATGAAACTCACGTATTTTCTCTGCAACCTGGGTGGTGAACAGTGGACTGGTTTCACCTGTGCGGAAACGATTGCTGCGTATCTTAAGCATCTTGATCTCTTCAACAGCTTGGGCAGGGGGAGGAGAGCTGCGCTCGAAGAGAGTGGGGGAACTCAATCTAAGAGCGCAGCAACAATTGTGTCGTGCAGCTTACTTGACGTACGCGATTGCTTCGACTTCAACCAGCGCGTCTTTCGGCAGACGGCCTGCCTGAATGCAAGAACGTGCAGGCGCACCTTCAGTGCCAAAGACTTCCGTGTAGACTTCGTTAAATGCTGCAAAATCTTCCATTTTAGCGAGGAAGCATGTGGTCTTCACCACGCTGTCGATACCAGCACCAGCCTCTTCCAGCACAGCCTTCAAGTTGGCCAGTGACATTCTGGCCTGCTCGGTGATACCACCTTCAGGGAATGCCATTGTTTTTGGATCAAGCGGCAATTGACCAGAGGTGAAAACGAGGTTCTCTATAACAGTTCCCTGAGAATACGGTCCGATTGCAGCTGGAGCGTTTTCTGTAGCAACTAACTTTTTCATTTTACTTACTCTTTGCTAGTGATCTGAGTTTTTGATTCTCGGATGTACTTGTAGATGGCATGTCGCGTGATCCCGAGTTTTTCCGCCACAAGCACGGTTGCTTCTTTGAACTCGAAAATGTCGCGTTCAAGAAGCAGTTTGGTGACAGCCTTGTTGCTGGCTTTTTGTGTCACCGATGGGTCTGCCTCCACATCTCTGATCGCCTGTTCCAAGGCACCCAAAATGACCTCAGTTGAGTTGGTGCTGAAGCGCTCTGGTGTTGTTTTCTCTGCAACCTCAGCAGCATCTGGAGTGAACGTGCTGATGATCTCTGAGAAGGGCAGGGATAGATTGATGTTCAGGCAGAACAAACCAATCGGTTTGCCTGAAGCGCCAAGGATAATCGTCGTTGCTGATTTTAGCAGCTGTCCCTCAGCATTATGCGTGAAGTAGGCTTTCGGTGTCAGATTGCCTGTTTCCTGATAAACCCGCAGCATCTTCAAACCTAGGTCTGTTATGGGAGACCCGATCGTCCGACCCGTCATGTGTCCGTTGACGATCTTGGCAACAGATGTTTCCAGGTTTTTGAGAGAATGCACCACAACCTCACAGTGTGGCCCGATCAAATCCGCGACTGTTTCTGCAATGCGAAAGTAGTTTGCAAGACGATCATCATCATCTTCAAAGAGACATTCTACATTTGTGAAGTCATTGAGGTTGATCATAGCTGTTTTCTCAAAGCTCGCCTGAATACGTAATAGGTTCCTTGTGTTGGTAACCACGTTTCCCGGTGTTTGCAATGAAAAGTTCACTTCATTTAACTGTAAATGCTAATTTTGAGCCGAAATGCGTAATGGGACTGATATTTTATCCACTAAAGAGGACGGAAATCCAGAAATATATATGTATGAACGCCTATTGCAGTCTAATATTGTTGACTGAAATGATATTGTATTAAATATGTAACTCAAAGGTTGGTTGAACCCATTTGCGTTCACAAATTTGCAATTTCGGGTCCGGCCACTCTGTCATAAAACGGGAGCACATCATGTCAGAGTTTTCTTTGAGGGGCTTTGAAGTTTCAGAATTTGAAAGCCGCACAGCACGCCTGCAAAAGGTGATGCATGAGCAAAAAGTGGACGCTGTCCTTTTGACGACAGAACCAAATGTCCGTTACTTCTCTGGTTTCTTCACTCAGTTTTGGCACAGTCCAACACGTCCATGGTTTCTGATTGTGCCTCTTGAAGGCAAGCCAATCGGGGTTATTCCAGAGATTGGCGCCACTGGAATGGCGGCAACATGGATCGACGATATCCGTACCTGGGCATCACCATGCCCTGAGGACGATGGCATTTCTCTGGTTGCCAAGGCCATGAATGATTTGCCTAAAAAGTATGGTCGTGTCGGTGCGACGCTCGGGATTGAATCCTACCTGCGTATGCCAACAAACAACTTCCTGGAACTACGTGACAAGGTTGAGTCAGAATTTGTTGACGTTGCGATTGCAATTCACAATCTTCGCCAGATCAAATCCGCAGCTGAAATCAGCAAGACCCGCCAAATCTGCCGTATCACCAATCAAGCCTTCGACCTCATTCCAAACTACGCAAAAACTGGAATGACCGAGCGGGAAATCTGCAAGCAGTTCAGAATTGATATGCTGAGTGCAGGTGCGGATGAGTGTCCTTACATTATCGCAGGGTCCGGCCCTGATGGATATGACAGCATCATCATGGGCCCAACGGACCGCGTATTGAATGACGGTGATGTTCTCATTATCGACACAGGCGCAGTCAGAGATGGCTACTTCTCAGATTTTGACCGCAACTGGGCGTTTGGCTCTGCAAGTGAAGAGACACTTGCTGCATATCGCGCTACATGGGAAGCAACGACCAAGGGCTTTGAAGCTGCCAAGCCAGGCAACACGACTACAGACATCTACAATGCAATGTGGAGTGTCCTGGAAGCTGCCGGTGCTCTTGGCAACGATATAGGTCGCATAGGCCACGGTCTTGGCATGGAGCTGACAGAGCGCCCATCCCACACAGCAACCGACAACACTTTGCTTGTGCCGGGTATGGTTCTGACTTTGGAACCAGGCATGAACTACGCTCCAGGAAAGCAGATGGTTCATGAAGAAAACATCGTCATCACAGAAGACGGTGCAGAGTGGCTTACCGAGCGTGCTGCACCGGAAATGATCATCATTAAATAACAAGCATGAGCCGTCCCCTCGGGGCAGGGAGACGGCTTCCCTCCTATGCAGTCAGGATAAATTGCTTCGGCATTGTTTATCCTTAGCGCTGTGGCGGTTAACTCAGGGGAGAGTTATGAGTAACCAAGCTGTACAACAACTAAAACAAGGTAAGATGCTCTTTGCCAGCACGATGACATTCATTGTTGTCGTGGTTTTGTCAGGCATCCTGTTCCCGGATCAACTGTATAATGTGGGTGTAAGCACCATGAAGTATCTGACCGAAAAATTCGGTTGGATCTACATGGCAGGCTCCTTTGCCTATGTTATGGTGATGTTCTTCTTCGCCTTCAGTAAATACGGCAATATCCGCTTCGGAGCGGACGATTCCAGACCAGAATTCAGCACCTTCTCATGGATTGCGATGCTGTTCTCCGCTGGTATGGGTACAGTAATGCTCTACTGGGGTGTTGCAGAACCAGTTTACCACTACATGAACCCGTTAGAGACAACCGGCATCGCTGCACAAACACCTGCAGCAGCTGAGTTTGCAATGAAGCAGAGCTTCATTCACCAGGGCATTCAGGCCTGGGCAGCATTCTCTGTGGTTGGTCTGATCCTCGGCTATCTGATGTACCGTAAAGGTGAAAGCGGCCTGATCAGTAACATTTTGCTCCCATGGGGCCGTGATAAAGCAAACGGTGGCTGGGGCAAACTGATCAATCTGGTCTGTGTGTTTGGCGCAATTGCAGGTATCTCTACCTCTCTTGGTCAAACTGGCCTTTCCCTGTCCATCAGCTCCTCTTACCTGATCGGCACGCCGGACGGCCCACTGACAAAAATCATCCTTGTTGCTGCGATCACAGTAATCACCATTCTGTGCACCACCACAGGCCTTGAAAAAGGCATCAAGATCCTTTCCGATTACAACGCCTACCTTCTTGTTGGTTTGATTGTACTCGTCGGAGCGCTTGGCCCAACCACCCAGATGATCAATGTTTACTTTGATACAATGGGTAACTACATGAACGACTTCTTTACTGATGCGTTAATGTTGCCAACCTTCGCTGCAGATAAAGAAACCTCGTGGATCGGAGGCTGGCCAATCTACTACTACGCATGGGCAATTGCCTGGGCGCCATTTGTTGGTCCGTTCATTGCCCGTGTCTCTAAAGGCCGGACAGTCCGTGAGTTCATCCTTGGGTCCATGATCCTGCCATGCCTCGGTATCTTCCTCTGGGTTGCGTTCTTCGGCACAATTGGCCTTGAAGCCTCTCCGGAGGCGTTGGAAGCTGCAGCAGCGTCTTCTAAAGCTGCAACCTTCATCGTGCTGGAAGACTTCCCACTCGGTACCGTCATCTCCATTGGTGTTGTGATCGCTCTGTTCACCTGCTTCATCACATCCATGAACAGCTCAACCTTCACACTCAGCTCCATGAGTGAAGATGGTTCCCTGAACCCAAGCAATAAGCAGAAGGTTATGTGGACCATTGCACAGGGTGCTATGGCTTTGACACTGATGCTGGCAACAAAATCTGGTATCGATCTTTTGCAGTCCATCAGCTTGATTTTCGCGCTGCCATTGATGTTTGTGCTCTTCATAGCAATGATCAGTACATTCAAGATGTTCCGTGAAGAATTTGCGGATGAAAAGCAAGCCAGTGAGAAAGCACCAGCTATCAAAGAAGCAGCAGAATAAAAACAAATAAAGCGAAGAGGCAGTTGTTCCAGGGCTGCCTCTTTGTAAGTTTCTTAAAGGAGGTAAGGGAACTTGAATGAGCAAAATCGAAGAACAGGTCATTGCGTGGCGTCAGCACTTGCATCAAATGCCGGAATTTGGCTTTGAAGAAGTGAAAACATCCGATTTCATCGCCCAGAAGCTGGAAGAATTCGGCATTGAAGTTCACCGCAATATCGGTCGTACCGGCTTGGTTGGCGTGCTCAAATGTGGTGATAGCGATCGCACAATTGGCCTGCGTGCAGACATGGACGCCCTCAAAATCACCGAGGAAAATGACTTCGCCTATAAATCTCAAACCGATGGGATGATGCATGCGTGTGGTCATGACGGACACACCACCATGCTGCTTGGTGCTGCCCATGAGCTAGCAACGCATAAGAATTTCGATGGAACAGTCTATTTCATCTTTCAGCCGGGTGAAGAGCACGGTGTCGGTGCTAAGGCAATGATCGAAGATGGTCTGTTTGACCGTTTCAAGATGGATGCCATTTATGCCATGCATAACTTGCCGGGCGTCCCAGAAAGGCACTTCGTAACCAATCCGGGCTCGATCATGGCATCGGAAAGCGGCTTTGAAATTGAGATCCTCGCGACAGGCGGCCATGCCGCAATGCCACATATGGGGACTGACCCAATCGTGGTTGGCGCTCAAATCATTTTGGCTCTGCAGACCGTCACCAGCCGCAACCTGAGTTCGATCCACGAGCCAGCTGTGATCTCTGTAACGGAGTTCACCACCAATGGCACAACCAACGTTATTCCCTCATCCGCAACCATCAAAGGCGACACCCGCTGCTTTACTGATGAGGCACTGGCAAAGATTGAAGCTGCCATTGAGAGAGTAGCAGCCGGTCAGTGTGTTTCTGCTGGGGTGGAGTACAAATACAAGTTCAACAATACATTCCTCTCCACGATCAACACGCCCAACGAAACAGCTGTTGCAGTTCGCGTTGCCAAAGCAATTGCTGGAGAAGAAAACGTAGACGGCGAGGCGCCACCCTTCACAATCTCAGAGGACTTTTCCTACATGCAACGGAAAGTCCCAAGCTGCTACATCCTCGTGGGCAATGGAAAAGTAGGCGAAAAAGGCGGCACAGCCCTCCACAAACCTTTCTACGACTTCAACGACAACATCCTCATGACCGGCGTCCGCTTCTGGACCGAACTCGTAAAAGACCAACTCTCAGAAACAGCCTAGCCCCAGCCACAACCAGTTCCCACCCAGCCTCCCTGTTTCCTTCATCCCCAGAATGAGAAGCAGGGAGGTATTGGGTTGAGAGTGCATCATTAAGTTGGCGTGCACTTTGGGAGAATAAGAGACATTATGTGATCTTCATAGAAGCGCTTGTTAACACAGCGGAAGGAATTATGATTTCTTTGCCTAAATTAGAAACTTTTATACTATGCATTGCGACTTGCAATCATAAAGGTCTTGAAGCTTACTTCAGATATAGAGAGGAGAATAAAACGCTATGCTTTTGAGGAACACATGAGAGGAAAAATCTCAGACCTGCGATACATTATCAGTCTGATAATATTGGTATTTCCTGCGCCGTAATTTGTAATTGTTTTCCATGTTTATTTCTTAACAGTATGCACGGAGAACATATGCCTCTCATGGTTAGAGCTCATGCATGTTGGCGAAGCTCCGATCTAATTGTGATGTCGCTCATTAAAGTTACCTACCCAATCAATTCCTCACTCTCCCCGTCAAATAAACACACTCTCCCCATGTCGATGGCAAAGGTCATGCTCTCGCCGGGTTGGCAGGCGAACAAAGGAGAGACGCGGGCTTTGGCGGGGTGGTTGGCTAGGCGGATGAGGCAGAGGGTGTCGGCGCCGGTGGGTTCTAGGAGGTCTACGTCGCATTCGATCTCTGGGTTTGTGGATTGGGTGAAGGCGTTGTGGGTGATCATTTCGGGGCGCAGGCCGAGGATGATTTTTGTGTTCTCGCGTGTTTCGAGTTGTTTTGAGTCTGGGAGCGGGAGGAAGTAGTTTTTTGGCTCGCCTTTCAGGACGGCTGGCAGGATGACGCCGAGCTGAGCATCCTGCCTCACGAGATCCACTTCAACGAAATTCATGGGTGGTGCGCCGACGAAGCCGGCGACGTACATGTTGGCGGGTTTGCTGTAGATCTCTTGCGGCGTGCCGATTGTAAGCGTCCGGCGAACCCGACCTGACGATTCTAGCTTTGCTGCTCTATCGTACGTGTAGTTTTATCTGCATGGACTTTGATGATGATAGAAAGCCAAGGACGGCGCTGGAGTGACGATGAGAAGCG